>JANQOZ010000107.1 GCA_028285525.1 Lysobacterales bacterium
ATCTGACGCAGCGTCTGTTGGAACGGCTGGAGGAAGCCAGTCGCATTCCGTCGACGGCGGTCAACTGACCAGCAACAGAGTTCCAGATGCACGCAGAAACACCTACCCTGACGCTAAAGGAGCTGGCGGCTCGGCTCGATCGGCCGTTCCGCGGTAACCCCGATCTGCCGCTGAGCGGCTGCGCGACCCTCAGCCGTGCCGGACCAGCCGACCTCAGCTTTCTGGCCAATCCGCGCTATCGATCGGACCTCGAGGCCTGCCAGGCCGGCGCCGTGATCCTGCGTGAGGAAGACAGCGAGGGGTACAGCAGGGGTGCCATCATCAGCCCGGATCCCTACCTGGATTACGCCCGCGGCGCAGCCAATTTTGACCCGAGTGGTCACTTCGTTCCCGGCGTCCATCAGAGCGCTGTCGTCGGCGAAAACGTAACGCTGGGCGAAGGGTGCTGGATCGGCGCCAATAGTGTCCTCGAACCTGGCGTCACCATCGGGCGCAACGTCTTTATCGGCGCCGGCTGCGTGGTTGGCCCCGGCTGCGTTGTTGGTGACAACAGCAGGCTCACGGCTCAAGTGACGCTGGTCGGCCGGGTTCGGCTGGGCAAGCGGGTGATCATCCATCCCGGCGCGGTGCTGGGTGCCGACGGGTTCGGCCTGGCCAGAGACGCCGACGGCTGGGTCAAGGTGCCACAGCTGGGCGGGGTGGAACTGGGCGACGACTGTGAGATCGGCGCCAACACCACCATCGACTGCGGGGCGTTGGACAACACGACGCTCGAAAACGACGTCCGGCTGGACAACCAGATCCAGGTGGGCCACAACGTTTATATCGGCGCTCATACGGCCATCGCGGGATGTGTCGCAATTGCCGGCAGCGCCCGCATCGGCCGCAACTGCATGGTCGCTGGCGGCGCCGGCTTTGCCGGCCACATCAAGGTCGCGGACGGCGTGACGGTCACCGCGATGACCATGGTCACCCACGACATCAAGGAACCTGGCGGGACCTACTCCTCCGGTATTCCGTTTCAGCCGGCCAGCACCTGGCGCCGCAACGTGGCGCGGCTGCGCAACCTCGATCAGCTGGCCCGGCGCCTGCTTAAATTAGAAAAGGACTCCCAGTGACTGACAAAGACAACAACAGTAAGGTCGTGGATATCGAAACCATCTTCCGAGCGCTTCCGCATCGATACCCTTTTCTGCTGGTCGACCGGGTGGTGGACTATGAGACCGGGCAGTGGGTCAAGGCGATCAAGAACGTCACGATTAACGAGCCGTTTTTTCAGGGCCATTTCCCAGACCATCCGGTGATGCCGGGGGTTTTGATTCTGGAAGCCATGGCGCAGTGTGCGGGCGTGTTGTGTTACCTCAATACGCTCGACGATCCGCAGGACAGCCCGATGTTTTACCTCGTGAAGATCGACAACGCGCGCTTCAGCAGGCTTGTCGGGCCCGGAGACCAGCTCCAAATGGAAGTTCGCCTCAAGCGCATGCTGCGCAACATGGGCCAATACGAGTGTTCCGCGGAAGTGGACGGCGAGAAGGTGGCCAGCGCCCAGATCCTGTGTGCCGAGCGGAGCGCTACATGATTCATCCACAGGCGGTGGTGGACTCCGCAGCGGAGCTGGCGGAGGACGTCGAGGTTGGACCGTTTTCGTTTATTGGCCCGGGCGTCGAGATCGGTTCAGGGTCGGTGATCGGGCCGCACGTGGTGGTCAAGGGCCCCACGACCATCGGTAAGAACAACCGGATTTTCCAGTTTGCGTCGGTCGGCGAAGAGCCGCAGGACAAGAAGTTCTTGCCCGAGCACGAAACCCGGCTGGAAATCGGCGACGGCAATACCATCCGTGAATACTGCACCATCAATCGAGGTACGGTGGGTGGCGGCGGCGTCACGCGCATCGGGGACCGGAACTGGATCATGGCGTACGTGCACATTGCCCATGACTGCATCATCGGCAACGACACCACCTTTGCCAACTGCGCTTCCCTGGCAGGTCATGTTGAAGTCGAGGACCATGCGATCCTCGGCGGCTTTTCGCTGATCCATCAGTTCTGTCGCGTAGGCCGCAACGCGTTCACCGCAATGGGCGCAAGCGTCAACCGCGATGTGCCGCCCTACGTTGTGGTCGCCGGCAAGATGTCGGAACCGCGCGGCATCAATTCGGAAGGCCTGCGTCGACGGGGATTCTCCGCTGAACAGATCGCCGCCGTGAAGCGCGCTTACAAAATGCTCTACACCCAGGGCCGTCCGCTGAGCGAGGCGCTGGAACAAATCCGCGAGCTGGCCGCCGAGTGGGAGGAAGTGGCTCCCATGGTGGAATTTATCCAGAAAAGCCAGCGCAGCATCCTGCGCTAGGGCGTGGTCAGCAGCAACACCGATCCGCGCCACATCGTGCTGGTCGCCGGAGAATCCTCGGGCGATCGGCTGGGTGCCGGCCTGGCAAGCCAGCTGAGGGCCCGATACCCGGACGTCAAGCTGTCTGGCATCACCGGCGAGGCGATGAACGACGCCGGTGTCGAGAGCTGGTACGACTGCCAGGCCCTGGCGCTGATGGGCTTCGCAGAGGTGGTGGGACACCTGCCGGAACTCCTGCGTCTGCGCCGGACCATCCGGCGGCGCATGCTGGACGACCCGCCGGACTGTTTTATCGGAATCGATGCACCGGACTTCAATCTGGGACTGGCTCGAAAGCTCAAGGCGGCAGGCATCCCAGCCGTGCACTACGTGAGCCCCTCGATCTGGGCCTGGCGTCAGGGCCGGGCAGGAAAAATTGGGCGCTGCATCGATCTGATGCTGACCCTGTTTCCCTTCGAACCGCAGATCTATGAGCGCTACCAGGTCCCGGCCCGCTTTGTAGGCCACCCGAGCGCCCAGGCGGTGGCGCTGGAACCCGACCGCGCAGCGGCTCGGCGGGAGCTGGGTATGCCAGAGGACATGAAGCTGGTTGCCCTGCTCCCCGGCAGCCGCGGCGGTGAAATTAAGCGCCTCGGACCGGTGATCGCCGCCGCCGCGAGGTTGATCTTGGCCGCGCAGCCGGAGGTACACTTTGTCACGCCCACCGCGACGGCCGCCACGCGACAGCGCTTCAGCCAGATGTTGGCAGCCGAGGGCTTAAGCGATCGCGTCGAGCTGCTGGAGGGACAGTCGTTCACCGCGCTCTGCGCCGCTGATGCGGCAATCATCGCCTCCGGCACCGCCACCCTTGAGGCGCTGCTGTGCAAAACGCCGATGGTTGTCACCTACCGGATTTCGCCGATCACTCACCTGATCGTCAGAGTGACCCGCATGATGAAGGTCGACCAGTTTTCTCTGCCGAACGCGCTGGCCGGCGAGCGGCTGGTCCCCGAGCTGATGCAGGCTGCAGCGACCCCCGAAGGTCTGGCCGAGGAAGCGCTGGCGCTGCTCTCCGATTCGCCGCGCCGGAGCCACATGATCGAACGATTCACCGAAATACATCGAAGCCTTCGCTCCGACACCAGCGCCGGCGACGAGGTGGCCGCCTTTCTCGCCGAGCGTGGAGGGTCGCGGTGAACCCTGCGGGCGTTGATGAGGCGGGCCGGGGCTGTCTGGCCGGGCCCGTAGCCGTGGCCGCGGTGGTGCTCGATCCTCACCTCAACTGGGATTGGGTGGACGATTCGAAAAAGCTGAGTGCCCCGCAACGTGCGGAGATGGCGGAAAAGATCCGGGCTGGCGCGCTGGACTACACCCTCGAAATGATCGATGTTGTGACCATCGACAAGATCAACATTCTTCAGGCAACGCTGCTGGGGATGAAGCGCTGCGTTGAGCGCCTGGCGCAGCCACCGGCAGAAGTACTGATCGACGGCAACCGAACGCCCGACGTAACGCTTCCCTGTAAAGCGATTGTGGGTGGTGACGCGGTGGTGAAGTGTATCGGTGCGGCGTCGATCCTCGCCAAGACCGCCCGTGATGACCTTATGACCGAGCTGGACTGCCAATATCCCGAGTACGGGTTCGCCAGCCACAAAGGCTACGGCACGCCGCAGCACCTGGCCGCGCTGCGGGCCCTGGGACCCACGCCGCTGCATCGCTCCAGCTTTGCGCCGGTTAGGGCAATGATTCAGGGTGAGCTCTTATGACCCCTTGGTTCTCCCATCTGTCGCTCCACACGGAGTATTCGCTGGTCGACAGCACGCTGCGCATCAAGCCGCTGGTTCAGCAGGCCGCCGCGATGGAGATGCCGGCCCTGGCGATGACCGATCAGCACAACCTGTTCGGGCTGGTAAAGTTCGTGCGGGCCGCCGAGGGCGCCGGGATCAAGCCGCTTGCCGGCGCCGACCTGTGGCTGCTGGACGAGGAGGCGGAAACGCCGGCGCGCTGCACGGTGCTGTGTCAGAACCAGACCGGCTACCGGAATCTTTCGGCGCTGCTGTCCCGGTCGTTTGGCGAGCGTCAGTCGCACGCCCCGCCCTGCGTGGACCCCGAATGGCTGCTGACGCAAAACGAGGGGCTCATCGTGCTGACCGGTCAGCAGCAGGGGCCGGTCGGGCGGCTGCTGGCCGACGGTAAGCCCAATCGCGCCAGCGACACGCTGGCCCGCTGGTCCGCGGCATTCCAGGATCGTCTCTACGTCGACATCTCGCGAGTGGGCCGGCCCGGTGAGGAAGAGTATCTTGAGCAGGCGCTGAAGCTGGCGCACGCACACCAATGTCCGGTGGTTGCCGTCAACGACGTGCGCTTTCTGATGGCACAGGACTACGCCGCCCACGAAGCCCGGGTGTGCATTAATCAGGGACGGCTGCTGGACGATCCCGGCCGGCCGCGGCACTACACCGATCAGCAGTATCTGCGGTCAGCGAGCGAGATGGCGGAGCTGTTTCAAGATCTGCCGGAAGCGCTGGAGAACACGGCGGAGCTGGCGAAGCGTTGCAACCTGCACCTCGAGCTCGGCAAGTACTTCCTGCCGGCTTTCCCGCTGCCCGACGGGCAGACCGAAGCCAGCTTTCTCGAGCAGCAGTCCAGAGAAGGTCTCGAGGAACGCCTCAAGTCCCGACCACCGACCGCGATCGCACGAGCCGACTACGACGAACGCCTGAACCACGAGCTGAGCGTCATCGGCCAGATGGGTTTTCCCGGCTACTTCCTGATCGTCGCCGACTTCATCTCCTGGGCCCGCAAGCAGTCGATTCCCGTCGGACCGGGACGAGGGTCTGGCGCCGGCTCGCTGGTCGCCTACGCGCTCGGCATCACCGACCTGGACCCCCTGGACCACGATCTGCTGTTCGAGCGGTTTCTGAATCCCGAGCGTGTGTCCATGCCCGACTTCGACATCGACTTCTGTATGGACCGCCGCGATGAGGTCATCGCCTACGTCGCTGAGCGCTACGGCCGCGAGAAGGTCTCGCAGATCATCACCTTCGGCACGATGGCGGCGAAAGCCGTTGTCCGCGACGCGGGCCGGGTGCTGGGCCTGCGCTACGGCTTCGTCGACGAAGTGGCCAAGCTGGTGCCCAACACGCTCGGGATTACGCTGGAGGGGGCGCTGAAAGAGTCTGCGGAGCTGGCCGAACGGGTCGAAACCGATGACGACGTCGCACAGCTGATGGAAACCGCCCGGTCGCTCGAGGGCCTGACCCGCAATGCCGGCAAACATGCCGGCGGCGTGGTGATCGCGCCGCGGCCGCTCGAGTATTACACCCCACTCTACTGCGAAACGGCGGGTGAAAGTGTCGTCTCACAGTTCGACAAAGACGACGTTGAGGCCATCGGCCTGGTGAAGTTCGACTTTCTGGGCCTGCGCACGCTGACCATCATCGACTGGGCGGTCAGGGCGATCAACAGCCGTCCGGACAAACCGGAGCTCGACGTCGACAGCCTGCCGATGGACGACTCGCAGGCTTTCGATCTTCTCAAAGCCTGTCATACCACCGCCGTTTTCCAGCTCGAGTCGCGCGGCATGAAGGAGCTAATCCGACGGCTGCAGCCCGGCAGCTTCGACGACATCGTTGCGCTGGTTGCGCTGTATCGGCCCGGGCCGCTGGACTCCGGCATGGTGGATACCTACGTGGACTGCAAGCACGGTCGGCAGGAAGTGCGCTATCCCCACGAGGAGCTGGAACCCATACTGGAGCCGACCTACGGCGTCATCCTGTATCAGGAGCAGGTGATGCAGATCGCTCAGGTGATGGCCGGCTACACGCTCGGCGGCGCGGACATCCTGCGCCGGGCGATGGGCAAGAAAAAGCCGGCGGAGATGGCTAAGCAGCGGTCGATTTTTGTCGACGGCGCCACCGCTCGGGGTATCGACGGCGCGCTGGCAGAGTCGGTCTTCGACCTCATGGAAAAGTTTGCCGGCTACGGGTTCAACAAATCGCACTCGGCCGCCTACGCGCTGCTGTCCTACCAGACCGCCTACCTGAAGGCTCACTATCCGGCGGAGTTTATGGCCGCGGTACTGTCGGCGGACATGGACAACACCGACAAGGTTGTCGTCCTGATCGACGACGCCAAGCAGATGGGTCTGGAGCTGCTGGCGCCGGACATCAACCAGTCCGCCTATGCCTTCAAGGCCCTGGACGATCAAAAGGTGCTCTACGGGCTCGGCGCCATCAAGGGCCTCGGTCGCAGCGCCATCGACGCCTGTATCGAAGAACGCGACCAGAATGGGCCCTTCGCTGATCTGCTCGAGCTGTGCAACCGGGTGGACCTGTCGCGGCTCAACAAGCGTGGGCTGGAGGCGCTGATCATGGCGGGCGCGCTCGACTGCCTGGGCCAGAACCGGGCCACCCTTTTCGCCTCGTTGCCCGAGGTGATGAAAGCCGCAGAGCAAAGCGCACGCGATCGCGCGGCCGGCCAGAGTGATTTGTTTGGTGCGCCCGCGCCGGTGGCGAAGGCCGATCCGACGCTGACCGTGCTGGCAGACTTCGACGACGACCGACGACTCCGCGGCGAACGCGACACGCTGGGGCTGTACCTGTCCGGCCATCCGCTGGACCCCTATCGGGCCTCGCTGGAAAACGTGGTCAACTGTCCGCTGGGGGGCATCGATAAGCGCTTCGGGAAGCTGAGCAGCGACAATCGGCGCGGCGTTCCGGCAACCCTCGCCGGGCTGATCATGGGGCTTCGCAAGCGCGGCGAGCGAAGCGCGTTTGCCCAGCTCGACGACGGCACCGCGAGGATTGAGCTCGCATTTTTTGGCAAAGCGATGAGCGAGAACGTCGAGCTGCTCAGCAATGACCAGCTGGTCGTCGCCGAGGGGAACCTGCTGCCGGACGACGTGTCGGGCAGCGTCAAGATGCGCGTGGAGCGACTGCACACGATCGACGATACGCTGGCCAGGTACGCCCGGGCCCTGCGCCTGACGCTCAATCGAACCCAGCTCGACCTGGCCGCGCTGCGCGAAACGTTGGAGCCCCACCAGCCCGGCAACACGCCCGTGGTGCTCAGGTACCACAACAACACCGCGGAGGCGCATATCCAGCTCGGAGATGCGTTCAACGTCAAGCCGTCTCGAAGCCTGCTCGAGGGACTGACCGGCGTTCCGGGAGTGGCCGGCGCGCGGCTGATGTTCAGCGAGCTTCTGGAAACCGATAACGCGTATACTTAGCCGCATGACGCAATCCGAAGCCAACTACCTGGATTTTGAGCAGCCGATCGCGGAGCTGGAAACCAAGATCCACGAACTACGTAACGTCGGCTCAGACAACGCCATCAATCTCGAGGAAGAGGTGGAACGCCTGCAGGAAAAGCTGCGGAGCAAGACCGAATCGATTTTCTCAAGCCTCGACGCGTGGCAGATTTCCAAGCTGGCCCGGCACCCGAATCGCCCCTACACCCTGGATTACGTGGAGCTGCTGACCGAGGAGTTTCATGAGCTTCATGGCGATCGAGCCTTCAAAGACGATCCGGCCATCGTGGGCGGTCTGGCCAGGCTCGGAGGTCATCGCGTCATGCTGATCGGTCAGCAAAAAGGCCGCAGCACCAAACAGAAGGTCCACCGTAACTTTGGCATGCCGAGGCCCGAGGGGTACCGGAAAGCCATGCGGCTGATGCAGACCGCCGAGCGATTCGGCCTGCCGGTCGTCACCATGATCGATACGCCCGGCGCCTATCCCGGGATCGGTGCCGAGGAGCGCGGTCAGAGCGAGGCCATCGCCAAGAACCTGCAGGTGATGGCGGGCCTGAGGGTACCGATCATCTGCTGCGTCATCGGCGAGGGAGGTTCCGGCGGCGCCCTGGCGATCGGCGTCGGCGACCATCTGATGATGCTCGAGTACAGCACCTACTCGGTGATCTCACCCGAGGGCTGCGCGTCAATCCTTTGGAAAAGCCCGGATTTCGCGAAGGACGCCGCCAGCGCCATGGCAATCACGTCCGGGGCGCTGAAAAAGCTGAAGCTGATCGACGAGATTGTGCCCGAACCTCTGGGTGGCGCGCACCGCGATCCGAAAGCCATGGCCGGCACGCTCCAGGCGGCGATCTGCGCCAAGCTCGAAAACCTGGCGAGCCGGGAAACCGACTCGCTCCTCTCTGAACGTTACCAGCGACTGATGGCTCTCGGTCGCTTCAAGGGTGACTGACCAGCCCGTCGATCTTCTGCGGCAGGCTCTCTCGGAGCTCAAGCCCAAGCGCGTTACGATCGCCTTCAGCGGCGGACCGGACTCCACAGCGCTGCTCCTCACGGCGGCTGAGTGTCTCCCCGAGTCACTGCGAGCGGTGCACGTGAACCATGGCGTGCACCCGGATGCGGACACCTGGGTCACTCACTGTCGGGAGGTCGCGAGGCGACTGGGCGTCGCCTTTGAGTGTCTGACCGTCGATGCAGGCAGCCTCCCCGACCACCCAAATGAGGGCCAGCTGCGCGACGCCCGCTATGCGCTCCTGAGCCGGGACATGAGAGAAGGCGATGTGCTGCTCACGGCGCATCATGCTGACGACGTGGCTGAAACCGTGCTGCTGGCGGCGCTGCGTGGCGGCAGCAGCCACGAGCTGGCCGGGATTCCCCGCCTTCGACCGCTGGGCCGCGGCATGGTCTGCCGGCCGTGGCTTCATGTATCCCGGGCGCAGCTCATCGCGCTGGTAAAAGCGACGGATTTCGGCTGGCTGGATGATCCGGCCAACGCCTCGACCGAGGTCAGGCGCAGCTTCGTGCGAAGCCGGATTCTGCCGGCGCTCGCGCAACGGTGGCCCGACGCCGCGGCCAGCCTGGCGGCAACCGCCCAACGCCAGCGCCAGACGGCCACGGCGCTCGACGAGCTCGTCGATCTGCATCTCGCCGCCCACGCAGGACCGCCGTTGATGATCCAGGCAGATGCGCTGGATCCGCTGTCGCTCGACACGCAGGTTCTGCTGCTGCAGCGCTGGCTGACGAGCGGTGGGGTGAGCTTGCCCCCGGCGCGTCAGCTCCGCGAGCTGCTCCAGCAGCGCGATACCTGCGCCGATGACCGCCATCCGGCGCTGAAGCTGCAGGAACATGAACTCAGAAGCTATCGGCGCAGCCTGTTTCTGGTGCGCAACGATCGGCAAAGCTCACCTGCACCGATCACCACGCGCTGGACCCCGGCAAGCCAGCCAGCGCTCAAGCTCCCCGACGGATCAACGCTGGCGTGGCGTGGCTCGGAGCCTCCGCCCGAGCTGACGGTGGCGACCGGTTCGGTTGGAATCACCGTGCAGCGCGAGGGTGAAAACCGCCACCGGAATCTGAACAAAATTCTCCAGCAGCTCGGGATTCCACCGTGGTCCCGCGCCGACACGCCCCTGGTTTTCCAGGATGAGCGGCTCGTTCAGATCGGTAACGCCTGGCGAAGCCGCCGGCTGACCGAGTTCCTGCGAGAACGCGAGCAGGACCTCACCTGGCTGAGGTCTTAGGGAACCACGGCCGCAACGGTTGCTATTCGGCGCCGGCAATCCCATTATGCGTCGCTTGATCAGAGCACGAGACCGTGATGGCAAAAAAGGATTCCACACCCGATTTTGAGCAGTCGCTGGAAGAGCTGGAGACGCTCGTGGAGCAGATGGAAAGCGGCGAGCTGACGCTGGAGAAGTCGCTGGCGCAGTTCGAACGCGGCATGGCGCTGACCAAGACCTGCCAGGAGGCCCTGAATGCAGCCCAGCTGCGTGTCGATACGCTGCTGGAACAACCCGCCGACGAGGGAGACGGGTCGCTTGAAGACACGGATTGATGCGCTGACGCGGCAGATCAACGGCGTCCTCGAGGCGCATCTGCCGACGGGCGACGTCGCGCCAGAGCGGCTCCATGAGGCGATGCGTTATGCCGTCTTTAATGGCGGCAAGCGAATTCGGCCGCTGTTCAGCTACGGCGCCGCAAGCGCGCTTCAGCTGGAAGAGGACCAGGTGGATACGGTCGCTGCTGCTGTTGAGCTGATTCACGCCTATTCGCTGATTCATGACGACCTGCCAGCGATGGATGACGACGATCTGCGGCGAGGCAAGCCGTCGGTGCACCGGCAGTTTGACGAGGCGCTGGCAATTCTTGCGGGCGACGCGCTCCAGGCACTGGCTTTTCGCGTGCTGGTTTCGGGGGGCTCAGAAAACGCGGGCGCCGCGGTCACCGCGCTGGCCGATGCCTGCGGTTCGGTGGGAATGGCCGGCGGCCAGGCAATCGACCTGGCCGGCGTTGGCGAAACGCTGTCGCTCGACGAGCTCACCGCGATGCACCGCCTGAAGACCGGCGCCCTGATTCGCTGCGCCTTGAGTCTTCCGGCGCTGATGTATGGCGCGGATGACGACTGCGTCGGCGCTTTGAGTCAGTACGGCGATGCGGTCGGGCTGGCCTTTCAGATTCACGACGACGTGCTGGACGTCGAGGGCAGCACGGAAGAACTGGGCAAACCCTCGGGCTCGGATATCGGCAGCAACAAACCGACCTTCCCGGCCTGCATCGGGCTCGACGCATCGCGCGCCATGGCGGCGCGGCTGGTGCAGGAAGCGAGGGATCAGCTCACGCTGCTCCCGGGCGATACCGACCTGCTCGCCTACCTCGCAGGCTTCAGCGTCGAGCGCCGGAGCTGACCGGAATCACGCCGGCAGCCGCGGGCGCTTCCGCTCAGGTTTCGGCGTCCGGCTGGTTTTCCGGTGACGCTACCCGAAACTCCGCCAGCGCTTCGCAGCGCTCGCAGATCTCGGTGATCAGTGGAAAGGGTGCCAGGTCGCATCCGTAGCGCCGGGCGTTGTAAACCTGGGGCACCAGAAAACAATCGGCCATTGTCGGCGTATCGCCCTCGCAGAATTCTCCGGTGGTGGGGCTGCCTGCCAACATCGACTCAAAGGCCGTGAAGCCTTCGGTCATCCAGTAGTTCATCCACTGAATCCGGTCTTTGCCTTTGATTCCCAGCTCCTTGTCCAGATACATGTTGACCCGGAGGTTGTTCAGCGGGTGAATGTCGCAGGCAATGATCTGAGCCAGAGAGCGAACCCGGCCGCGGGCGCGGATCTCAGACGGCAGGAGCGGCGCTTCCGGGTAGGCCTCGTCCAGGTACTCAAGGATAGCCATGGACTGGCGGTAAACCCGCCCTCCGTCGGTCAATACCGGCACCAGGCCCTGAGGATTGAGCTCAAGAAAAGCGGCTCGGTGATGTTCACCCCCGTCGCGCAGCAGGTGAATCGGCACGAGGTCATACTCGAGCCCCTTGAGATTCAGCGCAATCCTGACCCGGTAGGCGGCGCTGCTGCGCCAGTATGAGTAAAGCTTCAGATCCATGCTGCTGCTCCCTACTTATTCTTATGACTCCCCTCGGCGGGTAGCTTACCAAATGCGAGTGGGCCCGACTGTGGCGTGGGTTGTTCCTTTGCAGCCCGACGATCGGGCCGCACATACGGTCAACGGCTGCCCTGCTGCAGCTCCCGACAAAACGTGCGACCATCACCTTTTCTCACCGTCCGCCGCATGTCTCAGCCTTTCGAGCTTGAATCGTTTTTTCCGTTCCTGCTGTCGCGCCTGTCCAACCGGGTCAGTGCGGGAATTTCCGAAACCTACGCGGCCCGGTACCAGCTCAAGGTCAGCGAATGGCGTCTGATCTGCCTCATCGGCTGCTATCCCGGGGTTTCCGCGGGCGAAGTCGCCACGCGCGGCGAACTGGACAAGGTTGCGGTCAGCCGCTCGGTTGCGACGCTGATCGGTCGCGGCCTGATCGAGCGGGAGTTTGACGAGGTGGACCGACGTCGCTCGATGCTGCGGTTGAGCGACGCCGGTCAGGCGATCCTCGACGACATCGCGCCGGCCGCCAACGCCTACAGCGAAGCGCTGCTGGCAGCCCTCAATAATCGTGATCGCAAGTCGCTGGCCCGATGTCTCGACCAGCTTTGGCAGCGAGCGAGGCAGCTCGAGGCAGATGCGACAGAATCTT
This sequence comes from Lysobacterales bacterium, assembly GCA_028285525.1. GTDB lineage: Bacteria > Pseudomonadota > Gammaproteobacteria > Xanthomonadales > SZUA-38 > JANQOZ01. The sequence continues at coordinate 12,324 of JANQOZ010000107.1, forward strand.
AGCGCCAGCTCTGTCCGTACCAGCTGCCCGAATAGGGCGCGACGTCAAAAACCTCCCCCGCGCTGAGTCGCTCCTTCAAGCCGTTCCAGAATGCGGCGGTGAGCAGGTCGTCGTGCGCCTCCCGGAAGACCTCCAGCTGCGGTGGCGAGAGGCCGAGGAAGCTCGGGAACTGGGCCGGAAAGACGTCCTCCGGCGCCACGTCATACCAGACGTCGCTGCCAAACTCTTCAAATTCATAGCGGGCCCGAGGAACGTTGCGGAAACGACATTCGTCGAGCGAGCAGAGTTCGTCATAGTCGTAAAAGATCACTCGACCGCTGCGCGATACGCCAAAGTTCTTCAGCAGCAGATCACCTGGGAAGATATCGGTCATGGCCAGATCGCGTATCGCCTGACCGTAGTCGAGCACGATGCGACGCTGTCGCTCTTCGCCTACCCGATTCAGATACAGGTTGAGCGGCTCAAGGCGCCGCTCGATGTAGAGGTGCTGAATCACCAGCTGGTCGTCGACCACGCTGACGCTGTCCGTACACTCCTCGCGCAGTTCGGTCAGCACCTCTTCGCTGAAGCGATTGAGCGGAAAGCGCAGCTGGCGAAACTCCTGCGCGTCGACCAGCCGCCCCGCCCGGTTGTGTGTGTAGACCATCAGATAGCGGTCCATCACGTCCTGATGAGTGACCTTCTTCGGCGGGGCGAAACGGTCCCGGATCACCTTGAAAACCACCGGGTAGCGATCCAGCGTGAACACCGCCATCACCATCCCTTTGATGCCGGGCGCCGGCACAAAGCGGTCGTCATCGTGCTGAAGGTGACGATAGATTCCTCGATAGCGCTCGGTTTTGGCCTGCTTGGCGCGCCCCAGGATGCTGTAGAGCTCCTCTACGGGCTTGTGGGGAAGAATCCCTTTCAGAAATTTGACCGCGTCCGCGATGCTGGTCAGGTCAGCATGGAAGTACGAGCGTGAGTAGCTGAAGACCGAGCTCGCCTCGTCCACCGCGGTGGTCACCCAGTCCACCCGCATGCCCGGCTCCGGGTTTTCCAGAGCGACCAGCAGCGGAACGTTTTTGTCCGCCAGGCAAATGCGCCCCACGATGAACGCCCGGGTATTCCGATAAAAAAGCGGTCCGATGACCTCCAGATCACGGATACCCGATACCCCGCCGTGTTCGGCGAGCTGGCTGGTGATGGCGTCACCGACCCGCCTTACGCAGCGCTGACGATCCTCCCACGGCAACCCCAGCGAATAGTCCTGCAGCAGCTGCTGGCAGATGGCGCGAAGATCGCCGGTCCAGGGGTAGCGGAGAATGCTCGGTCGAGAGGTGACGTGATCGGTGGGGCCAAGCTGAGTTTCGGCAAACTCCAGCGCGGCGTTGACGCCGACGGTCTTGAACAGGCGGCGGCTGACCGAGTTGAAAAAGGTCTTGTTCAGCTCCCGGTCGATGGATTCACCCAGACGGTCTTCGTAGTGCTTCCGCGCGGCGCCCCAGAGCTGCTCCTCATTGACATGCTCACCCAGAAGTTCGCCGATCCGGGCAATGGTGTCGAGCACAATGTGGTCGTAGAGCTCGATCCGTCGCCGTGCGTCTTCCTGGGCACCAGCCCAGTCGCGGGTCTCAAAACGCCTGCCACTGCTCTGGGTAATGGCCCGGAACTGTTGCCCGTAGCGCTCAAATTCCGAGAAAATCAGGTCAGACAGCTGGACGTCCAGAGTTTTTGTGGGGTTCGAGGTGGTGACCGATGTCAACTGAGATTCACCCGTCGCAGGTACTGGATTATTGGTTTGGACCTGCACCATATCAGGAAAGAAAATCGCTTTGGTGGGGCGGCCGAAAAAATGATGCGGCCATCATTCGGCGCTGGAAAGATACCGTCGACCGGGCCCTCTCAGGGGACCTGGACGAATGGGGTGCAACCGCCGCAGGAAATCTCGGGCTGATCATTGTCCTGGACCAGCTCACCCGCAACGTCTACCGCGGTACAGGCCGGGCCTTTGCGGGCGATGCCAGGGCCCGAGCGTGTGTTGCCCGAGGCCTCGACCGCGGGGATTTCTCGCGGTACCACCCGCACCACGCGGTGTTTTTTCTGATGCCGCTCGAGCACCATGAGTCGGTGGAGAGCCAACGCCGGGTGCTGGCGCTGATGCACGAGCTGCGGGAACGCTGTGGGCCCGACCTGATAGAGGTGATCGACTCAAACATCGAGTATGCCGAGGCCCACGGCGAGATCATCGATCGATTCGGCCGGTTCCCCCACCGAAACCAGGCGCTGGGCCGCGAGTCCACGCCCGAGGAAGCCGAGTATCTGGCCAGCGGCGGGCGACGCTTCGGTCAGTAAAGCCGGACAGCAACGAGGCTCAAGCTCGTTCAGACCGTTTGGGCATCCATCAGCCCTGCCCTTCGCTGATAGCGCCAGGATCAGGCCCTCGGGGGCGTCGACGGATCGGGTGACTGTCCGCCGCCGGCCCAGCTGGCCGCCTTGTCCTTGAGCTCGCGGAACTTAGAGGACATACCCGACAGCTTCTGCTCCCACTCCGGGTTGGGCTCCTGGCCTTCGATCGCCTTGAAGTACACCTGCATCAGCGCCGTCATCGCGATCGGATCGATAATCGCCGCCTTGATCCCGTAAGCCAGCAGCGCCGCAAAGGCGAAAGTCCAGAAGCCCGCCAGCGCCGGAAACAGCGCAATCAGGCCCGCCACCGGCGCCAGCACCACGAGAAAAACGCCGAAGGTGAGCAGCCAGATAAAGAACGCCAGAAACGCGGCGTTCTTGAGGATCGACTTATAGTTCTGGGCGTAGAGCACCAGCGCTCGCTGAGACGACTGCCAGATGTTGTTCGAACCGGTGCGCAGGTGATACGCGAGGATGACCTCGTCGAGATAGGTCATGGACATGTTCAGCACCGCGTTCACCAGCTTCATCGCACCGCCCAGACCGGGGATCGGAAGAAAGTTGGCGATGCTGAAGGTGATTCGATTGAAGGTCTTGAGAATCCCCTTGATCAGCTGGTCGACCGCAAACAGCGCGGAGGACTCGCCGAAGTTTTCCTTGACGCGCGCCTGCGCATATTCCACCTGACCTTTGCCGTCCGGCACCGGCTGACCGGCGAGAAACCGCTCGAGGACAGCGATGTGTCCGGCCTTCACCATGTAGAGGAGATATTCGCGAGCGAAGTAGAGCACGGTGCTGACGAGCCCAAAGCCGATCAGACCGCCGTAGCCCGCGCCTGCCGCAGGATCGCCGCCCACCTTGCCGGCGACAAAGCCGATGCCCGCACCACCGCCGGTTACGATGATGTAGAGCAGCGTAATGCCCATGTAGATCGCCAGCCGAAATATCACAAACGGCAGCGTCTTCATGATCAACCCGATGATTTCGCCGAGCTTGAAATCCCACATAAGCGTTCGTCCTTTTCCTTAGCTGGCAATCCAATAACCGGCGGCCACCCCCGCCAGGCATATGAGCACCGTGCCCAGGGCGTAAAACAGCGCTCGCTCCGGGTACCCGGCCTGCAGCAGCTCCAGCGTCTGCAGGCTGTAGGCAGAAAAGGTGGTGAAGCCTCCCAGCACGCCCGCCATTAAGAATAGACGAAAATTTTCACTGATCACCCAGCGCTCTTCGGAAACCGCGCTGCCGGCCACCAGACCGATCAGAACCGCGCCGAGCATGTTCACGGCCAGCGTCGCGTAGGGCAGCCGCTGTCCCGCGAGCGGCGTCAGCCACAGCCCGACCCCGTAGCGGGACGCGCCGCCGATGGCGCTGCCGAGGGCCACCAGCAGCACCGCTTTCATGCCAGTGATCGGATCCCTACCGCCCGACGGACCGCGGCCATCAGCGGGGCCGCCTCGTCGCGGGCCTTCACGGCCCCAGCGGCCAGCGCCGCCTCAACCTCAGCAGGATGTTCGATGAGCTGCGCGTAGCGTTCCCGGGCCGGCGCCAGCACCTCGTTGATCCGCTCGAACACGCGCTGCTTGGCTTCCCCCCACGCCAGCCCTGCCGCCAAATCATCCGCAAAGACCTGCCGCTCATCCGGCGATACAAAAGGTGCGTAGATCGGATAGAGCGCCGACTCGTCGGTACCCTTGGGCTCGCCTGGCTCTTTCGAATTGGTGACGATTCGCATGATGGCCTTGCGCAGCTTTTTTTCGTTGAGCCACAGGCCGATCGTGTTGTCGTAGCTCTTGCTCATCTTGCGTCCGTCCAGGCCCGGCAGCACCGCGGCGCTTTCGTCGATCACCGCTTCCGGCAGGGTGAAAATTTCTCCGTATCGATGATTGAACCGCTGCGCCATGTCGCGGGCCATCTCGATGTGCTGGCTCTGGTCTTTGCCCACCGGCACGTGGGTGGCGTTAAACATCAGAATATCGGCCGCCATCAGCACCGGGTAGCTGAACAGGCCCATGGTGATCTCATGATCCGGATCGTCGCCAGCCTTCTCGTTGTCCTGCACCGCGGCCTTGTAGGCGTGCGCGCGATTCATCAGTCCTTTGGCACACACGCAGCCCAGGATCCAGGTCAGCTCGGGGATTTCGGGGACGTCCGACTGCCGGTAGAACGTCGCCCGCTCGATGTCCAACCCCAGCGCGAGCCAGGTCGCAGCAATTTCCAGCGTGGACTGATGGACCCGCTCCGGCTCGTCACACTTGATCAGCCCGTGATAGTCCGCGAGGAAGTAAAAGGAGTCGGTGGCGTCGCTCAGGCTGTCTTCGATGGACGGGCGAATCGCCCCCACGTAGTTCCCGAGATGCGGCGTGCCGGTGGTGGTGATGCCGGTCAGCGACCGGGGTAGAGACTGGCTAGACACGGTGGTCGCGAGGGTCCTGGTTGCTTGAGAATCAGCGCGGCATTATCAATCATCTGCCAAGCTGCGGTCCAGAAAGCTCGCCACCGCGTCGTACCAGGCCTGCCGAGCTGCTGCACCCCGCAGATCGTGGCCCTGACGACGGAGCCGGAGCCAGGTCAGCTCACCCTCACCAAGGGTTTTGCGCAAGCGAGCCCGCAGCCGCCGGGACTGATCGAAGGCAACCACCGTGTCCCGGTCTCCATGCCCCAGCAGTACCGGTCCACGAATAGCCTGCGCAACGTTGAGCGGCGAGGCGGCCGCCAGCGCGGGGTCGTCAGGCTGACCCACCATCTCCAGCCATTCCTGATAACCCCGTTCATTGCCCATGGCGCTCAGGTCCGCCGTATGCGACGGCAGATCAGCTACGGGGGCCCGGGCGACGGTACAGCGAGTCACGGGATCAGGCCGGGCCGCCAGCATCAGCGCGGCGTAACCGCCGAAGCTGCTGCCCATGGCGCAGGTCCGGTGACTCCCGGGTAGACCGCTGCGCCGCGCCCAGCGCACGGCATCTTCCAGATCATCGAGCATGGCGCCCGACCACTCACGCCGACCGGCCCATTGCCAGGCGACACCCTTGTTGGTGCTGCCGCGAAAATTCACCTGCAGCACCAGATGGCCACGATCGGCCAGCCATTGGGCCTCGTCATGCCAGCGTCGTTTATCGTGACTCCAGGGTCCTCCGTGGATCAGCAACACCATCGACCGGGCGCGGCCGGCGGGGCGAGTGACGAGCGCCTCTACGGGCTGGTTGTCGCGGCTCAGGAAGCTCTCGACGGTCACCGGGTTACCGGCCGGCAGTTCGAGTCCCGGCCAGCTTCGAACGCCCCCGTCGCTGACCAGGTACACCTGAAGCCCCCCCGGATCCGGACCGAGCTGCCACAGAGAGCCCTCGCTGGCGTGTCCCAGCCAGAAGACCTGGCGATCGGCGATCCGCTGCCCGAGGGACTTAAGATCGCGGCGGGTCCGCTGATCGGGTCCCCGGATCGCCTCCAGGCGGCTGCCCACCACCAGCGCCTGCGGCTGAGGCAGACCGGGCGGCACCGCCACCGAGGCCGGGCCAGCGGGGTTCAGGTTAGTTTCGGTGGTCGGGTGCTGTTCGAGGGAACCGGTCAGGAAGTCCAGCACCCGGAAGACCGCGCCTTCCTCCTCCCAAAACCAGGCCTCTTCAGAATCTTCGCTGAAGCCCAGCAGGCGCCAGGCAGGCTCCGCCAGGGTCCGGCGCCGCAGCGACCGCCACGGCAGCGACGGCTCGGGACGCCATACCCATTCGTACGCGGGCTGCGCCTGCTCCAGGCGCCAGCGTCGGGCCAGCAGCGTTTGCCCTGACGGCGCGGGATGCCAGCGAAACAGATCACCTGGGTTGCGTTCGATCAACGCCTGCTGGCCACCGGTAGAGAGGCGCAGCAGGTCGGGTCGCCAGGGCCGGGCCCGGTCGTTCGCCAGCACGAGCGCGCCGTCCGGCAAAAACCGAAGAAGCTGCGGGCCATGGCGACGGGCCACCGACTCGGAGAGCAAAAGCTGCTGTCCGCCGGCCGGAAACTCGAGGCGGTACCAGCGCACCCGGTTGGCCTTTCGGACCATCACCACCAGCCGCGCCTTGGGCAGCCAGTGGAGTCCCTCAATCCATCCGTCCGCCCGCCACAGAACCTTCGGCGCCGCCGTTGGCGTCGCCAGCGTCTGCCAGACCACCGTGTCGCCACGATCAGCGGAGGTCACCCACAGCAGGGCTTCCTCACCGGGAACCAGCGACGTGAATCGGGGAGCCTGACGAGGCAGATCGCCTGCGGCCACCGCGGCCTGCAGTAGCGCGGCAAGCAGGATAAACCCCGTCAAAGTCCTGAGAGCAGCCCGCCTTGCTGAAGCCTTTGCCATATGATTTGTTAATTGATAACCTGTTTTCAATTATTCAATTCTATCAATGTCCATGAACATCCGTGACCTTTCGTACCTGGTGGCGCTGGCTGATCTGCGCCACTTCGGCCACGCTGCAGAGGCCTGTTTCGTCAGCCAGCCTACCCTCTCGACCCAGATCAAGAAACTGGAGGAGGAGCTGGGCGCGCAGCTGATCGAACGCGCACCGCGGCAGGTGATGCTGACCGAGGTGGGCAAAGAGGTGGTTGAGCGGGCCCGGCTGGTGCTCCGGGACGTGCAGCAGATTCGCGAGGTGGCGCGGCGGGCCGCCGATCCCAAATCAGGCGTGCTGCGGCTGGGTATCTTTCCTACGCTCGGGCCCTACCTGTTGCCCCACGTGATACCGCAGATTCACCAGCGCTATCCTGGGCTGGAGCTGCTGCTCGTCGAGGAGAAAAGCGAGGTGCTGCTCTCACAGCTGCGTGACGGACGCCTCGACGCTGCCATCCTGGCGCAGCCAGTGGACGGCGACCAGCTCCGCTGCCAGGAGCTGTTCGAGGAGCCTTTTGTGCTGGCGCTGCCGGAGGGCCACCCGCTGGATAAGACCGGGGCGCTGACCATCGATTCGCTGCGCGATCACACGGTGCTGCTGCTGGAGGACGGGCACTGCCTGCGCGACCAGGCGCTGGAGGTCTGTAAGCTGGCCGCGGCCAACGAGAAACCCGGTTTTCGCGCGACCAGCCTGGAGACGCTGCGCCAGATGGTCGCCGCCGGCGTCGGGCTGACGCTGCTCCCGGTCCTGGCGGTCAAACCGCCGGTGGCCATCACCGAGTCGATCCATCTGCGCCCGTTTGATTCGCCGGCTCCGAGCCGCAAGCTGGCCATGTTCTGGCGCAACAGCTCGGCGCTCGAGTCATTCCTGCTGGAGTTTTCGGAAGTGTTCCTACGCCTGCCCGAAAAACTGCTGGCTGCCGAGGGAGGCTGAGCGTCTCCGGGTTACTCAGCCGGACCGCTTTCCACCGGCGCCGGCTCGGGGGCGTCCGCCGAGACCGTGCGGCTGGCTGCCCAGCGGCGCAGGTACTCGATCTTCTCGGCCATAACCACGGACAGGGGGCGCGTCTGCTCGATCGCGGCTTCCAGATCCTGGCTGCACAGCTGCTTGCTCGACGCCATCGCCGTATAGAGTCCGGACACCACCACCTGCTCGATCTCGGATCCTGAAAAGCCCTCGCTGCGTCGCGCCAGCTCGTCCAGATCAAACGACTCGACCGGCTGCTGCCGGCGGGCCAGGTGGATCTCAAAGATGCGCGCCCGGACCGCAGGACTCGGCAGGTCGACAAAAAAGATTTCGTCGAATCGCCCCTTGCGCACCAGCTCCGGCGGCAGCGCTTCGATGTCGTTGGCGGTGGCCACCAGAAACACCCGGCTGTCACGCTCCGCCATCCAGGTCAGCAGCGTCCCCAGCACCCGGCGCGAAGTGCCCGAATCGCTGTCGGAGACCGACAGCCCCTTCTCGATTTCGTCGATCCACAGCACGCAGGGTTCCATCACCTCAGCGGACCGCAGCGACTGGCGGAGGTTCTTTTCGGTCTCGCCGTGGTACTTGTTGTAGATCGCGCCGAAGTCCAGACGCAGAAGCGGAACGCCAAAGCCGCTCGCTACCGCTTTCGCCGCCATGCTCTTGCCGCACCCCTGCACACCCAACAGGAGTACGCCCTTGGGAGGTTCCAGGCCGTAGGGGTTCTCGTCGCTGAGAAAGATTTTCTGCCGATCTCTGATCCAGCGCTTGAGGACGCTTAAGCCCGCGATGTCGTCGAAACTGACGAGGTCATACTCATAGCTGAGCACCCCGCCGCGATTGAGCAGCTGAAATTTCTGCTCCATCACGCGCTTGATGTCGGATGTGGTGATGGCGCCGTCGTTGAAGATCGCGTTGCGCGTCAGATGGCGCGCGTCGGCGAGCGTCAGCCCGCGAAGGTTCAGCATCAGCTCACCCATCGCCTCGCGGCTGATGCGCACCCGCTGACCGTCGTGTCGCCGAGACCAGTCGAAGGCCTCCTCACGGACCATCTTCTCCAAAGCCGCCGTCGTCGGCAGATGCAGCTCCATCAGCGCGCTGTGGCCCTGCAGTTCGTCCGGCAGCTTGAGGCTGGGGCTGATCAGCACGATCGTATGCTCCACGCCGTGATGCCTGAGCGCGAGCTCGCGCAGCTTGCGCACGTTCAATGGATCTTTGAGGTAGGGGTGGAAATCGAGCAGCAGGTAGATCGACGGCTCGGCGTTGAGCGCAATCTTTTCCAGGACGAGCTCGGGTTCAGCGTGATTGACGCCGAAGTCCGACAGGTCGAGGTCGACGCGTCGCAGACCGGTGGTGGCCGACCATTGATACAGGGGCCGCAGCGCCTGTTCCAGCGCCGCCTTGAAGAGCTCGATGGCCCGCCGCTCTTCCTCGGTTTCGATGACAATAAGAGGGGTCGCCGCCCTCAGCAGCAGCGCAAGATCCTGTTCCTGTCCCATCGCGCCATTGTATCGCGAACGCGCGGCTGTCGGTGGCTCTTCTGCATCCGGTTCCCGGGGCGACCGCGCACCCCGGGATTCACTTCGGCATTGTGTTGGCCGCTAGGCGGCGCGATGCCGGGCGGTGATTTCCCGCATCTGGTTGACCGCAGAGATCCGCGTCTGCAGGTTGACGAGCTCGTCGCGAAGCCAGTCGGCGTTCTCGCCGCGCGCGACGGTCTGCTCGATCAGCCGGCTGAGCCGGTCCTGCTGATCCAGGTATTCATCGTGCAGCTCTTCCCAGTCCGGCAGCTCTGTTGTAACCGGTCCTTTAGGTGTTCTCATGATTCATGGCCCTCCGTAACTGTTGCCTCTCCTGTGCCATGGCGCGGATCAAAGCCTGCGCGCGATTGGAGCCGAGCTGTCGCGGGTCAGCTGCGGTCCGCACCATCTCCCGCTGCAAATGCCGAATTCTTCTCTCGATCACCGATCTGCGCATGCTGTTTTCCTTTCCGCTATTCCCTGTGCCCTGTCAGTAACGACGTAAACAACCGTGTACCTCACTGGAATTGCGATAAGATTTTACGGACGCTCCCGCGAGCCGGTCCTGCCGGCTGACGGATTTCTTTTGTAAGAAAATCGCCCGACTACGGGCCTTTTGTGACTGGGTTGGCACTTATGCCGGAATTGAACGACGACAAGGACCCGCAGCCAGCGCCGGACGAGGCGCCGCCGCCAGAGACGCCAGAGACGCCGGCGAGCGACGCGGCCGCCGCTGACACGCCGGCTGCCGAAGCCGCCAGCCCAGCCCTCACTCAGAGCAGCGGTGCCGAAGACAGCGCTACTGCGGGCGCCGCCGAAGCCGGGCTCGCGAGTGACGCAGCGCCCGCCGAGCCGACAGCCCTGGGGCAGCTGGCGGAGCAGATGACCAGCGCGGACTCCTGGCTGCCAGAACAGCTGCAGCCCGCCTGGACCATGCTGCAGGACTTTCCGCTCCTGCGCGCCGCGCTCATTATCGTGCTGGGCATGCTGGCCGCCTACGTGGTTCGCTGGCTGGTGCGCAACTCGATCGGCCGTCTGACGGGCCGCACCAACAGCACCCTGGACGACGAGGTGCTGCGGCACGTTTCCCGACCCGTTTTTCTGACCGTGCTTTACGCGGCGCTGGCGCTGGCGGTCATCAGCATGAACCTCAGCAGCGGGCTGACCAGCGCGCTGATCCGCGTGCTGTTCAGCCTGACCGTCCTGGTGTGGATGCTGGCGGGACTGAAGATCAGCTCAGCGGTGATTTCCACGCTCGCCAACATTAAAGACCGGGTGCCGCTGATTCAGCCCCGGACGATCCCGCTGTTCGACATCACCTCGAAGCTGCTGATCCTGCTGATCGGCAGCTACATGGTGCTCCAGATCTGGGACGTTGACGCGACCGCCTGGCTGGCCTCCGCCGGCGTGGTCGGAATCGCGGTCGGCTTTGCCGCCAAGGACACCCTCGCCAACCTGTTTTCCGGTGTCTTTATCCTGGTCGATTCACCCTACAAGCTCGGCGACTACGTCAACCTCGACAGCGGCGAGCGCGGGATGGTCACCCACGTCGGCATGCGGAGCACGCGCCTGCTGACCCGGGACGATGTGGAGATCACCATCCCGAACGCCGTGATTGCCAACGCCAAGATCGTCAACGAGAGCGCCGGCCGCTGGACCAAACGCCGAATCCGTATCAAGGTGGGCGTGGCTTACGGCAGCGACCTGGAGCACGTGAACAAAACCCTGATGGCCGTCGCGGACGCGCATCAGGAGGTGTGCCGCGAGCCCCGAGCCCGGGTTCGCATGCGCGCTTTCGGCGATTCTGCTTTGGACTTTGAGCTGCTGGCCTGGATTACCGAGCCGGAGCTGCGGGGCAAGATCACGCACGAGCTGTTGATGGCGGTCTACAAAGCATTCGACGAGGCTGACATCGAGATTCCCTACAACAAGCAGGATCTCTACATCAAAGAGTTTCCCGGCAAGCCGTCCGCCTGAGAAGACTCAAGTCCGCGCGATACGATCGCGCGGCTCAGACTGTCGATCAGGTCTCCGCAGCGCTAACCGCTCGCGGCTTGACCAGCCTGGGCACCTTGCCGCCAAAACCGGACGCATGCTGAATGAGCATGCCGCGCAGCCAGCCGGCCTGATTGATCGCCCGGGCACCCAGCAGCCGAAGGCCCCGCCAGCCGGGCGTGTCCCGACCGTACAGACCCGCGATCTGGTGCAGCGCTTCGATCATGATGGCGTTGTCGCTGCGTCGCCAGCGCGCGTAGCTGCGCAGCGTCTTCGGATCGGCGGCGCGGCGCTTGAGGTCCCGGCCCGTGGCCAGCACCTCGGCCAGCGCCGCGGCGTCGGCCAGGCCAAGGTTGGCACCCTGCCCCGCCAGCGGGTGAACCACGTGGGCGGCGTCACCCACCAGCACAACACGGCGCTTGACGTATTCGTTGGTGTGCATCCGGTTCAGGGGGAAAGCGCCGCGCTCACCGAGCAAGGTCACCGTGCCGACGCAGCCCTGAGCGGCTTCCTCGACGCGCCGTGAAAACGCCTCATCGTCGCAGGCCAGCAGTTCCTTGGCCTGCGTCTCCGGCAGGCTCCAGACGATCGAGCAACGGTTATTGGCCAGCGGCAGAAACGCCAGGGGGCCGGTCGGGAGAAACCGCTGCCAGGCGGTGTCCTGGTGATCCTCAACGGCAACCGTGGCCACAACGCCGAGCTGGCCGTAGGCGTGCCGATCGACGTCGATACCCGCAAGCTCTCGCACCTTGGAGCGCGCGCCGTCCGCCGCCACAACCAGATCGGCCTCCAGCTCAGTACCGTCTGCAAGCGTCACGACCGCACCGCTTTCGCTCAGCTCCAGCGCTTCGACCTGCGTGCCCGACCACTGACGCACCTGCGATTCGCCGGCTCGCCAGAGGCTGGCCGCCACCAGTTCGTTCTCCAGCACACATCCCAGCTGCGTCAGCCGGGCGTCAGCCGCGCTGAAAGAGAGTCCCAGGTCGATGTCGGACTCCCATACGTGCATCCGATCAAACCAGCCGAGGCGGTCGACGGGCAGTCGATCCCACACCTCCAGCCGGCGAAGCAGCTCGATCGCCGCCGGGTTGAGCGTTGAGACCCGAAGTGTGGGCGGGTCGTCCGGCTTAGGGATGGCGGGCGGTGGCCCGGCCTCAACCAGGGCAACCTGCCAGCGATCCCGCGCCAGCGCCAGGGCCGCCGCATTGCCGACAATGCCACCGCCAACGACAACCACGTCGAAGTGCTCGCTCATCGGGCCGGCTCCGCGAGGGCCATCGCCGGCGGGCGTTGGCCGCCGAAGCCCATACCCCGGTGCGCGAGTGCACCGCGGAGCCCGGGCGCGAGCTGCAGGGCCAGCAGGCCGGCGCTGCGCGCAAAAGCCACCGGGCCAAACGACTGAGAAAAGGCTCGGACCATGCCGTCGGTGAACGCGACCGTCCGGCTGACGTCAGGCTCCCGCCAGTCGGCGTAGGCCTGAAGCCGCGTTGCGTCACCCGGGTCGTCGCCCGTCTCCGCGGCCTGGGTCAGCATTTCGGTCAGCGCAGCGACATCCCGCAGACCGAGGTTAAAGCCCTGGGCCGCCACCGGGTGAATCGTGTGCGCCGCGTTCCCGACGATCACCGAGCGCTGTGCCACCGGCGAGGCAACCGTCAGGCGGGCCAGCGGGTAGCTGGCCCGGACGCCAACCCGCTGAAGCAGGCCCAGACGGTAGCCAAAGCGCTCCTGCACGGCGGCCAGGAAATCCCGATCGCTCATCGCCAGAATCGACTCCGCCTCTGAGGTTCGGCAGCACCAGACGACGCCGCAGCGCTCCTCGACGTGAGGCAGCATGGCCAGCGGGCCGGTGTCGGTCATCCGTTCGAACGCCCGCCCATCGTGATGTACCTGGGGCGTGACGTTCGCGATGATAGCCGTCTGGTCGTAGTCGTAGCGTTCGCTGCTGATCTTGAGAGCTTCCCGTACCCGCGACGCGGTTCCGTCGGCACCGATCAGCAGCTTCGTTTCGATCACGGTGTCCTCGCCGGCCAGCTGACAGGAGACCCGGACATCGTCTGCGCCGGGTTGGATATCGGTGACTTCGCAGGTCACCAGCAGGTCAACGCCGGGGCAGCCTGGCAGGGTCTTAAGCACCTGCTCGCCGAGCCTCCGCGCCTGAACCACATACCCCAGCGCATCCAGCCCGTGGTCCTGCGCGCTGATGGTGACCAGCCCCGGGCCGCCTTTCTGGGTGACCTGCACGCTGCGGATCGGCGTCACGCCCGCCGTCGAGCCGTCGTCCGGCCGGGTCTCGAGCCCCTCCCACAGGCCGATGGCGGACAAAATATTGCGCGACGCCAGCGACAGCGCCAGCGTCCGGTCGTCGTAGGTTGGCGGGGCCACCTCGCGAAACGGCGCTCGCTCCAGCACCGCCACCCGCCAGTCGAGGCGCGCCAGCGCCAGCGCCAGGCTGGCACCGACCAGGCCAGCGCCGGCGATTACCACGTCATAGCGGTCGCTCATGCCATTAACGCCTCCAGCTCGTCGACCTTTTTCGGCACGTCCGCTGAAAGGACTTCAGGCCCGCGCTTGCGCAGCACCAGCGAGTCTTCGATTCGAATCCCGATATTCCGAAAAGCCTTCGGGATATCGCGTTTCCCGTCGATGTAGACGCCCGGCTCGATCGTAAATGCCATCCCGGCCTCCAGTTCTCGCGGCTCGCCGTGAACCTCGTAATCGCCAACGTCGTGAACGTCCATTCCCAGCCAGTGACCGGTCTTGTGCATAAAAAAGCGCTCGTAGGCGCGTCGCCGGATCGCCGTGTTCAGCCGGCCGGAGATCAGCTTCAGCTTGATGAGCCCGCGCGTGATCACCCGCACGGCCGCGTCGTGCGGCGCCAGCCAGCTGTTGCCCACCTGGGCCGCCTCAATCGCAGCCTCCTGGGCCTCGAGCACCACCTCGTAGATCGCCCGCTGCTCCGGGGTGAAGCGCCCGTTGACCGGAAACGTGCGGGTGATGTCCGACGCGTAGTGGTCGTACTCCGCACCGGCGTCGATCAGCACCAGGTCGCCGTCCTGAAGTTCCGCCTGGCAGCGGATGTAGTGCAGTACGCAGGCGTTGCTGCCCCCGCCGACGATCGGCGCATACGATTCACAGGTGTTGTGCTGGTGGAAGACCCGCAGCAACTCAGCGCGAAGCTGATACTCGTTAACACCAGGCGCGCACGCGCGGATGGCGGCCAGGTGCGCCTGGCTGGCGATCCGCGCCGAGCGGCGCATCGAGCGCATTTCCGCGGCGCTCTTGTAAAGGCGCATGTCGTGCAGATGGTGATCCAGCGAGACAAATTCCTCCGGCGGCCGGGCGCCCTTCCGCTGCCGGCTGGTGCCGATCCATTCCATCACGCGCTGATCGAAGGCCGTTTCCCGGCCGAGCGGATAGAAGAGCCGCTCATAGCCCTCCATCAGATTCGGCAGGATGTCGTCGAGGTCAGCCATAGGAAAAGCGTCATCCATCCCAAAATCGTCAACGGCACCCTTGAGCCCCGCCATCGGGCCGTCCCACATTTCCTTTTTTGGGTCTTTCTGTCGGCAAAACAGGATCGCTTCGCCGTCTTTGCGTCCCGGCGCCAGCACCAGCAGCGCGTCGGGCTCCGAGAACCCGGTGAGATAGTAGAAGTCGCTGTGTTGACGAAATGGAAATTCCACGTCGCCGTTTCGCAGCAGCGTATGGGCTCCGGGAACGACCACCAGCGACCCCTCCCCCACCGTCCGCATCAGCTGGCGGCGGCGGCGGGCAAATTCAGTCGCCGCGATCAATGCAGGGGCGCCCCTTCCGGTGGCCCGGCGGGACTCATTGCTTCGAAGACGGTCATCGCGCCAAGCCGAACGTACTCAGCCAGCTCCCAGTACTGCTCTTCCGCTTCCGGATCGGCTTCATCCACCTCGGTATCCGCGCGGATGACCTCGGCCAGGTCGGTGACAAATTCCCCGACCTCGGGCGGCAGCAGATCCAGATCGCTGGCCCGCTGGCCGATGCCGGCTGAAAACCCCGCGCTCCAGGCAACCAGCGCCGCCAGCCGGTCGGTCAGCGGTGCGTCGTCATCAGGCACCAGCAGCAGGAAGGCGAAGTCCTCGGCGCTCAGGTTGTCACGCGTCCAGTCGAACAACCAGTAGAGCGACTGGCGCAGCTCCCCGTCGAGCTCGTGCATTTCGAGCGAATCGCCGAGCGCCGCCCGCAGCCATGCCTCCGGATCGGTTTCGGCGTCAAAACTCAGCAGAGCACACAAAACCCCGTGAAGCTCTGCCGGGTTAAGCGCCATGGGAGTGCTGGAAAACTGCTCGCGAAGTGTGTCGTAGTGGGGCGCGTCAGCCATCCCCCTATGGTATCAAGGGACGCCGCTCCATCGATACCTCAGGCGCCTTCGCCCAACTCGCTGCCGGGCGGGTATCCGACAAAAACGTGAACAAAATCCGCTGCCTAGGAAAACAATCATTGACCTGGCTTTAAGCGCAATTTATGCTGCGAGGTTATGGGGAAGATCGAACATGCAGTCGACGATCTGCTGGCGGTGGAAAGCCGGATGGAGGACCTTCTGGGCGCCTTGCAGCGCCTCAAGGAGGAAAACAAGTCGCTCCGTGCCAGTCAGGAGTCGCTGGTGGCTGAACGGGCCAACCTCGTGGCGAAAAACGAACAGGCCCGCACCCGCGTGGAAGCGATGATTTCCCGCCTCAAATCGCTGGAACAGAGTACGTGAGCAGCAGCAAGGAAGCCGTCACCGTCAACGTGCTGGATCGGGAGTATCGCATCGCCTGCGATCCCGGCGAGCGTCGCCAGCTGCTCGACGCGGCGGACTACCTCGACCAGCAGATGCGGTCCATCCGCGACGGCGCCAACATCGTTGGGATGGAAAAAATTGCCGTGCTCGCGGGCCTCAATATCACCAACATGTTTCTGCAGGTCCAGCAGCGTGAAGAGACGCTGTCCGGCAACGTCGCCGAGCGGCTCAAGTCGCTTCGTGATCGTCTGGAGTCTGAAGAACTGACCTGAGGCGGGGCGCTCCCGGCCTCACCTCCAGCCCGCCGTAGTTCTATAGCCCGGCCCCGAACGGGACGCCGGTCCGAGACGCAGTCGGCGGTTCCTTCACATCCTCGTGGTATACTTCGCGCATGGGCTCCTCTGCGGTGTTCGATAGCGAGTCTGCATTTGCCTTGACCCTAGTTATTGTGACCACGGAGAAACAACGTTGTAACCAGTGTGCATGTCTGCCTTGTGCGGAAAGCCTAGGGTGCAGCCCGTTTCCCCACCTGAACCGACGGTTCAAGGTCGCTAATCTCGCAACGGCACAGGCGGAGGATGCCCTCTCTCCCTCCCGCTGAAGCGAAAGCCGCCGCACGGACACGCTGGCGCAAGCTGCGCCGAGATCAACCCGCCCACCTCCGCGCTGTCGCCAGCCGTCAGATCTGCGATCGAGTCTTAGAGCACCCTGCCTTTCATCGCGCAGTGCATATCGCGGCCTACCTGGCGCTCAACGACGAGGTGGACCTCGACCCCCTGCTCGCCCATGCTCCCGATCTGGACAAGCAAATCTGGCTGCCTCGGGTGGCCGGAGGGCGCATGGCGTTTGCCGCCTTCGACCCCGCGCGGCGACGGGATCTCGAGCGATCCACCGTCGGCACCTGTCAGCCCGGTCCCGAAGCGACCGTCCGACCCGCCGACCGACTCGACCTGGTCCTGCTGCCGCTGCTGGCCTTCACCCGCTGCGGCGATCGGCTCGGGATGGGGGGTGGTTACTACGACCGGACCTTTTCGTTTATGCTCCCAGCCCGACCGGGGGCCGGACCGGTGCTAGTGGGCGTTGCGTTTGCCGAACAGGAAGCGGAGCAGCTGCACCGCGATTCGTGGGATGTGCCCCTGCACCACGTTGTCACCCAACAGGAATGGATCGACTGCACATGAAAAGATACTGGCTGGTCAAAAGCGAGCCTGACGAGTTCGGCATTGACGATCTCGCCGCCATGCCGAAGAAAACCGAACACTGGGACGGCGTGCGCAACTATCAGGCGCGCAACACGATGCGCGACGATATGAAAAAGGGTGACGAGGTGTTCTTCTATCACTCGAACTGCGATGTCCCGGGCATCGTTGGTCTTTGTACCGTCGTTCGCGAAGGCTATCCGGACCACACCGCGTTTGATCCCGACGACAAGCACTACGACCCGAAGTCCGACCCGGACAACCCGCGCTGGTTTATGGTCGACGTGAAGCTCAAGCGCAAGTTCAAGCGCACAATCTCACTCAAAGAGCTCAAAGCGCGCGACGACCTCGACGGCTTTGCCCTGACCCGCAAAGGCAACCGCCTGTCGGTGATGGAGGTCGACAAAGCCCACTTCGAACTGATCCTCGGACTCGAGTAGCGGCCGATGGATCTCAACGCGCTGAAGCAGGAAGCCGCGAAGGCGGCGCTCACCGAGCTGCGCAGCGGCATGAAGCTCGGCGTCGGCACCGGCTCGACGGTGAACTGTTTTATCGACGCGCTCGCCGGCAGCGGTTTGTCGTTCGACGCCGTCTGCTCTAGCTCCGAGGCGACCACGGAGCGCCTTCAGCAAGCGGGCTTTGAGGTCAGCGAGCTGAACGACGTCGGCGGACTCGATCTCTACGTTGACGGCGCTGACGAGGTCGATCCGCACAAGCGCCTGATTAAAGGCGGCGGCGCCGCGCTGACTCGGGAAAAGGTGGTGGCAGCCTGCGCCGAGCGCTTTGTATGCATCGTGGATGCCAGCAAAGAGGTGGACATCCTCGGACGCTTTCCGCTGCCGGTGGAGGTGATTCCCATGGCGCGGAGCTACGTCGCCCGGGAGCTCACAGCCCTCGGCGGACGACCGGAGTATCGAAGCGGCGTGGTGACGGATAACGGCCAGCAGCTCCTCGATGTGCACAACCTGAGGATCGTTGATGCGGTGGGTCTGGAGCAGACCATCAACGGGCTTGCCGGAGTGGTGACCGTCGGCCTGTTTGCCCAACGGCCGGCCGATACGATCATCGTTGCGGCGCCCGAAGGGATTCGGATTCGCTAGCGGCTCACTGGGCTTTTACGCCTGCCCCGACTGCTGCTGACGCATGATGAGCTGCCGGGAAACGCTGGACAGTCCCCCGCGCAGCGCAAACACGCGAAACCCCAGCTTGTTGAGGATAAACGCTGCCGACGCGCTGCGTTCGCCGGTTTCGCAGTAAACGACGAAGGGCCTTTCCGTGTTGCTGCCCGCCATTTCCTCGCGCAGTCGAAACAGCGGTGCGTTGACGCTCCCGGCGAGGTGACGCTGCTGGTGTTCTTCTTTCATTCGCACATCCAGCAGCGCGGCGCCGCCAGTGACCAGCGCTGACGCCTGGCCGGCCGAAACCCAGTCGACCACCGGATGTTTCAGCAGCTCGCTGAAATCCGACTTGCCCAGGCGCATGAGCTGCCCCGCGGTCCGGGCTTTGACGCTGGCATTGCGCGGCTCATTGGAGGTCAGCGCGTCTTCGCCGAAGCTGTCGCCCTCGCTGAGTGTCGCCACCACCTGCTCTCGATCGTCGATCTGTTTGATGACCTGAAAGTCGCCGCTTTTAATGACGTAGAAGTAGTCTCCGTCATCCCCTTCTTTGATCACCAGGCGATCCGGCAGCACGGTAATCAGCTCAAAGCGCTCAAACATCCGCTCGATGTTCCCTGCCGGGAGACGCAGCAGCGCCTGGCTGTTGAGCATCTTAAACACCCAGCGAGCCGACTCAGCGGTGCCGTCAGGCAGGGTGAATTGGGATGAGCGGCTGATCTGATCCCAAGTGACGACCTTCTCGAGGAAGTTTCGATCAAAGACCACCGCGCGCGCGCCGACACCGGACACCACGCCGGTGAACCGCCGGGGCTGAAAATCGCCGATGGCATAACGCGTGCGGTCCGAATCGGCGTGCAGCTCGCGCTCCCGGCCGTCGGGATAGCGACAGCTCACCGAGCCCGACAGCAGAAAAACACTCTCCCCGTCGTTATCTCCCTCACGAAAGAGCGTCTCGTCCCGAGTGTAGTCCCGCACCTCGCCATGCTGCGCCAGCATGGTCAGATGCGCGTCCGCCAGCGTGTCCATCGGGTACAGCCGCGCAAGTGTCTTACTATCTACTGACATTGTTCCCCCAGGTGATTGATAACTATGCACATTCCTGCTGGGAACATCAACGGGGCAGAAAAAAAGCCCGCACAGGGCGGGCTTTCGAATATTGCGTCCGGAGGCAGGTGCTCCGGATGACCTGACTCAGCGCTTGGAGTACTGAGTGGCTTTGCGTGCTTTGTGCAGACCGACTTTCTTGCGCTCCACCTCGCGGGCGTCACGCGTGACGAAGCCAGCTTTGCGCAGCTCAGGCCGCAGCGTCTCGTCATACTCCATCAGTGCGCGGGTCAGACCCATGCGGATGGCGCCGGCCTGGCCGCTCGAGCCACCGCCGCTGACGGTGCAGTTGATGTCGAACCGGTCGGTCAGACCCGTCAGGTCCAGCGGCTGTCGAACGATCATCCGGGCCGTCTCGCGACCGAAATACTCGTCCAGAGGCTTGCGGTTAACCAGAATGGCGCCGCGGCCGGGCCGCACAAACACGCGGGCGGCGGATGATTTGCGCCGGCCGGTGCCGTAATACTGTTCTGAAGCCATGCTTATCGTGTCCTGTTAGATTTCCAGCGCCTGCGGCTGCTGAGCGGTGTGCGGGTGCTCCGCACCAGCGTAAACCTTGAGTTTGCGAAACATCGCGCGCCCCAGCGGGTTCTTCGGCAGCATGCCCTTAACCGCGGTCTCGATCACGCGCTCGGGGCTGCGATCCAGAACGGTCTGGAGGTTGGCCGACTTCAGGTTGCCGATGTAGCCGGTGTGCCGGTGATACATTTTGTCCTGCAGCTTGTTGCCGGTCACACCAATCTTTTCCGCGTTGACCACGACGATATAGTCGCCCGTGTCCACGTGCGGGGTGTATTCGGCTTTATGTTTACCGCGGAGGCGCCGCGCGATCTCGCTGGCCAGCCGTCCGAGGGTTTTTCCGTCAGCGTCTACGAGGAACCAGTCGCGTTCGACCTCGTGCGCTTTGGCGCTAAAAGTTTTCATGGGAGCAGATCCCGGCAATCGACATAAGGGCGGGGATACTACTGGAAGCAAGGGGGCAATGCAAGACGCGCGCCGCCCTGCCAAACGGGCCGAAAAAACCCATTTCTGATCAGAAACTTAGCGGGGTTTGCCGCCGGTCGACGGACAAACCCCGCAGCGGTGGATCAGCTCGGATCAGTCCAGGCTGTACACCAGGTTGACCGTCGTCAGAAAGTCGGTGTTGTTCGCCGGGTCATCAACGTCGGTGTTGTGGCGAATCTCGTAGGCCAGCTGAAGACCAAAATTGCCTGCCAGATCGGCCGTGAGCGCCGTGATGTTTTTGGCAAACGTGTTGTCTGAGCCGGATTCGACCAGGAAGTTGTTCGACAGCGTGGCGGTATCACTGAGCACCCACTCGTAGTCGAGCTTGCCGCGCAGCACCGGATCGGTTGACGTCTCGCCGGACGCCCGCAGTTCAGCACGACGATAACCGATACCGACCTCGCCGTTCAGACGGTGCACATCGTTGTCGAAGAGCTCGCGCCCGTAGCCCAGCGCCAGCGTCGCCTGGTTTTCGAACTGGCTGAAGTCGTCGTCCTCATAACGCACCGACCCGAACCAGTAGCTGGTGTCGCTGATCTTGTAGTCGCTCTGACCGTAGATTTCGAAACGGTTGGCCGTATCCACGTCGTTCTCGCTGCTGTTCAGGACCGCCAGTCCCAGCAGGTGGCGCCATTGACTCATGTTGTTGACCAGCTCGCCGGTGATGTTGACCGTCTCGGTGTCGGCGTTGCCGCGCTGAGACACGATCCCGAGTCCACCCTTGCCAGACCAGCCCTGCTCGTCCTGCGCCAGGGCAGGCGCCAGGTTCAAGGTGAGAACAGTCAGAACAGTAAGCCGTGAAAATTTCATAGATGTCTCCAGTGTGTGGGGTAAAACGCGCGTATTGGGCAAAAAAGCCGCTGAAATGTCCAGCCCGCCGCACGCTCGTTTACAATGCGCGGATGACCGATACAACCATGCCCCTGCGGCGCCTTTCCGGCCTGGATCGCCTGCTCGATCAGGCCGACCGGGCGCTGCGGACAACCCTTGCCAGACCCGCCCTCGTGGAAGACTCGCCGGCCGTCGGCGTCGACGAGGCCCCTCTCGAAGACTCAGACCGGCGCCATGCGGCGGGCCTGATGCGGATCAATCACGCCGGGGAGGTGTGCGCTCAGGCGCTTTACGAAGGTCAGGCACTGGTCGCTCGCGATCCGCAGATTGCTGATCACCTTCTCCACGCGGCTGCCGAAGAAACCCGCCACCTGGCCTGGTGTGATGCTCGCCTGAGAGAACTCGACAGCCGTCCCAGCCGGCTCAACGGCCTGTGGTATGCCGGCTCGTTTGCGCTGGGCAGCGTCGCCGGCCTGGCCGGAGATCAGTGGAGCCTGGCGTTTGTCGTCGAGACCGAACGTCAGGTTGAAGCCCACCTGGCAGAACACCTCGACGAGCTGCCGGCCGACGATAAGCGAAGCCGAGCCATCGTGACCCAGATGATGGAAGACGAAGCCCGCCATGGGCGTGAGGCCGCAGAGGCCGGAGCTGCCGAGTTGCCGGGATGGATCCGCGCGGCCATGGCCGGCACCGCCTCGATCATGAAAGTTCTGGCCTATCGCGTTTGACGACGCAGCCCACCCACCCGCTGAGCACCCCGTCGGTCCCCGAGCTGCGAACGGAACGTCTGCTGCTGCGAGGCTATCGCCTCGAAGACTTTGAGCTGTTTGCCTCGATGCAGGCTGACCCGGTGGTCATGCAACACATCACCGGCAAGCCCATCAGCCGCGACGACGCATGGCAGAAATTCGCCCGAACGCCGGGCCACTGGACGCTGCGCGGCTTCGGCTACTGGGCCGTTTGCGACGGTGAGTCCGGCGAGTTCCTCGGCGACGCGGGGTTTTCCAATTTCGAACGAACCATCGAACCGAGTCTGCAGCCGTACCTTGAGGCCGGCTGGGCCTTTCGGCGGACGGCGCACGGCCGTGGCCTTGCGACCGAGGCGATGCGGGCCGCCCTGAGCTGGGCGGCGCAAACGCTTCCCGGCGCGCAGTCGGCCTGCATGATCACGCCGGAAAATGTTGCCTCGATCCGGGTCGCGGAGAAGTGCGGTTTTCAATACTGGTGCAACACCAGCTATCGAGGTACGCCGGTCGATCTATACCGGCTGGAAAAGCTCGCCTGATCGGTCAGGCTTCAGCGCGCTACATATTGCGACCGTAATAGAGCTCGGCGATCTCGCGCCGAAGCCGCCGCTCGAAGCGGCGCCGATCGGACGCGGGAAGCTCCGCTGAGGTCACGCCAAACAGATACCGATCCAGGTCGAAGTCGGCGAGCATCATTTTGGTGTGAAACAGATTCTCCTGATACACGTTGACGTCCAGCATCTGGAACGCCGCCTTCGTATCCCGCGTCAGGAAATCCTGGATCGAATTGATCTTATGATCCTTGAAGTGTTTGCGCCCGCGGACATCCCGGGTGACCCCACGGATTCGATAGTCCAGCACCACAACATCCGACTCGAAGCTGTGAATCAGATAGTTGAGCGCCCGCAGCGGGGACACTACGCCACAGGTTGAGACGTCGATGTCCGCCCGAAACGTGGCAATCTCGCTGGCCGGATTGCTTTCAGGATAGGTGTGGACCGTCAGGTGACTCTTGTCCAGATGCGTGACCACCGACTCGGGCAGTGGCCCCGGCTGTGCGCTGACCGTATCGGTGCCGGCGCCGGCCATGGGCGCCTCTGAAATCATCATCGTCACGCTGGCGCCCTGCGGTTCGTAGTCCTGCCGCGCCACGTTGAGGATCGTGGCGCCGATGATGCCGGCAACCTCGGTCAGGATGTCGGTCAGCCGCTGCGCGTTATAGGTCTCGTTGATGTACTCGATGTAGGCCTTACGCTGGCTCGGATCAGCGGCGAGACACACGTCATAGATATTGAAGCTGAGCGACTTGGTCAGGTTGTTGAAGCCGTGCAGACGAAGGCGGGGCAAAGGCTTGATCATGGCCTCACCGTCCGGGAATGATTGGGCATACCGCCAGGTTTCCTCCGACCAACGTTCGGCCCGGGAGGGGCCGCAACGGACGCCGATTATGGATCAATCGCTGCGCCGAGCAAAGCTGTTCCGAGGCCCCTTTCGACAGACACCCGTTTGCACGCCGGAACTATTTACGCAAAAATTGCTGGCAGTGGGGAAGATGCGACTCACAAGCATCGTTGGCCGCTGCGTTAAAGCAACAAAAACAGCGACGTAGGCCAGCGGGCAGACCACAATTTTTTAACGGTCGGCCGCTAGAATGCTTGTGACGGCAGGGGTATGCCAGATCATCCAAGGGGCGCAACATTTGGACCGCAAGAGTTATAACGAAGGCTTCTTCGAATTCGACGACAGTTCCATCGAACGTTTTCTGGCGAGCTGCCACCGCCGAAAATATCCCAACAAAACCCCCATCATCCGGCCCGGGGACATGGCCGACACGCTGTACTACGTGATCGAAGGTTCGGTCACCGTCAGCGTTGAAGATGAGGAAGGTCATGAACTCATCCTCGCCTACCTGAATCCCGGCAACTTCATTGGCGAGATGGGCCTGTACATGGAGCCCGAGCGTCGCGAG
This sequence comes from Lysobacterales bacterium, assembly GCA_028285525.1. Taxonomy (GTDB): domain Bacteria; phylum Pseudomonadota; class Gammaproteobacteria; order Xanthomonadales; family SZUA-38; genus JANQOZ01. Next base: position 36,273 of record JANQOZ010000107.1, read on the forward strand.
GTGATGGTCCGAACCCGGACACCCTGCGAGCTGGCGCAAATCAGCTACGGCAAGCTGGGGCAACTCTTTAAGAATGAGCTGGCCCAGGACTGTCCGCACATCCTCTACGCGATCGGCCGTCAGCTCACCGACCGGCTACTCCACACCTCCCGCAAGGTACGGCGACTGGCGTTTATGGACGTTCAGGGTCGCGTGGCTCGGACCCTGATGGACCTGACGCTTGAACCGGACGCCATGACGCATCCGGACGGCATGCAGATCAAGGTGTCCCGACAGGAGATCAGCCGCATCGTCGGGTGTTCTCGTGAAATGGCTGGGCGGGTCCTCAAAGGGCTTGAAGAGGAAGGCATGATCAACGTCAGCGGCAAGACGATTGTGGTGCTGACCGGACTGGGCGAGGTTTAACCGCCGCGCTCAGCTGAACAGGCTTCTTAGCTTCTCGCCGGGATCGTCGGCCCGCATAAACGTCTCGCCGATGAGAAACGCGCCGACGCCGGCCTCTCGCAGCCGCACGACGTCGTCCCGGTCCGCGATACCGCTCTCGGTAACCAGCAGCCGACCTTCTGGAATCCGGGGCAGGAGGCTGAAGGTGGTCTCCAGCGTCGTCTCAAAGGTTCGCAGGTTTCGGTTGTTGACGCCGATCAGACCGCTCGGGAGCTGAAGCGCCCGCTCCAGCTCGTCCCCGTCATGCACTTCCACCAGCACGTCCAGGCCGAGCTCCGCGGCCAGCACCGACAGCTCCAGCAGCGCGGCGTCGCCCAGCGCGGCGACGATCAGCAAGATGCAGTCAGCGCCCAGCACCCGGGACTCGTACACCTGGTAGGTGTCCACCACAAAGTCTTTGCGCAGCACCGGCAGTTCACACGCGTCTCGGGCCTCCTGCAGGTACCGGTCATGACCCTGAAAAAAGTGTTCGTCGGTGAGCACCGACAGACAGGCAGCCCCACCGGCCGCGTAGCTCTGGGCCAGGGCTGCGGGTTCGAAGTCCTCGCGGATGAGCCCTTTGCTCGGTGAGGCCTTCTTGATCTCCGCGATCACGCCCGGCTGGCCCGCCTCGTAGCGCCGGACCAGGGCGTCGGCAAAGCCGCGCGTCGGCGGGCAGTCTTCAACCCGCTGACTGAGTTCCCGCAGGGAGACGGTTGCAGCACGCGTGGTGACTTCTTCAGCCTTGCGCCGCAGGATGCGCGCGAGTATGTCCTCACTCATCGTCGGACCCGTCAGCCAGCTTCGAAGACAGCGCGGCCAGCTCCTGCAACCGTTCCCAGCCCGACCCCTCGTTCTGCACCTGGCGCGCGACCGCCAGACCGTCGGCAAACGACTCAGCCAGACCCGCCACGTAGATCGCGGCGCCGGCGTTGAGCGCGACAACCGCGGCAGCTGGTCCGAGGCTTCGGGTCAGAGAATCGCGCAGCAGCTCGAGGCTGCGTTCAGGGCTGTCGGCGGCGATTGCTGACAGATCGACGGCAATGCCGTGGTCATTCGGATCGATGGTCCATTGACGCAACTCCCCGTTCTTGAACTCAGCCACCTGCGTCGGTGCCGCTGGGCTGATCTCGTCCAGCCCGTCGTCCGCGTGGACCACCATCACGTGCTCGGCCCCGAGCCTGGCCAGCACGCGTGCCACCGGCTCGACCCAGCGTGATGAGTAAACCCCCATCACCTGGCGCCGGACAAAAGCGGGATTGGTCATGGGGCCCAGCAGATTGAACAGCGTGCGCACGCCGAGTTCCCGTCGCACAGGCACCGCGAAGCGGGTCGCGCCGTGGTGCGCTGGCGCAAACATAAAGCCGACGCCGAGTTCATCGATGCACTGCCCGACGGCGTCCGCGCTCAAGTCCAGGTTAACGCCAGCGGCTTCGAGCACGTCTGCACTCCCGGACTGGCTCGAAACCGAACGGTTGCCGTGTTTGGCGACCCCCGCCCCGGCCGCCGCCGCAGCGAAGGCACAGGCTGTCGATACGTTGAAGGTGCCAACCCCGTCGCCGCCCGTTCCGCAGGTGTCGATCAGCGGCTCGCGAGAGGCGTTCACCCGGGTTGCCCGCTGACGCATCACGCTGGCGGCGGCGGCCAGCTCCTCGACGGTTTCACCTTTCGTGCGCAGCGCCAGCAGCAGCGCGCCCATCTGCGCCTGGGTGGCTTCGCCGTTCATGATCTGATTCATCGCCGTCGCCATTTCGGCCTCAGTCAGATCCTCACGATTCGCAACCTTGTCCAGCAGCTCACGCATCAGCAGTGACCTCGGTTCGCAAAAAGTTGGCCAGCAGATCGTGACCGCAGCGGGTCAAAATCGACTCCGGATGAAACTGCACGCCCTGCACCGGCAGGTCGCGGTGCGACAGACCCATGATCTCCTGCCGCTCACCGTCGTCGCTCTCTGTCCACGCCGTGACGTCCAGGCAGTCCGGGACGCTGTCGGACTGAACGATGAGGGAGTGGTATCGGGTGGCCTCGAACGGGTTGGGCAGACCCGCAAAAACCCCTACGTCGGCGTGATGAATCCACGAGGTTTTGCCGTGCATGACGCGTTCCGCGCGCACCACCCGTCCACCGTAGACCTGTCCGATACACTGATGACCGAGGCAGACGCCGAGCAGCGGCAGTCGGCCGGCGTAGCGCCGCACAACGTCGTTGGAGATTCCGGCCTGGTCGGGTGTACAAGGCCCCGGCGACAGCACGATCCGCTCCGGCGCCAGCGCTTCGATGTCGTCCAGCGTGAGCTGGTCGTTACGCACCGTGTGAACCTCAGCCCCCAGCTCCCCGAAATACTGCACGAGGTTGTAGGTAAAGGAGTCGTAGTTGTCGATCATGAGCAGCATGGGGCGGATTATGCCCGATGCCGCAGGTCTAGCCCACGTTGGAGGCGTGTTCGCCTTCGACATCGCGCCGGCGAAAGCGCCGCGCCAAAGGCAGGACCTGCAGCTCAGCGCGCCAGGTGTCGAAGTCGCCCAGCGCCATTTCGCGGCTGATCGCAGGCCCCACGCCGAAGCGACAGCCCAGCTCCTGCAGGCGCCGGCTGGTCTTGGCGTCGGTAATTCCACAGGCGACCGCGCGAATGTCGAGACATTCAGCCAGATGAATCAGGGCACCACAAAGCCGCGCGTCCGGCCGCTGCTGCACCATTCGGCTGACAAAATCCCGGTGGATTCGCAGCTCGGCGAGCGGAAAGTCGCGGAGAAACTTCAGCGAACTCAGCGCTCCACCGATGCCGCTGACGCTGATTTTCAGGCCCAGGCCTACGAGGCGTCTGAGAACCGGGTTTGCCGCACCGCCGTGGGCGATTGCCGCCGCTTCGTCAAAGTCGAGCAGGAGCTCGCTTCGATCGATACCGCTGGCGGCCAGTCGCGCCGCGATCAGATCGACCAGCTCCGGCTCAGCGAGCAGCTGCGGCGGTGGGCTGAGGGTCAGCGCGGGTCCGGGCGCCTCGCGTGAGCCCAGGTAGGCGAGCGTCTGATCGAAGATGAGTTCGGTGAGCGGCTTGATCAGCTCCGCTTTCTCGGCCGTTCGAAACAGCTCCTGCGGATGCATCACGCTGAAGCCAGGCTGCCGCCAGCGGACAAAGGCTTCGGCCCCCGCACAGCTTCCCGTGTCCAGGCAGACCTGCGGACGAACCCAGATCTCCGGCGCCCGGGATCCGCCGCGCAGCGCCCGCGCCAAAGCCTGCTCCACATCGCCGGGGTCTGGCCGGGCCACCGGTTCGTGGTCTGCGTAGACCGAAACTCCGCCCCCGCGACGCTTGGCGGCGAACATCGCCACCTCTGACCGGCGCAGCAGATGGCTAACGCTGTCACCGTGCTGGGGGTGCAGCGCAATCCCGAGCGACACGCCCGGATCGGCCAGATAGCCTTCGACCTGGTAGGGCTGCAGCAGGCTACGGCGCAGTTTTTCCGCCAGCCGGGTCGCCTGCAGCGGTCCGCCGATGGCCGGCAGCAGCGCGCAGAACTGATCGCCCCCAACCCTTGCTAGCGTGTCGGAACGCCGCAGAGCATGCGTCAGCCGGGCCGCCACCTCCCTGAGCACCTGATCTCCGGCAAGCTGGCCACAGCTCTCGTTGATGAGTCCAAAGCGATCCAGGTCCAGGGTCAGGACGGCGAAGGTCCGGTCGCTTCGCCGCGCGAGCCGGAGCTCCTGCCCCACCCGATCCTGCAACAGCTGTCGGTTGGCCAGCCCCGTCAATCCATCCTGCATGGACTGGCGCCACAGCGCGCGCTGCTGACGCTCGGAGGCGTGCGCCTGGGTTGCCTGAGCCAGGGCAACGTCGATCGATGCCCGGAGCATCGCGGGAGTCATCAGGTCGCGCGCTACGAATCCCTGCGCCCCGCTGCTGATCGCCTGCTGCGCGCCAGCGAGATCCTGTGCGTCGGCCAGGAGCAGCACCGGCGGGCGTTGGCTCAACGGCTGACGCAGCAGATCGCCGAACTCGTTCAGGGTTTCGCGACCGGCAAACGAGGCGTCCAGCAGGATCAGGTCCACCGCCTCAGAAGCCAGGTGCTCAGCCAGCAGCGGTGCCCGTTCGCAACCGCTTAGCCGAACGTCCAGGCCGGCCTGCTCCAGACAGCTTTCCAGCGGCCTCCGGTCGTCGGCGTGATCGATCAGCAGCAGATGAAGCGGTCCCCTGGAGGACCCAGACGGTAGACGGGGTTTGGATGGTTCCATGCAGCCTCTCGGTCACCCAGGTTTGAGAGCCGGCCGCGGCAGGACCGCCGGCCAGCATGGAACTGAGATCGGCCCGCCATGTAACAAACTTTAGCGAAGCGTATCCGCGGGAATAAACGCTACAAACCGCCCGCAGCCTGGGCCACCGCTTTGAACAGCGCCCTGCCCTTGTTCATGGTCTCCTCCCACTCCAGGTCCGGATCGGAGTCGGCCACGATGCCCGCTCCCACCTGCACGTGCAGCTGCCCGTCCCGGATCACCGCGGTGCGGATCGCGATAGCCGTATCCATCTCACCCCACCAGCCGATATAGCCCACGGCGCCGGCGTAAATGTTCCGGCGCACCGGTTCCAGCTCGGCAATGATTTCCATGGCACGCACCTTGGGTGCACCGGACAGGGTTCCGGCGGGGAAAGTGGCGCGAAGCGCGTCGAGCGGCCCGAGCTCGGGCGCCAGCCGGCCGCGCACCTCCGAGACGATGTGCATCACGTGTGAGTAGCGCTCGATCACCATCTGCTCAGCCAGCTCGACGCTGCCGATCTCCGACACCCGGCCGACGTCGTTGCGCCCCAGGTCGATCAGCATCAGATGCTCAGCCAGCTCTTTAGGATCGTTGAGCAGCTCGTGTTCGAGCGCCTGGTCTGCGGCGGGCGTTGCGCCCCGGGGCCGGGTGCCGGCGATTGGACGCACCATGACCTGTCCGTCCTCAAGCCGGGTCATCACCTCCGGCGACGAACCCACGACCTGGGTGTCGTCGAGGTTCAGCAGAAACATGTAGGGCGAGGGATTGAGCGAGCGGAGCGCCCGGTAAACGTTGACTGGACTGGTGCTGAAGGGAATGCTGAGCCGCTGGGACAGCACCACCTGCATGATGTCCCCGGCGGCGATGTACTTCTTGCACCGTGCCACCGCGCCGACAAACTCCTCGCGCGAGAACCCCGAGCGGAAGTCAGCTTCGGAGAGCGCCTGAGCGCCGCTGCTTTCGGGATAACCCGCCCCGCTGTGCCGCAGCCGGTGCACCAGCTGATCCAGGCGCCGCTCGACCCGTGCGAGATCTCCACGCTGCGCAGGGTCTGCGCACACGATCAGAAACAGGCGTCCGTGCAGGTTGTCAAAAACCGCCACCTCTTCCGACAGCATAAGCGTGATTTCGGGCGTGCCTAGCTCGTCATCGAGCGCTTCGTCAGCCAGCCTGGGCTCGATGTAGCGAACGCATTCATACGCAAAGTAGCCGACCAGTCCGCCGCAGAAGGCCGGCAGGCCATCCAGCTCGGGAACCCGGAACTGCTGCTGAAGCTCCGCCACCGCGGTCAGCGGATCGTCGACCGTTCGCCGTTCGACGGCCTCACCGTAGTCCTCCCGCGTGAGCTCGTTGCCACGCACGTGGTACACCGTTTTGGCCGGCAGCCCGATCATGGAGTAGCGGGACCACTGCTCACCCCCCTGCACGGACTCAAACAGGTAGGCATAGGGCCCATCAGCCAGCTTGCGGTAGACACTCAGCGGCGTATCGAGGTCCGACAACACCTGACGATAAACCGGAATCCGGTTGAAACCCTGCTTGGCCAGTTCAGCGTAGGCTGCCGCGTCCATCGATCGATTTCCTTTTGGGGTCATGAGGCCGCCGGTGCACGGAGGCGACGGCGGGCCGGCATTGTACCGCCTCGAAGCTTAGGCTTTCAGGCCGCCTCAGGTGCTGGCGGTGCGGCGCCGGCTGGCCAGGGTCAGCACAAACTCCACGCCGCTGCCGTCCACTCGGTTTCTGGCGAGCACCCGGCCACCGTGGGCGCGAACGATCAGGCGCACGATGTGCAGACCCAGGCCGAGATGCACCTGGTCCCCCTCTTCGGACCGGGCCGACACCAGCGATTCGAAGATCTGCACCTGCATCGCTTCGGGCAGCAGCGGCCCATCGTTGGCGAAGACTAGCCGCCAGCCGCGGCGCAGCGCCGAGACCCGCAGCGTAATGGTACCCCCGGCCGGACAGAATCCGGCCGCGTTGTCGGCGAGCTTGTCGAGCATCTGGGCCAGCAGCTCCGGCGCCCCCGTCATCACCGCCGAGTCCGGCAGATCCAGTTCCCAGCGCTGCTCGGCATAGACGTTTCGATAGCCCGCAACGCAGCCGGTCACCACATCACAGAGATCAAACTCGACCACCTCGGTCTGCTCCAGGCTGTGCTCCAGGCGCGTGGCTTCACTCATGGCGCCGAGGATTTTCCGCAGCCGGCCGGCCCCCTCATCAGCCCGGGTGGCAAACGCCAGCGCCTCCTCGGACAGCGACTCGTGGCGAAGATTTTCCAGAGACGATCGCACCACCGCGAGCGGCGTATTGAGCTCGTGCGACAGCTTGCTCGCCAGCGACTTCAGATACTGGTTGTAGCTTCTCAGCTCACCAAACAGGCCGGAGAAGCTGCGCGCCAGATCACCGATTTCGTCGCCGTCAGCCGACCCGGGCAGCGCCGCGGTGTCACCATCCCCCAGCCTGCTCAAGGCCTGTTCGGAGGCGTCTCGAAGGCGCCGGATCCGCAGCGACAGCCAGGTAATGTGGGCGAGCAAACCGAGCACCACGACCGTGACCACCAGCAGCGTGAGGCCGAGCAGCCGCAGCGCGCTCCGGTTGGTTGCCAGCAGAAGCGGATCTGCCGGGAGCTCCAGCAGGAGCACCGAGCCGGTATCACCCAGGGGCACGGCGGCCGCGGCCTCAACGCTGGCGGCGGAAGTCCGGCGCCACGAGACGCGCTCCCCGCCCCGTCGAGCGGCGTCGATCTCACGCCCGCGCAGCCGCAGATCTACGCCGGGGGTTCTCGAGCGGGACGGCTCCAGCGTGTCTCCCGCGAGCAGGCGGTAAGCCACCTGCTGCCAGCCGCGCCGGGGGTTCTCGGTGGTGCTGACCAGCTCTCCGGCCGACGCCAGGACCCAGCCGGCGGGATGCAGGATCCAGGACCGGTTACCGGGGCGCGTCAGGGCAGCAAGCTGCTCACCGAGCCCCGGGTTGAGGTCGATCAGTGGGGCGCTACCCCCATCTTGCGCCAGCGACAGCAGCTGCGGTTCGCCGACGCCGTCGCCTGTATCGATCGCCGCCAGATCGAGCCCGTCGCCGAGCAGCGCGCGCGGCAGGACCAGCTCCACCCGGTATCCCTCGTCGTCTTCCCGCCAGCTTCCGGCTACCGGCGGCGGGAGCTGGTTGGTACTCGCGCCCACGGGCATCAGCGTCAGCGAGCCGGGCACGCTCGGCAGCAGGCGGTACCGGGTGAAACCCCGCACGTCCCGGACCTCAAGCTGCAGATGATCGCCGGGGAGATAGGACCCGGCACGCTCCGCCGCGCGCTGGCTGCTGCTGTCACGCACCTCGATCAGCGCATAGAGCTCGCGGCGCCAGGCGGCGAGCTTCAGGGACAGCGAAAAGTGGTCCCGGCGGCCGTCGAAAATCTGACTGTCCCGGCTCCACAGCTGCCAGTCGTCGTCGTAGCCGTCGACCTGCAGCGGCTGATCCACGCGGTTGACGTACAGATCGTTTGGACCGAAGGCCGGCAGCAGCGTCTGATCCAGGCCGGCGGCAATCGCCCTCGCGCTGGCCAGATGCGCTTCAGCCCGCGCCTCCCGCAGAAACGACTCCACCTGTCGCGCACTCTGCCAGGCCACCACCGGCAGCGCCGCGAGCACCAGGCAGAAAACCATCAGCTGTCGGCGCAGAGTCATCGCCTAGTTCGCATCCAAAGAGGTGTGCTGAGACCTTAGATCATTGGCAACGCGCGTCAACTGACGCCCCCTGACCCGTGTGCCCGCCAGTGCCGCTATTCGGGCCCCGCGCGCCAGCGGTAGCCCGCGCCATGCACTGTGTCGATCCAGTCGAACGAGGGATCCACCGCCACAAACTTTTTGCGGATACGCTTGATATGCGACGTGATAGTTGACGCGTCGACAACCACATTGGCGTCGTCCATGAGCTGATCGCGTGACTTCACGTGGCCCGGAAAGCGGGCCAGCGTGTGCACCATCCAGAACTCGGTGACCGTCAGCGGGACCGGGGTGTCTTTCCACAGGGCAGCCATCCGCTCCAGCGCCAGCTTGAGGTCCCCCTGCACCACCTGGGAGGACTCGGGATCCGGTGAGCGCAGCGCCTCAATCCGGCGGAACAGCGCCACCACTCGAGCCAGCAGATGCTGCAGGCTGATGTCTTTGGTCAGGTAGTCGTCAGCGCCCAGCCGCAAACCGGAGATTACGTCCAGGTCGCTGTCGCGGGCGGTCAGAAAGATGATCGGCAGAGAGCGGGAGCGGCCGCGCAGCTCGCGGCACAGCTCAAAGCCCCCTTCAGGTTCGCTTCCCAAACCGATGTCGATGATGACGAGATCGGGCAGGCGGTTGAGAAAGCCCGCCAGCGCACTGGCGCGGTCCGGAAAACCCTCACATTCATAGCCGTAACGGGTGAAAGCGCTGACGTAGTTTTCCCGAATGGCCGCGTCGTCCTCGACGATGGCAATTTTCCGGCTCATAAGTTTTCCTCCCGCTGATCGTCCCTGAAGCTGAGCTTCATCGTACTGAATCTTCTAAGGCCGGTCGCGGCAACCGGCCCGACGCCACAGAAATGCCACAAATGGCCACGGCCAGTCCACAGCCTCAGCCGCAACTCGCCTCCTCGCGGTGTTCTGATGACCACTCCTCAAGACCTCCCGCTGGTGTCAGGACGACGCCTCGCCCCAGGGATGGGGCACCGCGATGAACCGGAGGTCTTGCCGTCAATCACAGGAGTGAAAGGCTGATGAACGCTCGACCCTGGCGCTGGCTGCGCCGCCTGACCCACAAAGACTGGGTTTTGCTGTCACTGGCCGTGGTTTTTGGCCTCGCGCTGAGCCTGCGGGCCATCGCTGATCCGCTCGACACCTCGTTCGATGATGTCACCGGCGGTACTCTGATGCTCGCCACGGGTGAACCGGGGACGATGGTGCCCGGGCCGCAGCTGAGTACCGACGTCACGATGGATATCTCGGGCATGGTTGCCGAGGTGACCGTGCTGCAACGTTTTCGCAACGACAGCGGGCAGTTTGCTGAGGCTATTTACCTGTTCCCGCTGCCGGACGACGCCGCGGTCAACGCGATGCAGATGCGCGTCGGCGACCGGCTCATCGTCGGCGAGATCCAGGAGAAAAAGCAGGCCCAGGCAACGTACCGCGAAGCCGTACAGGCCGGCAAACGGGCATCCCTGCTCAACCAGAATCGCCCCAACCTGTTCACCTCGCGCGTCGCCAACCTGGGCCCCGGGGAGGAAATCGAGGTCGAGATCGCCTACGTGCAGCCGCTCGAGTGGAATGCCGGGCAGTTCCGTCTGCGCTTTCCCATGGCGGTGACGCCTCGCTTCGACCCTCATGGGTCAACCGCTGAGGTGGCCCCCGCGCGGCAGGAAGCCAATCCCACCACCCTTCAGCTTCGCCTCAGCCCGGGCTTCGAGCTAAGCCGCCTGCAAAGTCTTTACCACGACGTTGAGATCGAGCAGCGGGGTTCCGACTATTGGCTCACGTTGAGCGAACTGGCGGTGGCGGCCGAGCGCGACTTCGAGCTGGTCTGGGAGCCGCAGCTGAAGGCCGGCCCGCAGACCGCTTTGTTTCGCGAGCGCCACGACGACGAGGACTACGCCCTCCTGATGATCATGCCGCCCCAGCCTGAGTACCTCCATCAGCAGCCCCGCGAGCTGATTTTTGTGCTGGACTCATCGGGGTCCATGTTCGGCGACTCGATGGCGCAGGCCAAAGCATCGATCGAAATGGCACTCGGAACGCTGACGGACAGCGACCGCCTGAACGTGATCGACTTCGACAGCGAAGCCCGGCAGCTCTTTCCGAACCCGGCAGCGGCGACCGCGGAGAACGTTGGGCGCGCGCTCAAGTTCGTCGACGCGCTGGAGGCTGACGGCGGCACCGATATCGGGGCTGCCCTGCGCCTGGCACTCGACAGCCAGCCTGCCTCGGGTTTTCTGCGCCAGGTGGTGTTTATCACGGACGGCAGCGTGGCCAACGAACGAGAGCTGTTCAGCCTCATCGAGCAGAAGCTCGGCGCCAGCCGGCTGTTTACGGTGGGCATCGGACCGGCACCCAACAGCTATTTCATGCGCAAGGCCGCGCAGTTTGGCCGAGGCAGCTACACCTTTGTCGGCAGCGCTGAACAGGTGGCTGAAAGCATGGATCGCCTGCTGAGCCGGCTGGAGTATCCGGCTCTCAACAACCTCTGTCTCGACTGGCCGGGCTTTGCCGAGACCTACCCCACCCGCCTGCCGGACCTCTATCTCGGCGAGCCGCTGATGGTCCAGGTACGTTCAGACGAGCTCAAGGGCGACGCGGAAGTTTGCGGCGACACGTCACTCGCCAGCTGGAACGCCCACCTGGACCTGAAAAGCGCCCAGCCGGGACGCGGCATAGCAACGCTGTGGGCCCGCAGTCGGGTCGCTGACCTGATGGACCAGCTCGCGCTGGGAGGTGATCCCGCAACGATTCGGGAGGCGGTGCTCGAGACCGCCCTGAGCCACAAATTGGTCACCCGCTACACCAGCTTTGTGGCGGTGGACCATACGCCGGTGCGGCCGGCCGAGATGCCGCTGGCCAGCAGTCGGATGGCCCCGCTGCCTTCGACGGCCCTGAATCTGACCATGCCCGCCGGCGGGACCGGCGCGGCCGGTCGATTGATCTTCGGCCTGATGCTGCTGCTGATCGGTGCGACGATGGTCCAGCGGCTGCGTCACGACACCTGATGGCGCCCTCTCTCAGACTCAAGCGGGCTCGTGCCGTGCGCTGGCTCGGCGGGTGGGCCGCTCTCGGCGGAGGACTGCTGCTGCTGGCCCAGAGCCTGTACGTCCCGGCGAAGGCTCAGGTCGCGCAGTGGCTGCTCGGCCAGGCGTGGGCCCGGACCGCCGCGGTCGGCGGGAAACACTCGCCCTGGCCCTGGGCGGACGGTCATCCGGTGGCACGGCTGCGGTGGCCGGCCGGCGGGGTCAGCCAGATAGTGCTCTCCAGCGCCAGCGCGCGGGCGATGGCTTTCGGTCCCAACCACGTTGGTGCCAGCGCGCTGCCGGGGCGCCAGGGACACGTGGTGTTCAACGCTCACCGCGACACCCACTTTGCCTTTCTTGGGCGGCTCGCGCCCGGCGACCGGCTGGTGCTCGAGCACCCGAATGGCCGCCGCTATTACCAGGTTTTCAGCCGTCAGGTGATCGATCTGGGGGAGCAGTCCATCCAGCTCACCCCGGAGGCTGACCTGCTGACCCTGGTCACCTGCTGGCCGCTGAACGCGCTGACCGCAGGCGGCTCCCAACGTCTGCTGGTTCACCTTCAGCCGGTGGCTGAACCCGGGGGTGAAGCCTGACCGTACTGCGGTCTCAGAACTGTGGTCCCCCTCCGCGCAAATCATTAAACTCAAGGTTTTCCCTGAGCGCTTTCTCATGAAACGATCGCTGCTGCTGGCCGCCGCCATGCTGGCCGCTTTGGCCACCCTCTCCGCCTGCTCCAGCGCCTATTACGGCACGCTGGAATCATTTGGCGTTCACAAGCGCGAGATCCTGGTCGACCGGGTCGATGAGGCCCTGGAGAGCCAGGAGGATGCGCAGGAACAGTTCGCCAGCGCGCTGGAACAGTTTTCTGCAGTAACGGCCTTTGACGGCGGCGACCTGGAAGATCTCTACGAAGACCTCAACGACAGCTTTGAGCGCAGCGAGTCCCGCGCCGCTGACGTCCACGACCGCGTGGAGTCCGTCCGCAAAGTCGCCGGCGATCTGTTTGAGGAGTGGGAGGACGAGCTCGAACAGTACTCCGACGCGTCATTGCGGCGGCAGAGCGAACAGTCGCTTCGCGATACGCGCCGCCGCTACCAGCGCCTGATCGGCGCCATGGAATCAGCGGAACAGCGCATTGATCCGGTGCTGAGCCGCTTTCGCGATCAGGTGCTCTTTCTTAAGCACAACCTCAACGCCCGAGCCGTGGCCTCGCTGCGAACCCAGCTCACCGGCATCGAAAGTGACGTGCAGGATCTGATCAGCGCCATGAACGAATCGATCAGCGAGGCGCGTTCCTTTATCGAGCAGATGGAAACCTGAGATCCGGCGACGGCTCGGTCGTTGCCACGCGACGGCTTCGCCAGCCCACCGTCTGAAGGGCCCGCGGGTGCTCCACCAGCTCCTCGTCCGAGAGTTCGCGCATGGAGCCATCCGCCACGACGCAGGTGCCGGCCACCAGATCCGCCAGCGTCCGGCGGCGACGATTAAACAGCAGCCACAGCCAGCCTGGCGGAAACGCCATCGCCAGCACTAGCCTGATGAGCATTTGCCACCATCGGGGGCGGCCGCCATCTTTTAGCCGCACAATTTCCTGAGAACACAGCCAGCCACCCACCGTGCGGCTATATAGCAACCAGCTGGCGGAGACGTACGTCACCGTGCCTCCCAGGACCAGGATCGAAGTCATGGTCGCCGCCCACGGCTCGGCTGCATTCTTTCCAAGGAGAATCGCGATCAGCACCCCTAACAGCACGCCGGTCAGCAGCAAATCCCACAGCAACGCCCCGAGCCGGTACCAGAAACCAACAAACTCGACGCGGCTTTGGGGCTGCTCCATCTCAGATACTAGCTTTCGGCGATCGCCGCGCGCATCGCGCTGATGGTCTGAGCGTAGTCGTCCGCGCCAAAAATGGCTGACCCCGCAACAAAGGTGTCTGCACCCGCCGCGGCGATTTCACCGATGTTGTCCACCTTGACCCCACCGTCCACCTCAAGCCTGATGTCGAAGCCCGACCGATCGATCAGGTCGCGGGCGCGACGCAGCTTGTCCAGCGTCGAGGGGATAAACTTCTGACCGCCAAAGCCTGGGTTGACCGACATCAGCAGAATGATGTCCACCTTGTCCAGCACGTAGTCCAGCGCCTCCAGGCCGGTGGCGGGGTTAAAAACCAGCCCCGCGAGACAGCCCGACTCGCGGATCAGCGCCAGACTTCGGTCTACGTGCCGGCTGGCCTCGGGGTGAAAGGTGATGGAGCTGGCGCCGGCCTCAGCAAAATCAGGGATCAGGCGATCGACCGGTTCGACCATCAGGTGTACGTCGATCGGCGCACTGATGCCGTAGTCCCGCAGCGCCTGGCAGACGAGCGGGCCGACCGTCAGGTTGGGAACGTAGTGGTTGTCCATGACGTCGAAATGCAGCCAGTCGGCGCCGGCGGCCAGCACCGCAGCGGCATCTTCACCGAGCCGGGCAAAATCAGCGGAAAGCAGGGAGGGGGCAATAACTGGCTGCATGTTAATCCTTTAGATCAGCGCGGGTTGCGCTCGTTGCGAATCTGGTCGTACGCCGCCCGAATCTCGGCGGTCTTCTGTTTCGCCAGCTCCAGCATCTCCTTGGGCAGACCCTTGGAAACCAGCTTGTCGGGGTGATTCTGGCTGGTCAGGCGACGGTATGCCTGCTTGACGGCCCGATCGTCGGCGCCGCGCTTCAGCCCGAGGACCTCAAACGGGTCTTCGAAGCGTCGGCTGCGGTTCGACTGGACTGCGGTGCGCCGGTTGATCATCAGGTCGACCTCATGGGCGCTGACACCGAGGGCAATCGCACATTTCTCAACGATCGCGTGTGCCTGGTAGCTTAAGTTTCCGTCGGCACAGCCCGCGTCCAGCAGCACCTCGATCAGCAGGCGCGCCAGCTGCGGCTGCGATCCGCCGCTGCTGCGCAGTTCGCTCAGCGTGATCCCAAGGTTGAATTCGTTACGTTTGCCGCGGTTAAACAGGCGGATCGCCAGCTGGCGCTGTTCAGCGGTGAGCTGCATCCGCTCCATCACCTGCTGGGCAACCTGAATTTCCCGCTCAGAGACGCGGCCGTCTGCCTTCGCGATATGTCCCATGACCAGAAACAGCGCCTGGAAGAACGACTGCTGGGCTGCGCTGGCGTCGAACAGGGAAAGATGCCCGAGGTTCATATCCACCGCGTGCCCGATGGCGGCGCCGACGAACAGGCCCACGGGGCCGCCGAACGCCAAACCGATTCCGCCGCCCACGAGTTTTCCGAAAATTCCGGCCATCAACCAACCTCAAAAACCGACCCTATTGTAAGGGAATGGCGGACCGATGAGTGGGGCTGCGGACCGAATCGCCGCGTGCCCGGACGATCGTGGGGAGCCGGTCGGGACGCTCCGGAGCTGTACAATAACCGTTTGCCTTGCTGGACCCGACATGCCTGACGCTGAGCTGATTTTCGAGACCCACCTCGACCACCTGCCGCTGCTTCACCGCGGCAAGGTGCGCGACGTATATGACGCGGGGGACAATCGACTGCTCATGATCACGTGCGATCGCCTTTCCGCCTTCGACGTGGTGCTGCCCACCGCCATTCCCGGCAAGGGCGCCCTGCTCAACGCCATGTCGCGTTTCTGGTTCGACAAGACCCAGCACCTCATCCAAAACCATCTGCTCGACGACCCGGCCGCGGACATTATCGGTGATCACCCGCAGCAGGCCGCGCTGGTGGCCCGGTCGGTGGTCAGCCGTCGACTTGACGGCCTGCCGGTGGAAGCGATTGTCCGGGGTTACCTGGCCGGTTCCGGCTGGGTGGACTACCAGCGCGACGGTCAGGTTTGCGGCCATCCGCTGCCGGTCGGCCTGAGCCAGGCGCAGCAGCTGCCGCAGGCGATTTTCACGCCGTCGACCAAGGCCGAACTGGGCGATCACGACCAGAACATCAGCCGTCAGCAGGCCGCCGAACTGATCGGCGAGGCGCGCGCCAGGGAGCTCGAGGAGGTCAGTCTGCAGCTCTACCGGTTCGCGGCCGACTATGCAGCCGAGCGCGGCATCATTATCGCGGACACCAAGTTTGAATTTGGCCTGAATCAGGACCAGGAACTGGTTTTGATGGACGAGATCCTCACCCCGGATTCGAGCCGCTTCTGGCCCGCCGCCGACTATCGCACCGGCACCAGCCCGCCGTCGTATGACAAACAGTTTGTCCGGGACTATCTCGAGACCCTGGAATGGGACAAAACGGCGCCGGGACCTGCGCTACCGCCGGAAATTGCGGCGCAGACGGCGGCCCGCTACGCCGAAGCCATGGAGCAGCTCAGCCACAGCTGAAACTGTGCGGCGGTGCCATGCCGCCGGCTCGCGAATGTTTTACCATCTTATTTCCCGATATCGTTGAGGTTGGAATCCCCCGTTATGAAATCTGTCCACACCTGGTTTGAGCAATACGGCGTCAGCCACCAGAATCCGGTCAATAAGCAGATCCACTGGATCTGCGTTCCCCTGATCTACTGGAGCGTGTACGCGCTGCTGAGCGCGGTGCCGAACGGACCCCTGCCCGATTCCTGGACCTGGGGCCTGCTGGTGATGGCGCTTGGACAGGCTTACTACCTGGTCCTGTCACCGTCGCTGGCGCTCGGGCTCCTGGCTTTCAACGCGGTGGTTGTGCTGACCGCTAGCGCGCTGGCAGATCTGGGCGTTTCCCTGGGCTGGGCCGGGGCGGTGGTTTTTGTGCTGGCCTGGATCGGTCAATTTATCGGCCACCGAATCGAGGGCGCGAAGCCCTCATTTTTTGAAGACGTGCAGTTTCTGATGATCGGACCCGCCTGGCTGATGGGCTTCGTCTACCGACGCTTGGGCTACAGCTACTGAACTTTGGCGGCCGGTCAACCGACCGGCCGCGGTCAGGCGGGCCGTTCGACGGGCGTGGACTCTGGTGCAGCCTTTGCGTTCGACGGCAGCAGGAAACGGGCCAGGGCCGGGAGCAGCACCACGGCGCTCACCATGTTCAGGAAGAACATGAACGCCAGCAGCTTGCCCATGTCGGCCTGAAACTGCAGCGCCGAGAAAATCCAGGTGCCCACGCCGATCGCCAGCGTGAATGCGGTGAATACCACGGGTTTGCCGGTCTGCTTAAGCGCATGGAAGTAGGCCTCTTTGAGGTCCATCCCGCCTTTCAGGCAATCTGACAGCCGGCTGTAGATATAAATGCCGTAGTCCACACCGATACCCACACCAAGCGCCACGACCGGCAGCGTGTTCGTTTTAAGGCCGATACCCAGAGCGGCCATCAGCGCGTAGGCCAGCACGGACACGAGCGCGAGCGGCACGACAATACAGATGGTGCCGCGCAGCGACCGGAAGGTGATGCTGCACAGGATGATGATCGCCAGGTAAACCAGCACCAGCATCGGGAACTGTGCTGCCCCAACCACTTCGTTGGTGGCTGCCGCCACCCCGACGTTGCCCGTTCCCAGGCGGAAGTTGACCTCACCTTTGCCCAGCTCGTCCTTGGGTTTCGGTTCGTAGAGCGTAATCGTCTGGCCCGGATTGCCGAGACCCGCTGCCACCTCACGCTCGCTGCCGACGTCATACTGGCGACGATAGTCTTTGACGGCGTCAACAACCCGCGTGATGGTCTGTGCCTTGTGGTCCTCGGTAAACACGATGACCGGCATGGCGTCGCAGTTAGCGTTCAGCAGCCCGGTATCGGTCTCAATCGACTGGAGGTTCTGGCGCATCACAAAGTTATCGCGCGGCAGCACGCGCCAGCGCATGTTGCCCTCGTTCCAACCCGAGTTGATGGTCTTGGCCACCCAAGGCAGCGTAATAACCTGCTGCACGCCGGGCACGTTGTACATGTGCCAGGCAAAGCGATCGATGTTTTCCATCGCCAGGAAGTCTTCGGTGCAGGCCTGAGGGCTCGCCTCCACGATCACCGAGACCGAGTCAACGCCCAGCGAAAAGCGGGAAGAGATGACGTCCGCGTCCTGGTTGTAGCGTGAATCGGGTCGCAGCTCCGGTACACCAGCCTGCGAGTCGCCGATCTGCATGTCCTGGCCTTTGAAGTAGCCAAAGGCAAACAGCGCGGCAGCGACCACAAGCGCCGTTGCGGCCACCGGCGTTTCGGTCAGCCGGCTCAGGGCACGCCACAGCCGATCGAGGCGCTCGCTGCGTCGATCCTGAGCGCAACGCCACGTTTCGACGTCGCGGATTTTCACCAGCGACAGCAGAATCGGCAGCAGCACCAGATTGGTCAGGATGATCAGCGCAACGCCTATCGAGGCTGTAGTCGCCAGCTCCCGGATAATCCGGATTTCGATGAACAGGATGGTCAGAAAGCCGATGGTGTCTGACAGCAACGCAATCGCGCCCGGCGCCAGCAGGCTGCGGAAAGTTTTCCGGCAGGCCGTCATGGAGCTGGCGCTCTTCGGCTCAATCCCCGGGGCCAGCGGCTCGAACTGGCCGTACATGACCTCGCAGCTCCAGGCGTTGATCATCTGGACGCCGTGGCTGACGCCGATCGCAAAGATCAGGAACGGCGTCAGGATGTTCATGGGATCGATACCGAAGCCCAGCAGCTTCAACGCTCCCAGCTGCCAGATCACCGCCACCACCGAGCACAGCAGCGGCAGCATGGTGAGCTTAAGCGACCCGCAATACAGGTAAAGTAAAATCGCGGTAATCACCAGGGCAACGCCGAAGAACCAGATGACGGACTTGGCGCCTTCAGCAATGTCCCCGACAATCTTGGCAAAACCGATGATGTGAACCGAAAGACCTTCAGTGGCGAACTTCTCGCGGATTTTCTCCAGGTCAGCCGCTACCCGCTGGTAGTCGAGCATTTCGCCCGTTGCCGGGTCCTCTTCCATCAGATCGGCCCAGACCATGGCACCGCCAAAGTCTTCGGCCACCAGGCGCCCAACCACGCCGGACTTCACGATGTTGCCGCGCACCCGCTCGAACATCTCGTCACCGGGTGCAAAATCCGACGGAATGACGTTACCGCCGGCGAACCCGTCCTCCACGACCTCAACAAATCGCACGTTGGGCGTGAAGATCGATCGGACGCTCGCCCGGTTGACACCCGGGACAAAGAATACCTCGTTGGTGATGCCCTCGATGGCGGCAAAAAACTCGGGCGTGAACATGTTGCCGTCGTCGGCCATCACCGCAACGAGCAGCCGGTTGGCACCGCCGTACTCCGCCTCGTAATCGAGGAACGTCTGCATGTACTCGTGCTGCAGGGGCAGCTGCTTCTTAAAGCCGGCGTCCACCCGAAGTTGTGACGCGTAAAACCCCATCACCGCGGTGATCGCGGCAAACAGCAGCAGGATCGGTATGCGGGCGCCAAATATGGCGCGCTCCAGGACGCCGGTCAGCCCGCCAACGTGACCCGCTTCGTGTGGAACACTCATTGCAGCACCTGCTCGAGCGGGTAGCGCCAGCTGCCGCCTTCCCCGACCATCACCAGCCCCGAATCGACGACCACGACGGCCGCAATGTCATTACCGTCAGCGAGCTCCAGGGAGCGGACCCGGTCACCCTCAAGCACCAGGACCTCACCGTTCACCCCCACCATCACCACCTCGCCACTGGTGAGCTGCACCGCGCCGTTCAGCGAATTGAGCGAGCCCGTATCGAGCTGCTGCCAGCTGGTGCCGTCATCCACGGATACAAACGCGTTGCCTCGCAGTCCGTAGGTCAGCAGCCGGTCCTGGGTCAACGTCACCGCGCCGAACATCGAGCCACCGTATGGGAGCACCACCTCCTGCCAAGTTTCGCCGGAATTATTGCTGCGATAGCCGTTGCCCTGCTCCGCCGCGATGTAGAGCGTGCCGTCATCGAGCTTTGTCATGCCGTTAAGGTGATAATCAACGCCGATGTCGAAATCGTCGTAGGCGTAGGGGTCGTTGGCGGCTTCGCCGTCATCCTCGTCCGAAGCGCCTTCGTCGGCCGCATCGTCAGCGAGCTCCAGGCTGGCCACCTCCCAGCTCTGACCACCGTCAGAGGTTCGGAGGAAAACCGCGTAGGCGCCGACGGCAAAGCCACGCTGCTCGTCGAGGAAAAAGATGTCGAGCAGGGGACTGTTTGCCTCGGGATCGAAGACGTCAGGGCTCGCATACTGGCGCTGCCAGCTCTGCCCCCCGTCAGCACTGTGCACAATCACCTGGTCATGCCCGGCTGCCCAAACCCGGTCACCCAGACTGAAGACCGCAGTCAGCGTGGAACGAGTCGGTACGTCCGCCACCTGCTCCCAGCTGTCGCCGTCAGTCGAGCGCAGGATATGCCCTCGTTCACCGACCGCCACCAGCCCGCTGCCGGTCGTGGCCACATCGAGCAGCATGGACTCGCCGGCTCGGGGCATGGCCTCGGCTGAGACCACGCTGGAGTTGAACGCCGAGGCGTCTGCCTCGTCATCGCCTTGCGCCAGCACCGCACCGTATGACAGCACGGCCATGGACATTAGCGCGGCCAGGCCGCGCCACGACAACGCTTTGCGCAACTTATCGCCGGCCGCGGGTGCGCAGGGCTTGCGGGGTGTAGTCCCCTGGGTTGCCCGGCTGGTCAAACACGTTGACGTCGTCGTTGTTGTCCAGACCCACCGCCACATAGCGGCCTGACTGCAGATCGTGATGGACCTCCACCGTGCTCCAGTAAGTGGGCACTTCGTAGTAGTTGACGCCGTGGGCCTCGGAGAAGCGCCACAGCTCGTCCCGGCCGTCGTAGTGGTCAATCAGAACAATCTGGTAGCTGTCCTCATCGAGGTAGAAGGTCCGGCGGCTGTTGATGTGCCTCTGGCCGTCTTTCAGCGTGCCTTCAAACACCCACACGCGGTGCTTCTCGTACCGCATCAGGTCGGGGTTGAGGTGTCCGGGCCGCACGAAGTCGTCATAGCTGAGCCCTTCCTGGTGCGCCTTGTACGAGTTGTACGGCACGTACATCTCGCGCTTGCCCTTCATCTCCCAGTTGAAGCGGTCCATCGCGCCGTTGAACATGTCGGTCATGTCGTTGGTGCGCAGACCGTCAGAGGCCGTTCCAGGGTTGTCGTAAGCCACGTTGGGCGCGCGGCGGACCCGGCGCTGGCCGGGGTTGTAGATCCACGCCTGGCGGAACTGCTCGATCTGATTCAGCGTCTCGTGAACCAGCAGCACGTTGCCGGCCAGCCGCGCCGGTGATTCGACCACCTGGTAGAAATACAGCAGGATGTTGTTGACGTCCGCCAACGTGTTGCCTTCCTCGTAGTAGAGACCGAGTAGCTCCTCGCGCAGCTTGACGGCGGTGTACTTGCCGTCGGCCGTGGGCGCCACCTGGTTGTTGTAGCGGAATCCGCCAGTGCCCTTGTACTTGAGCTTGTGGTTCCACATCAGTTCGTAGGGCGTCTCCGGAAACGGAAACGGGAATCCTTCAGCGACGTTGACCACGCCCTCGCCGTCGGCAACGATCTTGCCGGTGGCGCCGTTCTTTTTGGTCATCTCGTACGTGCGCTCAGGAAAGCTGGCGCTGCGCCGCGAGGGGTAGACGTCCATCCGGTAGGTGTCGTAACGCTTCAGCATCGCGATCTGACCCGGAGAGAGGAATTCTTCATACTCACCGACGTTGGCACCTGTGATCGCAAACATCACCTCGTCGCCGGGGAACGGGTCGGGGTGATGATCACCGGGGCTATAGCCCGCCGGAGGCTCGGTGATGCCGCCCTCCCACGCCGGGATTGTTCCGTCCGCGTTGCCGGCTCGCTCAGACCCCATTGGGGTCAGGTCACCGTCCAGTCTGTCTACCTGATCAGGCTTCGCGCCGGCGATAACACTGCCCGCAAAAGCGGCCGCCAGAGCGGTAAGAACCAATCGACTTTTCATGAATAACTCCGATTAAAAGGCATAGCTGATGGAGGCGGACACAAAATCCCTGTCCTGCAGCAGGTTGTGTTGTCCAGCTCCGTAGAAGCGGGTGTAGCCAACGTCACCCCGCCATTTTTCCAGATAGGATGCGCCGAGGCTGAGCGTCAGCGACTTGCGATCCTCGATGAAGGCACCACCCGGTCCCGGGCTCGTGCCGCTGACGTCGTGGTTAAACGCAATCTGGGGAAACAGGTTGTAAGCGCTGCCGAAGGCCGAGTTGTAGTCCAGGCGACCCAGGAGGCGGTAGCCCCAGGAGGTTTTGTCGGGGAAACCCGTCGCCTGCGTGACCGGGTTGCGCAGCGCGCCGCCGGTCAGCAGGTCAGCGCCACCGCCGGTGTCAGTACCGGGGCCCTGGTAGCGCAGCACGTCCTGCGACGGCAGGTCCCAGACCTGGGTCACGCCGAACTCCGCCAGAAACACCGCCTGATCAGATCCCAGCGTCGATCCGAACACGCGCGACAGGCTGAACTGGAGCTGGGTGAACTCGTGCTCTTCCCAGCCCCGAATCTCCTCGCCGGGCGCTACGGTGCCGAGCTGGCTGATGAAGCGATCAGCGGGCGCGCCGATGGCAGCGTTCAGCGGTGACAGGGCAGCGAACAGGAGCTCCACGTCGTCGATCTGCAGCGGCTGGTTGTCGCGGTAGGAAATCTCGCCGGCAAACGCCCAGCCGCCGATCTCCGTGTTCCAGCTGAGGCCGAACATCTCGATATCTTCAGGATACTCAACAAAGTAGCGGGCGGAATCTGCGTTGGCGTTTGTCACGGCAATACCCGACAGCAGCGGTAGCCGGCTGTGATAGCGCATGTAGTAAAAGCCGAATTCCGTGTCGTTCAGCTCCGGTGAGTAGTAGCGGAATGCGACGCCGAACTGCCCAGATTCCGGCGGACTGCGGTCAAAACGCCGGGGTACGGTCACGCCCGGGGTCAGCTCGGGGAACAGACCAAAACCCAGCATGACAAAGTCGCCGCCGGGGGTACCGAAATCGTTGGTCCCGAAGTAGCTGCCCGCCGGATCGGGGTCGATCTGCTCGAACTCGAACTGCACCACCGCCTCGACCGACAGGTTCTCCGTCAGGCTCAGGGAGCCCCACAGCGAATCGACCGGCAGAAACGCCTGCCGCAGCTCAGCGCCCGCAACCCGAAGCCGGGATACGTCGACTGGGTTGACGATGTTGATACCGCCCTGGATAAACGCGCTCTCACCCCAGTTCACCACCTGGCGACCCAGCCGGACGGTTCCGGGCTTGTTGCCGATCGAAAAGTCGTAGAACAGAAAAGCGTCGAGCAGGCGGGTGTCTTCACCGACAAACTCTCGTGCGTCACCGAACGCGCCGTTGCGGGGCGCCAGGAACGAACCCGTGTTTTCAAAATCGTAGAAGCTGGAGAAGCGGAAGAAGCCGCCGAAGTCGCGATACGTGAGCGACAGCTCACTGGTCAGGGCGACGGCGTGGGTGATCAGGTCACCGTCATCGTAGTTGAGGTTGCCGGAGTCGTTGTTGACGGAAAACCGGCCGGGTGCCGCCACCTGTTCTTCAATCGGCCGAAGGCTGATCAGCGGATCCAGCGCCGCCTTGCCGACACAATCCCGGCAGCGGTCTTCAACCCGCCAGGAGGCCCCGTAGGAGATGGTGGTATCGAAATAACCCTGCAGTTCCCCCTTACTGAACTCAAAACCCAGCGCAGGCAGGGAGGTGAGCGATGCGGCCGCCAGAATGAGGGCCGGGGCCAGTCGGGCTGCTGAGCGATTGTGATATTCCGTTTTCATCAGTTGCTCCTCAATTGCCTGCCAGGATTTCGGGGATGGCAACCTGAACCGCGGTGCCGTTGCTGCCGACCATGCTGGCGGCCTGGGTTTGCATCTCTAGCGTTGCCTCGGGTGACGGGTCGGTGCTGAGTATGGAACCGTGTCCGCCCACCAGGAACCGGGTCACGCCGCGGATGCCGTCCGGATTCTGCGTGGTCTGGCTGATCGGATCGAGACCCATGACCGCAATCAGGGGCTCCGTGCCGGACAGGGGAAACCCCGGCACCGCGTTGGGTATCACCTGATCGGGTGGACTGAACGCGCTGCCGACAACTTCCTGAATCAGCACCGGCTGCACGGCCGCGGCAAGCGCTCCCCAGTTGATCGGATCCGCCGAGTCGATCACGGTCTGCGCCGCCAGCACAAACGTCTCAAAATCGGCCGTACCCGGCTCAAGACCGCTCTGCGCCAGGCCGCCGAGGATAACCGGCCCGAAGGTCGGCGACCCGAGCAGCAGTCCAACGATCCCGCCGCCCGGCACCGCCAGCACGCCGGTCTGCACCGCGCTGTCGAAGCGGGCGCCTTCCACGGCAAGGAACGGAATGCCGTTGATCGCCCCAAGCGACTGTCCGACGAACCGAACCTGGGAGTCGTCGAGGTCCGCCTGGCCGTCACCGTCGAGGTCCATGGTGCCGAGGCTCACCGCCAGGACGCTGAGGTCAGCCTGCGCCTGACGGTTGTTGTCGCGCGCGGTCAGCAGGCTCGTCAGATTGATAAAGTACGAACCCGACGCGTCGATCAGCCCGTCCGGACCCTGTGCGCCTGTTGCGTTATCAGCAAAGTCGACGTCGAACGTGCGCTCGCTGGCGAGTGGCCCAAAGGGCGTGTTCTCCACGTAGAGCGCGTCCAGCGGACCGCCGTTGGGCACTACCCCGTGCAGCGGCTGATCGATCGAAATCACCGCAAAGCCCGCGGCGGCCATGGACTCGGCAACAGCCAGCGCATCGGTTCGGTTACGGGTAATGCCGTGCTGATAAATCACCACCGGCCAGCCTGCCGGCGGGCGGGACATGCCGCTGGCGGCGTTGGGCAGGGTCGCCAGCACCGGGATTGTCTGGGTGGACTTCACCACCGGGATCGGATTCAGAAAGGTCACGTTGGTGGAGGTTGGATCCAAACCCAGCGTATCGAAGGGCGGCACATAGTTGCCGGGCTCGGCGTCCCAGCTACCGCCCAGAATGGCGGTGGGGTTAGTGGCGGTCGGCGCGTTCAGGTAGTACGGAACCGACATCACGCCGATGTAGATGTCCGCGATGCCGTTCAGCCCGAGTGCGGCGGTGGTCAGCCCGCTGAAGGCGAACTGCGACGGCTGCGGGTTAATCGTGCCGCGCACCGCGTTGAGCACCGGCGTGATCGACTGCGTGGTGGCCACCCAGCTCACCACAACGTCTTCGGACGGGATACCGACGCTGGCCAGCGCCGCTTCCTGTGCGTTGGTCAGCTGGCGCAGCGGCTCCAGCGCCTGGGCGGTGGCGTCGGGCAGCAACGGATCCGTGCTGGCACCGGTCTCGTCCACCAGCGGATCGGTTCGCTGGGCAATGAAATACTGCTGGTCCGGGGTCGCGTTGTTGCCGACGAGGTCGGTCACGCCTCGCGTAATGACCGCCAGGTAGCTGGTGATCTCCTTTAGCGGCCGAAGCGGAACGATCAGCACCGACTGCTCCAGCGGATTGGTGGTCGACACCGTGGTGACATAGTCCACCCCGGGGGTGAGCTCCTCGACTACTGCTACCACCGGCCCAGCCGGTTGCGCGAGGGCTACTTCGAACAGCCTGACCGTTTGACCGGGCAGCACCGTGCTCGGATCGATCGAGCTGGAAAAACTCGCCTGCCAAGGGGTTGTTGTGCCCCAGCCGTCCAACGCGTTGATCGCCAGCAGCGGCCCGGCAGCGGGATCGGTGGGATCATCGATAGGCAGGTTCAGCGTCAGATCGCCGGTCCCCGAGAACAGCAGGTTGTTTGGCAGGGGCACGATGCCGTCTGCTGCTGAGAAGATCGCGGTCAACACACCGGTAGTCGGCTGTCCGTTGTCGTTAGTTACGGTAGGGGCGTCGACGGCGCGGGGCGCATTACTACCGCCGCCACAGCCGACCAAAACCACCAGCATCGCGAGAGAAATCCCTGAAATGCGCATCGCGGTCAGTCCTTTTACGGGGAGGGTCAGGCGCCCATCATAAGAAGTGTGACAGGTTTATTGCAAGCTGGACCGGAGTAGTCCTGAATCGGCGCAGGCGCGCGGTTTTCCGCGGTTTTTTTGGCGAGCTCAGAAATACAGACCGTAGGCCAGGATCGCGTGGCAGACGAGCGCCGGGACGGTGAGCTGGGTGCGCAAAATCGGATACCAGCGCGGGGCTCCGGTCGGCGCCGCGACCAGCCCGAACAGCCACGCCGCCAGATAGCTCACGCCAAGCAGCAGCACACCCCAGCGCGGCTCCAGCACCAGCGCAATGAAGGCCAGCACGACGGGCACCATCGCCAGCACCAGCTCACGCGTCTTCAGGTGATCCAGCACCATGCCCGCGCCCCAGCGGATCCCGCCGAGAAAGGCCAGCACAAGCCCGGAATAGATCATGAACCCGAGGAGCGCAAAGCCGGGAAAGATGGGGCCGCCGGCGACAAAGCTGACGGAGAAAACGAGCAGCGGCAGCGCACCGATGTAGCCGATCCAGCGAGCGTTCTCAGGAATCTCAGGCACCGGCGCGGTGTCTCCCGTAAGTCATGCCGGCGACCGACAGAACACCGGCCACTCAGGCGCGTTGCTTCTGGCCACCCTCAGCGGATCGGCTCGAAGCGGAATTTCTGACCGCCGATCGACGCCTGATACATCAGGCCACCCTTGGCCTGGGTGTAAACGGCAACCCCGTTGCGGAAGTTTGCGTTGGCCGAAACACCTTCGCGCAGCGCAACGGCTGACGCCTGGCCCGAGAAGCTGAATTCGCCGGACTTGAACCAGTCCATCGCGTCCTGCGAGTTGAAAAAAATCACCTCGCTGTAGGCCTGACCGCCCAGCTGAATACCGACGCTCGCCTGGGTCATATCGCAATAGCCGATAAAGTTGCCGCGCTCGTAGACTTGCCCGCGGCCGTAGGCACCGCCGACGCCGGCCGCGCCCGCCCCGATGGTTGGAAAGACCGCGTAGCCGATCGCGGTATCGAACAGACGCTCGATGCCCGGGTCGGTTTCCTGGAAGCGATAGATCGTCTCCTGGGTCATATCGTCGAGCTGGTTGGCGCGGTAGCCTGCCCGCGGTGACACGGCACAGCCGGCCAGGGTAAGGGCCAGCAGCGCTACCAGCGCGGTTTGGAGGTGCAGTGTGTGTCTCATGTTTGTGTGTACCTTAGTGAGCCGCTTTCTTGGGCATGTACAGGTCGGTAATGGTGCCTTCAAACGCCTCGGCAGAAAAGGCCACGGTTTCCGATAACGTCGGGTGCGGGTGGATCGTCAAACCGACGTCTGCGGCGTCACACCCCATCTCGATAGCGAGCCCGACCTCGGCGATGAGGTCACCGGCATGAGGCCCGACGATACCACCACCCACCACCCGCTCGGTCTGCGGATCGAACAGCAGCTTGGTCATACCCTCGCTGCGGGCCAGCCCCAGCGCACGGCCGCTGGCAGCCCAGGGAAACACCCCCTTCTCCACCGCGATACCCTGCTCTTTGGCCTCGAGCTCCGTCAGACCCACCCAGGCGACCTCCGGATCCGTGTAGGCCACGGAGGGAATAACGCGCGCCTCAAACGCGCTTTTCATGCCGGCGCACACCTCCGCCGCTACCTTGCCTTCGTGGGTGGCTTTGTGGGCGAGCATCGGCTGACCCACGATGTCGCCGATGGCGAAGATATGCGGGACGTTGGTTCGCAGCTGCTTATCCACGCTGATAAAGCCGCGGTCGGATACCTCGACACCCGCCAGCTCGGCACCGATCTTGCCGCCGTTGGGGCTGCGCCCCACGGCGACGAGGATCCGATCGAAGGTATCCTCGGCCGGCGCCTGCTCACCCTCGAAGCTCGCCTTGAGACCGGCCTCTTCCGCAACTACCGCGGTCACCCGGGTTTTGAGAAAGATGTTTTCATAGCGGCCTTTCACAAAGCGATGAAAAGGCTTCACCAGATCGAGGTCGGCGCCCGGCATGAGCTGGTCCATCAGCTCACAGATGGTTACCCGGGTGCCCAGCGCCGCGTAGACGCTGGCCATCTCCATACCGATGATGCCGCCGCCGATAATCAGCATGCGCTGCGGAATATCGCTGAGATCCAGTGCGTCGGTCGAATCCATCAGCCTCGGATCATCCCACGGCATCCCCGGCAGCTTGATCGCCTGCGATCCCGCCGCAATGATCGCCTTCTCGAAACCGACGCGGGTGACCTTGTCACCGTCGGTGACCTCGACGGTATGGGGAGAGCTGAAGCGCCCGTGGCCCTTGATTACCGTCACCTTGCGCTT
The DNA here is from genome assembly GCA_028285525.1 of Lysobacterales bacterium. Lineage (GTDB taxonomy): Bacteria > Pseudomonadota > Gammaproteobacteria > Xanthomonadales > SZUA-38 > JANQOZ01. The sequence continues at coordinate 63,825 of JANQOZ010000107.1, forward strand.
TCTGGCGAGCCCCTTGAGGCCACCGGTGAGCTGTCCGACCACCGAGTCCTTAAACCCACGCAGCTTGTCCAGATCGATGGTGGGCTCGCCAAAGCTCACGCCGTGATCAGCCATCGCGGCCGCTTCATCAATCACCGCCGCGGTATGCAGCAGGGCCTTCGAGGGGATACAGCCGACGTTCAGGCAGACGCCGCCGAGCGCCGGGTAGCGTTCGATGAGCACGGTTTCCAGCCCCAGGTCGGCCGCCCGAAAAGCCGCGGTGTAGCCGCCGGGTCCTGACCCAAGCACAACCACCTGCGCCCGGACATCAGCGTCTTCGGCTGGCGCACGGCTTGAGTCCTCGCTCGGCGCCCGCCCGACAGGCTTAGCGGAGCGGGGAGCGGGAGCCGGCGCGGGCGGTGGCTCGCTGGCCGGCGGTGCCGCAGCCGCAGAGGCCGTTTCCGACGCGTCGGCGGAAGCGCTGGCGATCAGCTCGATAATCGGCGTGCCTTCCGAAACTGCGTCGCCGACATTGACCAGCACCTCAACCACGGTCCCCGCCTGCGGCGCCGGTATTTCCATCGTGGCTTTGTCGCTTTCCAGCGAGATCAGCGACTGCTCCTGCTCGACCTCATCACCCGCGGCCACCAGGACCTCTACCACCGGTACGTCGGCGAAGTCGCCGATATCCGGAATCTTGACCGTGACGGCTTTGCTCATTGGCCTTCCCTCAGTGCATTTGTCATTGATACTGCCGCAGCACGAGCTGGCCGCGGCTCTGCACAAGCTCGAGCTCGCGCAGAAAGTTCATCCCCAGCAGCACATCGGGTGACCGCATGTTGGGCACCACCGCGGCCGACACGTCCCGCAGCTCGATGGGACCCAGCCGGATCGAGGTGATCTGGGTTTGATAAGCGGTCGCCGAGCCGTTTGCCGTGGACACGGTGAAGGGCGCTCCGCGGGGCAGGCCCAGCCTTCGGGCCAGGCTGTCGGAGACCGCGACCTGGGTCGCCCCGGTGTCGACCAGAACCTCCGCTTCGCTCCCGTTGATCAGCGCCGCCGCGACGTAGCTGTCCTGGCGGTTGGCCTGGAGCGTCACCTCCGCGTAGCCGTCGCCGGTGCTGCTGAGCGGGCGCTGGTTGGGATTGCGCTGCCCGGCGATCAGCTGATCGAAGAGCAGCGTCAGCAGCCCCAGGGCACCCAGCGCCGCCACCAGGATCATGCCCCGGCCCAGCCGACGTTGTTGTCCGCTCACAGAAGCAGGCGACGAATGTCGGTCAACATATCCGCGAGATAGCGGGTGAAACGCGCGGCGGTTGCGCCGTCGATCACCCGGTGGTCATAAGACAGGCTCAGCGGCAGCATCAGCCTCGGGACAAACTGACTGCCGTCCCAGACCGGCTGCTGACGGGATCTCGACACCCCAAGGATCGCGACCTCGGGGGCGTTGATGATCGGGGTGAAGGACGTGCCGCCGATTCCGCCGAGCGAAGATATCGAAAAGCACCCGCCCTGCAGATCTTTTGGCGAAAGCTTTTTCTCTCGCGCCCGGACGCTCGCCTCGACCACCTCACCGGCGAGCTGAAACAGCGATTTCTGATCGCAGTCCCGGATCACCGGCACAACAAGTCCATCGGGCGTATCCACGGCCACGCCGACGTGGAAGTACTCCTTCATGATCAGCGTCTCGCCGCTTTCATCCAGCGAGGCATTGAACTGCGGAAACTCCTTGAGCGCCGCCACCACCGCCTTGATCAGGAAAGCGAGCGGCGTCAGCTTGACCCCGGCAGCCTTGGCCGCATCACCCTGGCCCTTGCGAAACCCTTCCATGTCGGTCACGTCCGCCTCGTCGTGCTGCGTGACGTGGGGAATCATCGCCCAGTTGCGGGCCAGGTTGGCGCCGGAAATCTTCTGGATGCGCGACAGCGGCTGCGACGTCACCGGGCCGAACTGGGTGAAATCCACCTTGGGCCAGGGCAGCAGGTTGAGGCCTGCACCGCCGGTGGCCACGGGCGTGCCGCTGCCCTTGCGCTGCATGACCGCCTTGACGAACTGGCGGACATCCTCTGCGGTGATCCGACCCTTGCGCCCGGTGCCGCTGACCTCGGTCAGATCGACGCCGAGCTCCCGGGCTTCGCGGCGCACCGACGGGCTAGCGTGCGGTACTTCGCCCGGTTTGCGGGCGCTGGCATCAAACGCGACCGGTGGTTCTCGACGTCCGCCGGCCTCAGAGTCGGATTCAGGACCGGCAGCCGGCTTGTTCGGGGCGCTGGCGTCACTCCGGGACTCGGGTTGATGCGCCGCTGGCGGTGCGGCGGGGGGCGCTGCCGGTGCAGCGGCCCCGGCCGGCGCCAGAGTGACGACCGGCGCACCCTGACCGACCTGCTCGCCCACCGCAACGTGCACCTCAAGGACGGTCCCGGCTTCGCTGCTCGGAACCTCCATCGTCGCCTTGTCGCTTTCCAGGCTGATCAGCGACTGCTCGAGTGCGACCTCGTCACCCACCGCCACCAGCACTTCGACCACGTCCACGGCATCGAAGTCACCGATGTCCGGCACCACAACCTGCACCGGCTCACCCTCGGCCACAGGAGCAGGCTGCGCCGGCGCTTCGACGGTTGCGCTCGGGGCTTCCTCGGCGGGGGGTGTCTCCGCCCCGGAATCAGGCTCCGGCGACGCCGCGGGCGCCGCGTCACCCGCGCTCAGCGCCAGGATTGCGTCGCCCTCGGAAATCCGATCACCCACCGCGACCATCAGCTCAGCGACCACGCCGTCCGACGGACTGGGTATCTCCATGGTGGCCTTGTCGCTCTCCAGCGAGATCAGCGACTGCTCGGCGCTGACGGCGTCACCCTGGGCGACCAGAACCTCGACCACCTCAACGTTTTCAAAGTCACCGATGTCCGGCACTTTCACGATGTTCTGCTCAGTCATGGTCAGTGCCCTATACCGTTACCGGATCCGGTTTGTCTGCATCGATGTCATATTTTTTCTGGGCCGCGTTGAGCGTTCGCTTGGCCACCTTCCCGTCTCGATAGAGCGCGTAGATGGTGGTGTAAGCAATATGGTTGCGGTTGACTTCAAAGAACTCCCGCAGCTTCGGTCGCGTGTCGGATCGACCGAACCCGTCGGTGCCGAGCACGTGATAGCTTCGCGGCACAAACTCGCGGATCTGGTCGGCGTAAGCCCGAACGTAGTCGGTGGCCGCAATCACCGGGCCCTCCGTATCGGCCAGGCAGCTTTCCACATAGCTCAGCTTCGGCTTGCTGGACGGATTGAGGCGATTGTGGCGCGCCGTCGACGCACCCTCGCGTCCCAGCTCGTTCAGGCTGGTTGCGCTCCAGACGTCGCACTCCACGTCGAAATCAGCCGCCAGCATCTCGGCCGCCGCCAGCGACTCTCGAAGGATGGTGCCGCTGCCGAGCAGCTGCGCCTTAAGCTCGCCCTTCCCGCCCTCGCGGATCCGATACAGCCCGCGGCGGATGCCCTCTTCCGCCCCTTCGGGCATCGCGGGCTGGGGATAGTTTTCGTTCATCAGCGTGACGTAGAAAAACACGTCCTCCTGCTCGGCATACATCCGGCGCAGGCCCTCGTTCAGGATCACCACCACCTCGTAGGAAAAGGTGGGGTCGTAGCTGACGCAGTTGGGGATGGTGCCCGCCAGCAGATGGCTGTGGCCGTCCTCGTGCTGCAGGCCTTCGCCATTTAGCGTGGTGCGTCCAGACGTGCCGCCCAGCAGGAAGCCCCGAGCACGCAAGTCACCCGCCGCCCAGGCCAGATCGCCAACCCGCTGAAAGCCGAACATCGAGTAGTAAATGTAGAACGGGATCATCTGGATCCCGGTGCTGGCGTAGGCGGTTGCGGCGGCAATCCACGATGAAATGGCCCCCGCTTCAGTGATCCCTTCCTGAAGGATCTGTCCCTTGACGTCCTCCTTATAGAACAGCAGCTGATCCGAATCTTCAGGCTGATAGAGCTGCCCTACCGACGAATAGATCCCAAGCTGCCGGAACATGCCTTCCATGCCAAACGTTCGGGCTTCATCGCAGAGGATCGGCACAATGCGTGGCGCCAGCGTCTTGTCGCGCAGCAGGATCGACAGGTAGCGGACAAACGCCATGGTGGTCGACATCTCGCGCTCGCCAGAGTCTTTCAGCAGCGCGGCAAAAGGCGTGAGGTCCGGCACCGGCAGTGGATCGGACTGATAGTAGTCCCGGCGCGGCAGCGAACCGCCCAGCGCGGCGCGGCGTTCCCGCATGTACTTCAGCTCCGGGCTGTCCTCCGGCGGCATGTAGTACGGCAGTTCCTCGAGCTGCTCGTCGTCGATAGGCACATTGAACCGATCACGGAATTTGCGAATCGAATCGACGTCCATCTTTTTCTGCTGGTGGGTGGTGTTCTGCGCTTCGCCGGCCAGACCCATGCCGTAACCTTTGACGGTTTTGGCCAGAATGACCGTCGGCTGTCCCTTGTGGGCGACGGCCGCCGCGTAGGCGGCGTAAATCTTGTGGGGGTCATGACCACCCCGATTGAGTCGCCAGATGTCGTCGTCCGACATCGTCGACACCATTTCCTTCAACTCCGGGTATTTGCCGAAGAAGTTTTCACGGGTGTAGGCGCCGCCGTGGGCTTTGTAGTTCTGGTAGTCACCGTCGAGCGCCTCCTCCATACGCTGGCGCAGCAGGCCTTTGGTGTCTTTGGCGAGCAGCGGATCCCAGTACGACCCCCAGATCACCTTGATGACGTTCCAGCCCGCGCCCCGGAAAACTCCCTCGAGCTCCTGAATGATCTTGCCGTTGCCGCGCACCGGACCGTCGAGGCGCTGCAGGTTGCAGTTGATGACAAACACCAGGTTGTCGAGCTTCTCCCGACCCGCCAGCGAGATGGCGCCGAGCGACTCGGGTTCATCCATTTCACCGTCACCGCAAAACACCCAGACCTTCCGGCGCGCCGTGTCCGCCAATTCGCGATCGTGCAGGTAGCTCAGGAACCGCGCCTGATAGATTCCCATGAGCGGCCCAAGCCCCATCGACACGGTGGGCAGCTGCCAGAAGTCCGGCATCAGCCAGGGATGGGGATAGGACGACAGGCCGTTGCCGTCGACCTCGCGACGGAAATTATCCATCTGCGCTTCGCTGATGCGACCCTCGAGAAACGCCCGGGCGTAGATGCCGGGCGAGCAGTGGCCCTGCATGTAGATCAGGTCGCCGCCATGTTCTTCCGTCGGGCCGTGCCAGAAATGGTTGAAGCCGACGTCGTAGAGCGTCGCGGCCGAGGCGAAGCTGGCGATATGCCCACCCAGGCTGCTGTCCTCGCGGTTGGTCCGTACCACCATCGCCATCGCGTTCCAGCGGATCCAGCAGCGTAGCCGCCACTCCAGCTCCGCGTCGCCGGGGCTCCGCTTCTCCAGATTTGGCGGAATCGTGTTGACGTAGGCCGTGGTTGCGTCATAGGGCAGGTAGCCGCCAGACCGCCGCGCCAGGTCGACCATCTGCTCCAGCAGGTAGTGGGCGCGCTCCGGGCCGTCGGCGTTGATGACGGCCGACAGCGCATCCAGCCACTCCTGCGTTTCCTGAGGGTCCAGATCGGGCTGGGCTTGAGGGTCGGATGACATGGGCATTCCTTCACCGGTGGCGTGGGAACGCTAGTTTAGAGCCAGCCGGCCAAAAACGCATTACTTAGCTTGGCTAAATAAAAAACCCAGTACCCACGCTGTTTTCAGGGCGTGTCGTCAAACGATTTACGGGCCAGGCGAGCCATCAGCGCGGGTTCCGCCTCAAATAGCCCAAATCCCTGCTCCGGCAGTGGAATGAGCTCCACATCGGGCCGCAGCTCGGTCAGCCGCGGCGTGATTTTTTCCAGGTCATCCGCGGGCGAGACGGCCACCAGCGGGACCTTGACCTCCCGCAGCGCCGCGGCCAGATCGTGTCGCATCACGGCCCGGGCGCCCCACCACGCAGTGTCACCCGCCTGTATCTTCTCGATGAAGGTGCGCTGGACCGAGCGGTCGCTTTGCCCGGCCCCTCGCCAACGGTGAGACCGCTCCCATTCACCCAGCAGGTGACTGCCGTCCGGGCTGATGGGTTTTGGCCAGGGCTGAGCAAAAAACCCTTCGCGCTCCGCGGCGTCAAACAGCGCGAGGCCCACCAGCAGCATCGCGTGGATCGGCGTTTCACCCTGCCGGGCCATCTCGGCAGCGATCGACGCACCGGTGTGGTAGCCGACAACGTCGTAGTCCTGCAACGACCGGGCGGCGACAAATTCGGTCATGGCGCGCGCGTAGTCTGCAATCTCCGGGGGCGCCGCGGGCAGGTCCGACTCCCCAAGGCCGGGCGTATCGATGGCGTAGACGTCTCGATCGACGGCCATCTCCGCCATGAACTCAATAAACACCTGCGAAGAATTCGGCGTCTGGTGGAAACAAACGACCGGCCTTTTTTTCGCGGCGTCAGGATCGATCGGGCTCGCGACGCGATAGTGCAGCTGGCCGTAGCTCACCCGCTGAAAACCCCGGCTGATTGTGACCGGCGCATCCCCGAGCCGACGCCTGACAAACGGTGCAGCGGACATGGCCGCTCCGATGAGCCTCAGCAACTGTCGTCGAGCGATATGCGCCATGGCTCAGCCCGCCTTATCCAGCAGCTGCAGCAGCATCCCGTTGGGTGCACGGACCACGGCGCTGCCCGCCCCGGTCCACGGCCCCTGGATTCCCGCGTCGCTGCAGGTCGGGACCACCACGCTCCTCAGCTCCTCGGCCTTGCTGACAGCCGCCGCCAGGTCCGCAACGCAAACCACCACCCCCAGCAGCCCGCGCACCGGCGGGACAACCGGATCGATCGTCTCATCACCCGGCCTGGCTAGCCCGTAGTCGATCATCCCGATGTAGGGGGCCTTGAGATTCCAGCCGATATTTTTCGCCCGGATATGTACGGGCTGGTCGCTGCCGATCATCTGACCGAAGTTCGAATCCTTGACCTCGTACTCATAGATCACGTCGAAGCCCAACACCCGGTGAAAATACGCGGCGCTTTCCTCGAGTGCCAGCGTCGGTCCCGAAACGCTCTGCGGTTCGGAAACGGGTCGACCCAGGCCGCTGGAAAATCGCTCGGCCATGGCCGGTGGCGGTTCGATCATGGCGCACACCACTTCGTCACGTACCCAGGCGTGCGCTTCCCGTACGGGCCCCTCGGGCGAATCGTAGCTCGCGATGTCGTCGTTGATCGACAGACCGTAAGCCCGGGCCCGCTCGAGCGCGGGCTCAAGCTCGGGAACAAAAAAATCGATCACCTTGGCGGCGCCCGGAACGAGTCCCTTGCTGCGATGCCTGATCGTTGCGCCCGACAGCGGCTCAAACTGAATGAGCTGCACGCCATAGTTGCTGCCTGGCGTTTGCAGCATGACCACTCTGGCGCCCTGGCCGTCGACGCCCCACACGCGCTTCAGCGACGGTGGGTCCAGGCGGCAGTCACAGGTCAGAGCCAGGCCGAACACCTCGGTGAACATGCCCAGATGCCAGTCGAGATCAGAACTGGAAACGATCGGCCCAAAGATGGGGTTGGTGTCACCCATGCCGCGCATCGACAGGTAACGTTAAGCGACGATCCGCATGGGCCGTTGCGGTCGGAAGCTGCGTCTGGATCGTGCTGAATTTCACCCTGTCACTATGCCACAGGCGTCGTCTCGGCACCGCCCTGCGGTATCATCGGTGCTGACCCGAATCGCCTGGACCAACCTTGAACGAGCTACCCGTAACCGCGGCAGCGCAGACCTTTTGGGCCGAAGCCCGCCGACACTGCCCCGAGCTGCCCGAGACATTCACCTGTCGACAGATCGGCAGCCAGCCCGCCATCAACGGCGCCATCCTGGACGCGATCGCCAGCGGCAGCAAAACGGGCACCGTGAGCCTCCCCGAAATCTATCGTCAGCTCGGTCGGCCGCGACCCGCGGTGGGTGACGGCATCGTCTTTCTGGACGCCGCCGGCGAAGCGGCCCGGGCAGTGATGATCACCGAGATTGAGGACGTACCCTACGGACAGATCACCGAACAGCACACGCGGCTTGACGGCCCCAGAGTGCGGGAGCTCAGCGCGTGGCAGGCAACCCACAAAGGCTGGTTCGACAGCGTGCTGGCACCGTTCGACCAGCGCTGTGAGGAAGACACCGTGATTGCTTTTGAGACGTTCCGGGTCTGCTACCCGCCTCTGGCCTCGGGAGAGGAACCGTGACGGCAAGCGCTGAAGCAACCATCGAGGCCTACCGCGAGGCCTGGAACGCGATGGACTTTGACTCGCTGCTTAAGCTCTGGGACGACCAGGAGAGCGAGATATACTACCTCGCCGAGGAGTTCGAGAAGCCGATGGTGAGCTTGGCCGAGGTCTCGGACTATTTTGCCCTGACGACCGCCGCAGTCGAGTCGGTGAAGCTCTGGGTAGACGGCCTGCGCCTCAAGACGCTGGCCGAGGATCTACAGGTAGCCACCTTCGACATGCACGTGGACGCCAGCCTGACAGGCTCAGCGGCCCGAGGCGTCAAGCCGCTGGGCATCGACGTCCGCGTGAGCGCCATTCTTAAATACCGCGACGGCCGGTGGCGCTTTATCCACTACGTCGAGGCGCCGCTGGGCGCGCTGCCTTTTGTCCGCAGGGCCTACCACGCCAACACCCGCGGCTGAGGCGGGGTTCCGATTTGGCGAGGCGCTTGGCCTAGTTTGCGGCCCTGACTCCGGTGCTCTTCTTCGGGCTGGCTCCTTTGCGCAGGTAAAACTCGAACGCCTCGTCCCGCCGACCCTGCAGGTAGGGAACGATGTAGAGCGCCGCCATCCCCTCGAGGTACCGAGCGTTTCGAATCGGTCCCACGTCCACGGTTTCAAAGCCCAGCTTTTGCACCAGCTCGGCCACCTGCTGCTTGGCCTCTGTGCTGTCGCCAGCCAGCGGTACGGACACCGCCCCACCGGCGGCCGCGGGGTTGGCCATGACGTGGAAGCCAACAGTGTTGAAGGCTTTGACCACCTGACAGCCCGGCAGCGCCTGCTGAAACGCCTCGCCGGCAGACTGGTCGCCCGCCATCGCCATCAGGCCATCTTCGGTCGGGGCCAGCGCGTTGCTGACGTCGATGATGATCTTGTCGGAGAGGCCGCTGAGTTCACCGAGCACCGCGTCCATCGCGCGGAAGGGTGTGGCAATGACAATAATGTCAGCCTGCGACGCCGCCTCGGCGCTGCTTGCTGCCGACGCGTTCTCGCCGGTTTTTTCCACCAGCGCCTGCACGTCTTCCCGCTGCGGCTCTCTCGAGCCATAGACCACCCGCATGCCGAGTTCGGCAAAACGGGGCCCCAGCGCGTTCCCGACGCGCCCTGTACCCAGCACTGCAATCACGCGATTCTCCTCTGCCCTGACCGGACCGGTTGTGAAACAAGCCGCCGCCGCCGCGATCAGCAGCAGCACGGTGGTAAGCCAGCGGCCGGCAACGCCCGCTGGGTTCGATATGTTGGGATCAATCACTCTTTATCTCCGTCGCCGCCTCAGCGGTTTGCGTCAGAAGCTCAAAGAACTCCAGCCAGACCCCGCCCGGCCCGCGAATCGCCAGCACGCTGGCGGTGCCGTAAGGCATCATCTCAACGGTGGTCGGAGGGGTGATCACCTCAATGCCCTGGCGCTGGACATGATCATAAAAGGCCGAGAGGTCCGCCACGGGAAATCGCAGCAGCAGGATGCCGAGGTTGGGCGGGCTGGCCCGCTCCGACCAGTCCGCACCGGTCAGCCCGTCAAACTGGAGCAGCTCAACCGAGCCTTCGTTCTTTCCCTGAGGATGGACGATGCTGACAATCCGAGGTACTTCGGCAGCAACGTTGTGAGGCATGCCGAGCACGTTAGGCCCCGCCGTTTTGCTGGCCCCGTGATGGTCCAGGTACGAGGTAAAGCCGAGCTTGTTCATGTAGAAGTCTCGGGCCTGCTCGATGTCGGGGACAATCTGCGTCGCGTTGAAGATCCGGCTCATCTCCCGCAGCTCAGGCCAGCCTTCCAGCGGCGGCTGCACGCGCTCTATCAGCGCCAGGACCACACCATCAGGCCCCCGGGCCAGCCACTCCTTGACCACAAACGGCCCAAAGCTGAACTGCACGGGATCGCTGGATGCCTGCCAGTCTCGCGCCTGGAACTGGGAGAATTTCTGATCCATGCTCAGGACCCGCGAGTTCACGTCGAACCAGCCGCCCGTGTCCCAGGACTGCGCGTTTGAGCGGATCTGCTCCTGAGCAACTCCCTCGAACTTCACCAGCCTCACGTAGCCCCGCGGCGTGCCCGGGTTGCCCAGCACCAGCTGACGGCCGGACGCGTCGGCGCCGAGCGCCCACGCTCGGAGCTGGGCATCGCTGACCGGGCCGTCCGCCATGACCTGCCAGCCCGCAACGTTCTCAAAAAAATCGCGATAGTCTGCGAGGGAAGAAACGCTGAACACCGCTTCCTGGTAGCCCCCGGTGACGAGTGACGCGGATTGGGTCTCTGACTGAGCCCACGCAAGGCCCGGAGTAAAGAACAGACAGATCAGCAGCAGGCGTGTCATGAGCGACCTCAAGAACGGCGCGCCGGCTCGTGGTTTGCCTGGCTTTTGCAGGTCAAAACGTCTTGCGCCGAGCCGGTCGAATAATGACATAATGATATAACAAAATAACGTTTGCAGCGATGGCCAACCTGTCTCCTCAGCCCCCTCATCCGCAGCTTCGGCGGCAGTTTGTCGACGGGCGCTATGGCCAGCTTCATACGCGGATCTGCACACCCGGGGAAAGCTCCGGCGCACCGCTTGTCTGCCTGCACATGAGCCCCAAGTCCGGCCGTCTCTTCGCGGAGGTGATGCCCCACCTCGCCGCCGGCCGTCTGGTGCTGGCACCCGACTACCCCGGCCATGGTGAATCGGACCTGCCGCCTGCAGAGCCCGAGATCAGGATCGAAGACTTTGCCACTGAGATCTGGCGCGTCGTCGACCAGCTGGCCCCAACACCCGTCCATTTTGTCGGCCACCACACCGGCGCCATGGTGGCGGTGGAGGCGGCGTCGCAGCGTCCCGCCGACGTCCTGAGCGTGACCTGCATCGGCGCGCCTGTGTTCACCGACGAAGATCTGGAGCGGCTGCACCGCACCTATGCGCCGATTCCCATCGATGAAGAAGGCACCCGCTTTCGCGTTATGTGGGAGCGGGTGCTCCACCATCGCGGACCCGGCATGACGCTGCAGATGGCCGCAACGTCCATGGCCGAAAACCTCCGGGCTGGCGACAGCTACGAATGGGGGCACCGCGCAGCCTTCGCCTACGGCGCCACGTTTCGACAGAAGCTCGCCGAACTGAGCCATCCGATATTCATCATGAATCCGGCTGACGACTGTTTTGAACAGTCCAAACGCGCTGACGCCCTGATGACAAACGGCACCCGCCGGGATTACCTGCAGTGGGGACACGGTTTTCTGAGCGCCCACTCGGCAGCCGCCGCCGAAGAAATCTCGGGCTTTCTTCAAAAAGTCGAGCGCAGCGCTTGACCGGTTTCGCTAACATGTCACGCGGCACTATCCCGCCTTAGGATCATTCATGGCTGACAAACCTTACCTGCGCTTTCAACGCGCCAACTACCTGGTCAAAGACATCGATCGCGCGCTGGCGCTGTACCGCGATGTCCTGGGCTTTGAGGTGGCGTTTACCAAAGACTCGCCTGACGACTCATACTCCTACCCGGTCTTTGAGATCGACCGCAGCAACAAAATGCGTTTCTGCGTGCTCAGCACCGAGAGCCAGGTTCGGGTCATGGCGCTGACCGAGGTGCCCGGTGAGATGCCTCCCGTACCGTTCCCGAGGCGCAGCGCCATCGTGCTGGAAGTCGGTGACGTCGAGGCGGTGTGCGCCGGGGCGCAGGCCCTGGGATGCCAGGTCTACGAGGAAGAGGAGCTGCATACCCACGATGGCCGGGTCGGCCAGGAGGTGGGCATCGTCGATCTAGATGGCAACCTGGTGGTGATCTACAAGATCCCCGCCGCGGGCTGACCGGTGATGGAGCAAAGCGGACAGTCATACCCCAGCTCCCGCTATGCCTGGTACATGGTGGTGATCCTCACTATCGCGTACGTGCTGTCGTTTATCGATCGCTACATCCTGGGCCTGCTGATCGAACCCATCAAAGCGGATCTGCAGCTCACCGACACCCAGATCGGCTACCTGCTGGGTCTGGCCTTTTCTTTGTTCTACGCGACGATGGGCCTGCCCCTGGGCTACCTCGCGGACCGCAAGCGTCGAACGTTTCTGGTTGCCGCCGGGGTTGCGGTCTGGTCGGCGGCCACCGTTGCTTCGGGCATGGCAAAAAACTTTGCGCACATGTTTATTGCGCGCATGACCGTAGGCGCCGGCGAGGCGACCCTGAGCCCCTGCACCATGTCGATGATCTCCGACAGCTTCCCGCGGGAAAAGCGTGGTCGGCCCATCGCGTTCTACACCGCCGCGCTGTCGCTCGGCGCCGGCATCGCGTCGCTGCTGAGCGCCGGGATTCTGACCTGGGCAAAATCGGTACCCGAGATCTCCGTGCCGCTGCTCGGCAACGTCGCCCCGTGGCAGTTCACCTTTATTGTGGTCGGACTGCCGGGACTGCTGCTGGCGCCCCTGGTGCTGACGCTGCGCGAACCGCCGAGACACCGCACCGCCGGCGCAACCGTTGCGCCGAAGTTCTCCGTGATGCTCGCTCACGTCGGCAGCCGCTGGAAAACCTACCTGAGCTTCGTTTATTTCGTCTGCGTGATGACCATCGTCGCCTACAGCCAGGGCTGGTACGCCCCGATGTTCCAGCGCACCTGGGGCATGGAGGCGGAGATGTACGCGACGGTCAACGCGTTTGTGCTGCTGGCGGTGGGTCCGTTGACGGTCAACGTAGCCGGCTGGCTGAACGACAAGTTCTACGCGCAGGGACGCAAAGACGCGCCGCTGCTGATCATCATGCTGGGCGTCTGCGTGCTGGTGCCCACCGGCATCATCGCGCCGCTGATGCCGAACGTGGTGTCCGCGTTTGCCGTCATCGTGTTTAACACCTGCGGTATCGCGCTGGCCTCCGCCACCGGCGTTACGGCGCTGATGAACATCACGCCCAGCGAGATCCGCGGCCAGACGGTGGCGCTCTATTACATGGTGATGAGCCTGGCCGGCCTGCTGCTGGGTCCAGGTACTGTCGGCCTGCTGTCGGACGGCGTATTTGGCAACGAAAACCTGAATTACGCGGTGGCCGCGGTACCTGCCATTTTTGGCCTGCCGGCGCTGCTGCTGATTCCGTACGCTCGGCGCAGCTACCTCAGGGAGGTCGCCGCGCAGGAACAGGCCGGCGCCACCTGAGCCCGGCCCGGGACTTCGCCCGCTACATGAAAGGCGTTTCGAACCGGTTGGAGTTCATGTAGCAACTCACCAGCGCCCACTTGAGATTCAGGCCGATCCGGTCGGCCTCCGGGACGGTGAACGCATAGCCGTGCTCTTTCATGCTCTCCCCGAGATCCTCGCTGAGATACACCACCAGCGAATCGCGGGTGAAGATGCCCTCGTAGTTGTTGATCGGCCAGTCGACCAGAAAAAGACTCACCCGGAAACGACGGCCTTCCTTGTCCGTGAACCAGGCCTGCCCGCCCTGGTCATGTAGCTGTAGCCCGTCGTAGCGATCGTAAGCCTCGTTGCGCCCGCCGCCAACGCCGGGGATATCGGCGTAACACTCAAAGCGTCGGGTCCGGTGCAGCTGGAAGTCCTGAGCCGGTTCTCTGAAGCTCATCCATAGCTGCCGTTCGCTGATCACCACCTCGGACGGCAAATCCTCGGCGCAGGTCATCCGCGGCGTCGCCCGAAACTGCGCCGCTTCACGTCGCCAAAGCAGCTCACAGGCGTCCGCGGCCGACAGCTCGTCCGCCGCAGGCACGCTGTCGATGCCGGTACCGGGCTCCAGCGTCCACATGCGCATCTGTACGGTCGCTGTCCCAGGTTCGGGCGCCAGCGACCATAGCTGGCTGACCGTCGGCTTGCCGGGCTCACTGTCCCAGTAGCCGGAGACCAGGAACACGTGTTCGCCGAGTTCGCTGTCAGGCGCCGGTTCGATCACCTGGTGTATGCGTCGGTGTTTGTCTTCGCGGTCGCCTCGAACGTCAAAGTAGCTCTGGTTGGCGTTGTCGAAACCGCCCTGCAGCAAGGTGGCGATCACCATCAGGTCGCGCTCGTAGGTCTCGCTGTCCTGTCCCTGCGCCATGCTGATAGCTGGCGCCAGCACGAGACAGACTAGCGTCAGAAGATGGCGTGCGCGCTGGCTCAGAATCCGTCTTATCTTCATTTATTCACTCCCGGAATCTTCGAATACATCGATCCGCAGGCCCGCCGGCGAGCGCACCGTCAGCGCGGCCCCCGTCCCGGGCAGGGTTGTACCCGGCTGATGTGCTACCGCTGCGCAGCCGACCCGGGCAAGCTGCTCAGCCAGAGCCTGCAGGTTCGCGCAATGATAGTTGACGTGCAGCACGCCAAGCGACTTTGGCCTGGCGAGCGGATAACGGTCAGCGCCGGCGACGCCACCGTACTGGATCAGCTCCATCTGCCCAAAGTGCTCGCCGGCTTCACCCCAGATGCTGATGTCGAGCTCCGCGCCAGGGGGCAGACCAACCATCTTCTCGACCTCGGGTCCTGACAGCAGGTTGTGCGTCAGCATCCGCATGCCGAAAGTCTGCTCGAAAAACTGTCGCTCCGCGGTCGCGTCGCCGACGATGGTAATCAGAGGGCCCACCCCGGCAAAACCCTGCGGGGTAAAGGGATGAGTCTGACCCAGCACCTGCAGCAGCACCACGTTGATCGCGTCGTGCGACGGTAGATGAACTTCTCTAAAGATGGTGCCGTTAGGCGCTTCCACCTCACTGTACTGCTCGTTGCGGAATACCCAGCCCTGGCGCTTCAGCTCCTCCATACGGCGGGGCAGATCGTCGACATAGATGTCGAGATTCTTGGGGCACAGATCGTAAACCTCAGCACCTTGACGGATCGGCGCGTCGGGATCGCGAAACTCCACCAGGTGCAGCCCGCCCGCCGCCAGACCGGGCGTCCGCAGCATCGCCTGACGGACGATGTCGTGCGGGTCGATGTCCCACAGCCGGGCGAGGTCAGGATCATCGCCGACACGGAGCTCCTGGCAGGACAGCCCAAAGGTCTGCTGCCACAGATTGAGCGCCTCATCCAGGCTAGCGACGCCAACCGAGACGCTGGACCAGGCGCCGAGCAGCGCGCCGTCCGTCACCCGGTCAGACCCGCACCGCGCGGTTCCGGCGCTACCCGATCATGGCGCACTGGCGAGGTCCTGACGGATCTCCTCGATCAGCATCCCGACGTAATAGTCGCTCGACTGCTTGCCGGCTTCGTCGAGGTAGGCCGCCAGGTCGGCTTTGCTGATCTCAACCCCGCACTCGTCGAAGTCTCCCCGCAGATAGTGACGAGGCAGAGACACGAGCGCCGCGAGCCGGCGATTGCGCGCCGAACGCTGCCAGAGTTCCAGCGCCTTACAGGTGTTCTGCTCGATGGTTTGCCCAAGCAGATAAAGATAGCCGATCACAAACGTGGACTGCGGATAATCCTTGGACAGAGCCTTCAGCCGGTAGGGCATGGCCTCCTCACCCCGCCCCGAATAGCCGTAGGCGCGGCCGAGCTGATAGTTGAGCCGCGGGTTTTCCGGGTCGGCCGCCAGGGCTTTGGTGCAGGCGGCGATGGCGGCGGGTTTATCCATGCCCGAACGGCTTACCGGGTCGGCCACGTGGCCTGGATCACGACCGTGGGAAGTCAGCCGATCGCACTCGGTGACCTCTTGGGACCAGCGGGAGAAGTCGTAGTCCTCGAATTCCAAGGCCTGGGCCGAAGCGAGGCCAATGCTGATCGCAAAGACAACCGCGGCAAAACGTGGGATACGGATAACTGAGTTCATGAATCAGGCTCCTCAAACTGGGTTAGCGATGACCTTAAGCCGAGCGAAAGAGACGCCGCAATTTACCACATGGCCAGCCTACGCTGGCACCGGGTCGGCGGCGGCACGTGGCATCAGCAGCAGCGCCAGCGCCGCCAGCCCGACGATTCCGAGGTACAGCAGAAAGACCAGCTCGTAAGAGCCGGTCACGTCGCTGATGTGTCCCGCCAGAGGGGCGGTCGGCGCGGTAATCGGAATATGCATCGGGCTCTGGATGCCGAAAGCCCGGCCGAAGCTGCGGGGGCCGAAGGAACGCGAGATCATGGAGGTCCAGACCGGTGTGGTGCTGCCGGCAGCACCGCCGAGCAGCACGCTGGCGAGCATGAGCCCCTGGTAGCTTTCCAGGGACCAGAACGTCAGCAGCGCCGAGCTCATCAAGAGCACCGCCAGCAGCGCAACCGGCCCGATGCCAAACCGGTCGGCCAGCGATCCCGTCACCACCTTGCCGCCCAGAGAACAGAAGGCCACGATCGAGTACAGCAACGCGGTCTGCTGTCCGCTGAAGCCAAGGTCTTTGGTGTGAAGGCTCAGGTTCGCCAGCATCCCGAGGGTTACTCCGAGCAGCGCACCCGAGTAGACGGTTTGCAGATACAGCGTCGGACTGCGAAACAGGCGGCGAAACGACCAGTCTGCCGACTCGCTCGTAGCGGACCGCTCGTCGTCCCGGTTAGCCGGGGCCTCCTGCGTCAGTCCGCGATCCTCGGGGAAATTGGCCAGCACCCGGAAGAACACTGGCGCCATGGCGATGACGCCCAGCCCCAGGACCATCAGCGACGTGCGCCAGCCGTAGGCGGCGAACAGAAACGCCAGCGCCGGAGGGGCAATAAAGCCGCCGATCGAAGAACCCGTCAGCGACACCCCAAGCGCCAGCCCCCGGTTCTTCCGGAACCAGCGGGCAATCAGCGCTGAACTGGGCAGCATGCCGAGCGACAGCACGCCAAGCGGAATCAGCGTTGCGTATACCACCCACACCTGCACCAGCTGCCCGGCCTGGCTGATCAGCACCATGCCGCTGCCCATGCTCACGGCGCCGACCGCCACGAGGTGCCGCGCAGACTTCTTGTCCACCCACATGCCGACAAACGGCGACATGATGTTGGAACCCGCGGTGATGAGCGTTTCGATGAGCGTTATGCGGGCACGGGTTGCGCCAAACTCGTCCTCGAAGGCGGACGTGTACATGCCCATCGACCAGAAAATCAGCCCACCCTGAAGGGCGTTGCCGAGCACACCCATGGAAGTGATCGCCCAGCCGTAGAATGGTTTGCGCATACGTGTCCTTAACAGCGGCCTGTGGGCCCCCTATGATCGACGAACCGCTCACAGATGGAGAACGATCGTGAAACCCCATGAAACCATACACGGGCAGGTGAAGTACACGAGCCGGAAGCCCGACCGCATGGGCGCAGAACGCGGGCGCGAGCAGTTCACCATCACGCGCCACGGCAACGGCTGGCGGACGCTTCGCGCTCACTGCGAAATCGACGATGCGCCCAACGTGATGCGCGACGTAGTGCTCACCGTCGACGACGCCTGGACCACGCGCGAAGCCTACGTGCGCCTGAGCGTCGGCGACCGGTTTATGGGCGCCACCTGGTATCGCTTCGAGGACCGCTTCGCCGAGTGTGAGGGGGTGCTGGCGGACCGCGGCCGTTTCAGCGACCGGGTGGAATACGACAAGCCCGGCGATCTGTTCGGCACCCACCCGATCCAGGGTGACGCCTGGCACCTGCATTCGCTGGATCTCAGCAACGGGCCGACCGTCAAAAATTTTGACCGCTTTCTGATGACCTCGCTCGATCACCGCGGTGCCACCGGACCGGAGCTGGTCTGGCACGACGCGGGGATGCGGGTGGAGTTCATCGGCCGCGACAGGGTCAGCGTTGCTGCCGGGACCTTCGATGCGCTCCATTTCTGCTACGGCGACCGCGCCAGCACCGCGCTGGGCTCCAACGAAAGTGGCGAGCATCCCCCGTATGAGATCTGGACCACGGCTGACGGCGAATACCTGCTGCTCAAAGCCGGCGTCGCCGGCTATATGCAGACGCACTACGAGCTCGTCGACCTGAAGCGGGAGCCGGCACAGCCTGATTCCGGCTGAGCCGGCATCGATCAGTCGATCGGTTTGCTGGCCGGCAGACCTAACGCGCCGGGATTCATCAGACCCGAGGGATCCAGAGACTGCTTCAGTGCGGCTACCAGCTCAGCGGCCACCGGCGACAGCGACTCATAGTACGGATACGTGCGGCCAATCTGCGTACTGGCCGCGCCCCGGGCCTGGAAAAAGGCCACGATTTCACGACGGATCCTCTCGACCAGCGCCCTGCCCTGTGGATTGGGTTCCGGCTCGGTCAGCTTCTTCAGGTGTGATGGCTCCGGCGTGCTGCGGTGCAGCGGCAGCCACTCGTCATACCACCGCAGCACCGGCTCATAGCTGAATGCGTGGTTGGAGATCGCCACAAACAGCTGGCTGAACGTCACGCGATTCGCGGCCATGGCGTCCGCATGCGACGCAAAGATCCGGTTTACGCCTGCGATGGTTTCCGCGGCGTCTTCGTGGGCAACCTTCGAATTCAGCGCTGCCCAGCGATCGCCGTCACCGCCGAGGATTCCGTTCAGCGGTTCAAACAGGTTGGCCCGCACCGCGCGCGGGATCGAGTCGGCAATCTCGGCGCCGCGGTGCCGCAACGCCAGCTCACAGCAGGTTGCTCGATCAGCGGCTACGGCTTCCTCGGTGCTGCCGGCGCAAACCAGATGCAGCGAATAAACGTCGTCTCCCGCGACACCACGGCCGGCAGCAGCAATCCCGGCGCCGGCTCGAATCCCCTGTTTCTTCACCACGTTGAGGAGGCGTTTGATATCAGCCTTTAGGTCAGCCTCTTTCATGCTGCGCCGGTTGGTCTCCGGATCAAAAACGTAGACCTCCTCCGCGCGGCCCGAGCGGGCGATTTCGGACAGCGCCGCGGCGGCATCCATGGCCGTGGCAAAAACGAACGACGCATACCCATTGACGGCAGGCTTCTTGATCACCCGCAGCGTCGCCGCTGCTTTAACGCCCAGCGCGCCCGCGTCGTGCACAAACAGGCCGGTCAGGTCGGGGCCGTAGCTGCGGTAGTAGCCTTTGCCGTTCTTGAATCCGGCCTGGCCGGTTGTCAGCATTTTCCCGCCGGCGGTGACCACCTCAAGCCCAAGCACCAGCTCCGCGCCGGAGCCGTACCGTGCCGTTCCCATGAACAGCGCCCCGTTCGACAGGCCACCGCCGACCGTTGCGCGGGCGCCGGAGAAGGTGCCAAAAAACGGCAGCCGCAGCCCAAGCGGGTCTAGCGTCTCGTAGATCGCTTTCCAGGTGACGCCGGCCTCGACGGTGATCGTCATGTTTTCCGGGCTGACGTCCAGAATCGCGTCCAGCGCTGAGGTATCGACCACCACCGCCTTGCGCCGGTCCGGCAGGTAACCGCCGGTGTAGCTCATCCCGCCCCCGCGCGGAAAGACCGCAAAGCCCTGCCCGGTAATCAGCCCGATCGCTGTCGCCAGACGCTGACGATCCGCGGGGCGAATCACCAGGTCGGCCGTCTCGCCCTCGCTGTACACATCGCTGGAGAGGCGCTCGCGCGCGGCGGGATCGATGATGATCTCGTCCGGAGCCAGCGCCTCGGACAGCGCTTCGATCAGCCCGGCGACGTCGTCCGGTGGGCCCGTTGGACTCACAGGGGCTGCCGACGCAGCACTTTCAGATTTCGTTAACATCGGAATAACTTATCATGGCCGCATGGCTAACGCTGAGCGAGAAGTTCCCTCCGTCTGGCTGCTTGGCGTCGCCAGCGGCCTGTCGCCCTTTGGCATGGCGATTGTGGTGCCCGCGCTCGGCAGCGTCAGCGAACGGTTTTCCGCCGATTTTCTGTCGGTACAGTTCCTGGTTTCCGCCTACCTGCTGGGTCTATCGATCGCCCAGCCCGCCTGTGGCTTTCTGTGCGATCGCTACGGACGTCGCCCGATAATGCTTGTCGGGTTTTTGGTTTTTGTTGCGGCGAGCCTGCTATGTGCTGTGGCGCCGACGTTGGAACTCCTGATTGCCGCTCGGTTTGTTCAGGCGGCCGGCGTTAGCGTTGGCACGGTCGCCAGCCGCGCCATCCTGCGAGACACCCGAAGCGCTGACAAGGTGGCCGAAGGTATGTCCTACATCGCCGCGACCATGGGCCTCGCGCCGGTTGTCGCACCGATTGCCGGCGGCGTGCTCGATTCCGCCACCGGCTACGCGTGGATCTTTGTGTTCTCCGCCGCCATGGGCCTGCTGGTGCTGGTCAACATGCTCATGCACCTGTCGGAGACTTTGCCCCAGGGGACGCCACAGCCCCGCTGGCGCGACTGGCTGGTCAGCTACGGGGAGCTGCTGCGCTCGAAAAAATTTGTCGGCAGCACCCTGGTTTTCGGCTTTGTGCAGGGCACGTTCTTTTCGTTTATGGCCATCGGGGCAGCACATTTTGCGACGGCGTTCGGCTACAGCTCATCGCGGTTCGGCACCATCTGGGGCCTGATGGCGCTGGCGTACGTGCTCGGTGCGTGGATCGGCGCTCGAACGACGCGGGCCTACGGAACCCGGCGTGTGGTGAGCGTCAGCGTGCTGCTGGCGGTGGCCGGTGGTGCGGTGCTGGCCCTGCTGAACGTGTTGGGTGAATCGTCACCAACAACCATCCTGCTGCCGCTCGGTTTCCTGATGACCCTGTCCGGCTCCATCACGCCCGGCGCGATGGCCGGCGCAATCCAGGCTCATCCGGTGATCGCCGGCACCGCCTCCGGCCTGTCGAGCGCCATTGGACTGCTCGTCGGAGGCCTGTTCACCATCCTGGCAGGCGCCGTTTACACCGGCGCCTTTGGGCCGATTGCGCTGCTGATACTCGGCACGTGTCTGGCCACCGCAGCGAGCTGGTGGCTAGCCGAACAGGAGCCCCTGTCGGCGCCGATGCCCCAGAAATAACTTAGGCTTTAGCGCTCGACCGCCAGGATGATTTTGCCGTAGTGTTTGCGGTCGTCGATCATCGCGTGAGACCTGACTACCTCCGCGAGCGGCAGCACCCGATCGACCACCGCCTTGAACGTGCCGTCCGCAAACAGCGGCAGGGCGTGTTGCCGAAAGCTGGTCATGGTTTCTGTTTCAAAACGCGGGCTCGTCGAGATGCTCATGGACAGCAGCTGGATATTGAGCACGCCGATGTTCAGGTTGAACGTGATGTCCCGCCCGCCCGTGCTGCCGAACATGACCACCTTGCCTTCCATACCCATGGAGTCCAGCAGCTCCTGTGACGTGGCGCTGCCGATGGTCATGAGGCTCACGTCTACACCCTGCCCGTCAGTTGCGCCCGCGATGCGTTCGCTGATCGACTCGCGCTCATAGTTGATCAGCAGGTCAGCGCCGAACTCACGGGCCGGCTCGAGCTTGTCGTCGCGGCTGGCGGTTGCGGTGGTCCAGCAGCCGTGCTGGTGAGCAATCTGGAGCGCCGCGCTGCCGACGCTCCCACCCACCGCCTCAACCAGCACGCGCTGCTTTGGCGCGATTGCCGCCACCGTGTGGAGCGCATGCCAGGCGGTCAGCCAGCCAACGGGAATTGCGGCCCCTTCTTCGAACGACAATGAGTCGGGCAGCGGCATCAGGTGCGCGGCGTCGAACAGCACCTGCTCAGCGTGTGTGCCCCTCGCCCGGCCAAACACCCGATCGCCGGGTTCGAAGATACTGACGCCCGGGCCAGTCGCGACAACCACACCGGCGCCCTCCATGCCCATGACAAACGGCAGCGGCTGTCCGCTGTAGGTACCGGCGCGCATGCGGGTCTCAGCGAAGTTCACGCCGCTGGCGTAAACGTCGACCAGCACCTGCCCCTCACCGGGAACCAGCGGCTCCAGCTCCTCCCAGATCATGACCTCCGGACCACCAAATTCACTGACCCTGAATCCAAACATCAAGCTTTTCCCCTATTCATTTTTTGTCGCCCGTTCAGGTGGCGAGAACCCGCTCGACCTCTTCCACTTCCAGCCCGGATGCCACCGGCGTCAGAAACAGATACAGGCAGCCGGCGAGAAACAGCGGTATGCCAACCAGCAGCGAGTAGCCGACCGTCCAGCCCATGGCCTCAACCGCCAGCGACGCCATCAGCGGTCCCGCGGCGGACCCGAGGGTCACCGCAAACGAGCCGCAGGTTGCCATGGCCGTGGCCCGGACCCTCGTCGGGAACACCTCCGCCAGATAGGCGAATTTGACCGCGGCACTGCCGTAGAAAAACATGCTCATCACTCCGTAGGTCAGCAGAATCTGCTGGTAGCTTTCCGCGACCCAGACCAGCACCTGGAACATCAGCGCACCCAGCATGGTCCACAACACGACGGTGTTGCGTCGGGTCATGTAAAACTCACCGATGACCGCGGCGAGGATATAGCCCAGGATGCCGATGGCGTTGCCGGCGCCGATCAACAGCGAAAACTCGACCGCCGCCATGCTCTGGTGTTCCGCGAGGTAGCTCGGGAAGAGAAAAATCGACCCCGCGTAGGCCCAGACAAACAGAAACTGCGCGCTGAAGAGCAGCAGAGTGCGGCGGCGCACACCGCTGACAAACAGCTCCCGTAGCCGCACCTTGTCCCCGCCCGCCTGACGCGCCTCAGCCGATCGGCGCGGCTCGCGGATCATCCGGTTGACCACCCAGATCAGGGGCAGGCTCACCAGACCGGTGAGAAACAGCCACCGCCAGCTGTACTGACTCAGCAGCCAGGCGGCCCAGAGTGACGCCAGCGCCCAGCCCAGCGGATAGCCGATCTGAAGAAAGCCGAGAAACAGACCGCGATAGCGGGCGGGAAACTCCTCCGAGATGATCGCGCCGGTGACCGGGTACGACAGCCCGCCGGCGGCGATGCTGCTGCCCCGCAGGAAGGTCAGGGTCAGCGAATTGATGGCTGCGCCGTGCAGCGCAACGAGCACCGACGACGCGAGCAGCGAGAGCTGAAAGAGGGCCTTGCGGCCGAGCCGGTCGGCCAGCAGGGCGAGCCACACGATCAGAAGGCCGCCCAACACAAACGCGCTGGAGACGATCGCCATCACCCCGGACAGGCTCAGGCCAAAGTCTTCGCGGATGGCGGGAACGGCAAAGCCGAACAGCGCCAAGTCCATCTGTGCCGTCGTGTAGGCCAGCAGGCAAACGACAAACGCCGTGATGGGGTAACCGCGAAGCTCAGCCCACATCAGCTACCGCGACCCAGGCATAACCGTCGGGGCCGTCAAAGCAGACCGCCGCCTCGCCAAACTCATCCTCGAACGGTTCACCGGCTTTGCCCCCTGCACCGGCGACGTCTGCACACAGCTGCTCCAGGTCCCGAACTCGGACAGAGTAGGCGCACAGGTTGCCGCAGCCCGGGCGGGACCGGTCTCGTCGGTCATCGCCGGCCAAATAAGACGAATAGATCTGCAGCAGCCCGCTGGGGCAATCGACGGCACGCGTCCGCTCGATGTGGAAGGTCTCGCCCGGGCGCAGGTCCAGCGCTTCGATGGTGGTCGGCTCGGTACCCGAGTCATGGGCTTCGCCAAACGGCGCGGTCTCAAAGCCGAAGACGCGCTTGTAAAAAGCCGAGTCGAATCGACCCGCCGGCTGAACGATGTTCGCGTGGCTGCCTTCGGTGTTGCGGTAGGCCAGCTCATGATCGAACGTTCCAAAGCCCGGTCGGTCGAAGCCCGCCCGCTGGATGAAGGCCAGCCGGAAGCGCCGCCCGAACACCAGCGTCTCGCGCAGGCCGACAAACGGCTGAAAGAAATCCACCTCCGCCGGCGGGTGACTGAGCGGAGCGTTGACCAGGGGGGAGACCCAGAGCGACCATTCTCGTTGCTGCGCTGAGCTCGCCAGGCTGTCGCGAAGCTGGAGAATATCCTGGGTGTAGAGGCCCATCCAGCGGCTTCCCACAACCAGCGGACGGGTGTCTTCCAGGCCCTCGTTGAGGAGCTGATCCCAGAACTGCAGGCGCACGAGCCCAGTGTTGAAGGTATCGCAGCCGCGATGGCGAAGACGGACACCGCTGAGGCCCTGGCTGTGTCCGTAGGCCCTGCCGGCGGCTTCCGGTTCCAGGTGCCCCTCGTCGACCGGTTCAAAACCCAGCGCGGCCCAGAATCGCAGCAGCGGCTCCCGCTCCGATGCGGGCGCACCAAAAACAAATTCGTGTATGCCCGCCCGCGTCTGTTGCTGGACAAGGCTCTGACCGTCACCCTTTTCGCTGGCTTCTGCCAAGCCGGTGCCCCGAAGTAAAAGTCTTAATGTTATACAATTAGGTCTTTTAAAGCATTCGGACAATATGCCCCAAACGCTGTTTGACAAGATCTGGGATCGTCACGTGGTCCGAAACCTGGACGACGGCTCCTCGCTGGTCTACGTCGACCGCGTCTTCCTGCACGAACGGACAGGGGGTGTAGCGCTGACCAGCCTGGCCGAGAGTGGACGCAAGGTCCGAAACCCCGCCCAGGTGTTTGCCACCATGGATCATATTCTTGACACCTATCCGGGGCGCGGTGACGCCACGGAGGTACCGGGCGGCGAGGCGTTCATCACGACGATGCGGGAAACAGCCCGCGAGGCCGGAATTACGCTGTTTGACATCAACGACCCGCGCCACGGCATCACCCACCTGATCTCCGCGGAGCAGGCCATAACCCTGCCCGGCCTCGTGGTCGTCTGCCCGGACAGCCACACGTGCACGCTCGGTGCGCTCGGCGCCATCGGTTGGGGCATCGGCACCAGCAACTGCGAACACGCGATGGCCACCGAAACGCTGCGCGCGCGAAAACCGCTGCAGCTGGTGGTGGAGTTCAACGGCGAGCTCGCCAACGGCGTGACGGCCAAGGACATGATCCTCTATCTGATCGGCAAGTACTCAGCGTCGGGTGCCGCCAACCACGCCATGGAGTTTCGTGGGCCGGCCATCAGCGCGCTCGAAATGGAGGCACGCTTTACGCTGTGCAACATGGCGGTGGAGTTCTCCGCGTTCACCGGCCTGATTGCGCCGGACGACAAGACCGTCAGCTATCTGGCGGGCAAACCCTATGCGCCTGCCGGCGCCCGGTGGGATGAAGCGGTGCAAAACTGGCGGGAGCTCAAGAGCGATGATGACGCGGTCTTCGACAAGGTGCTCGCGGTTGACGTCAGCGACGTGCCGCCGACAGTCACGTGGGGCATCAGTCCGCAGCATGCCGTAGCGGTGACCGCCGGCACCCCCGAACTGGAATCCGCCGACACCAGCGAACAGCGGGCTGAGCTCACGCAGGCCATGGATTACATGGGCCTCAAGCCCGGCCAGCCGCTGATCGGGCTGCCGATCGACGGAGCGTTTATCGGCTCGTGCACCAACGCCAGGCTCAGCGACCTCCGCTCGGCCGCCGCGGTGCTCAAGGGACGCAAGGTCGCCGACGGCATCAGGGCAATCTGCACGCCGGCCTCTGCCCAGGTGAAAAAAGCCGCCGAGGATGAGGGGCTCGACCAGGTGTTCACCGCAAGCGGCTTTGAGTGGCGAGAGCCCGGCTGTTCCCTGTGTTTTAACGCCGGCGGCGAGGGGTTTGGGCCGGAGGAGCGGGTGGTGTCGAGTACCAACCGCAATTTCCGTGGTCGTCAGGGCCCACGGACGCGCACCCATCTCGCCAGCCCTGCGTCGGTGGCCGCCGCAGCCGTGGCCGGGTGCATCGCGGACGTACGCCAGTACCAGGAGGCGGCAACGTGAAAGCCTTTACGGTGCATCGGGGCGTCACCGCTCCGATCATGCAGGACAATATCGACACCGATCAGCTGATTCCGTCGCGGGAGATGAAGCGGGTGAGCAAGAGCGGGCTTGGTGCCGGACTGTTTGCCGGCTGGCGCTACCGCTACGACGGCAGCCAGAAAATTGGGCCGGCCGATGAATTCGTGCTGAACCAGCCGGCTTACCGCGACGCCAGCATTCTGCTGAGCGGCCGCAACTTCGGCTGTGGCTCATCGCGCGAACATGCCGTCTGGGCGCTCACCGATTTTGGTATCCGAGCGATCATCGCCGAGGGTTTTGGCGCCATCTTTCGCATGAATTGCGGCCGTAACGGGCTGCTCGCAATCGACCTGCCGGCTGACCAGATCACCGCGCTGCAGCGGTTCTGTGAGGCTGACCCTCAGACACATCGGCTGACGATCGACCTTAAAAACAACCGGGTCGAGGCCGGTGATCAGCACAGCTTTGCGTTCTCAATCGATGAGGCCGACCGTCATATGCTGCTCAACGGCCTGGATTTTATCGACTTCAGTCTGCAGTTCCGGGACGACATCGACCGCTTCGCCGAAGCTTACCGTCATCAGCATTCCTGGGCGGTGTTGCCGGCAACGCCGGTCGACGACTGACCCACCACCCCCAGTATGAAACGAGCCCGCGCAGCGTCTGCGCAGGCTCGTCGCTAAACCGGTCGGGGCAACAGCCGTCCTCAGTCGTGGACGTGATCCCCGTTGTGGTCGTGGTGATGGTGAGTGCCATCCGCGTGGGTGTGACCACCGCCCCGACGCGCCATGGTGTCCTCGAAATCTTCGGGTCCGTGGGGATGGTTGTGCGCGTTGTTGACGCACCACTTGTAGAGAATCGGGTCGCGCTTGGCGAGCCGGGCCGCTGACCGCAGCTCGTTCTGCCCCGGCGTACTCCAGGGGTTGTAATGAAAGTGGTTGAACAGCTTGGAGTCGGTGCGACCGATTGCGATACAGCCAAACTCACTGGCAAAGGCGCCGTGGTTGATATACGGCGGACGCCAGAAGTAGCCGCCCGTCGGCAGGTCACCAAACTGCATCATCCAGGACGTGCCCCAGAGGTGGTAACCCTCCTCGCAGCAGTCGTGGTAGGAGATGTTGTCCTGGTGAAAGTCCGGCGTCATGCAGTACAGGAACGTCATGGCGTAGGTCTGCGGATTGAAGTTCAGCAGCTTGATCATGCACCCCGACGCCACTGACGGACTGACCAGATTACCCGGCTGCCAGACGATGTCCCCAAACGAGTCCACGTCATGGTAGAGCTCGGTGCGTGACTGCGGGTGGTGCTCATCGCTGTCCACGCGGCTCGGTTCTGCCGTGTTGTACATCATCAGCAGCAGCGCACCCTGTTCGCTGCTGATCTCCGGCAGCGCATAACCCGCCGGCACGTAGAAGTAGTGGCCCTTGCGACAGCTCTTGTCGCCGACCTGAATGTTTCCTTCAACGACGATGAACTCCAGCTCGGAGTAGCTGAAGCCCGGTGCCTGGCGGTATCCGCCGGCGAGCTGCACCGTCATCGTGCAGGAGCCGATTTCGGTGTCGAAGCTCAGCATTTTGTAGCTGAAGCCGCTGCCAAAGCCGGGCAGCGTCATGTTTTTGAAGGGAACGTCGCGATCGCAAAACGGTTCGATATGTGGTCTGGACATGTTTGTGTTCCCCTTCAGTAGACGACAACGTGTTCGCCGTCGGGCTTCACCGGCAGCTCTTCTTCTTTGATTTTGACCCGCTGGTCACCATCAGCGTTGAAACCATATTTTTTCAGTCGCTCGAAGAACTCTTCGTACCACTGGTCGCGGGTGGGATTGAGTGCTTTCATCTCCGCAACAATTTTCTGGTAGCGCTCCTCCTGCTCCTTGCCTTCCTGCTCCAGCCACTGGCGCACTTCGTCCGGTATTTCCCGGTCGATCTTGGTGTAGATAAAGGTCATTGGTTCCTCCGCTCCTGGTTATTCCAATTCACTGGCGAAGCGCCGTCTCAATCGAGACTCAGCTCCATGGCGTATTTATAACGTTTCGGGTTGTAGAGGCAGTCGAGCACGTCGACGATCCGAGGTCCGTCGACCGACGACAGGCGGCGGACCGACAGCAGCGCGGTGCCGGGTTCGACGTCGAGCTGTGCGGCGACCGAAGGGGTGGCGGGCTCCGCGCCCAGCTCCTGACTGACGTGGGTCAGCTTCAGGTTGTTGTCGCGAAGAATTTCCAGCCTCAGCGTGTTCTCGAGCCGGCTGCGCGTGTAGCCTCGACGGACGCCGGCGGTCCAGCTCACGTAGTAGGCGAAGGGCTCACCCTCTTCATTACTGCGGACCCGCACCAGCTTGTGGACCAGCTCATCCACCGGCACGCCGAGCAGCTCCCTGATGGATTTCGGTGGCGCCAGCCGTTCGACGGACAGCACGCGAACGCTGCTGTGTTTGCCCATCTCGGCCATGTTCTCCAGCATTCCCACGAGCGGCGCTCGCACCGGCTGCGGAGAGTACTGGTAGGTGACGTGAGAGCCTTTGCCGCGAAAGCGGGCGATCAGACCTTCAGCCGCGAGTTCATCCATGGCTCGCTTGGCGGTGATGCGGGAGATTTCGAAAGCGTCAGCAAGGCGCTGCTCGCTCGGGATCTGGCTCTTGTAGGCCAGCTTGCCGTCGTAGATGGCACCGCGAAGAACGGTGTAGAGCTGATAGTAAAGCGGAGCCCGGGACATTGCGCCGCTGCTGACCAGATCCCAATCCGGTCGGATAGCGTTCAGCGATTCCTCCACCGTCAGTTGTGGCATGGCCCCTTTTTTTGCGCGTCAGCGCACCCCTCGTTTCTCAGGTTGACCCCGCCGGCAGCGCCGGCGGGGTCTTCGGATAGATCAGAACATGATGCTGGCGCGCAGGCCGAACTCCTGTCGATCGTTGGGCGCCACGTTGACACCCTGCTGCACAAAGAAGTTGCCGAAGTCCACCGGAAACGCCGTGTCAGAGAAGCGGGCGCCGCTGGCCCAGGCGTCGACGTCGAACAGGTTGTTGACGAACAGCTCAACCCGATACTTGTCGGTCTCCGCACCCAGTCGCACGTCGGTGATGAAGTAGTCTTCGGTGAACGCCAGGTTACGCTCGTCGGTAAACGTCTCGCCGAAGTAGTTCACGTCGCCGCGAAAGAACCCCTGCCAGCCGGCGGGAAGATCAAACCGGTAGGTGGAGGTCATGTTGCCGCTCCACTTCGGTACCCGAGGTACAGAGAGGCCGGCGACGTTGGAGAAACCAAAGATGGCCTCGCCAAAGTTGAACTCGTAGCGAGTGTACTCGGTATCAACGTAGGCGATGCTGCCGTCAACCGTCCAGTTCTCGTTGATCGAACCGCCAAAGTCGACCTCGAAGCCTTTCAGGTCCGCGTCACCGTCCAGCAGGATGTTGCGTGCGTTGAAAAACGGCTCCAGTTCGCCAGTGGCCGGGTTGGGCTCCTGGCGAGTGGTGACGTCTCCGATGACGCCGTCATACGTGCAGCCTGGAGCGCCGATAGCCACGTCGTTGCTGGTGCAGGTTTCGTTGATGAGCGCGCTGGAGCGGCCTTTGATACCGGTCCACTCGTTCCACCAGACGGCGACGTTGACGTAGCCGGCGCCGTCAAACAGCACCTGCTTCCAGCCGAGCTCGAAGGCGTCGAGCTCTTCCTGAGGCAGCGACTCGTTCAGGCCGGGAAACTGCGCCAGATACTGAGCCCGCTCCTGTTCGTCGGCATTCAGGAAGAAGTCGTTTGCGTCGCCCGGAACTACGCCCAGCGCGTAGCTGGCGTAGAGCGTGGTGTCCTGACCCGGCTGCCAGCGAGCGATCAGCCGCGGCAGAAACTCGTTGAACTCAAATTCCGGTGCCGTTCCCAGGCCGTCCGGTCCGGTGACGCCGCCCTTGGTCAGCGTGTCCTGCTGATAGCGACCTTCCGCGGTCAGGGTGATCGTGTCCGTCAGGTCATAGTCCAGGGAAGCGAAGAACCCGAGTACCTCTGCCTCGTCCGACTGGCCAAAGCCATTGGGGAACGGTCCGAGCAGAATCGGATTGCCGCCGGGACCCGGAACACAGTCCGCCTGGTCGTTGCCCGGCTCCAGGCCGATGCAGCCGAACACAAACGTACCGCCGGTGAGCGAAGAGGTGAACTCCTGCTCATAGTAGTTGACGCCGGCTGACCAGCGCAGTCGGCCGTCCTGAGGACCGGTCAGGCGAATCTCGACGCTCTGGTCTTCCAGGTTCTGCGGGTCGTTGGAAAAACCACCCGGGAAGGCTGAGAGGTCAAAGTCCCGGATAAAGTTGGCCTGTTGATCATTGACCCCGAGCACAACGTCCAGATCCATGCCGTTGTCAAAGCTGTAGGTGGCATGGGCGCTTAACCGCAGCGTCTCGCGAACCAAGCCAATGTCGTTGATGTTGGGTACTCCCGGCGGAAGCGCCGCGCTTCCGAAGATCTCCGCCATCGTCAACCCGGCGCCGTTAACGCCGCCCGGCAGCGTTGTGTTGCCGTCGATGACCCGGCTGCCCGTTACGGGGATGGTGCTGTCCACGTCCGGCACCTGGCCACAGATAAAGTTGATCGGATTAACCCGCTCGCCCGCCGGTGTGGTGATCGTTCGGCCATTACAGGTGTCGTTGGTGCGGCCGGCGATATAGGCCTGCGCCGGCGCACCGTCGTCGTCCTCGGAGTACGACGCCCGGAAGCGAACGCTGAGGTTATCGCTCGGTTGCCAGAGCAGCTTGGCGGAGATGGTCTCGGTGTTCTCGTCACCTAAACGACCGCCGTCAGAAGCCGTGAAATGCCCCTGCTTGTCATAGACACGAGCGCTCAGGCTGCCGGACAGGACGTCCGGGATGAGCGGCCCTTCCACAAACGCGGTGACGTCGAAGCGACTGCGATGGGTTCCGCTGACGTTCACCTCACCGCCGAATTCCTCCATGCTGGGGTCGCGCGTGATGAAGTTCACCGCGCCGCCGAAGGTGTTGCGGCCAAAATAAGCGGACTGGGGTCCTTTGATCACTTCAACTCGCTCGATATCCATGAGTGAAAGTGACGTACCGCCGTTGAGCACGTAGACGCCGTCGATAAACAGCGCGCCGGTTTCAAAGCTGGGTGAAAACTGGGCCTGGTTCAGACCCCGGAAGCGTAGCTGCGTGTTGTAGCGGCCGGGCTGGTTCTGGCCCTGATTGAAAAAATAGAAGCCGGAAGCGAGCTGCGACAGATCTTCCAGACCGGTGAGGCCACCTTCCAGAATGTCGAGTGAGGACACGGAGGTGATGGCGATGGGAATCTCCTGGAGACTCTCCTCGCGCTTCCGCGCCGTAACCACAATTTCCTCCAGGCCGCTTTCCTCGTCGCCCGACTGGGCCAGCACGGACTGGGCTGGCATCGCCAGGCAGCCGGCAATCAACGTGGATAACAGTAACTTTCGATGCATGTTAGAACCCCTCTGCTGCAAATACTGACGCTGTTGCCAGCCAGCTTCGCCGTCGGGATCTGATGCACACAGTCGACAGCGGCGTCGCCGGACCTATGATCGCCGTCTCGTCGACAGGGTCAGCTCCGCTGACGAGACGGTCTCGACAGTAGCATTGTCATATCGTTATATCAATATGACATTTTCGTATGAGGGAAGGCGCGCCGGAGCAAGGACACCCAGCCACCACGGGCACCGGCGAAAGGTTGGCGAATGACCACCAACCGATTTCTGCTGGCTCAGTCGCTGACCGGCTGATCCATCTTCTGGGCGTCCACGACCGCCAGCGCCGTGACGTTCACCACCCGCCGGACGGTGGCGGTGGGTGTGAGCACGTGGGCAGGTTTGGCCGCCCCGAGCAGCAGCGGACCCACCGCCACCGCGTCAGCGAGCACTTTGGTCATAAAAAAGGAGATATGAGCAGACGCCTGATCCGGCATGATCAGCAGGTTGGCGCTGCCGGTCAGCGGCGAATGAGGAGCAATCTTCTCACGCAGTTCCGGCACCAGGGCGGTATCCACCTTCATCTCGCCGTCAACCTCCAGCTCCGGATCGAGCTCGCGCACCAGCTCCAGCGCCTGGCGCATTTTTTCGCTGGAAGGATCGCTGTGGCTGCCAAAATCTGAGTGGCTGACCATCGCCACCTTCGGCTCCAGACCAAACTCGCGCACGCGCTCCGCCGCCAGCAGCGTGGCGTCAGCAATCTCCTTGGCGCTCGGGTCCGAATTGACGTGCGTGTCGCAGACAAACACCTTGTGTTCCGCCGTTCCCATCACCGACAGCGACGAGGCCTGGCTGACGCCCTCGCGCAGGCCCAGCACGCCCAGCACGTGGGCGAGCTTCTTGTTGTAGCGGCCGACCACGCCGGCGATCAAAGCGCCGGCTTCGCCGCGTTCCACCATCAGCGCGGCGATTACCGTGTTGCGCGTGCGCACAACGTATTTGGCGGTGGCCGGCGTAATCCCGCGCCGCTGCATTTTTTCGTAGTAAAGCGTCCAGTAATCGCGGTAGCGCGGATCATCCTCCGGATTGACCACCTCCAGGTCGCGCTCCGGATCAATGCGGAGCCCCAGCTTCTTGATGCGCATGGCGAGCACGCTCGGGCGCGCCACCAGAATCGGAATCGCCAGACCGTCGTCGATCACGTTCTGGACGGCCCGCAGCACCACCTCCTCTTCACCTTCGGCGAACACCACTTTCCGGGGATCCGCCTTGGCGCGCTCCACGATCGGCTTCATCAGCATGGTTGACCGGAACACCATCTGATTAAGCTTTTCCAGATAATCGCTCATGTCGCTGATCGGCCGGGTGGCCACGCCGGACGCCATCGCCGCCTCCGCTACCGCTGGCGCCACGTGCACAATCAGGCGCGGGTCGAACGGCTGGGGGATCAGATACTCACGCCCGAACTGCGGCAGCTCACCGCCGTAGGCCTGAGCGCTGATGTCGCTCGCCTCGATCCGCGCGAGCCCGGCGATGGCCCGTACCGCCGCCATCTTCATTTCCTCGGTGATACCGGTTGCACCAACGTCCAGCGCGCCGCGAAAAATGTAGGGAAAACACAGCACGTTGTTGACCTGGTTCGGGTAGTCCGAGCGGCCGGTGGCCATGATCACGTCGTCCCGGGCGCTGTGGGCCTCCTCAGGCATGATCTCGGGCACCGGGTTGGCCAGCGCCAGGATGATCGGGTTGGGCGCCATCGACTTGACCATCGCCTGATCGACAACGCCGGGGGCGGACACCCCAAGAAACACGTCCGCGCCTTCCATCGCCTCGGCCAGCGTCCGAGCGGATTCCGCCGTGGCGTAGCGCGCCTTGGGATCGTCAGCGGACAGGTTCTCCCGCCCCTGGTGCACCACCCCGGCCCGGTCGGTCACCAGCACGTTCTCAGGCTTGAGCCCGAGGCTGACCAGCAGGTCCAGGCACGCAATGCCGGCCGCGCCGGCGCCGGAAGCGGCCAGGCGAACGTCCTCAATCGATTTACCCACGATTTCCAGCGCGTTGAGCAGCGCCGCGGCCGTGATGATCGCCGTGCCGTGCTGGTCGTCATGGAACACGGGAATGTTGATCCGCTCGCGCAGCTTGCGCTCGACGAGGAAACATTCGGGCGCCTTGATGTCCTCCAGGTTGATACCCCCGAAGGTGGGCTCCAGCGAGGCGATGATGTCGACCAGCTTGTCCGGGTCGTTTTCGTTGATCTCGATGTCGAAAACGTCCACACCGGCAAACTTTTTGAACAACACGGCCTTGCCTTCCATGACCGGTTTGGCTGCCAGCGGGCCGATGGCGCCGAGCCCGAGTACCGCCGTCCCGTTGGTGACCACCGCTACCAGGTTGCTGCGGGAGGTGACCTCCGAGGCGGTCGCAGGATCGCTTTCGATCAGCTCACACGCGGCCGCAACGCCCGGGGAGTAGGCCAGCGCCAATTCGTCCTGGGTGGTAAGCGTCTTGGTGGCGGCCACCTCGATCTTGCCTGGGGTGGGCAGGCGATGGTATTCGAGCGCTCGCTCTTTCAGGTCGTTGCTCATGACGCTGGCTCCAAAGGCGGGGGCGCCGACATTGCGACGCGTTGCAGGAAGGCCGCTGACGGTCCGCGGCAGGGACCGCCGGGACGGCTTAATTCGATATCAGGCGGCTT
>JANQOZ010000015.1 GCA_028285525.1 Lysobacterales bacterium
GTTTAAACTCCGTAGAGAACTTTCTTCTTTTTGGCATGACGCTCCTCCAGGCCCATTATCGGCCTTTTCAGATGCGTCCGAAATTGTGGGGTAGAACCCAGTGGTTCGGTGTCATCCTAGAGCAGGCTGCCAAACGAGCCGACCTGAGCCCAACGCAGATGCCGAAAGGCGGCGCGTCAATCGCCCCGGAAGTTGGGGCAGTTGACGCGCCGCAAGACCGATCAATTCGGGTTACGCGGCTGCTGGTGGTCCGATGTGAGGCCTACAGCAACTCACAACCAACGATCCGAAAGCTGAAGTCCGTCACGGGAATCCGCCCGCTCCGGGTACAACCCAACAGTCGCTGGCTACCAGCCGGTAGGATGTAGACCCGTTCGAACTGCCCGCGGTTGATCCCATTCCTCCAGGTAACTCGAACTGTGACGCGGGTCCGACGGTCGTTCCGTGCGTTCACCACGAACACTCGCCGCCCAGAGTTCGCGAAGCCACAGCCCGATCCGTACCGGAGCCGAGCGCAGCTTCGGACTCCAGTGGCATCGTCGGAAAACGCCTTCTCTTCTTCTGAGTTGATTTTCAGCTCCTCCTCAGGAGCATCGGTAGTCAAGGCTTCTTCATCGGACAAGAAGTTCTCGAGATCGGTGGAAAGAGTTTGGATGGTATTCATAAGAAGTGGTCTCCAGATGTGACTGCACCCGCCAACCATTGGCGGGCTCGTGTGCCCTCAGGGTCAAATATACCAAAAAAGCACTATTAAGAACAAAATAGCACAACATATTTACAAGTCACGTTTTGCGCTTATGTGTGCTTTTCCGATTTTGGTGTACTGTCTGCGCTTTTTTGCGCTACTCTGTACCCTAGGCCAAACACTTACGATGAGGCATGCCGTGCGCCCGCAACGAAAGAAAGCAACCGGAAGTTCTGCGTCCCAACCGAGTAAGCCGGGCTCAGCCCGACGGACACCTAAAATGGATGCTAAGCACAAGGCAATAGTTGAGAATGTCAAGGAACTGATAACTGCTATCTCGGACACGAGAGGCCGAAAGCTAACGCAAGCAGAAATAGCTGAAGCCGGATTCGGCGGAGAGTCCAGACAGTCCTACGTGAGCGCGATCTTGGCTGGTCATCGCACGCCGAATCGAGCTGTTGTGATGAACTTTGCGAGGGCGCTTGGAGTTTCTCCGAAGGAAATCGATCCCGAATACAAACCGGTTAAGCAGGTCTCCGTGCCAGACCATTTGTTGTATCCGCAGGACAGTAAGGGCGAGTACTTCGATCCGAAACTCGTTGAAGCCATAGAGGGCGTGCTGGATGAATTCCAAGAGTTGCAGAACACTGAACTGCCACCGAGGGTTCGAACGCAACTAAAAGCCCGGCTACATCAAAACAACCGCGGTAAGGACTACAGCTCAAGCTCTATGCTTCGTCAGACCCTATCGATTCTGGTTCAGATAGCAGATGGTGAGTGACATGAGCATGGATGAAACAAACCCGAAGGGGCGCAGCGATATCCCCAGTCTTTCCCAGGCTTCTGAGATCAAAAGACTAAAAGAGGAGCTTGACAAGAAAGAGGCTGAGAATGAAAAGCTACGAGAGCAGATGAACCCAGATAGGGATGAGGAGTTTCAACGCTTACAGTTGTTAAGTTATGAGCAAGCTGAGAAGTTAAAGGAGCTGGCTGCAAGCAACAAAGAAATCGTCTCAGAGAATATAGAGCGCGAAGCTGAGGTGGCAAAGGCCAACGAGGACCACATTACACACCTGAGAAACGTAGAGGATCGGCACACGGAGTCGATGGCGGCCCAAAAGAAGGAACTCCTTAGGGGCTTTCGGGATGAGAAAGAGCAGTTACAGGAGGAGCACCAGACAGGTTTGAAGCAGCTTGAGTTGTCGTGTCAAGTAGAGCTTAGCTCGGCCTCGTCAACTCTGGAGAAGCTAAAGCTCTCGCACCGAGAGGAGCTTGACTCGTACAAAGAGGACCTACGCAAGGTCAAGAG
Source organism: Lysobacterales bacterium (assembly GCA_028285525.1). Taxonomy (GTDB): domain Bacteria; phylum Pseudomonadota; class Gammaproteobacteria; order Xanthomonadales; family SZUA-38; genus JANQOZ01. The sequence goes on from JANQOZ010000015.1 coordinate 1,995, forward strand.
TCAAAAGAAGCGCTGGCAGATCGCGACCTGTGTGCTTGTCTTCATCGCGGTTTGCATTGCAGCGGTTTGCATCGGTGTTGCCCTGTCTAGGTGAACTATCGGCATCGTCTTTCGCGAAGCGCTTCGAACGTGACGGAATAGAGCCGTAGGACGATCCCCTAAAGAGATCAGTCGCCACTACTAGGGCACGCATCAGTCGACATGAGTACGCGGAGCCCCCGGCAGTGTCCCGTCTACAATGAAAGTGGGGCGTCACAGCTTGGCGAGTAGCCAGCGCCAGTTGTAGTGCACGATTTTGGGGCTGAGGTTGCGCAAATGTCGAGCGTGACGGCGCGATGTACCAGTAGATGTGAATACTCCGGAGCGCCGTGTTGTCCTCGCCACGCCTTATGTGGGTGCCAGAGGCCTTAGCATTCGATTTCACTCGGTCCAATGGCTGGCGCAGGTCGTGTAATGCAGCAATACCGTTTAGTGGTCTAGAACTTGCTCCTGTGAGGGCGTACCGCGTCCGCGCGGGCCAACCGAACACCAGCAGGACGGGGACGATTCAGATGAGCTAAGGGGTGATAGAGCAGGCGATCGACGCGGAGCAGACGCGCTTCGAAGAGCCTGAAAACGAGACTGTGTACTGCCGGTTTCACAGGTGGGCCTCAAGTCGGCCCTCAAATTCGATCATAAAGCGATTCAGCGCAGCCTTCCAATTACGGATCGGCATCGACCATTTTTTGGATGCCTGCTCGATGGCCAGGTAGATCACTTTGAATGCCGCCTGGTCGTGAGGAAAGATTTTTCGGTTCTTAATCGATTTCCGGATCACGCTGTTGAGCGATTCGATGGCATTGGTGGTGTAGATCACCGTCCGGATTTCCGCCGGGACGTCGAACAGGGTAATCAGGTTGTCCCAGTGTTTGCGCCAGAATTTGGCAATCGTGGGATAGGCGTCGTCCCAACGCTCAGCAAAGGCGTCCAGTTCCTGGGTCGCTTCGTCCGCATCCAAGGATTGATAGATTTTCCGTAGGTCAGCAGCCACTGCTTTGCGGTTTTTCCAGCTCACATAACGCAACAAGTTGCGAACCATGTGGACGATGCACAGCTGGATCCGGGCCTGACCGTATGGATGGCGTCGGGAAAGCCGCTCAAGCCGTCCACGCAAGCGATCAGAATGTCCTCTACGCCGCGTTCCTGCAGCTCGGTCAGCAACGACAGCCAGAACTTGGCACTTTCGCTCTCAGACACCCACAGGCCCAGGCATTCTTTGTGACCGTCCAGGTTGATACCCAGGGCAATGTAGATCGTTTTCTTGATGACCCTTTTGTCCCGGCGAACTTTCACGACCAGGCCATCGAGATAGACGATAGGGTAAATTTCATCCAACGGCCTACGCTGCCATTGTTCCACTGGGTCAATGACCGCGTCGGTCACTTTCGAAATCAGGGCAGCGGAAACATTGGCACCGTACGCGTCTTTGAATGCCGCCACGATTTCCCGGGTACTCATGCCCTGGGCATAGAAAAACAGGATCTGATCGTCAAACTGGGTCAGCCGGGTTTGGCCTTTTTTGACGAACTGCGGGTCGAAAGTGCCGTTGCGGCTGTTGCCGGAATTACGGCCTTCGGGGGCGTTTTTTTGTAGCCAAGATGATCATCCATCTCGGCATTAAGGGCCGTCTCAACGGTCAGTTTCAGCAGCTCGCGGCTGAGGGCCGACAGGTCTTCTTCGGTCTTCAGATCTTTGGCCAGCTCCTTGGCCACGGCTTCCAGTTTCGGATTCTTACTTTTTCTGCTCATCCCGGTTCCTCCTTCGGAAACAGTAGGGGGTTATGAGCAGTTAAAAAAATCTATTTACAGGCTCCCTTCGAACGCGACACGCTGGAGCGACTGTGCCGCTACATCACCCGCCCACCCGTTGCGGACCGGCGGATTGCGCTGACGCCCGACGGCAACATCCGCTATGAGTTGAAGACGCCCTATCGGGACGGCACCACCCACGTCATTCTCGACCCCGTGGATTTCATGGCCCGCCTCGCGGCGCTGGTGCCTCGCCCGCGGGTTAACCTCACGCGCTACCACGGCGTTTTGCACCGTCGAGCCGGCTGCGGGGCCAGGTCACCCCGGCACGCCGCGGCAAGGGCGGGCGCCCCGGCACCGAGCCGACCGAAGACCACGAGCACGAACCTGCCCGCCCACGGCAGTCCATGACCTGGGCCCCGCGCCTGCGGCGGACCGGTGAAAGTCATCGCAGCGATTGAGGACCCGAGCGTCATCACTCAGATCCTGAAGCATCTGAGCGAGCGTGGGGCCCATCAGAGCCTGCCGCTCGCTCGTGGACCACCCGGCCTGTTTGACTGATCAGGAACGAGCATCACCAAAAAAAGGACATTGCTGCGAGCGGCAGGGCCGGCGTCAGCCTGAAATTGCAAATCTGGCCTGGCGATCCTCCGGCGAGCGTAGAACAGCCGAAAAACGGCCAACGATTCGGGTCGCAGGCTGCCCCAAGAGCTGAACAGTATGGTGAAACAAGAGCTTCAGAATCGGCCCGCTACTGGGACAGGGTGCTTATTTGCCCTATCCCCCTCGATGCGTGGTCGTTGCTGCCGCAGTGGTTACCTCCACGGAGGTCGGCGAAACGTAGAGCGGGCAGCCGGCCAACCCAGTTTGCGAAACCACCTCGAGAGCAGGATCGAGCTGAGTCGATCTTACTTGATTGGGTACTGACGCGAGGACTTTCAATTAAGACTGACTCGAGGCTCGCCTAGCGCATCTGCTCGCGCTCGCACCTCGAGTGCTCTATCCACGTCTCCTGTTTTCTCAAGACACAGTGCCAGAAGAATCCAGGTCATCGGCTCATTGGGATCCAGCGACGTCGAACGCTCTAAGGCCTCGCGGGCATCGTGGAACATGTCCCGCCTCGATAGAGCATGGCCCAATGTGAACCACGCTCCGGCTGACTGGTCGTCTAATGCTACGGCAGCTCGTGCGTTTGCCTCGGCCTTGTCGAACGCCTCGCTGCGTATCTGGCTGTCAGCAAGGGCTTTATAGGTTGCCGAATCAGCAGTTCCATCGGCGATTGCCTGGCGATGCAGCGCGTCCATCTCATCACTTATCTGGGCGGCGCTCTGGGTCATTGTGCGGGCATCGGCTTCGCCGAGGTCTGTCGACAGCGTTTTGACACCGGGCAACTCTAACTGAAGGTCCGAGACAACCTGACGGATCACTTTCGGGGTCGAACCCCGAGACCATGCGTCGACCCTCTTTGTCTCCAACATCCACGCCGACCAAGGGTCTGTAAAACTCACACCGCGCTTGTTTGCCTCCCTGTGCAAGAAGACCGCGAGCAACTGATCGTGCCGCAGCTCAGCCAGACCAGCGTCCCGACAGATAACCCCGACAGCGTCCAAGTCATCACCATTCGGCGGGCTTACGTGCAGTGCATACACGACGGTCTCGCCGCTCGCTGGTGCTACGCCCACCGAATCAGACACGCTGGCGACGATGCGATCGAGTTTTTTGCTGCGCACTATGTCTGTCGGTGCCGAGTGACCGCACATGCGGCAGTGTAGTCGCTTGCCAACGTCGCGGTTTGTCAGTATGTAGACGCTGCAACCCGGGCACTGCGAGAAATAGAAAGGACTGCCACGCAGTTCCTCGCCCCCAGGCGAAAATCGGGGATCACGCTTGGCACGCTGAAGCTCTTTCATGAATGCATCGGTGTAGTTGGGAAAGTCTACGTATTGGTAGTAGTCGATAGTGAAGTCTTGAAAATCATAAAAACGAAAGTTCATGAACGGAATTGGTGGGCCTTCATCCGGCTCCTGCGGCAACTCCTCGTTCGTTTCCACATCACCGACGCTTGGAACGTTCGTAGTCGGGGAGTCAGTATCATTGTCACCATCGAAATCGGTTTCGGGACCGTCACCAACGACCACCTCAGAATCGCCGGCATGTCTGTTCACCAGCATTTCAATAAGCTCTTGCGCCTCCCCCAGGATCGCCTCTCGCAGATCGTCTTCCATGTTGCTGCGCATACCCGTATGAAGTGCATATATTGCATCTTCTTTTTGCAGCAACACCGCGCAGGCGAGTGTGCGTACCAGCCATTCACGACTCTCATGCCCCGCATCGAAGGCAGCGTCGAGCGCCGCCCACGCATCTTCGAGTCTTCCGCGATGATCCATTTGCACCGCTGCGAACTTGACTCGGATTATGCCGTCATTTGGCTCGAGACTGATCGCTCGACTCAGCGCGCTCACCGCATCATCGTAACGGCCCACCAGCGTATACGCCTGACCGAGGTTAGCCCAGGCGGTACCGACATCCGGCGAGCGTCGGACGAAGGGCTCCAACAAGCGCACGGCGTCGTCACCTTTATGCTGTTCCAGGTATACAGTCGCTAGGTTCACAATCACCATCGGCAGCTGCTCATCCGAAACCGTGGCGAGCAGTTCGTCGTAGATGGCCCTGGCTTCCTCGTATCGCTTCAGACGTTTGAGCGACAGCGCATACTCCGCCTTAAAGTTTGCGACGTCTTCTTCACGAAGCGCCTCGATATCGACTCGGGCATACGCCTCAAGGGCTTCCTCGTCACGATTGGCCAGCGACAACGCCGAACCGCGCCGAAACCAGAGCGCGTCCGAGTACTGGGCTTGATCGATGCTGTCCAGAAGTGCCAGCGCAGAGTGTGTGTCGCCCAGCTCCAGCAAACCACTCACGCGTGACTCAGCCAGCCCCGATCGTTCATTTTTTATTTCGTGAATCCAGTGCGCGGCCTTCATCATGTGTTGGAGCGCGGCAACTGGATCATGCTCTTTCCACTGGTGGGTCAGGCGCTCGAATACCTGCCCAAAGTCGGCCGGACGATTTGCAGGATCTTTTTCCAGGCAACTCAGTACTAGCTGGACGACACCCTCGGGGTATTCGTCGGATGTATCCCAGAGCGGCGATGGTGACGAGGTTCGGTGCGCGCGTGCCCAGCTATCTCGATCCCCACCTTCCGGCAGGTATGGGGTCCGGCCAAACAACATCTCGTAAAACATGGCACCAAATGCATATATGTCGCTTGATACACTGCGAGTTTCTCCGTCCCAAAGTTCCGGCGCCAGGTACGCCCAGGTACCCTCCAATCGCGAATCTGCTCGACCCAGGATACCAGCGGATGCAAGGCCGAAATCGGTTAGAAACGCTTGCCCACCCAGGAGCAGGATGTTTGCCGGCTTGATATCACCGTGAACGAGTTCCTCGACATGCGTGGCAGCCGAGCGCAGGGCGAGAGCACACTGAAAACCAAATTGCAATGCCTGGCCCAAAGGCAATGGTCCACGCTCAAGAAGATCGGCGACGCTTCGCTCACCAAGCTCACCCTTGCTGACGGCGGGCATCACGAGGAACGGGCGATTGTCTATATGGATTAGTCCCAAAACCGGCATGATGTGGGGTTGTCCCGACAGCCTTAGCCAGGTAGCCGCTTCGCGCTCGAACGACAAACGCGCTGCGTTGTCGAAGAAGAACTTCTTCTGAAACGTCTTGAGCGCAACCAAGGTCAGAGACTCGTCTTTGGGCTGCGCGGCCGCATCCTCTCTTAGGATCTCACAAACAAAAACCTCGCCCATCCCACCTTCGTGAACCTCTACTACCCGGTAGTTCTCCCCGAGCATCTCTCCTCGCTTCGCCATTGATGCACTCTCCTCTTGGGGTACGCAATCCGAGCCTTCGAGCTCACGGCGTGGACGAAAACAGGTCCTTTACGCCGGCCGTCTTCTTTTGGCCCTGCGGCTGAGACACTTCGCGCGCCAAGCGATCAAAAGCGTCCTGACCCAACGTTTTCCTCAGCTCCGCGCAAGTTTCACTGTCGGTGTCAAGAAAACCCAACAACAAATGATGCGCCTCAATGACCGAACTCGGCTCCCGCTTTGCACATAGCCGCGCCGCCTGGACATCGAGGCGCTCGAACCAGTCGAATTCAGTAAACGCGTCTTGTGCCTGAAACTTACGCAGTCCTTCAACAATTCGTTCCGCTTTGTCGGTAGCGACTTTGTCGAGCATCTGCCGAATTGCTCGTATTGAAAACAGTGCACGCAGCAGGTTTGGTGTACCGAACATTACGCCGTTTGTTCGACAACGATCTTTCTCAAGATCAAGCAGTTGAGCCAAGTTGCGATCCAGCGCCGGGCGACGGCTGCCGAAATCGCTCATCAGCAACCGTTGCAAGTGTTCGCGCAACATCTCTTTGAATTGGCTATCCGACTCGTAGGTAAATGCGAGCCCCAAACCATTGACGCGCTCATGAAATCTGGCGACCTGTAGCAGCTGCTCGGCATCATCGATGTTTGTAGGCGGCGGAATCTCGCACTGTCCGAAATAGCTTAGGACCCGAGGGACACCGGTCTGCTGCCAGGATCTCAGCGCCCAATCGAATTCCTCCTCGGTGCCCGATGCAGCGACGCCGGTTGGCGTGCCAAAACGCTGCCACATAATTAGTACAACAATATCGATCGGACCCATTTGATCGAAAATTATTTGCTGTGGTCGTCCTAACTCGGGTAGTGAATGACTCTCCCAACGAACAACTTCGACTACCAATCCCTGCTGTTTGGCCACGCCGCGATTCAACTCTTCCGCAAGATCTGAGACATGGTCTCGTTCGCGGGACACATCGCTGGCTGAGGCAACCATCACGCGAACTCGCTCCACGATTGGCGAAGCATCGATATTCATTAATAAGGTCCTCGCTGATTGAGTCGAATACCTAATACTATATGGAATCCAGGTGGTCGATGAACGAATATGGATCGGATTGTCCTACCGCCTCGCCGGCAACCGTCGCAAAAACAGTAGTAAGATTGGAATGGCGAAGAAAGGCGCTTCGTAGCTGATCGTGAACTGCCTGAGTTTCTCCTTGCGGATCCACGATCAGGGAGAAACCTATCCTTTCACCTACCGGGACGAGCGTGAGATGGTGTTTACCTTACGCAATACACTGGTCCTACGGCAGGCAGCGAGAGACGCTGGTGATTGTGGTGCAGGAAGGTGGCGACACTAGCACAACGCTGGTCTACGGCGGGGCCGAACCGGGCTCCGACCGGATCGGCTTCAATCCGGACTGGATTCGGCTGCAGTGCGACCTAGACACGCGAAAAAATCGCAATTTCCAGCACTGGCTGCGGCCGGACAGCTGATGAGGGAACCGGTAAGGGTCCGGGTCCACCGCTGAGCATACGTTAGTTTCGGAAGACGTTTTCGAGCCCAAACGGTTTGAGCCAGGTCAGCAGGTCCTGCCGCTCCGTGCCGGAGAGCTCGGTGGCGATTCGCTGCGCAATCATTGCTCGCGACTGCTCAATATAGGGGCGCGCGAGGTAGCTGACCTCCTCGCCGTACACCGGGATCACAAACGCCTTATCACTCGCCTTGAGTGCCGCCCGGTTGGCCAGGGCATAGGGTCCGTAGGTTGTGGCCATTTCTCGCAGTACAAAACCGGCAAAGCCGTCCCCGCGGATCTGGGTTACGGGCTGCCCCTCGCCATTCCACTGGTCCGCCGTTTCATGACATCAGGTCAGCACGCGGGGGTAGCGATTGCCGATCGCTTTCTTTGGCGCCGGGTCATAGAGAAAGTGCGTGCGCTGGCCGGCCAGCACGATGCAGTCCAAAGCGGTGGGCTGGTCCCCCAGCAGAAACGCGCTGGAACCCAGGGCCGCCTCAGCCGCGGCCAGGATCCGAAAGTACTCCTGCTCCGCGGCTTCCTGCTGCTGGGCTGAGCTGACACCCGTCGCGCGACACACCTTGCCGCCCCAGATCACCAGTGCTTTGGCGGCTTCCGCATCGCCGTGAGCCGCGTCCAGGGACAGCAGCTCGTGGTTCTCCGGGTAGTTCCAGCGCCATTGCACCGTGGTCCGGGCAATCCACTCATCAAAGTACTCCTCAAGTATCTGCACCTTGATGCCGGCTACGCCCCCCGGAAACAGACGCCGCTCCGGATAGCGGGCATCCAGCAGGTGAAGCAGCGGCGTGGTGTCCGCGATCATCCAGTTTTCCGGCGTATGCAGCACCGAAATCTGATGCGTACCGGACCGCCAGCGCAGCTCCCGCTCGTTGGCTGCCGTCTTGTCCCGATACTTCCAGGTTGCGCCGTAGAAATGTAAGGCAGCCGTAAGCTTGTGGGTGAAATAGCTGCGCTGCCATCCGTAAACCACGTACTGATCTGGCTGGGGGATGGCCGGTTGGTCGTCGCTTTTGCTGGGAGTAAACATATCGATTGCTGACGTGCGTTGGGCCGCTCAAGAATACAGTTTCTTAAGCTGCGGGAAATTGCGTCTCACACGATCGAAACGATTCTTTCCCAGAGCAATGCTGGCGCCCAGCCGAGGTCCACTTCAGCAGCGCCTTCGCGCGCCAGATCCTGAATCTGTTCGTCGCTCAGCCCCAGGGACCTGAGCACCTCGAGCCCATCACTGCCGGGTTTAGGCACCGGCCGGCGTAAACCCAGGCGGTCTTCCCCAAACTGCACCGGCAGCGCCGGCAGGCGGGTTTCTCCCCCGTCGGACAGTTCAATGTCCAGCAGCCCGCCGGAAGCGTTGAGGTGGGGATCGTCAAACAGGTCTTCCGGCTTGCCGATGTGCGCAAACGGCACCCCACATTTTTCGAGTTCGGCGAGCAGCGTTTTCTGGTCCATTTCCTTGAAGCGGGCCTGGACCCGCGGCAGGATCACGTCCCGCTTGCCGACCCGACTGCCATTTTCTTTCAGCTCCGGGTCATCGGCGAGATCGTCGAGACCAAAATGCCGGCAGAAAGTCTGCCACTGGCCGTCGCTCACGACGCCGACAAATACCTGCTCGCCGCTGCCGCTTTCAAAGATGTCGTAGACCGCCCAGGCGGACACCTGGGCCATTCCATCACCTACCGCGTGGCGGTCGGTCCCCGGGCAGGTCAGAAGGTCTTCACGCTGCAGACCCTTCCGCTCCTGCCGGAACATGACGGTGGCGAACCGCCTTACCTGGCCAAGGCTAATGGCTTCTCCCTACACGCTGGCGTCTGTGCCCAGGCCTTCGAACGCGACAAACTGGAGCACCTGTGTCGCTACATTAACCTGCCCGCCCGTTGCGGACCGGCGGATCTCACTGACGCCCAACGGCAACATCCGTTATGCGCTCAAAACACCGCATCGGGACGGCACCACCCGTGTCGTGCTGGACCCGATGGATTTCGTCGCCCGCCTTGCCGCGCTGGTGCCTCCCCCGCGGGTGAATCTGACCCGCTACCACGGCGTGTTGGCGCCCCCGAGCCGGCTACGGGGACAGATCACGGCGGCGAGCCGTGGCAGGGGCTGTCCCACGATTTGACTGGCGGGGCGTACACCAATTCCTGCCCGCGGAGCGACGTTCACCTCGCGGGATGCAGGTAGTACCGGGCATGCGGCTTCGACGATGGTCCCAGGCGTGAGCAGCGTTCTCTTGGTACCCTGATAAAACGAGTGACGAGGGTGGAACGTCCGTGTTTCAGGCCGGGTCCCAGAAAACAGAAAACCCACCACTCATCCAGGTCGATCTACCTAGCCGACCTGAGAGAGGTGACGGTATTATCAGGTGGATCGGAATCGCCCGATCGAACGGAGAGTCAGGGAGATTGGGATACTTGCGAAGGTACGGGATTGGATAGTGCGATCAGAAATCAAAAAGATCATTGAAATTTCTGAGTGTGACGCGGCGCCAGACGTGTTTGTTATTGGCGTAACCGCGCCAAGACAAACGGTTTTTTTTCAGCAAAGTCGAGCACTTAATCTAGTTCATGCGTTGTTTAAATCCGGTCGCTTAGAAAAAGGCTGCAAGCCGGTAGTTATCGGCGGCGGTATCGCCGGAATGACTGCGGCGGTAGCGGCGGCTGTACGAGGGGCAGAGCTCGTCACGTTGCTAGAGCGGCAGCCTTACCTCCTGCACCTGCAACGCGGCAACCATACGCGGTGGCTTCATCCTCAGATCTACGATTGGCCAAAGCACGGCAGCGACAATCCGGAGACTGACTTCCCCTTCATGAACTGGCGATCTGCAACTGCGGGCAATGTTGCCGAACAGCTGCTGAATCAATGGCGCAGTCTCATTCACCATTGTGGGCTTCCCATCGACAGCATTACGAACGTGGGTGAAGTAGAGGTTCAGCCAGGGCCGGTAGTTTCTTGGAATAAGGCGGATTGGACGCCGGAGGAAGGTGTTAGAATAGGTGGCTACCGCGAGGTGAGTGGGGAACTGGTGATCATCGCGACCGGTCTCGGCGTGGAGGGCTCCGTCGCGAAAGCAAGCACGCCGTCCTACTGGCGTAACGACGACCTAGATCAGCCCGCGTTGACGGCTCGCGCAGGACGCCGTCGCATCTTAGTGTCCGGCGCGGGCGATGGAGGACTGATTGACGTTTTACGTTTGCGCATTCACGCCTTTGATCACGCGCAGATGATCCGCGATTTCTTTCCGAGCAGAGATGAGCACGTTACGAAAGTGCTCGATGAGCTGAGAAGGCTGCAGGATCTGGTGGGCGTAAATCAGGTACGTGAGGCGAGAGACTTCCAGAATAGGCTCAACAAAATCGCGGAAGGCGCTGACGAAGGTATCAAGCGCATTGATGCGCGGATCAAACAACGACTCAGAAAAGACACCGAGGTCATTCTCAACGGTAAATCTCCCTTCCCGCTGTCCCCCAATACGAGTTTGCTCAACTCGTTTCTCGTATGGCGCCTGCTCTCCATCGACGTAAGGTACACCAATTTGGAGATAGGCGAGGTGCGACCTCGAGGCAGTGAAACACCTTCGCAGGTAACGTCCTACGGTATCCAGGGAGTGGCCACAGACTATGAGGTTCAAGTCAATGGCGATAACGCGCCGTCGTTAGTCTTTGATCGCGTCATCTTGCGTCATGGCCCAGAAAGAAAAGACACAGCTGCGTTAGGCCAGTGTGTTGCCGATTCGATCGACGCAAATAAGCGGCTGGGGCGTATCCGAGTAGAGCCCGAGTTTGACAAAGATGACTACATCATTGCTACACGTTGGCATATCACCCCTAAGCTTGCGAAAGACTACCTCGAGCGATTGGGTTTCCGTCGGGATAGTACGGAGCTCCGCAACCGCCATATTCGATGGTGCGATGACGAGGGTATACCCGAGTCTGAACAGCCACTCCTAGTGGAAGACATTCCACCTTGTCCGTCTGATGGTAATCCGGGTACTGAAAGGTCACCCTCAAATCCTTGGCGAGCGGCCGTCGTTGCGCAATTAGTCGAAAGGATTCGCGCGCAGGACGATCCATTTTTTTTGTTTCAATCCGAGACAGGCTTTGGCGCTGGTATGACATTGCTCTGGTATCGGTTTATGGCTTTGTCCGGAGATCAGATTGCAAAGGGCAATGACGTCAACAGGCCCGCGTGTTATTTGCTCGACTATTCGGCAGCAGAGCGCTCGGCGTTTCGAGCCGCGCGAGGCGACGGGGCTCTCCGAGAGGTCGAGAAGGTCATCCAAGGGCTCTTGACGGAACACAATGCATACGCTGATGGCGCTGCAATCGAGCGATGTCCCATTTTCATCCTCGATAATTTCTCCGAAGGTGTAAGAGATGCTTTCAAAGCGGCATCCGGTCGAAAACCACAAGCCATTGTTCACCAACATATTACCGAGCTTGCCAACCTGACGGGCGAAAATCGGGCCAAGTTCGTGATTGTTTTGGATGAGGCGCAAAACGCCCAGGCCTTGGAGGGAGGATTGCGGGACCTGGTGGAAAGTGAATTGAGGGCCTTCAATTCAGCTGTCGATGGCGAGCCGAGACGTCTGTGTGCCGCTACATTGCTCAATCACAAGTTTGTCGGGCGATCATCCAGCGATATCGAAGAACATCAAGAGTCTGCGACAAACGCCCTGGAGTATTCTGGCGTTGCAGAAATTTTAATAAGCGACGTTCCGCGAATTCAGGAGCGGTTCCACTCGGGCGACTCACTGGGGCGATATCGTAACAATGATTCGTCGAAGGTAACGGAGAGTAGCCTGTTTGAATCGGTAAGACCTATTACCGAGTACGTTCAGTCGACGCTTGGGTTTCGCGCTCATCCACTGTTTAAGGCGGTCAACCAGTGGGATGAGTTTTTGGCTGACCTGCAGCATGACCAGAAAGAGCTGAGTCACCTCGCAAAGAGCGCGCTGCAGATTTTGGATGGTTCCGTGAGCGAAGGCACTCGTGGCGGACGGGCCGAGGCCTTCAAGGCTGAGCACGGACAGGTATGGGCGTCGCTTGGACCAGTCCGAAATAACGAAGATTGGTTGACGCAAGAGATTACCCTCGCCTCGTTCTACGTAGCCGAGGAGATGCTCGCCCTTGATGTGCGAGGTGAAGGCGAAAACCGCTGGGTTGACGCTTGTTTGGGTTTGCTGATCGCTGTGTCCGAAGTTGTGGGCGTGTCTGAGAAAAAAGATGGGGCTGGCGATGATGACGACGACCAAGAAGAAGGGAAGGTGGGAGTCAGGCTTGCCCCTCGCAACCAAGTAAGTCCAATCGCCTATTCCAATCTCATTTCCGTCCTCCTGTCATCGATGCCGCATTTGTGCACTCCGCGACATGGAAAATTGCGTTGGATCAACCTGACGCTGCAGCGACCGATTCTCCGTGTGGCGCCACCAGAGTATCTCGCCTTTGAGGGCGGGATGATCTATTTTCCTACCATCGCCGAGTCCCTGAGGGGCGTATGGTCTCGCGCCGCCACCATCAAGAACGATTCAGGGACGGAGTCACGCGCAAGATGAGTCATTCGAAGGTAACGCTGTTAGCACTGCGTTTTGGTATCGAAAGAACAACTATGCCTCCGCTGGGTTGCCTACTTCTCGCTGCCGTCCTTAAGAAAAACGGACACGACGTAGAAGTGATCGATGCTGGCAAGGACACCTCTCTGGGACCATTTTCGGTTCGCCGCTTGGCGAGCCTGATCGCATCAGTGCAGTCCAATTTTATTGGCTTCAGCATTTTTCATGACGCACTTCCTTTGCTGATCGCAACGATAAGGTCATACCCGGATTGCGTCCGAGGGAAGCGCGTCATCATTGGTGGGCCCGGTGTGACCGGCGTAGAAATCGAAGTTCTGGCTGCACTTGAAGACGTAGAGGCAGTTGTATGTGGAGAGGGAGAGTCAGCCGTTCTCAGTTTAGTCAATCAGTGTGGAAAAGCGCTTGGCCCAATCCCTGGGTTGTACACTCGCAACGCTGCTGGCCGTCCAGCGGGTTTCGGTCGATCTCCAAGAGAGAACATGGACAAGCTGCCGTCCCCGATGTGGAGCGCGGTCGACCCCAAGGGTTACTCCCAGCTTCCGGTTTCGACAACGCGAGGCTGTCCCTACGACTGTTCATTTTGCGAGGTCATCGCCACCTTTGGCCGCAAAGTAAGTCGGCGCGCAAAAGAAAAGGTCGCAGCCGAGGTGAGCGATGGGCTCAAACGCCTTGGCTCACGTTCTGTACGATTTGTAGACGATACGTTTAATGTGTCGCGAAAGCACATGCGGGAACTTGTTGAGACGATCACTAGTCAAACGGGTCCAATAGCGTTCACAGCTTACGCTCGAATTGATTTATTGAATGAGGAGGATCTCTCATTCCTTAGTCAGTATGGATGCGCCCGTCTCTTTATTGGTATCGACGTCTTCGACAGTGATGAGGACGAACGATGGTCCAAGGGATACAGCGTTGATACGATAGCTTCAAAACTTTGGATGGTGGCCGACTACTGCGCTGTTTCCATGTCTATGATGTGGGGTTTTCCGGATGAATCGTCGAGCGTTTTCCAGCAGGGTATCGATTTGGCATGGCGCGCATTTGAGAGCGGACCGAACGGCCATATTTGGCCACAGTATTCACTTGTGTCGCCATCCGCAGCAACACCTCTTTACGCGCGATACTCTGATCGCCTGGTTCTTGATCTCGACGCTCCAGCGTTGCCTCTCGGCTATTCAATCAACGAAGGCGCGCGACAAGAAAGCGATGGCGAGGCAGTGGTCGACGTGATTCGCACAATGCCGCGTATTGGTGCGGCGTACTATCGTTTCCGAACGGATAGTTTTGGCGAAAAGTATGACGCAGTCGTTGGACTTAAGGAGGCCGTTGAGCGGAGAGTTGGCCAGAAAGCGATGGACTATTTCCTGGAGACCGGTACATGAAAGAAAATCCCGTGTTACTTCTCGGCGTCGGTCGGTGCGCATCAAACGAGTCGGCGTTGAGAGAAGCGGCGGCTGACCCAGAGGTTTTTCTGCGCAAACTTGCCGGTGGTGAACCCGTTTCTCCACACGACGTTCGTAGATTTGCCGCGATCGCAAAAAGACTTCAGGACGGCGAGGCCGTGGCATTTCGATCCGAAAATCTAGATGTCGGGGTTTGGTCTGTCATTTGAGTTTAGCGCCTAACATCGCCGAGCCTGCGGCCGGCTCGGACTAAATTTGTTAACGACCCCCGTCTGCGCACGTCCAGGGCCAGCAACGACTAAGCATCCTTGATGTGGCGCGTTTTCCTGCTTGCCGCCTAAGCATCGAGGCTGCATACGCTGGGGCACCTGAGTTGGATGCTAGCGTGAGCCACCCATCAGCAGATTGGGCGGATGCATACAGCTGATCTTGCTCTGCGACTGGCCATCAGACGCAGTGCTTATCCGCCTAAGGCAAAAAAAAGATTTTTTTGGCAGCACTCCGTCTCGCAAACTGCCCGTTTACCGCTGATCAACTCACGATAATATTTCTTTCGAGTACGAGAGCAGTCTGAGAATTGCTACGAGAATTCCGCCGGACGTCGCACTTTCCTCAAGCAAAAGTCTGAAATTGGGTCGCATGGTGTAATGCAAAACTCTCAATTCAATGCTAAACCTTACTGCACGGCTAGATTCTTGAGGGATAGGGGCAACCATGAAGTTTTTGGTACACGGTCGACCGCAACAAGCGGGCGTCGAAGGCGTATTCGGCGAATCTGGAGATGAATTCGCAGTCGAGGTTCTCAATAGCTACGACCTGAGCGTTACCCGCGGTGAAGGTGTCACCCCTATTGAAATCGAAGTTGATGACCAAGCGGTCGCTGAGCTTACGGCCGAAACCGGCGAAGTGCTGTACCTGCGTGCCGATGAGCTAGAGGAAGACCTGCGCGTATGGCGCGGCCTGCAGCGGGACGACAGCCATTTGACGATCGACAGTAGCTACTGGCGATCGTCAGACGACACCCGCAGCATGAAAAAGCTTGTACTCCGTGGCCTTCGTTTTTTTGGCATCAAAAGCAAAGATGACGCGCTGGCGGCGGCGGCCAAGGGCGCCGCGCATCTTACCGCCAAGGCCGTAGCCGCAAAGATCGAATCCAAGCTCGTTTTTCCAAATCAGATCAGCCGCCTTGGCAGTTTCCCCGACGCCAAACTCGAAGGGATCTCGGCTGGCGATATCCCGGTTGGGCGACCGGTGCTGCTGTTTATCCACGGCACCGCGTCAACCACGGAAGGCAGTTTCGGGGGGCTGTGGCAGGCTAGCCACGGCGTGATGTCCGATCTTGCAAAGGCGTACCCGGGGGCAATCTTTGCCTTCGAGCATGCCACGCTGACCAAAAGTCCGTTAGAAAACGCGCTGGATCTGGTCAGTCAGTTGCCCAAGGGCGCTCGCTTGCATCTGGTTTCTCATTCCCGCGGCGGCCAGGTTGGAGAACTGCTTTGCCGAGCGAACCGCACCGAAGATGCAGCTCCGTTCGACGAACATGATTTAGCATTTTTTGATCCCGCTTCCGACCTACATGAGCTCGCCCTGGACGAGGATTTTCTGAAATCCCAGCGTGATCACCTGAAGGCGCTCAACAACGCACTGGAAGATAAGGTACTGGTGGTCGAGAAGTTCGTTCGCGTGGCGTGCCCGGTAGGTGGCACTTCAATTCTTAGCAAGCGACTCGATCGGTGGTTCAACCTAGTGCTGAACGCCGCCGGGGCTGCCGGGCTAGGGGCACATCCGGTCTATCAGTTCATCAAGACGTTCTTGGTTGCTCTCGTAGCCGAGCGGCGCGACGCGCAGGACTTTCCGGGTCTTGAAAGCATGACGCCAGAGTCTGCCGTGGCTCGCTTGATTACTCGGCGCGACGTACGAGTTGCGTCTGATCTCACGGTGATTGCTGGAGACGTAGGCGTAGAAGGCATTCGCTCCTTCCTTACCGTGCTGGCCACCGATTGGCTCTACGGTGGCGACCACGATCTAGTAGTAAACACAATTTCCATGCGCGGTGGTGCAGGTCGCTTGCCTGCCGCCAGCAGAGAGTATTTTGAATCACGGGCCGACGTTAATCATTTCAGCTACTTCAAGAGTGAATCCTCGGCAAGCAAAATTCGTAATGCACTACTGCTCAATTCAGATCAGCTCAGCGGATTTAAGTCGCTTAAACCATTTGTACCTGGATCCGTTCGCGGCCGAACTCCGGAGCCGGTAATCACGGGTGATCGACCCGCTGTTTTTGTGCTTCCCGGCATCATGGGGTCCAACCTGGCTGTTGATGGTGACCGCGTTTGGATCGATTTCTCCGATCTCATTGCTGGCGGCATGGCAAAGCTGGCCATCGGTAAGCCCAATATCGAGCCCGACGGCCCCCACGAAGACTCATACAGCGATTTGATCGCCCACCTGTCGCAATCCCACGACGTAGTCGTATTTCCATACGACTGGCGGCTCAGTATCGAAGATGAGGCCAAGCGCCTTTCTGTGCTTGTAGACCAACGTTTAACGTCAGTGCCCGACCAACCCGTACGTTTTCTGGCTCACTCCATGGGCGGATTGGTTGTGCGCAGTCTCCAGGCGCAAAACCGAAACGATGTTTGGGATCGGGTAACGGCGCGATCGGAATGGCGACTGATTATGCTGGGAACACCCAACGGTGGTTCCCACAGCATTGTGCGCACGCTGATTGGCTGGAAAGGGCTGATCAAACTGTTGGCCGGATTGGATTTTTCGCTGAGCAAAACTGAGTTGCTCGAGATTATCGCCCGCTATCCCGGCTTGCTACAGCTGCTGCCGGACGCTGACGCCGCCGGTAACCAGTACTTTCGGCCCGAGGTTTGGGACCGGCTTGATGACATCAGTCGGCTTACGTGGTTCAAGCCGGTGGAAGCTGAAATTGCCGCCGCCGGAGCCTTTCGCCAGAGTTTGAACGGCCTGTCGGTAGATCCGAGGCACGTGATCTACGTCGCCGGGAAAGCAAAAGAAACCCCCGTATCCATGCAGTTCCGCGACCCTGACGGGTTTCGGCCGCTTCGCTTTTTTGGTACCGAAGCGGGCGACGGGAGTGTGCCTTGGGCGAGCGGAATCTTACACGGCAGCTCGGTGTGGTACACGCAGGCTGAGCATGGAGCGCTGCCTCGCCATCGAGAGGCCTTCGCCGCATACGAAGCCTTGCTGGATAGCGGCGATACCACTAGCACAGCGGTATCACGTAATCCTCCGGCGTCTAAGCGCCGCGGCGGCGAACTGTTTGAGCTGGACGAATCTACGCTCCTAACGGCGCCGTCTGAGGCTGCACTGGAAGACGTGGTTTTTGATATCAGGCCTCGGGATGAAGCCAGAAAAGCACCAGCTTCTGAGCTATCCGTCACTTTTGTGCATGGTGACCTGTGTTTTGCGGCTTCACCGGTCATTGTTGGCCACTACCGTGACGACGCCATCTTAAGCGCTGAGTCCATCATCGATAGCCAGCTCGACAATCGACTGAGCAACTCAATGAGTACCGGACAGTATCCGGAGCGGATTGGCGAAGCCGACGTTTTCCTCGGCGGTGAAGAATTTCCGGGAGCTATTGTGATCGGTCTGGGAACGTTTGGTTCGCTCACCGCTGCGTCTTTAGCCCGAGCGCACCAAACGGGTGTGCTGGACTATGTGCGGACTCTGGCAAACCAGACTTGCCGGGATCCCGAGCTGGAGTTGTCTGTTACCTCGCTCCTGATCGGTTCTGGAGAAGGAGGGTTGTCGGTCGCCGATTCGGTCGCCGCACTCATTCAGGGCATTCAGCAGGCCAACCAACACTTAAGTGCCCAATCGCCGGCAATCCGAATCAGTCATGTCGACATTGTCGAAATTTGGGAAGACCGCACCCTGGAAGCACTCTACGCCGCGCGGGATCTTGCTCACGGGCTAACCGGGGTAACGTTCGACACGGAAGTTGCTGTGGCCAAGGGTGCCCGGCGCCGTTTGAGTTTTAGACCGGACTTGGCCTGGTGGCGCCAAATCCATGTGCGGTTAGACGAAGAGCGACGCATGGTATTCAACGCGCTCACCGATCGAGCGCGCATCGATACTCAACATATGTACGGCCGATTCGAGGCCATTGAAGCCTACATCGCTTCGGCATCCCAGTTCAGCCATGCGCATGGCGATGCCGTAGGCCGCACGTTGTTCGAATACCTCGTACCTCATGCCTACAAGCCTTTTGGGCTGGACGCTGAAAATATTCGCCTGGGCGTCGACGAGCATACGGCCAACATCCCGTGGGAGCTTATTCGGGATCGCGCGTCGGAAAAAGTAGACGACGCAAAGCCATTGTCGGTGAAATCCGGAATGATCCGGCAGCTGTTGGTGGATCGGCCAGAGGCGCTGCGGGAAACCGCTCGTGGAGGCAAGGTGTTGGTTATCGCAGATCCGGCTAATACGGGTATGGCGCCGCTGAATGGTGCTGAAGCCGAAGGTCGAGAAGTGAGTGGGCTCTTGAATAGCCCCTGGGACGTGACTCTGTTATCTAGACCAACGCACTCCGAAATTTTAGAGAGCGTGGTCGCTGAGGACTACCAGGTTATGCACATTGCCGGGCACGGCGTGGTCGAGCGTGACGACGACGGCAAATTTGTCCAGGCTGGACTAGTTGCGGAAGACGGCAAATTGATTACTGGTACCGTGATCAGCAGCATGCGGCGAGTGCCGGAGCTAGTGTTTATCAATTGCTGCCACTTGGCACAGCAGCAAACGGGTACCGCGAAGGTCGACGATTTTCGGTTTGTCGCGTCGTCGTTGGCGCGTGAGACTATCGGGATGGGTGCCAAGGCAGTCGTCGCGGCGGGATGGGCCGTGAGCGACGATTTGGCCCTTGATTTCGCTAAAACCTTTTATAACCGGATGCTCAAAGGTGCAACTTTCGGATCTGCGGTGAAAGACGCTCGCAGTGCGATCTACCAGACGGGGAATAATACCTGGGGCGCGTACCAGTGCTACGGCAACCCTGACTACCGTTTGATCAATGAACGAGAAGAAAAAAAGGCCAGTCGTAGGAGCTATCTGTCACCGAGGGAAGCGGTGCTAGATCTGGAGAACCTACTCTCTGACGCCGCGTCGGCTGATGCCGCTGAAGAAGTTCGTAAGGTCAAGAAAAACCTGTCGCTATGCGTATCCGGTCTTAAGTCGGACTGGCTCCAAAACGGAAATCTTCTAACCACTATTGGCCGTATCTACGGCGAGCTTGAGGAGTTCGAAAAGGGTATTGACTATCTCACTCGCGCCCTAGCCGCTGACACGGCGCCACCCACCAACGTGGTGGAAGAACTGGCCAACTATGAAGCCCGGCTAGGACTCAAAGTCTTCAATGATTCGCGTACTCGAGCCCGAGAGTTTTTGCGCAGCTCGAAAAAGCGCCTGGATTTGCTGATGGATTTAGCCGGAACGTCCTCCCGCCGCTACTCGCTCCTTGGTGGCACGCTGAAGCGTTACTCGCAGGTAGACGAAAGGCGTCGACGATTGGGTCGACTAATCGCTGCGGCGAAAGCATACGAGACGGCAGCCAGGCTTGCCGGTCGCCAATCACCAGCCAGCACCGTTTACCCTGAAACCCAGGCGCTCCTTTGTCGGATAGCTTGGCTACGTAGCCAAACCAAAGTGAGGGACTACGCCAGCGACGAGAAAAATGCGCTGGACACCATTGAGCGCCTGAAGTCTTCAGTCGAGGCATTCGGTTCAACCCCGCGAGACCCATGGTCGCTCGCAGCGCCTATTGATCTGAAGCTTACCAAGTCCTTATGGCAAGGCGAGCTGCCGCAGCATGAAAATGAACTGATGGAAAGCTATCGTAAGGTGCTGTCCAGGTCGTCTTCTCGTAAGGAGCGTGGGAGCATTCGAGATACGCTCGACTTTCTTATCTTTCACTATGGACTGGACGACGCAAGAAATGCCGCAGAGCACCGCAGTCTGAAGACGCTCCGTTCTGCGTTGGGAGGCGAAGTTGAAGGAGCTTCTGTCGCCTTAGGAGGAACGAATGGCTAGCTTTATGCCCTTACAGATTGTCGTGGTGAGAGACCGTGATGACAGAAGCACGGATGACTACCTTGCGGCGCTTCAAATCGCGTTCCGAGGTTCACCCCATGCGAGTAAGGGCTCTAACTACCTGGCCACCGCATCGGGACGGCACCACCCATGTCGTGCTGGACCCGATGGATTTCGTCGCCCGCCTTGCCGCGCTGGCGCCTCCCCCGCGGGTGAATCTGACCCGCTACCACGGCCTGTTGGCGCCCCCGAGCCGGCTGCGGGGACAGATCACGGCGGCGCGCCGTGGCAGGGGCGGGCGCCCCAGCACTAAGCCCACCGCAGACCACGAGCCCGAATCTTCGCGCCTACGGCAGTCCATGACCTGGGCCCCGCGCCTGCGGCGGGTGTTCAACACACCCCAGGGTGGCCTCTCTTGATGCTGCACATCAATTCACCTTCTCGACATAGAAACCTGCGAGGTCTGCGGCGGACTGGTGAAAGTCATCGCAGCGATTGAGGACCCGGGCGTCATCACTCAGATCCTAAAGCATCTGAGCAAGCGTAAGCTCCATCAGGGCCGGCCGCCTGCTCGTGGACCACCCGGCCTGTTTGACTGATCAGGGAAGACCATCACCAAAAAAAGGACAGTGCCGCGAGCGGCAGGGCCGGCGTCAGCCTGAAATTGCAAATCTGGCCTGGCGATCCCCCCGGCGAGCGCAGAACAGCCGAGAAACGGGCAACGATTCGGGTCGCAGGCCGCCCCAAGAGCTGAACACAAAGGTGAAACAAGAGCTTCAGAATCGCGCCGCTACTGCGACAGGGCGCTTATTTTCCTTTTCCCCATTGCCCTGGCCGACTGGCTGTACGCGCCAGTGGCTGGCAAAAGGATGCTACTAGATCGAGTATAGACTGTGCGAGATTTGTGCGAGTGAGTTGCCCTTTGTGCTGCTCAGTGGTGCATTTGCAACGGGCGCCCCTGGTTTAAAAGATAATTAAAACAATAAGTTAAGGTCCGAAAATCGTTCTCCGGAGGCAGAGGTCAGGGGTTCGAATCCCTTCGGGCGCGCCATCTACCAAAACGGCCCTGAATGGGCCGTTTTGGTAGATAACGTACCCGAAGGATTTGGTTCGAACCCCAAGCAGCGAAGCTGCGTGGTTCGAGCCGAGCGCGCAAAGCGCGCGACGCATCGCGCAGGGAGCTCAGCGACTGAGCGACCCCCTTGAGGGGTGAGGCGGCACAGCCGCCGAATCATCCTCTCGGGCGCGTCACTATCCGATTCCCCAATTTCGGAAATTTTCGCGACCCCAAGCAGCAAAGCTCGCGTGGTTCGAGCCGAGCGCGCAAAGCGCGCGACGCATCGCACAAAATTTCTGGGGTCAGAGTAAAGGGACAGAGTAAGCCGCTCGGTTTACTCTGTCCCTTTACTCTGACCCCAGAGAGTATTTTGCCATGTGGAGGCCGATCAGGAACCGGGTAAGTTTGTGATTCATCAGCTCCACTGTAGCCGCTTGGCAGGCACTGAAGAGCCGTGGCGATGTGGTTACCTGGAGATACCCCGCGACTTCGGTATTCCTAACTCTCGGTAGCCTCCCGGCAACGAAAAAACGTGCCCGTGTAGCTTGTTGAGAAGTGGTATGCCGGTTCGGAGAAAAAAATGAATAGTCTCGAGAAAGACCCGGGTGATTACCGGCAGTTTCTCCAATTCGGCATCATTCGGCGAGCCGCTGATTGGATGCTTTGTGTTTGCCTTCTTTGTCCCGTACTTGCTAGCGCGCAGTGCAGGGACGAAGAGCAGGTCGTTGAGCGTTACTTGTCTGAGGTTAAGCCTGAACGGGCTGGGCCAGGTCATGTGATCGCATATGAACGTGGAACTGTCGCGGGCGCGTCGAGAGATGCTCTCGTGCTTCTTTATACTTTTCAGATTTCATCCCAGCGAGAACGGTTCCCTCAATACCTCACGATCTTTAAGCCACGAGATGGTAACTGCGTAGCAAGCCAGGCAGTATCGGTGGGCTTTCGCGGTGTCCAGCATTTCACCGAAATCGACTTTGAAGACAAAAAGGTGTGGCTGTCGGGAATGCAATGGGTGCCCGGTGACGCGATGTGTTGCCCCTCGATTCCAATAAAGCTTGGCTTTTCTTACAACGGCAAGGGGGCGCCAATCCCACTTGCTGGCAGCAGGTAGCTGTGACGAAAGATCAGTTCGCCCGGAGCAGTCACCGCCCATTTCCTGGAAAGTCGAACTTCAACGTAAAAGGCACGCGTACCGGCTGACGATCGGAGTTGGACGCCGTAGGTCGAAAGCGCATTCGCTTTACTGCCGTTACCGTAGAACGATCAAATATACCTTCCGGTACAGATTCGACGATTTCTATGTCCCTGGCTTTGCCTTTAGAGGTGATGGTGAATCTGACTTTGACATAGCCCGAGGTTTGATTGCGGACCGCCTTCCGCGGATAGGTGGGAGGTTCATTCCGGCTCCATTCCCAGTATTCGGTGAAACCGTCGAGGACTAGCGGTTCGTCCTCAGCTGCTGCGCCAGGTGAGCTGGTTCCTGCTTGCAGTCCCACGACCATGAGGAAAGTGAATAGCCACTGAAGGTGGCTCGCAGGCCAGAGTAACGACTTCTTCTGTTCTCTCATTGCGATCCTTAGTCTGGCCAATCGATTTCGTTGTGGCCGCTTCCCATGATTTGGTCAGGGTTTTCGCCCAGGATGGCTGAAATCCTTATGGTGTGATCAACCGAGCCTCCGCCGTCACTCACGTTTAGGCGCCAATCAAGGATTTCACCTAGTTCTGATGACAACTTGATGTTGGGTTGCACACTGAGAGAGGCGCCGAAGGCCCTTCCGATTTTCAGCGGGTTGCCAGCAGAGGTTGCTCCACTTGCTAACGAGTTAATGCCAACCCGCAGCCAGCTTTGGTCGTCGTCGACGGGTTCTATCTTCAATATCAAATTAAACTGGCCAGCGATCCAGCATTTGCCGAGTCGGATTTTCTCGATTTGCTTATCATCGATGAGGTGAGTGGCTTCTATGCCAAGACAAAAGTCCTCTTCCGTCTCGAACTTCATGATGGCTACGTGGACGTCTCTAGGGAGCAAAACCTGAAGGTCGCCAACATCTAAGGGCCCATAGTGCTGCAATTCTAGATCGACGGCGCTGGCAGGTTGGAAGAGTAGAAACAGCAAGAGAAACAGAAGTCGACTCATTTGAGAGGTTTTCCACGCGATTTGTGTGCACATAGCGATTGCGTCCAGTCTTCTCCGAGAATCATTACGTGCTCTATTCTGCTTCAATCGACTCAAGGACTGAAGAAAGGGGCTCAAATGATTGATGAAACATATGCATGGGAAAGTCAAAGTAGGCATAGACCCATCCATCATCTAACCGCAAGAAATGGTGCGTGACGAAGATACCGTTATGACTTCCTGAGCAAGCCCTCTTGTTGTTGCCGGTCTCAACACACGTCAGGCCTAACGACTGCCAGTAGACCTTGTTGTCTTCATAAACAGGTCCGGATAGTCGAACCGTTAGCGCTGAGTTTTCCCCGATCGGGGCATTCTGCACTTTGACGCCATGATCATTCGATCCGTAATACCAGCCGGCGGGAACGAGAAGCTTGAATCCCTGGTGGTCTAACACTGTTGGGGCTCTAGAGAGGCAGAAAAGCAGATCGCCTCGGCCACCGCCAATTGGCTGGTCACAGTCTGCCGCCGACAGCTGGAGCGATGAAAGCATTAGAAGCAAGGAGAATGCGCCGCTCCATTCGCCTGCCTTTGCGATCGCTGGAACACGTCGCGTTGGTTTTCCTCCCACGGACATACCTTTTGGCTCAAGCCCCATGAGCCAATTGTTCATTAAGGTGCCGCAGCAGATCAATCAAGATATACCGCTATCGTTTTCGATTATTTTGGCCGAGCAGCCACCCCCGTGACACAAGGCTAGGGCTTACTCGTCGCACGCCATCGTCTTATCGATGCGGTGTACCAACTTTTCATGTGATCTGGATATTCTCTCGCGAGCGCTACCCAGACTCCAGCAGTTGCTCCATATTCTCCAGGTAGGGCTGCAAAGCCTCTCTGCCAACACACTCCTGCTCGACATTGCTCAAGATTTGCAGGTCTTGTTCAGTCAAAACCTTGTGCAGGTCCGCCTCTACCCAAAGCAACTCCGATCGCATTACCTTTGATTCTGGAAACTCCATATCCCGCACGCTGATCCGCGGCGAGTGTCGTTTCGGTGCTTCCTTAAAATCTGCTTGGTTGGCAATCTGTCCCTCCACTGAGGAACTCAACAATATGCAAATCAGACCGAGGCCATATATCCAGTTCATAAAAAACCATCCACACCTGCGAGTATCCCTCGGCCTTGTCAAGGAACATTTGCTGCCAGTCAGGTCACCAACCTTCTGTTTGGTTTCGCTCTGGAACGGCGGGAGACCGCAACCCAATTGGATGATGGTCCAGGAAAGTTAAGGTAAATAGGCGTATCTCCATTTTCCAGCCAAACGCATTAAGGGCGCGCAATTCGGAATGCGATCACCTTCCCTGAGTTGGCTTCAATGGCAAAAAACACCATGCCGTTTCTCACCCAGCGGCCCGTTAAGGCGCTTCCCATCTCCCGAGCGCTGCGGGCGAATAGCGGTCCCATTGGGTCGTTGATTCGAAGATCGATAACCTCTGTAGTATCGGGCAAGTCATTCCAGTCCAATCGAGCCGTGAAAAGACCCTCGGGCCCTGGATCCGATGTCTTAGTAATTTCAAGGATGTTTGGACAGCTCAAATCTGAAGGGCGAAGCACCCTTCGTTCCAATACCTGACCATTCTCACCGTCAAGGAGCTCAAAGACGGTCCCAACTGCTGCCAGACTTTCGCGGGTTTCATCAGCCGGGGTGCTTTGCAGAGCGGTACGAATCCATAAATCGGTTGTGTCGCCCGAAACACCAGGTCGCACCCAACCCACCGATTCAGTGCACTCTGCGAGACCGGAAAGCGACAGCGTTCCGACATCAGCTTCCGCGACTACTCGGAACGTTTGTGCGCGAAGCTGGTCAGTTTGACTGTCGGACTCTCTGATAGACCAATAGACCTGCACGGTTCCTGGGGTGACGCGCGCGGCAAGGAATGAATCACTAATTTGATTCTGGGAGCGAAAGCGCGGATCACGTGCCAGCACCAGCTCCCCGTTTCGGCCGACAAACTCCCCTGAGGCATCCAGCACAACGATGACCGTGCCATTCTGTGATCCGGGTTCCGGCAGTCGCGTCGTCCAAAACGCTCGAATCTGATCTCCCTGAACCACCACAGAGCTTAGTTCGTAAACCAGTCCAGGGTTACTGCCGGATAGTTCCGCAGAGATAAGTTCACGCGGTGCTGTCCATGGTTGGACGAGGCTGCCGTCCCTCTCTCGTAGCAAAATGGCCGGTGAGAAGCAGCTTCGGTCGTTACATCTCGTCCCCACCTGAACCAGGTGGCGTCCCAAAAGAGCGCCGTGCAAAAGCTGGCTACCTCCGCCGAAGTTGATGGGTTCAGTGGTAAACATGCCCGTTTCTGCGTCGTACAGTTGAGTCGCGGTTCGGAAATCGTCCAAAGACTCGTCAAAACTCGTGTACGACCAAGCTACCAAGTTTTCTGACACGCTGACTGCCGGGTGGAACACCAAATCGCCGTCGGCCTGATCGGCCGTGTCGACAAGTGTGGATTGCCCAGATTGAGGATCAAACAAGCCGAACCGCCCGACGATTATTCGAGTGGGGCCTGCACCAAGTGCGAGTGAATTGATGGCGAATGCGATCCGCCCATCGTTTAGCCAGGCGATCTGGGGAGCGTGGCCTCTCGTGCATGCGCTCACCGGCGAACCACTGCTTACGAGACTTCCGTCGATTGTAAAGATGTCAATTTGACATTCGAGAGGGCCGAATAGCCCTACGCCATTGGTCCCTCGGAGTAATGCGATCTGATTGCCTTGAGCGGAGACATCGAGAATGTCGGTTTCCGGCGACGAAAGGGGCGCCGGTTGAAACGAGTCCCTTAAGATCCCATCGGCTCCGAGAACGTCAACTCGATATCTTAGGCCTGCTGAATCCGACCTGATTTCCCAAACGACCCAGCGCAAACCATCTTCAGTTTGAATCCAGCGCGGAACGGCTTGGCCGTCGACGCTGCCAAGCAATTGCGGGTCTCCGACAGGTTCCAGGTTCGCTAAAGCAGTGCCGAGCCAAAATACGCCAAGCAACAAAGATCGCCATTTCATTTTCTTGCCCTCGATTGATGTCCTGACTGTACTCTCTGATTATGAATAATCACTGAAGGTCAAACCGAAACTGGTTCCTAGAGTACCCATCGCTGGTAAGGGTTCAGAGTGTTGATTTCATCCAGGGTTTGGGCGCTTCTTACGACTACAAAGGAAACGGTGAGTTAGCCAGAATGTTCGTTTTAAGACGAGCATAGACTGTGCGAGATTTGTGCGAGCGAATTATCCCTTTGGGCGCGCCACTATCCGATTCCCCAATTTCGGAAACTTTCGCGACCCCAAGCAGCAAGGCTCGCGGTTCGAGCCGAGCGCGCAAAGCGCGCGAAGCATCGCACATACGCGGTGGCGCCGAGCGACTCCAGATATTGGTCGCTGGCTTGGATTGGTCCCGCCCGGGCGGGCAACCCGGGGCCCTGTAGGCTATGCTTCCCTCGATGGTTGGGATACGCGGAATCAGGTACTTGGTGTTGGTTGCGTTGGTTTTGCTGAGTGCTGCCAACGCATGGGCTCAACCGCTTACGCGCGTTGCGTCGGGTGACGTTCTGGCCGGAGAGGCCATTTCCATCGCAGTGGACTTTGAGGGAGACGGCGCAACCACTGCCCTGGAAGTTGATCTCCGCTGGGACACGTCCCGCCTCACCGCTGAGAGCTGTAACGGGCAGCCGCCGACTGGTGACGCGGTCAACATCACTTGCGGGTTTGCCGGCGATCGAGTCCGTTTCGTGGGCTTTGACCCACAATTGGATCCTATTGAAAACCAACCCCTCGGTACCATCGTGTTTCGCCTTGCCGCAGACAACCCTGGGCCATCCACTTTTCTTATCGAAGTCAATCGCGAGCGTTATTTCGACCGCGACAGCCAGGAGATTTTGCCAGCTGGGTCTCAGGATGGATTTGTCCGTGCTGTTGACGCTGGTGCGCCCTCTGCAATTGACCGGTTCGAAGACGATGGTTCGCCCCTAACGGCAAAACAAACCGACAGTTTTCAGTATCGATCGGATACCCATTGGTTTGACTCGGCGGTGGACGAAGATTGGGTGGCGGTGAGAATTGCCCGAGGCACCTTCGTGTTTGATGTGTGTAATGGCCTTTGCGGTGACGGCGGGTTGATCACGCCCAATGTGCAGGTGTATTCGGCGGAGCGACTTACCAATTCTGCGGCGGCCCCTATTGACGAGTTTAATGAGTGCGAAATGGCGGCACCAGTCCAGGGTACGGAAGTTGTTGGTGCCGAGCCTGCCGGACTGACGCGCAACCAGGTCTACCTGCTCCGCATTCG
Organism: Lysobacterales bacterium; assembly: GCA_028285525.1. Taxonomy (GTDB): domain Bacteria; phylum Pseudomonadota; class Gammaproteobacteria; order Xanthomonadales; family SZUA-38; genus JANQOZ01. The sequence continues at coordinate 29,752 of JANQOZ010000015.1, forward strand.
CGACTGTTATGGTTTGTCAGGGGCCGACCATCCGTACGATTTGTTTCTGAACCTTTTTACCTTCGACGATCTCGGCGCTCGCGTGATTGGAAATATCACCGATACGTTGGGCACCCCGGTGGGGGCCTATGTTGTCGTGAGTAGCGGTCAGACCACCGTTTCCAATCCTGCTGACGGTCGGTACAACACGTTGGTAAACAGCGGCAATGAGCTACAGCTCACCGTGCTTTCTCCAACTAACCCGCAAAAGACGATTACGGTTTCCCCGGCGCTGATGCCGAGTGAAGCGAGAACCGTTGATATCGAGTTGAAAACGATCGAAATTTTCATCGACAGCTTTGAGTAGGAAACATCGCCCGTTGGGTCGCGGGTTTTGCGATTCGAGCAGTAAGCCGAAAATTTCTCCGGAAGCTTTGGGGTCAGGGCCAAGTGCCACGTCCAATCCGGTTTGGCACTTGGTCCTGACCCCGTGGAAGTCCTTCCGCGACCCGGACAGTCACAAAATCTGCGGAATCTATCGGCCGGCGTAAAGTCGGGCTAGGGCCGGCTCTTCGTCGCCATAGCCTCTTTCTGGGGCGAGCACCGGGCACCGGAAACGTGCGAAAAGGCCGGCTTCCAGCCGGCCTTGGTGCGCACGAACAGGTTCGAGGACCAGTAGCGGTGGTGGCAGGGCCGCCCCTGTTCATCCGTCCGCGTGGAGTCGCCGTGGCCGTAGACCATCGCCACGTCGGCAGCCGGAAACACAATCTCCTGAATCGAGAAGAAAAAGTCATCAGGCCCGTCGCTGGGTGGCGTGCTCGCCAGCCACGCAACCTCCGCGTCCCCCGTCCTGACGGACCCCTCCGGCTCCAGTATTCGAAACTCCTCCAGCAGAAATGCTTCCAGCCCCCTGGCATCGCGCTCGGCGTAGAGCGCCGGCCAGATGACCTGTTTCTTGTGGGTAAGCTCCGCCCGATCGGCTGCCCGATCTGGCGCCCCAGAGGCCAGCGAACTGACTCCCAGAAAAAACTCAATGACCAGGCATTTCATGAACAATGGCATGACGCTCTCCAGAACCAAAACACCACGTTGACCTGAAGCGGGGCGGTTGCCCAGCACGCAGGGACCAACAGGCGAGGTGTGGGACGAATAGGTCAATGGGGACTGTTCACTGCCTGCAGTCCGACGCACAGTAGCGTCATGAGCCACGCCGCCGTGATCACCGAACGCCTTTCGCTTCCCCGCCTTCAGCTGGCCTGGCTTGCGCTCGTGCTGGCCGCTGTAGGCTACTGCGCACTCCACGCTCTGCTGCTGGACTCGCAATTCCAGTGGCAGCTGACCGCCCACTGGGCCGCCACACGCTGGGGCGCCTGGCCCGTGGTGCTGGTGCTGGCCTCCGCCGTTTATCACGGGCTGGCCCAACGCCGCCGGCACAAATTGGGGGCACTGGTGGCCCTCGCCGTCAGCCTGCTTGGGCCCAGCGTCACCTGGTATGCCCTGGGCGGCGTCTCGCTGCCCGAGGCGATCTATCGCGCCACGCCGGTCGCCGCAGGGACGCTGGCGTTTTTGACCCTGGCGGCGCTGCTCATGCCCCTCCGGCACGTGTCGCCGGAAGCTACAGCATCAACACTGACCGTATGGCGGGGCACCCGGGAAATGAGCATCAACCCACAGCAGATCGAGGTGCTGAAGGCCGCGGCCAACTACGTTGAGATTCACGCGAGGGGCGAGACGTATCTGCGGCGTCAGCCGCTGTCGCAGCTTGTGCAGCAGCTCGGCGCCCCGTTTGTGCGGGTGCACCGCTCCTGGGCGGTGAATCGGGATCACATGGACGGATTTCGAAACCGGTCCCGCGGCGCCTATCTGTTCGCCCGCTCTGGCCTCCGGGTGCCGGTAAGCCGAAGCGGGGCCAAGGCCTGGAAAAGCGCCGGGCCCATCGACCCCTGAAGTGGATTATCGGTATCTCCTCACCCCGGCCGGATTGTTCGGCTATGATGCTGTGCTCCAACTTTCCAGGCCCCCTACGATCAACGCCCCTCGATGACGAATCTGCTAACCGAGCTGAACCGCCGAAACGTCACCCGCGTCGCGTTGCTCTATGCGGGTGCGAGTTGGCTCGTCATCCAGATCGCCGAGACCGTGCTGCCGATCTTCGACGTGTCCATGGCGTTCCTCCGGCTCCTGATCATCCTGCTGGCCATCGGATTCATAGTGACGGTGGTGCTCGCCTGGTTCTATGACGTAGCCCGTGATGACCCGACCCGGCACCAGGCTGATGGCCCTCCCTCCCGCCGGGGCATGAATCTGACTATTGGGGTGGTGCTGGCCGCGGCATTGTTCGCCTTCTTCGTCAACCAAGCCGGGTGGATAGCATTCGGAAACGACGGCGAGTCGGCTGCCGCTGCCTCGACTCCCACCGCGCGCTCCGAAGCGGCCGCGCCTGAAAGAGACCTGGTCAGGGGCGTCGCAGTTCTGCCGCTAGAGAACCTTTCGGAGGCGCAGGAGAACGCATTCTTCGCCACCGGCGTTCACGACGAGATTCTGACCAACCTTGCGGGCATCCAGGAATTCCGGGTGATCTCGCGCACCTCCGTTCGCGGGTATGCGGGTACGAAGCTTCGAATCCCGGAGATCGCCAGAGAACTGGGCGTGAGCCACGTCATGGAGGGCAGCGTCCGCAGATCGCAAGATCGCGTCAGGGTCACAGTGTTGTTGATCGACGCTCTCAAGGACCAGCAGATCTGGTCGGAGTCCTACGATCGAACGCTCGTGGACATCTTCGCGATCCAATCCGACATTGCTCGGCAGATCGTCACTAACATCCAGGGCGAGTTGAGCCCGGAGCTCTACGAGCGCATCGGCAATCGATCGACGACGAATACGGCGGCCTACGATCTCTATCTGCGTGCACGGAGCCTCAGCCTGTCGGACGTGCGATCGGCAACTATCCTCGAGGAGCCGCTGGCCCTGATCGAAGAGGCGCTGAGGATGGATCCGGGCTTCGTCGAGGCCTGGGTCGAGCTGGTGCGTATCTGCGGCGGCATGGTCTGGTGGGACCGCAGGCAGCACCGAGCCTGCGCAGCCGACGCCCTTGAGCAGGTTCGCGTGCTCGCCCCAGAAAGTCCGCGCCGGCTGCTGGCCGAGGGCGTCTTCGCCTACCGGGTCGAGCGCGACTATGGCGAGGCCTTCGAGACGCTCCGGTCCTTACAGGCGGAGCTACCGAACGATGTCACGCTCCTCGAATTCATAGGTTACAGCGCGCGGCGATTAGGCCGGTGGGACCAGGCGCTGACGGCCATGCGCGAACTAATCCGCCTTGATCCGAACGCGGCATCGCGCTACGACGATCTCGCGGTCACGCTTGCCGCATCGGGTGCCTGGCAGGAGGGTGTTCGTTTTGCGCGGGAGTCCAGTAGCCGTTTTCCAGATAATCGAGTGCTCCCGTTCATTGCTACTGATCTGGAGCGCCAGTACACCGGAGATTTGACTCGCTACGCTGATGCGATGCACCGCCTGCCTCCCGAGCTTCGCGTCGTGTACGGCAACGTATGGATCGATGGCGTGTTCCCCGACCACGAAGACCGCCGACGTTGGGTCGCAGAGGCGGTGCGCAGCGGTCATGCGCTGTCCCTGTTTTCCACCCGTGTTGAAGCCACCTATCACCTACTCTCTGGAAACCCGGAGGAAGCGCGGGCACTTGGACGCGAGGGCTTTCGGCAGATGCAGGTGATGGTTGGCGACGATTGGGAACAGGAAACCATACTCAACCTGGCCCTTCTCGCCACAACGGCTGCCGACGCCGGTGAGGGCAAAATCGCCCGCCGCGCCATTGCGCTTCACGAAGATTTCGTCGCGAAATACCCCGATCAAATGATGGAGCACAATCACATCTTCGTCCTTCATGCCATGGCGCGGCTGGGCGACCTGGATCGCGCCTGGCAGAAATATGAATCGCTTCGGGAGCTAGGTCTGGGGCCGACCGTATGGGACCTTCGGCAAGATGCGGTATTACGGTTCTACTTCTCCGGGTATCCGCCCTATGAGGCGCTCATGACTTCGCCGATCAACTAGTAACCCCACAAGTTCTGCAGAAACCCCGATGCCCACTTTGAAACGTTAGAGCATTAGTTGGACAAGGCAAGCCTCCGCCAAACTGCGCCGCTGAAAACGGGTTTGAACCATATTTAGATCCTCAACTTGTCCATCGATGCCGGCGTCACGGTTCATTTGAAGGAAGTCGAAATGATTCACTCAGCCACAAAGCTCCTGATCGTTTTAGTCCTGGGGCTGGCCAGCCAGTTGACGCTGGCCCAGGACGCGGAGTCAGAGATAACCCGAGAATCTCCCAAGGCAACGTGGAGAAGCGAGCGAAACTTCAAGGCAACTCAGAAAGCGTGGGGTTTGTTGGCTGACTCGCGATACCAAAAAGCACAGGAACAGTTCGCTAAACTCTCCAAGCGATTCCGTAACCCCTACGAGAAATCCCAAGCGTTGTTTGGGCTCGCGCAGGCCTACATGGCGACGGGCAACGTTGATGGCGCCCTGGCAGCCTACGAACAAGTCCTGCATCTTGATGCACTGCCCAACAAGCCTCATTTTGAGGCGATGGCGCAGCGGGATCGTCTGGTGGAAATGCAGGCCGCCGGGTCGGCAGCTTCGAAAACACTTGGAGCGGGTCTTTTGGTCAATGCTGAACCAATTCTCAGGGTTCAGCCGGTGTATCCAAGAGAGGGAGCGATCGCCGGCGTTGAGGGCAGCCTGACAGTGGAGTTCACCGTGACCAAGACAGGCGATGTGGTCAATCCCGAGGTAATTGGTTCTAACCTGCCAAGCGCGTTCGCCCATGAGGCGATCCGGGCTATCAAAAAATGGAAGTTCAAACCTCAAATTAGCGCCGGGCAACCGGTATCAATGCGGGCCAAGCAGACGCTGGATTTCAAATTCTAAACGATCTGACAAAGCGCTCAGCTCTCCCAAGAGCGAGTTTTGGAGCTTTGGGGTCAGGACCAAGTGTCATACCCTTTCCAGGACATGTGGGCGCGCCCCAAGTGCGTGAATGGGTAAACCATGTGTAGCGCAGCGACGAGCGAAAAAATCCGTCTGGCGCATCTCTCCGGTTTCCCAAATTTATTCTCAAGCCCGTGGCAGCGGCTCTGGACTACTTTTGGGATAATATCTGTTCCAAAACTCAGTTTGGATATGGCGGATTATTTCGCATGAATCGAGTCGCGTTCGTCTCCCTGGCACTTCTGGTACACCTGCTTTTGCTGTCAGCAGTTGTTAATGCGTCAGAAGTCCGAGATTCGGAAGCCCTCAGGGTCGTTTTTGACGCCGACCAGGAAGCCAGATCACCCGAGCGCCTGAAACAAGGCGTTGTGCCAACACTCCAGGAAGAGAAAGATCGTCGAACGGAAGTTCTTCGTCTAATCTCGCGAGGTGAAGTCAGGACGGCGAAAGACCATATCCGAGCGCTAATCGTTCTTCATCACACGCCGATTTGGCAAGATCCTGGTGGAAAGCCCAGCAGTTTCAGTCTCGAAAACCACGTCTTGGCTTTTTTCCTGGCGATACGTGCACACGAACTCGGTCATCCACAGGGCCTGCATTTTATTGCGTGGACTTACAACTATTACGCCAGGGGCGCAGGATGCGATATGGAACGATACGGCTTCGAAGTCGTTGATGGTTCGGTCGTAGCGAATGACTCTGCACTAACGGGACAGCAACGAAAAGAGGACTGTGGCTTTGATCCAGGACCCTATATCCAAGGATTACCCTGAATATCCAGTACTACCATGAATGCGTATTTTGGATTGACGCATAGCCGTCTTCTAGAAATCTGGCAAAACAAAGACAGTCGGCTTGATTTAGGCTGATGTCGTGAATGAGTTGTAGCTTCGATTGGATCGATGGGCGAATGGTAGGAAAAGCGAAACCGTGTATCCGAGTGTTTGCGGTGCTTTGGCTTTCCCTCTATCTGTCACACGTGGGCGCGTCGTCTATCTCCAACCCTGGATTTGAACCAAGCGAAGAAGACGGTATTTCTGGTTGGGGCACCTCATCCTATGGCCACGTGGTTCACCTCGATTTTTTGGTAAAGCACTCCGGCAGTACAAGCCTAAAAGTCGAATCTGCCGAGGCGCCTCGAGGATCGATGGTCTCGCAAGAAATCGATCCAGAGTTGGTTCGTCATGCTCCATTAAACCTATCCGGGTTTATCAAAACGAAGGAGATCGACGGAACAGCAACTTTCTTTGTCATTGTGGAAGGGCCTGATGGACAGATTTTTCAGGATGACATGAGAGACCGTCCCGCTGTGGGCACATCCGATTGGCAGAAAGCTGAGATCCGAATACCACGGTTCAGGGAAGCCACCCATGTGAAAATCGGCGCATTGGTAATCGGTGGCGGCGCCGCATGGTTTGACTCGATGAAACTGACCTCAGTTTCGGAGGACGCGCCACTATCACCAGCAGCCAAGCAATATCTCGACGAAGCGCTAGACGTTCTAGCGCAACACTCCGTTAAACGAGAGAGTGTCGACTGGGGGGCTCTGAGATCCCAGGCCTATGCGCTCGCCGGCGCTGCTCAAGAGATAGAGGACACCTATCCAGCCATTCGTTACGCGGTGCAGGCACTGAAGGATGGACATAGCAGTTTTGTGGCACCGACAAACGCCGTGAAGTCCCGCTCGACATCAGAAACGAGTCAACCGCGCGTCGAAATCGGTCGAGAAGGCGCAGTTGGGTATATCAAGCTGCCAGCGTTTCAAAATCGAGGCGACGAGACCGTCGCCACCGAATTCATCGACGTCACGCATCGGGCCCTCCGCGACCTGAGCAGCCAAGGAGTTTGTGGTTGGGTTCTGGATCTGCGAGAAAACACCGGCGGCAACATGTGGCCCATGATTGCCGCCGTTGGTCCGATTCTTTCCGAGGGCACGATCGGCGGATTTATTGACCCTGTCACCGGGGCACGATTTGAATGGTGGTACACCTCGGGCGCGGCTGGGACCAATTCCCGGAAAGACGGAAGACGGTCGACAAGAGCCAGAGGCAGCGAAAATCCACCAGCAAGTCTCGATGGTCCTGTCGCCGTTCTTACTTCGAGACAAACCTCCAGTTCTGGAGAAGCGGTCGTGGTGGCGTTTAGGGGACGTCCGGGAGCGAGGAGTTTTGGCGAACCTACCGGAGGGCTCGCGACAGCAAATACCCCGTATTCTTTAAAGGACGGCGCGTTCATAAATCTCACGACGATGTACATGACCGATCGAATGCGCAACCGCTACTCCTACTCGATAGCCCCAGATGTGGCAATTGAACTGAGTTCGGACGGCGATGCGGTGCTTGGAGCAGCTAGACGTTGGCTGTTAGAGCAAGGCTGCGAAGAGATCGCCTCGCAAAAGTGAGACAAGCGGGGCAATTGGACATGCCGAGTGCCACTGCTATGGATGGGTGATCTAGGAGTGATATCGAACTTCCCAGATTCCAGGGTCGTCGAAAGTGCAAGACTGATTTGGAATTATCTTTCAGGGTTTGCCTCGGAGGGTCCATGCGATGCGCTAGTCGTGTGCGGCTCGTACGACTTGCGTGTCATGGATCACGCGGTCAGATTGCTTCAGCAAAAAATATCAAAGACGCTCGTCATCACTGGCAATACTGGCAACTGGACCAAACACCTTTGGGATCGGCCTGAGGCCGAAATCTTTTTTGAACATGGGCGATCCAGAATCCCCGATGATGTCGAAGTTGTTCTGGAGAGAAAGGCAACTAACTTCGGAGAGAACATACTGTTTGCCCGTGACCTGCTTCCAGATATAGACAGTGTGGTTTTGCTCACGAAACCCAACGCGGTATTGAGAGTTCTGCTGACCGCACAAGAACAGTGGCCTGAGACCACGGTGAGCGTATCTTCACCGCAGTACCGATTTCCCTACGACGTATCGAATGTCGTAGGGCTCTTCGGCCTAATTGACGAGATGGTCGGAGACATAGACCGTATCAGGAAATACCCGAAGCTTGGATATCAGGTCGAGCACGAGCTGCCAAAGGCAGTATTGGACGCCGCTGATTTCCTCGCTAGCAAGGGCTTCGACAACCATCTCGCTCCAGACCTTTGCAATGAAGAGCGGTAGTTTAAGGCCCAGTCAGGGTTGGTTTGCTTTATCCATGTCGCCTTGGATACAAATGGCTTTAGCAACAGGCAGTCCACAGGCGTTAAAAAGTGCTGGGGTACGCCCAAGTGCTAACCAACGGTAGGCTACTTTCTCTTGGGTCAGAAAAAGCCGCCGCTACTCAACGCAATCCTGTCTGGTGTCGGTCCTGCCCCACGTATTTCGGCTATCGCTAGAGCACACAGCCTGGCTCGTTAATGCTTGTGTGGTTATGGCTACGCATCGAGCGAAGTCTTGACTCAAGCGTCCCGACGTGCGCTTCTAGCTTGTGTCCGTCTGGATCCAGGAAATAGATAGACAGCCCCTCGCTGGCGTTCTGTTTCCAAATGCGCGCACTATTGGTGATTAGCTTCTTTTTGAAGGCAGCAAAGTTTTCTTGAGAAAGGTCAAACGCGATATGCGAGTAATCCAATCTCGACTGATCCGCTGCTGCGGAATCTATAACCAAGCAAAACCAAGTATCGCCGGCTTCAAAATACGCACCTCCCTCGTGAACAGAAACCAGGCGTAGACCCAGCACTCGCTCGTAGAAACAGACCGATGCTTCGAGGTCGGAAACTGCCAGGGTAATGTGATTGATGCCTTTGATCATTGTTTCACCGGATTAGGGTGGTTATGGTTAGCACCGGAATGGGGCCGCTGAGAAAGTGGCTCAGGCATCTCGTCTCGGCCTTCTTCTTCCGCCGCGTCTGAACTTCGGTAGCGTTTGCCGAGATACAGGCTAGCAATGCTGCTATCCGTAGAAAATTGCAAGTAGTGTCCTTCGTTGCGGCGATATCGCACTGAAGACCAATTTGCCACTGCGACTATGAAAGGTACAGGCCCACTCGCTGCCAAGCCATAGAAGACTAGGGCGAGCCCCTCCACCGTCAGAAATTGGTAGAGACAGTCCCAGCTCCTCCTTGCTCGGGAGGTAAAATTTGTCAGGGCCATTTGGAAGATTCTGAACAAGCTTTCTCTTGGTAAACGGTTGCTGCCTTTCACGTTCCAGCATTGACGCTTGAGCAAGCGCACAAACCGCTTTCGGTAGAATTGCTGCGGGTTTGAGAATCAATTGGGCAACTGAATCTTACTGCCCTCGATCCACGCGACCGGCAGTGTCTTAAGATCTACGCCTTTTAAGCATCTGACATTTACCGCCCATCCGCTGAACGGTTCGACGCCCTTTTCAACTTCCGTGGCAGTGAGTTTGCTTGGGCGTCGAAATGGCAGAATCCCGCAAACCGGGCAGAAGTAGTCGGTAGCGGTACCAGAGCCCCACTGATAACACGTCATTTCAGAAAGTGGAGTGAGAATGCGCATAGCAGATTCAGGTACTCGGAACATCGCTGCTCCACGCTTGTGGCAAATCGAATAATCACAAATTCGGACGTGGTCAATATCGGCGTCTACCTCGAACTTGACGTGGCCGCAGTGGCAAGAGCCAGAATAGGTCTTTTTCATGATTTATCGGCTAGCAGCGATACCGGCTGCCCCTCCCGGAACCGCTCTTTGTTCCCTAAGTCCTCTCAGTAGGAGTTGGCGGGACACTTTTTGATCAGTCAATCTGCAGCAGGTCTTTGGCCAAAGACCGGGAGATCTCTCGCTCCTTTGGTGATACCTGCATTTCCAAGAAGCCGATCAATGCCTGCGCACGTTCGGCCGAGGGGCTGTTGCTGAGCACCGCTGCGTAGGCATAGGCATATGCCTCGCTTGGATCCGAGTTGAATGGGATACCGTTGGCCATGATTTGCGCCATCAAGAAGAACCTGTCGGGGTGTTCCATCTCGAATATGGCCCCCACGTAGGAGCGAGTCTTGTTGCGGTAGGTCTCAATAATATGAGGCTCCGGGAAACCAAATCCGTTTCCCAGGTTGGTTATCAGATTTGCTGCCATGCTGTAGTAGCCGAACCGGGCTGGCACATGGCCCAAATCGGCCGCAGCTTCCAGTAAGGCCAGCGCCATGCCCGCGACGTTTGCGTCCGGATCGATGCCCTGACACATACGAAATCGATGGTCGATAGAGTCCAGGCGAGTTGCCAGCCACTCGGGCAAATCCTCATCCGGGTTGTTACCGAGCCAGTTGTCTAACGATTTCTGAGCACGCGCCAAATGCGCATCCAGTTGCCAATCGTTGATCGGTCCGGGCATGCAGTAATTGTAAAAAAGGTACATCCAGAAGGCGGCCTCTGGGTCTCCATCCTCAGCGGCCTGTTTCTTGGCTGCAATTTCGCCTGGATCGGCATCCGCCATAGATTTTCGGGCGTTGCTTAACCAAGTATTTGGGTGCTCATCGGGATTGAAGACAATGGGTAATGCTTTCGCTTCCGCTATAACGACCGTGGGCTCTGTCGCGCTTTTGGATTGGGGCGGAATGGCGTTGCCATTCCGTCCAAGAATCCAAAATACGTCGCCCTCCTCCTCGGGATTAGTCACGCCGTCGATACGCGTACCCATATCGCTCAGTGCATTAGATGATTTGCTGGTCGGGCGGCGCTCGATGAGCATAGCGACTCCTAGGCCAACCAGGAGTAGGGCAATGAGGCCGGTAACTAGAGAGCGCATTTCTTGATTATAGGCCTATCAACCGGGGCGACCGCTCTGAGAGCCAAAAAGCTAGAGCGGTGCCTAGCGTCCGCTTTACGATGTGCAAAGGACAATGCTGCGACCCCCTGGTTTTCGCCAAAATCCCTGAACCCTTGGGCTCTGGGGCTGGCAGTTTTCGTTCCTACCCCTCGCACACATAGGTCATCGTAAGCGACTCCCTCACCAGCCGTACGGCCGGCTCCCTCTTTAGTCTTGATTGCCGTCCTCTAAAGTAGCTGGCAACGATGTCTCCGAGATCCTCAAGGTCCAGATCGGTATCAAGACAAATCTCTCCGAGCTCGTGAAGGGTGTCGGCTGTGCCTTTAACGTAGTACAGATATTCCCGAACACGATAGCCATCGTGTACAGGGGCAAACTGCCGAAACAGCTCATACTGAAAAAGGTTTCGTTCAAATTCATTCGAGTAGGGGGTGTCTGCCGAAGTCACAGAAAAGAACAAAAGCATGGTGGTGAACATGGTGCCTCCGATCACGGTAGCAGTCAGGGCGATGTCAATGCCTGATGACTCCCATTGAATCGCCAACTCTTCTGGGTTCAACTCAGTGATACCCCGATTTGACTGATCAAACCATTATTCGTTCGGCTGGGACCAGTATTCTCTTTTCTGCTGTGATGCATTGCCAACGCTGTGGTTTGCACACTGCTGATTGCAGGACCGATCGATCCGGTTCCGCAACGCTGTGGGGAAGGATTCGAACTAGCATTCAGTCGAATTAGTCGAAGGTGCTGTCTGCAATCAGGTTCTTGAACGTCGCTTGCGAAGGGAAACTTGCCGAGGGAGGTCCGGTGTTGCGTTTCTTTCTAATTTGCTTATTTGTTCTCGGTAATTTGCTCCTTCCTTCAAGCAGTTGGGGAGAGGGGGGTTCCTATACGATATCTGTAGAAGGCCGCGAAAACGTCGAGCTTTCTGGCTCTGTATCTCTGTATTGGTTCGCCTGGGGCGCATTGGAAGAAATTGATATCGGCGAAATACGACGCAACAATCTGTCAGTATTCCCGCCAATAGAGAATCTCGAGGCCAGTATCCGCAGCGCGTATGCGCTTACGCCGGAAAATTCAGCTGACGAAGTTAATTTGGCCTCCTCGTCAGTCCTTGGGTGGTTTCTAATAATGGAATTGGCCGGCGTGAAATCAACCGATGGGCCGGTTTTTTACCGTTCTGAAGATGTATTGATTGCGACAGATTCCGGTGAGATTGATATGGAGTCCCTCTTATCGCAGGTCTCGCAAGGGGTCGAGCCGACGCTGCAAGCCATGGCGGGTACGGCCCAGAGGGTCTATAACACAAAGACACTGGAGTTTCCGCCGATTGGACCCAGGCCTGTCAGCTTCAGAGATCTGCAGGGCAACCCGGTACCAGACTTGAACGTTTCACTCGCCGTTTTTGGTACCAACCAGAATCACTGCGGCCGTCATCAAGGCATCGAACTGGGAAGCTTCAAGACTGATCCTGACGGACAGGTTGTATTGCATCAACCCCGCAAGACCCCGCTCTATTACTACGGGAAGCATTACGTAAAAGCGGGCGTGCATGGCGGAATCGAGCGGTACAACTCTCAATCTGGAAGCAGAGTGGGCGAGGACGATTCGGTGTCCGCTCGATGGACATTCACTCCTCGCGCATTCGAGATAAACGTGACTGATCGGCAAAAAGCGCCAGTCGCCGGTGCCGACTTGGTTGGCTGCATGAGGACCTCAGGAAAGGCAAACCAATGTTTTTCGTTGGGCTTTTGCGGTGCTTCGTGTGGCGTATTCGGAACTTCTGATAGAAATGGTGTTTTGCGCTTCAGCGAAAATCCCAGCACGATTTGTCTGCGCGGTATCGCGGTCGACAGCGGTAAACCGGTGCCTATCAGTGAGCCGTTGCTTCAAGAGCTCTATGGACAAGGTCGGGCAACAATTTCTTTGCCTATCGATTAATCCACCAATTGTTTCGGTCATGGCCGTCCTCTCTGCGGTAAGCACAAAGACATGAATTTGAGGAATTCGAGTCGGGTTCTGTCCCGAGGTGTACCATCATCGAATGCGAAAGGCCTTAATTATCGGAGGAACGGGGCAAGTCGGTATGGCTGTAGCATCTCGCTTAACTGCCGACGGGTGGCTTGTTGCTCTGGCTGCCAGGAGACCGCCTGCCACTAAAGGTCCCTGGGAGTTTGTGCCGGTGGACCGAACGAGTGATGACGAATTCACAGGTGCAGTCGGACAGGGAACAGATTTGCTTCTGGACTGCATCGCCTTCGACGGATTTGCCGCTTCCCAACTGTTGACCGTTCAGGATCGTGTTGGCCACGTAATGGCAGTATCGAGCGCGAGCGTTTACTGCGATTCAGCCGGCAAGAGTATTGATGAAGCGAGTGTCATCGGGTTTCCAGAGTTCCCAATCCCGCTCTCAGAAAATCAACCGACAGTGCTTCCGGGGCCTGACACGTACTCGACTAGGAAGGTCGCCATGGAGCAAACGTTGCTCGATGGTGCAACAGGGCCCGTAACGATATTGAGGCCCTGCGCAATCCATGGGCCGTTTAGCAAGCATGCCCGAGAGTGGTGGATTCTGAAGCGCCTCCTGGACGGACGAGAAAGCATCCCGTTGGCTTACGAGGGCAAGAGTCAGTTTCAGACAACGTCTACCCAGTCGATTGCAGAGGTCGTCGCCCTGGCGGTCGAGAAGTCGATTATCGGGATTATCAATACAGTAGACGGAGACTCGCCCACTACCGAAGCCATTGCGCGGATGATTATGGAGATCGCCGGCAGGAAATCGGAGATCGTAGGTTTGCCTCCGGAACCGTATCCGCCCAAAGTGGGTATGTCGCCGTGGTCCGTTCAACGTCCGGTGGTCTGCAGTTCACGGTTATCAACAGGTTTGACCTACCGCGAGACCGCACCGGCAGCGGTCGACTGGTTGCTGGAAAACGTCACCAATGACAACTGGAAAGAACAGCTTCCGCAGCTCGCAGCCTATCCGTGGGACCAGTTTGATTACCATTCGGAGGACGAAAGGCTATGCGCGCTGGACTGATAGGCCCCGCGATGGATGGTTTGTTCCAGGAATAATGAACACCGCGACCAAATATCTTTACAGCAACGCGCAGGTTGGTGCGAGGGCGCGCCTGACCGCGCTCGAACAGATCGAAGATAAGAACACCATCGCTTTGTTGGGTGAGCTTGGGTCTTTGGACGGACTGGATTGCCTCGAGATTGGCGCAGGTGCCGGGTCGATCGCTGAATGGTTATCTGGCCAAGTAGGCGATGCGGGCTCTGTGACGGCAACGGACATTGAGCCCGTTTACCTTTCGAATGCCACATACAGCGTCCTACGGCATGATATTTCTACTGAGAAGCTGCCGAGAGAGAATTTTGATGTCGCCCATATTCGGCACGTCCTGATTCATCTCGATGATCCAACCTCAGTGCTGGGAAAGATCGCGGCGAGTTTGAAGCCGGGAGGCGCTTTACTCGTCGAAGAGTCTGATCTTTCGTCTTGGCGAGTTTGGCCCGGTTCGCCCGCGAAACTACAGGAGGAGTTTAGCGCTGGGGTTGACACTGTTCTCAGAACGTATGAGCAGCGCGGTATGAATATTACTCTTGGAAGGGCGCTTCCCCAGTTGGTTCATGACGCAGGCTTGATCATTGGTCAGAGAAAGGATTTTCGACGTGTCGTGGCCGCCGGCAGCCCTGAGGCTGGTTATCAAAGGGAAACAGCAATCCAGCTGTCAGAGGCCCTGGGTGCAGGGCAGCCCGGGTTTGAAGAGATCTCACGGTTAGCGGAATGCCTGCTTGACCCTGGGCTCACGTATACGTCGCGAACAACGGTGTCGGTTTTGGCCAGAAAACCTGGTCGACCAGCAGCACGAAATTGACAAGCCTGACCTTGTCAGATGGCTTTGATCGATACGCAGATGGCAAACGCTGGTCATATAGAATTTCAATTCCGTGGAAGGACAGCCAAGGACGCTGTGCTCTTCGAATTGGGCAATACGCTCGTGTCTTACCATAAGTCGGCAGACCTTTTTTCTTGTGCTCAGCGACTGCATTCATGCCAATTGCCGCGTCCTGCACGCCAATGGGGTTGCGGCGGATCACAGCGCCCTGTTTGAGAAAGCACAACTGCTGAACCGCGAGCGCGAGGACCTTAGGGTTTGGCCTTTGCATGAACGGCTGGCACAGATGATCGAGGGCGCAGCAACGATCAGCGACCACCAGCAGATGCGTGAACTGGTCTAGGCGTTTCTTGCGCCCATATTCAAGATTGGGTCTATCGATCCCAAGGCCTTGTGTGTTCTCAGCAGGTTGCGGGAGCTGGGCTGCAAGACCGCAATTGTTTCAAAAACGCCCTGGGGGAGCCCAGCAGATCTCTGGCGTCAGGAGCTTGACCGCCATGGGTTGCTAATAGCGGTCGACGCGACAGTGTTCTGTGTTGACGTCGGTTGGCGAAAGCCCCATTGGGCGCCCTTCGAAGAGGCGCTGTCGCGTCTCGGGGTGTCGGCGAGTCAGGCGGTTTTTGTGGGTGACGATTCCGTCTGGGATGTTGAAGGCGCGAGAGATGTTGGAATGGAGCCAGTGTTGATTTGTGGCAAGCAGAAACATTCGGGCGGGGTGCTGTCCATCGCTCGTCTTGCGGATCTTTTTGGTCTGTTACATTCTCCCGGCAAATAATCGGTGCCAGCACGCTGGCATTCTCGTCACCGAACCACTCAGTGAGATAGCGGTCACGCGGGAAAGAAGAAGCATGTTTTCAGTAGGTTTCGCAAAATCAGATCAGCATGAATCGCTTGTCGTCCTTTTGTGCGAGCTATACAGCTACTACAACAAACCCGCTGAGGTCAGCCCGGAAGTGGTCGAAGCGCACCTTCACAACCGTTTGCTGGCCGAAGATTCGCCATTACGAATAGTGGTCGCAACTGGCGGTCATGGTGGCGTCGTTGGTATGGCCGCGATTTCCCTAACCTATTCGGTTGTTATCCCAACTCCTGACGGGTTTAAGCAGTGTCAACTCAAAGAGCTCTATGTGCGTGAAGGTCAGCGCATGCGGGGAGTGGGGTATGCGTTAATGAAGTGGGTGGCACACTTCGCGTGTGATCAGGGTTGCTGCCGGATTGATTGGCCGGTCAAAAGCGACAATGACAAAGGCATCTCGTTCTATCAACGCCTTGGGGCTTTGCGTGTGTCGAACAGAGATAGCTTCAGGCTTTCCGGCGGAAAGCTGCGGGCACTTGGGGCGGAACTCTAA
This sequence comes from Lysobacterales bacterium, assembly GCA_028285525.1. Taxonomy (GTDB): domain Bacteria; phylum Pseudomonadota; class Gammaproteobacteria; order Xanthomonadales; family SZUA-38; genus JANQOZ01. The sequence continues at coordinate 45,721 of JANQOZ010000015.1, forward strand.
GACCGCGTTCTGGTCGATTAAGATGATCAAAACCGACCTAGAAAACTATCGGGCTGTACAAGGTGCAGCCAGGCGAGTGCTAGAAGAGATTAAGGGAGCCATAACAGCGGACTCGACCGAAGAGAGCATTGCGGCTTTTGCCTCTGATCGGCTTGCAGATCTTGGTTTTCCTGATACTTGGTATCACTCTTGTCCCGCTCTCGTTTTGGCAGGTGGCCGTACATGTTTGTCCCTATCGGGCCGTGACTATGTTCCGAGCCGAAAACCGATCGATGTCGAAACCGTTGTGACTGTCGATCTAAGTCCCTGCAAAGGTAAGTTCTGGGGGGATTGCGCAAGAACTTTCCTGGTAGAAGGCGAAAAGGTCAGCGACACCTCGACACGTTTAAGTTATCGACGTGGTATGGAAACGCAGCGCCTACTGCACGCTGAGATGAAGTTGTTTGTTTCTCCCAAGATACGGTTCAATGAACTCTACGAAATCGTCAATGCCAAAATCGCAGCACTTGGTTTCGTCAACCTGGATTATCTGAGCAATGTTGGACACAGCATCGCCAAAGATTTGGATAGCCGCGTCTTCATCGATGCGAACAACGCACAACCGATTTCTTCGGTCTGCTGTTTCACGTTCGAGCCCCATATACGTGAGGTTGATGGCGTCTTTGGGTACAAACACGAGAATATCTACTATTTCGACGCTGTCGGCGAATTGATAGAACTCTGAGTGCTCGGGGCGAGCGCCTCAGAAAAAACAGTCTCGACTCGCGTCCCCTGGTGGAACACCATCTGCCATCGATAGTCAGTTCGCCGCCTCAATGAACTTCGGAGAGAAGCAGCCGGCTCTGCTGATTCACTGTAGGAGACCGCACGATACGTTATCAACGCGATGTCTGATGACAGTAATCTGACTTCGCTCTGTTCGATTGTGTGGCGGATGCCAGTTTGCTTGGGAATATTCCTGAGAGCGAAATCCTTGTCGTGTGACGTTCCAATTGACGTGAATTCTTCGAAATCATCGGAGAGCAACTCTGCCAAGCGCTCTTCCGATTTTCTGACTCGATCACTCAGAAGCGATTCCTCTAACTCACGTATTAAGTCCTGAGTGCTATCGCTGCTGCTCATTGGCCGTACGTCTGCTAGCTGATTTCAGTTTCCAGTGTCGCTGGTTCGTGATCTTAGCTGGGTGTCAACGCAGCTCATACTCGACGAGCCAGAAATGATCGAGCTTGGTGTAGGAAAAGTTCTTGGAGATCGACCCGAGCACTCGACGCATCTCCTCTGCCGTTGGGAAATTCTTAAGCACCCTGAAAAATGTTCCATCTTGGAGCTTCCGCCTCTGGTAGGTGTTTCCGAATTGATCATGCTCGATGATTGGGTAGTCTTCCAACTGGACCTCAGTGTTGTCGATGAAGACTACACGGGCCCCGGAAACCAACAGCCTGTGAATGCCGCTGAGAAAGGCTGACCGTCTTTCAATCGGAACATGTGAAAACCAGAGGCCGGCAAACGCCGCGGTAAAGAGACCAAGTTCGTCTGAAAGGTCGTAGGCGTTTGCCAGTACGAAATTGACGCAATCTAGTCCGGGTCGGTTGCTAGCAATCGCTAAAGGCTCCGCTGTGCCGTCAGAAGCAAGCACTCGCTTTGCGGCCGACGCGATGTACTGCGTCCAGTAGCCTGTTCCGCAAGCGATCTCTAAAACCTCCGCGTCCTTAAAGTATTGGGGCAGGCGCCGCGAAAGAAACGCGATGTCCTCCTGTCGCTCCGGCCTTTGATAAACAGCATCGTAGTACGGCGCTCGCGCTGCATAGTACTTGTGCATACTTGCGCTCAACTATTGACTCGTGTCGTAGCCAGCTAATTTAGCTGTAGTCTCGTTATGGTGTAGAGCCTACATGCGGCCAGCGCATATCAGTCTTTCCCCCAGCGCCACTCAGGCTTTTCGCCTTTCCACCAACAAATCCCGATCAGCATGCCGGTGAGTCCGCAAAACATTCCGAACCACAGCCAAAAGTTCTCCCTTGGCCCCGTAAATATCTGCAGGGACAGGACGAGGCTGATATACGCAGCGAGCGTAACCCAGCCCTGCCATGCTAAGGGTATGCTCCAGCCCCAACCAAAACTCTTCTTGGCAAACCATGGAGTGTGCTGCGAGTCAGTCATAGCGGTCGAACTCCCAGAATAGCTATCGGGCTTCGTGATGCTTGTATCCGCGATAGTATAGGTCGATAAGCACCTTTTGTGACGTGTTTGCCGTTGACCAAGACATTCGGTCACTTGCCAGAAGCCCTAAAATCACAACCAAAGACAGGTCTCAGTCGAGCTACTACAAATACTAGCGCCATGCGGGCGAAACCCGTGCCGTCCGAAGCAATCGATAAGAGAAACGCAACACGCCTCCCTCCGATAAGGTGCTGTCAATCGGCTAGAGTTGCCAATCTGGAGGTGGCAGCGTCACATCGCCAATGTCCAAGTCTGTTTCGCCCTTCAAGAACGCCACGACGGATTCGTCAAAGTTTGGATCATGTTCCATTGCATCCCAAATAGCGCCATGGCCGCCACGTTTTACACGTACCAGCGTTCCGTTTGCGAACTGTTCTTTCATCTCGAGTGCATTTTCCCAAGGGGTTGCCAAATCCCAGTCGCCATGGACAAGCAGGGCGGGCACGGTTGTTTTGAATAGACCACGGAATTCGGACCCAGAGTCCGCCGGCCACTCAGGGCACGCGTGGTGGTAGATAAGGTTAGGGTCTTCGACGTAGCGAAGTGCAGGATCGTTTTTGAGCCGCTCAAGGCGGGCAGGTGAAATGCCAGAGCCACAGTCGAATTGAAAGAAGCTGGCCGAACGCCAAAAGTCTCCGAACCGATTGGGTCGATCAAGGGCTTCGGCGGTCGCGGCAAATTCACCGCGGATCCATCGCAGAATTCCCGCCGGCCAAACTGCCTCAGATCGAACGCCGCGTGGTGCGTCAAGGTAGCCGCGGGCAAAAGCGCGAAGCACACTGCTATCAATCTTGATTTTACGGCCCTCACGTTCAACAAGAATCGGGTTTTGCTCAGCGCCTCGAATCGTCGTCTTCATCGCTTCGATGAAGCCACCTTCCGGAACTTGATCCGCATAAACGGGTGAACGTTCCGCATCAGCGGCAATTCGTTCAAGTGCTCGTAGCTGCCCGGCCGGGTCGTCATAGGTGTGGTCGGGGCCTTCAATGCTGTTGAGAATGACCCGTGCAACTGAAGACGGGAATTGGCGGAGAACAGCGATAGACCAGTGTGTCCCGAAACTCTCGCCCCACAAGATAATCTGTTTGTACCCCAAGGCCTTGCGGAGATCTTCAACGTCGGCTGCCGCTTCAGGCACCGTCAAGCCATCGATATCAACGCCTTCAGATTGCCAAAGGGATTTGCAGGTTTTACTGGCTTCGGCGACGGCAGCTCCAAACGTTGGATCCAACCAAGTGTTTGTTGTGTTTTTTGGTGGCGGACAGTCAGTAGAGGGATGTGCGGCGCCGATGCCGCGTTGCCCAACCCAAACGACATCCGCGATTTCGTGAAATTTCTCGGCGTAGTTGAGGTACCAGCCCGCCGAGTTTCGATCATATCCTTGAAACCCCGGACCGCCGTCCAGCATGAAAATCGGCGGCTGTTCAGGCTTTGGGCCACCTAGCCGTCTAAAGCGCCAGTAAGAAAGGGCGATGGCTCCGGTATCCTGTGCACTTCGATTGGCAGGAACAAATAGGATCCCCCTTTCAATCGGAGCAACTCGGCCCTCACCCTGGTCGATGAGTTCTGGCCAGTGTATGCGCGTTCCTGCTTTTGGAAACTCCGTTGCCCAGAGAAGGGTTGGCTTGAGCAAAGCGCCCATGACGATGAGTGCAGCGACAAGTCTCATAGATCGTCCATCCTTGTGGCCTCCTAGGGTGTGTGCGGCCTACGCTGCCAACACGGCACTATGTTCGGCAATCGAAACGGTCGCTGTTCGACCGGCATGGAATTCCAAGCTGTCCGCTTCGACGCCGTCGGAAAAGATCACACCGTTGCTAGCCATTTCTGATTCGATGACCAATTGCTCACCGGGACCGAGCTGTCCAAAAGTGAGTTCCGTTTGCGTCTGCTTGCTCGGAAATGGTTCTCGAACGGCAAAAAGTAACTCCTGGGCGTCCCAGGGCAAAGGCCGGTATTCAGATTGACTCATACGGATACCGAAGCCCGCGCCGGTGCGAAGAGCGCCTTCATAAATGGAGCGCATCCAGCCCGTTGAGCCCACCCCAGTTGAAACGATGATTCCGCTGGAGGAGTGCCTTTCCGAAACCGACCCCTGAGCGAGTCGGTACCTTGCTGAGACATGTGTCTTGGCACCAACGAAAAAGTCGTTCAGCGCTAGGAGTTGCTGGCCGTCGTCCGTCTCTACTTTGGCCATAGTCAGGCGCTTGAACTGAGCCGAACCGTTTTGGACCGCGTGAATCTGGGTGGCAACTTGACTGACAGCGGTGGGCAGTAGGATCCCATCCACGGTTGCTGGGTCCGGGTTTACTGCGATGATGGGTTGGCCGCGTAGATACTTGGCAACATTCACTAGCAGGCCATCGGGCCCAAGCGTCAGGATCAAATCGTCCGGGTTAAACCGATAGTCTGACAACAGCGAGCGGTCGATCGTATGGTGCTTCATCGATTTGGGGATCGCTCGGTGCACATCGGCCAAGGCATGTTGAAAAATGCGATGCTCATGCTCAACTCGTTCGAAAGACCGCCCCGCCTGTTGCAGGTAGAACTTGGCTTGGGCCTTGGTTTGGAACTGCTCGATCAATTCCTCCAGGGCGGTCATTCGCTTGATGACTACGATGCGTTCGATAGCCATGTGCGTCTCAGTGTTTTGTGGTGCTCGTGTTCATCCAGCCAGCAAGCTGCGTCAGCAGATCGGGAGCGAGGTTCAGTTGGCCGATATTGGCACCAGCCTCTGCCCACTTGATCAGACCCAGGGCGATGAGGGCTTGGGTTGGAATGTTTTTGTACGGGCTTAGCTTCATCTCCTCAGCTTTGGCGTCCGCTTTGGCCAGTGTCGTCTTGTTTTGGGCTTGCATGGCAACCAGCTCCCGCCGCCTCTCTTCCATCTCCACCTCAGTCGCCATCTCGGTTTCCTGTAGCCGTCGTTCTTCGTCGAGAGCCGCCTTGCGCCTGGCATAAATGGCCTGGTCGGCACGCTGGTTCAGGCGCTCCCGAAAATCTGCTTCTAGGGCCTTTCGTGTCTCTGCGGTCGGCGTCAGATGCAGGACCCGTAAGCCGTCGATGGTAATGCCCAGTTCCAGGACGGATGGGTCCATTTGCAAACGCGTCAGCAAGTTCGCTGAGAGCTGCTCCGCCAGACCTAATGCGTCTTCCAGTGTCTTGTCCCGTAATAGGGCATGCGCATACGCCTTCAGCGCATTGATGATGCGGTTGCAGATCTTTTCAGGATCCTCGGTCAGGTACTGATGCGTCTTGGGGTCTATCCGAAAATCGAGTGCTGCTGCGGTGGTGGCTGGCTGACTGATCCGATAGGAGATATCACCCTGCAGCGCGATTTCCTGGTGGTCGGTCGTTGTTTCCTTGATAGCAAACTGCGCATCCTGAACGGTTGTTGGTAGCGCAGCTATGCTCGTTAGAGCAGGGACGTGAAAGAAGGAGTCTCCCGCTCCCTGGCGGATGAGTTTGCTGCCCTTAAACAGCATGACGTGCGTTGTGGGGTCAGATTTGAAGTAGCGAAACATGGATTCGACCTCCTATTTGATGATGGTGACTTTGTCGGGCTCGATGAGCCGGTAGAGCTTGGCGGGCCGATGCGCCCCGTCGCGGCTCAATTCACCGGTTTCTTCAAGTTCGCCGAAGCCAAGAATCAGTTTTCTGAAGTTGCGTTTATCGGCCGGGCTGCCTGTAATGGCCTCGTAGATCTGCTGGACCGCGCTGAGGGTGAATTGCTCGTCGAGCAGTTGGAAGGCAATGGTTGAATATCCCAGTTTGGCGCGGAGGCGTTTGACGGCGGAAGCAACAATTTCGGCGTGGTCGAAGGCTAGTTCCGGCAGATCGCCGACCGGAAACCATGCTGCTGCATCCGCATCTGAATCGGCCTGGATAACCAAATCGCCTGATGGAATTAACGCGTAGTAGGCGACTGTGATGACACGGCCTCTAGGGTCTCGCTCTGGAGCGCCAAAAGTCTGCAGCTGCTCAAGATAAAACCCGGCTACGCCGGTTTCCTCCTCCAGCTCTCGCCGAGCGCAGTCGGCGAGGTCCTCATCTTGTCTCACGAAGCCGCCCGGCAGCGCCCACACGCCCTTGAACGGCTTCGCCGCTCGACGGACCAAAAGGACTTTCATCGAGTCGGTCTGCACGGTAAACAGCACAATGTCGGTGGATACTTGGGCGTTTGCAGTCATTGGAACAAATAGTGTAAAAATAACACTATCTATCTTAGTGTCTTAAAGACACTATGTCAATTCAGCTGGAAGTGCAGGTGCGAGCAGACATAAAAATCAATCCTTCGCGCAATTTTCCGAAACCATCTCGAAATACAGCGCTGCTGGTAAGCCCGCTGAGCGGGCGAACAATCCCATTTGCGCAGGACAATTGCGACCGGCAGTAAAGCCCGCTAGTGTGCAAAGAGCAACCGGCCGCCGCATCGTCGGCCCGCAGCTGAAGGCGTCTTGTTTATGTTTCGCCTGCTCGACCTGAATTCGCCACGCAACGCCTACATGCTGGGACTTGCCCTGATTGCAGTGCTGGTCACGCTGCAGTTTGTTGGCATGCACGTGGTCACGAAACGTCAGGAAGTCTCTGCGATTGAAATCAACCTGTCGGGCCGCCAGCGGATGCTGTCTCAGCGCATCGCATGGACAATGAACCGGCTGGCAGCCAATCCCGCATCTCCCGCCGAAGAAGCACGATTGCGCTCGCTGTTGGGCGTCTGTACCGATCTGATGGAAAGATCGCACCTCGCGCTTACCGGCAAGGTGCTAGCCGAATTGCGCGCCGTGCTGGACGCTGGCAGGCCGTGCCTGATGCTCGACGCCACTTCGCCTTTGCGTCTGCCGCTGGATCGGGTCGATCTGCAGCAACCCGCCATCCTGGCAGACTTCACCCGGCAGGCATGGAAAGTTGCAGACGGGGAGGTATCACGTGAGGAGCTTGCGGAGCTGCCGGTTCCGTTGGAAGGGCCGCTGATCGAACTGCTGGATCAGCTGGATCGGGCGACGTTGGCGGCACAGGAGGCGTCAATCGCGCAGCTCAAGAAGCTCCTGTCACTCAACTGGGCCTTGATCCTCATCCTTGTCGTTGGTGAGGTGCTGCTCATCTTCAGGCCGATGGCGAGCGCCGTGGAACGCACTTTGAGTCGGCTGCGCGACGCCAACAAGCGCCTCAGGCTCAGTGAGACACGCTTGCAGGACTTTGCCAGTACCGCAGCCCACCAGTTCTGGGAAACTGACGATGAGCACCGTTTTGTTTCGATTGGCGCGTCCGACCCGAATGCCCGTCTGCACAGCGTGTCCTCCAGCCTCAAGCGACGGTTTTGGGAACTCGATGGTGTGCTGACGGACGAGCCGGGGGTGGATTGGGATGCGCACCGCGCAACGCTTGATGCCCGTCTGCCGTTCAACGGATTTGAGTATGCGGTTGAGGGGGCTGACGGCCACAAGGCATGGTGGCGTGTCCACGGGCGGCCGGTTTACGCGGAGGACGGGCGCTTTCATGGGTACCGCGGCACCTCGCTTGAGATCACCAGTGAACGTGAGGCCGAAGAAAAAATGCGAACTTCCCAGCGCATGCAGGCTATCGGCCAGCTCACCGCTGGGGTCGCCCACGACTTCAACAATATCCTCGCCGTGATCCAGGGCAACGCAGACCTGATCCCCGGGGAGACTAGCAAAGCGGATCGGGAGGGGTTTGTTCGCGCCATTTCCGATGCAGCTTCCCGCGGCGCCTCTCTGACCCACCGCCTGCTTGCCTACGGACGCGTGCAGCGTTTGCATGCTGAGCCCGTTGATCTTGCTGACTTTATTGGCGAGCTGCAGACGCTGCTCGCGCGCACCCTGGGTGAAAACTTCACGGTGCAGGCAACGCTGCCGTCTGAGCAGCTGCACGTCTACGTCGATAGACATCAGCTCGAAGATGCCTGCCTCAACATTGCGCTCAATGCGCGCGATGCGGCAAGCGAAAGCGGCAAGCTCGAGCTAAGCGCCACCGTCGCCGATCGAGCCAAGGTTGCAGCGATGGCAAACACCGATGTCGAGCTGAGGGACTACGTATGTATCTCCTTCTGCGACAACGGAAGTGGGATGCCGCAGAGCGTGCAGGACAGAATCTTCGACCCTTTTTTCACTACCAAGACTGTCGGTCGAGGAACGGGTCTCGGGCTGAGCATGGTGTATGGATTTGTGCTGCAGTCCAACGGCTTTGTCGATGTCTGCAGCGCTCCCGGTGACGGCACCACGGTCAGTCTCTACCTGCCACAAACGACCCGTAAAAGCAGCGCCCGGCCAGCGGCCGCACTCAGTGAACTGGATTTTGCCGAAAACAGATCCGCTCTTCTGGTTGAAGATAACGACGCTCTGCGAACCGTCATGCGCCGCCATCTTGAAACGCTGGGTTTTACGGTTGTTGAGGCCGGCGACGGCGGCTCGGCCCTGGAGCGGCTGGAACATGAAGAACATTTCGATGTCCTGCTACTCGATATCGTATTGCCGGGAGGCATTGACGGTATCGAGATCTTTCGCCGAGCAAGGCTTAAGGACCCAGACGTCAAAGTACTGTTCTGCTCCGGCTTCACGGGAATGAACGATCAGAATCAATCGCCGGAAAACGTGCCTGGCCCGGTCCTGCGCAAACCGTTCAACGTTGATCAGCTCGTCAGCGCGCTGGCCGAGGTCTTAACTGAGGCTGCGGCGTTCCAATCTACCGGCTCCTAGTGAAGGTTTGCCGCTCATTGTTGGATACACTTTGGGGTCAGGGGTGAGGCGGCGGAGCCGCGGAACCATCCTCTCAAGCGCGCCACGATCCGATTCGCCACTTGCAAACGTTGCCACGACCTTATGCAAGCGAGCTCGCTTGGTCCGGGCCCAGCTCGCAAACGACAGACGAATAAAACCGGTGTGGTGCTTCAAGACCTGAACCCGAGTTATCTTCGGTTAGGCCCTACTCAAATCCATCGGCGAAAAGCAGGTCTCCTCCTACATCGAAGCCGACGCTTACCAGGTTGGCGTCATTGGCAAAGCCTCCGAGCGCGCCAATCGCGTCTGTGATATCCACCTGCGGACCGGCGTTTCGAAATCGCCCATCCCACATGCGCAACGTCAGCTGCGCCGGTGTGCCGGTGAACTCTGGCTCCGGCACAAAGCGCAGTCGCGCTGATGGCGTTAGAACCAGGGCGCTTGCGTCGCTAACCTGCGGCACGTCCACAAATGCCCCGCCTTCGGAAAACTGCCAGCGCCCCTCGCCCGGGCTCTCCGGGTTAGCAACGACGGCGGCGCCGGCCAATGCATCCTGGTCTTCGTAGGTGTTCGCCAGTATGTCGGCAAGCGTGGGCAGGTCAGCTGGAGCGAGAGAAACCGAGCCAGCGCCGACACGATTTGTCCGAGCGCGGGGCGCTGCGTTGCCGAACACGATGTACGCTTCACCAGCGGTTTGTTGCGTATCGCTTCTGGCGTTTTGGGCGCCAACCAACAGGTCGTCGACTCCATCCTGGTTAATGTCGCCGGCGGCGCTAACCGAATTTCCCGCCCGATCAGAAGTATCGATCCCGGCCAGCACCAGGCCATCCCGGCCACTCAGTGCCGCCAATTCCAAACGCGCGGGAAAGCTGCCCGGGCGACCAAGCACCACAAATGCGCGCCCCGTTGCGGGGTCTGTTGCCGAATCGGCATCAGCACCGATTATCAAGTCGCTGAACCCGTCGCCGTTCACATCGCCCGCCAGGTCGACGTCGCCTCCGACACTGTCGCCAAGAGCCCCAACCAGCTGGAACCCGTTGCTGCCGTCCAGCGTGTCGAGCCGAAGCGACTCGGCCAACGGTTCTCGAGAGCCGAATACCACAAAGCTCACGCCGGCTACTGGCTGTTCGGCGCCTTTTGCTGCTGCGGGTGCTTCGGAGAAGGGTGAGCCGATCAGAATGTCGTGCAGCCCGTCGGCGTTTACGTCGCCGGCGTCGCTGACGGCCAATCCGGTTTCAAAAGCACTGCCCGTCAGCGTGATTCCGTTGGTCCCGTCAATGCTGTCCAGATCGAACGTGGCAGGAAACATAGTGTCGCTGGTGCCGAATACCAGATACACCTTGCCGCCACTTTCAACCCCGTTAGCTGTGGCCGACGGGTCTGAGATGATCAGATCGTCAATACCGTCACCGTTAAAGTCTCCTGCGCTTCCCAAATCCAGTCCGAGAAATCCCTCGGCGCTGACGTTTGGAATGATGAAGCCGTCTGCACCATCCAGGGCGGTCAGATCGATGGTTGGAGGGAAGCCTTGGCTGGAGCCAAACAGAACGAAGACCTGTCCACCACCGGGTGCCGAAGGCGCGGCGATGGCGATATCGTCAAAGCCGTCGTTGTTGAGATCTCCAACGCCGTTGGCACCTCGCCCCAGGCGAGCAGAATCTGTGACTGGTCCGGACAGCACGAAGCCGTTTGAACCATCCAGCGTCGAGAGGTCGAAGGCCGCACCGAAGTTTTCGCTGGAACCGAATATCACGTACGCCTCGCCGTTCGATGCTGCGCCGCGGTCAGCGTTCTGCGCTCCAATGACCAGGTCGGGAAGGCCGTCACCGTTTATGTCCCCTGAGCCGTTCACCCGTCGCCCTAAGAATTCACCATTATTCAGACCTCTCACCGCAAACCCGTTGCTGCCGTCGAGGAGGGCTGTGTTAGTTGGAAGCGTTCCGCCGGGGGCGGCCCCAAAGATCACGAAGACCGCTCCCGGAGCGTTGAAATCTCCGTCGTCAGAGCCAATCGCGATATCATCGATCCCATCGCCGTTGAAATCACCGATATCCGTTAGGGCGATACCAAAATTGCTGAATCGAATATCTCGACCCACAACGGTAACGCCGGTGTCGTTGGACAGGTCTGCCAGCTGGAACAAGCCCTGCGCGAACCCAGGCTTGGGCCCTGCCAGCACAGTCGCAACGACCAGTAGAGGCATGATGGTGCGTAATGCGAAGGTCATGATTTTTCACCCTTATAGCGGATGCCCCAGGCTAAGCTACGAACGTGTGAGTCAGCGTTGAATTTCCCGTGGGAACGGCAAGACTTTTCGCGTATACCGCGCGAACAACGGAGTCGGTTTTGGCTACGAAGCCTTGTTGGCCTTGAGCTCATAATCGACAAGCCTGAAATTCGCATCTGGTTTTGATCGATTGGTAGATGGCAGTAGCTGGACGTAAAGAAGTTGAATGTTGCGGGAGAACAGGAAAAGACGCTGTGCTCTTCGATTTGGGCAATACGCTCGTGTCCTACTATGAACCCGCCAATTTCCTCCCCGTGCTTGACGACTGTATTCGTTCGATCAGTCACGTTTTGCATGGCAATGGAGCTGCGGCGGGTCAGAATGCTCTGCTTGAAAAAGCAAAGCCGCTGAACCGCGAGCGTGATGACCTTCGGGTTTGGCCTTTGCATGAACGCCTGGCACTGATAGTCGAAGACGAGGAGACCAGTCGCGACGACTCGTTCATGCGTCAAATGGTCGAGGCGTTTCTTGCTCCTATATTCGAGCTTGGGTCTATCGACCCGCAGGCTTTGGATGTTCTCAGCCGGTTGCAGGAGCTGGGCTACAAGACCGCGATTGTTTCAAACACTCCCTGGGGGAGCCCAGCAGACCTCTGGCATCAAGAGCTTGACCGCCATGGGCTGCTGGATGTGGTCGACGCGGTAGTATTCTGTGTTGACGTCGGATGGCGAAAGCCGCATCGGGCGCCCTTCGAAGAGGCGCTGTCGAGTCTCGGGGTCCCGGCAAGTCGGGCGGTTTTTGTGGGCGACGATCCTGTGTGGGATGTTCAAGGCGCGAAAGGTGTCGGAATCGAGCCTGTGCTGATTCATCGTGCGCAGAAAACTTCAGACGATGTGCCGTCCATCGCCAAACTGTTGGACCTTCTTGGTCTGTTAAATTCTCCCGGCAATTAGCCGGCGTCCGCGCGCCGGCGAACACTGCTGACGCCAAATATTCTTACCGCAGCGCAAGGTTAGTTCGCTTGATCAGCCTCCTTCAGTCCGAATCCGCGTCATCAAGTGGTCTTGTCAAACTATTTTTCTGGTCGTTACGAACTAGCATCGGCAAGTTTCGCAACCAAAACTGGCCGTTGTGCTTATCGCGGTGGAGAATAAAGGTACCTCGAGAGCCTGGGACAACTGCGTGTCTCAAGGACGTAACGGCAAAGCTGGTGCCAACCCTTCCACCGAATCGGAATATTTGAACCGTGTTACCCGTGATTTGACCCTTGAGTAGTTCCTCCAGAGTAGCTGAGCAAACTGTGTAGATGCTGGTTCTTGCGAAAGGGCCGTTGCTTGTATCGTGGGTTAGGGTCATCCAGGAGGAGCTGCAGTCAGTGACTTCGCCCTCGAAAGCATAAGCTGCCTCTTCTATAGCTTTCTCGGTCGGATTGAGGTCTGCCATAGACTCGATTTCGTTTGATTGGGCAGCGGTGTTCGCCAGAGCAAAGACAGGCGCTAGAAGAATTGTGTGCTGAACGATTCGAGCTCTGGTGATTGAACCGCCGTACGGCTCGCGGCCTCCCCGGTCCAATCTGTATATGTTGGTTCTCTTTGCCCTATGAGCACTCATTGGTCCAAATACATTATGACCTGCTTACCCGTTGTGCTCCGCAGTGCAGCATCCTGATTTCGTTTGACCGCGTTTACGCAGTGCCGACTATATCCGCTGTTGAGTTCCCGCTTTCCATCCCGGAGCTCGCATAGGGCATCTATTGTCCAAGGGTGCAGTTCTTCAATAAAACTAAGAGCAAGTGCGGCATTTTCTCTTTCGTCCAAATCTGATGCTGTCAGTTGTGTTTCCAACAATCCAATCAGGTGCTGTGCGGCGTCTCCAGATAGTCTTTCAGTCGAGCGGCTGGCAACGTCTTGCACCCACTCACTCGGATCAGACATTCCCCGTTTGATCCAATTGGCCAGCTCATGACCTTCACCTAATTCGCCAAGCACGCCCATCCAATCGCCCCTCACATCGACAGACTCAGAAGTGGATATTTCTGGGTCCAAGTCCCTAACAAGCGGAAGTGCGGTTTCCCCCGAAAGCAAAAGGACATGAATCAATTGATCGAAAGATGGTCCTGGTGAAATGTCCCACTTTCGTGCGCTGCCCCATTCGACCAAAGTCTTCTGCAGGCCGTGATCAGCAAGAATGCTGGCTGCCCGATTCGCGACCGTTCCGGGTTGCTCCATGGCGCGCCATAGAAACTCGTGCGTTACTAGCTCAGGCGGTGCCGTATAGCTCACCTCGGGTTCACCAAGCACGATGCGCTGCTTCAGGGCGTGGGAGAAGCGCTCTGATCCTGAGCAGGAACCATGGCTCCAAAGCCCCTCAGGCCGGAAACGAGCGAAAATTAGATAAACTTCGTCGACAGCCGCCGTCCCGCGTCGACCGCGCAAAAAACCGGCGTAGCCCGGGTCACCTTTCCAGCTGTGAAGGGTTTCGAACTCGTAGACTAGGATGTCGCTGCTGGTCGTGATCGACTCTCCAGCCCGAGGGTCACTCAACCCGGTAATATGTGCGGAGAACACCACATCGGCCTTGTCGAATTTCTCCTCGACTGGTCGAGCTATACATAAACTGAAACAAGGCCATGGAATGGTAATCAGCGATAGCAGCAGTCCAGTCATGAGGCTTGGTGGCGTCAAGCATGCTCCTCGTCTTAGTGTAGATTTTCCTGTCACTCTGCCTCCCGTACAATGCGACACAGATGACTTCGAAAGAGGGTGATCAGGACACTCATTATTCTGTCGATGTCCGTTCACGATTGGCTTTGTTTAGCGCGTCGATAGTCTGCTGGATTCTGTTCGCGCGTGAGGAAAATGGCCACGGCTGATCGGCTTGCCTTTCCGCGGCATCGTTCATTTCTTTTAAAACGTCCAGGTACTCGAAACCCAAAGCCGGATACGCGCTTAGAGCAAACAGCACGTCAAATGAGCCGCTGAACTCAGGATCGCGGAGAAGCGAAAAGACCCTCACGAAGAGCTTTCTCGCCATCGGTTCAGGGGGTTTCGTATGCAACATGGCTCTCAGCGCCTCGTAAGCGAGATCGAAGTCAGCGGAATTGAGAGCGAGTTGCGTCAGTTCCTGGTCAACGCTCGCCTGGGCGATTCCATCTCTTGAGATCACGTCTGCAGGCCGAAGCCAACCCCGTACCCTTAGCTTCGGGCGCGCCTTAAGAATTTCCAATATCGATTGCTCCCAGTGATCAGCGCTGCCGACGGGCCAGCCTTCATTGAGCGCGTGGACGGCCAACAAGGCAGCTTCTGGATCAGCGGACTCCGCCAAAGCTTCAACGATTGGTCTGATGCGATAGAACTCACTGGTAGCTCGATCAGTTTCTTCCTGCCACAGGCCTATGTGAATATTCGGGTCGCGATAAATGTTCGGGTCGCGCGGCAAACCGAGTGGTGGCGGCGGAATCATCGGAACCATATCCGTTGTCCTGTGCCCGTAAAGCGAGGCCCACCGCTCGAACATGAATAGTGCGAGCTTTTGCACTTCGATGTCTGGGTACTGGAGGGCTGCTTCGAAGAAGTCTATGGCGGTGGCGCCCGCTGCGTCAGGTCGCATCTCCCGAGCTAGCCTGAGGACTGCGAGAGCTCTTCGAGGCTCTGCGTATTGCAGTTCCTTTATTGCCCAGCCGAGTCCAGCGATATCCAGCCACGCCTGTCTCGATTCTAAGCTGGGGGTGAGCAGGTCGAATAACTTTTCGGGCAACGTATCCAGGCATGGATGAACATCTCTGCGTCGTCCCATTTGCCAGATGTTCTCAACCTCGGCCAACGCATCCACGCATGCTTCTCGTGAGGCGAATAGATCTGCCGCTCCGCCCGATGTTGCTACAAAGAGACGGCCGACTTCGGTGCGACCGGGATCCAGCCTTTCAACCGTCTCCACAACGTACGTGCCACCAGGTTCAATGACAAAGACCATGGGGTTACGACGATTGTCGGTGACAACCACCAGGTGTCGATTGCCAGTCGCCAGCTCGACCTGCTCGAATACGCTGATCCTGCCAACCCGGTCAGCTGTCAGCTCCTCCTCGGACAGTGAAAGCGGGATTTCGGGTTGCAGGATGTTTCCGTTGATCATCAACTGTCCGACCAAATTGAAGTGCCCTTCGTTGCCGGTCGGTTCCCGGTTTAACTCAAGAATGTCGAGGGTGACGTTGCCAAAGAACACCGGAAAGTGAGGCGGCAGACGCCAGCGCAGGGTCCCACCGGGAGAGGCGGAAACTATTGGAGCCTTGTCAGATCCAACAACTTCAGAGATCGGGGATGGCCCAGAAGCAACAGCCAAAACCGACAGCACGATAGACAGCAACGCTTCCATAGGTAGGTTGAGTGATAATTCCGGCGTCAAGTTCCCAAACGGACGTAAGGGCGGAGTGGGGCTTCTAGATTTGGAGGATCGCCAAAACCGTTTCTCTACTGTGGAAAAACTGAAAATCGACGTCAGGCGATGAACTGCCGCGTATTTTCGCGTCGTTCCGGTTGCCGTGGCACCTCAAGATCAGCCCTAATCGTACTGACGCTGACGGCCCCTGGAATTCCAAACTTACCTGCGGACCTATTCAGCGAATTGAAAACCAGCGATCGGGCTCCTGGCTCGGCCGACAAAGGTGAGTCTTATGCGAGTCTCTACTAAATGGCGCGTACGGCGAATCGCGCTTTGCTTTGTTGGTCCACCTTTTCTTGGAGTGCTGTTTTTCCTGCTGACGCTACTCTTGGAGGGCGAAAAAATCCCGCTTCTTGAGTTGGTGAGGTTCGTCGTTTTGGGTACCTGGGTTGCTTTCATTTTCGTCTTTATGCAGGCGATGATTTATGCCGGCGTTATGGAGCTTTACATCATCCCGTACGTACGCAGTCGGCTGATGTTTTACTGTCTGAGCGGCATTTTGGGATATCTCGCTGGGTATTCAGTTGAACACTTTCAGTCTTTCAGATCGATGACGTTGGTAGGTCTCTTGGTAGGTTTATCACTCGGGCCGGTGATGTTTTGGGCGTCGATAGACGTGAGAGCCATAATTTCTGGGGTCAGAGTAAAGGGACAGAGTAAACCGACAGCGAATTGCGGCGCGTTCTCACTGGGCTTCGGTCGTCGGTGATTCAGACTGAGTAACCTTAAGGCCGACGTAGGTATTGCTTATGCCAAGACAACCCCGATTCTGCCCGGCGGGTCTGCCGGTCCATTTGATACAGCGGGGCAACAATCGACAGGTTTTGTTCACGTGCGATTCTGATCTAGCAGCTTATTCCAATTGGCTGGCGGATGGCGCCGAACGATTTGGCGTTTCGGTTCACGGCTGGGTTTTTATGACAAACCATGTGCACCTGCTGGCGACGCCTGACGAAGAAGACAGCCTCTCGAGATTGATGCAGTTTCTTGGACGCCTGTATGTGCGCCACTTCAATTACACCTACCAACGCAGTGGTACGCTGTTCGAAGGACGATTCAAATCTTGTGTTGTACAGGACGATCAATACCTTCTGAGCTGTCTTCGCTATATTGAGCTGAATCCGGTACGAGCAGGGATGGTTTCCGGCCCTGGTGACTATCTGTGGTCAAGCTTCGGCGCTCATGCTTTTGGCGTGCGACCGCGGATGTGGTCTCCCCACGATCTCTACTTGCAACTAGGATTAGATGAAAAGCAACGTGCGGGGGCTTGGCGGGCGTTGGTCCGCGATGCCCTGGACGCTGAGGTGCTGGCTAAGATCCGCCGTTGCGCTAACACCGGGTTGGTTTTGGGTACCGAGGCATTCCGACGACAGGTGGACAGGCTCAGAGAGTAAGCCGCTCTGTTTACTCTGTCCCTTTACTCTGACCCCAGGAATTCTGACCCCAGGAATTCCGAGAGCTGGACAGCGAAGCCAGAGACTCAGCGGGCATACCGGAGCAGCCCCCGCGCTAAAGGTTTACCGCTCCCGGCCGTTAGGAGACGCAGCGTAGCAATGCGATGACGATCCGCCGTGAAACTCCACGCCCTTCTTCTAGCAGCCCTGGCCGCCGCCCTGGTAACCCCTCCGGCTGCCGGCAACACCTTGCCGCTCCTGGCCGATTCACCGTTTCGGATTTACTCGGTCGCCGAGGGGCTGAACCAGAAGACGGTTCATGCGGTCGTTCAGGACAACGACGGCTTCCTGTGGATCGCGACGTTTGGTGGTCTTAACCGCTTCGACGGCCGCACCTTTGAGAGCCTTACGGCCCGCGAGGGGCTGCGCCAGAACCTGATTCAGGCGCTGCGTGTCGACGCCCAAAACCGGCTCTGGGCTGGCGACGCCGGCGGCGGCCTGACCCTGATTGAGAACGGCAAGGTTGTGCGCACGTTTGAGCCCGACGAAGCATCGCGTGGCGTGGTCCGGGCGATCATCGACGTCGGGGATACCCTGTACATCGGCTCGCAGCCGGGCGGAATCCGAACCTTGTCCCTGAACGACATGGATAGCGGGTTTCAGCATCTTGAGAACGCCCCAGACGAGATCTACACCATGGACCTCGCCGGCGACGACACGCTGTACTTGATCAGCCCAACCGGCCTTCAGCGGCTCACGGTGGAGGGCGGTGCAGTGTTCGAGGACGTCGGCAATAACCTGACGGCCGTTGCTACGGACCGGCAGGGTCGCGTCGCGGTCGGCGACGCCAACGGTCGTATCGGCTGGCTACGGGGCGATCGCATCGAATGGCTCGACGTCAACTATGAGGATCGGATCTCTGGGCTGGTCCTCGATCGAGGAACGCTGAAATGGGTCTTTCTCGAGGAGCTCGGTATGTTCCGATTCGGCGATAAGGACCCATCAGAGTTGGGCCTCGCCATCGCCGGCACCGCACAACCGCTGCGGGACCAGGAAGGCTTGTTCTGGGTCCCAACGCGAAGCGGACTGGCTCGTTACCTCGGTCCGCGTTTCGAACACTACTCGCTGGAGTTGGAAGGCAGAAGTCCGGAGGTGTTCGCTGTCCGCCCCGGAGTTGGCGACGATTACTGGTTTGGCACCAACTTAGGCCTTTTGTATCTGGACGGCGACGGCAAGTTGATCAACGTCTCTGACGAGCTGGGTATCGATCGTCGCGAGGTGCGTGACATCAGAATCACGCGCGATGGCAGTACGTTGTGGTTTGGCCAGGTTCAGGGCGCCGTTCACGGCATCGACCCCGTCACTCGAACCTTGCAAAAAACGTTAGCCGATGACACGTCCTTGACCGTTGGGCTGACGCTGGATCACCGCGACCGGCTATGGATCGGCTCATTCCTGGGCACGCTGACAATGCATGACCCGGAAACCGAAGAGACACGAACGTACACGATTGGCAACAGCGCGAGCGTGTATTCGCTGGACATGGCCGACGACAGCTACCTCTGGTTCAGCGCCAATTTTGCGGGCGTTTTTCGCATCGACACGGACGATCCGGACGCCGAGCCGGAGCGGATGGCGGCCGAGGAGCAATTGCAGCAGGAGTACTACACGCACGTCGTCGCCACCGGCAGCGGCGAAGGCACGGATGTCTGGTTTTCTGGCATCAAAGGCAGCGTGTTCCGGCTACGCGACGGTGAGCTCAGCAGTGTATTTACGGAGTCGGCCCTGTCCAATGTGACGATGTATTCGATTCAGCCGCTGCCGGACAACAACCTCGTGGTCGCGACGAGTCGCGGCGCTTACCGCTATGCGCTCGACACCGATACGCTGGAGCGTTACGGCGCGCTGGACGGCTTCGTCGCGCTGGAATCCAAAGTACACGCGATGTACTACGACGGCGGCGACGATCTTCTGATCGGGACGAGCAGCGGCCTCACGGTGATGGATCTGACCATACCCTTCGACGGCGTCACGGCACCGGCAGTGCAGATCACCGCCCGCAGGGTCGATGGCCTCACGATCAACGGCTCCTCGTTGTTGGACGCCCTCGACTTCGATGAGGTTGTGATCGACTTCACCGCGGTATCGACGCGCAAGCCCGATGGTATTGAGTACAGCTATCAGCTTGCGGGCCATGACACAGCTTGGAGCGATGCGGCCAAGACCACGTCGATCTCGTACTCCAATCTGCCGCCCGGCGAATTTACCTTCGGTGTTCGGGCACGCCTTCCCGGCGGTGCATGGAGCTCAGCTGCCAGCTGGCAGTTCACGGTTCCAACGCCGCTGTGGCGCACACCGTGGTTCATCACGGCGGCCGTTCTCGCCACGCTGGCACTGGTCTGGTCAGCCGTCCAGCTGCGGCTCCGCTCGATTGCAAACGCCAACCTCCGGCTCCGGCAGGAAGTCGCGGAGCGGACCCAATCCATTGAGGCAGGCCGCCGCGAACTCGAGCTGATCAATGAGCAGCTCAGCAGTGAAATCTTAGAGCGAAAGAAATCCGACGCGCTGCGCGCCGAGGTAGAGGCGCGCTTTCATCAGGCCTACCAGAACTCGCCCATCGGTATGGCGCTGGTCGACACTGACGGCCTGGTTTATGACGCGAATCCGCGGATGAAGGCGCTGTTTTGGCCTGAGTCGGACCGCGAAAAGCGCGAGCCGCTGCTCACCGTCGTCAGCGATGAGGATCGCGCCGAATTTTCCGATTTTCTTGCGGACTACGCGGCCGACAGGGCGGAAGTGGCCAGTATGGAAGCGGGTTGTCTGGCCCACGACGGCGCGATCCGACGCATCGACTTCCACCCGTCGGCCGTCCGAAATCAGGACGGCGAATTGCGATACATCGTACTACTCGCGCACGACGTTACCGAGAATCGGGCGATGACCGATCAGCTTGCGTATCAGGCCCGCTTTGATGAGCTGACGGGGCTCGTCAATCGGCGCGCATTCGCCGAACGCCTGTCAGCGGTGAGCGAGGAAGACAAAGCGAGCGCCTATTTGATGTTCCTCGATCTTGATCAGTTCAAGGTCGTCAACGATACGTGCGGGCACTCCGCCGGTGATGAGTTGCTGTGCATGGTCGCCGACGCGCTGCGTGCCTGTGTGCGCAAGGCCGACACGGTCGCACGGCTCGGCGGCGACGAATTCGCCATGATCATCGTCGGTTGTTCCGAAGACACTGCGCTGAAGCGGGCCGAGACCGTCCGGCAGCGCATTCAGGACCTGAAGTTTTTCTGGGAGAACGACGTATTCCGGGTCGGCGCGAGTATCGGCGTCGTGCCGATCGGCGCCGGATCGCGGGATCTCAATGAGCTACAGCAGTTGGCCGACGCCGCCTGTTACGCCGCTAAAGACGCTGGCCGCAATCGCGTGCACATGGTCACCGGTGCTGAGGATGAAGTGCATGCGCATCGCGGCGAGATGCGCTGGGTGCAGCGACTCAACCATGCCATTGACAACGAGAACTTCGAGCTGTTCGGCCAGCGCATACTGCCCCTGGCCGATCACAGCCAGTCAATCGAGCGGATCGAGATTCTGCTGCGCATGCGTGACCCGGTCACCCATCGGCTGATTCCGCCGGGCGCGTTTCTGCCTGCCGCTGAACGTTACGGTCTGCATGGGCGACTGGACCAATGGGTGGTTGGTCGAGTTATCGATTCGATGGTGGAGCAGCTCACCAGTGAGGTCGAGAACCGCGAGTTCTGGGTCAACCTCTCTGGCGCGAGTGTCGGCGACCCGACAGTATCGCGCGAACTGATTCGTATGGTCGAAGCGGCAGACTTGCCGCGCGGCAGCCTGAACTTTGAGATCACCGAAACCGCCGTAATCCGGAAGATCGGCGAGGCCAAGCAGCTCATCGCCGCGCTGCAGGAGATGGGTTGTCGGTTCGCACTGGATGACTTTGGCAGTGGGCTGTCGTCCTTCAGCCACCTGAGGCAGCTAAGCGTCGACTGCCTCAAGGTCGACGGTCAGTTCATTCGCGATATCGGCAAAAACCCAACCGATCGCATCTTTGTAAAATCGATTATCGACATTGCGCACACGCTCGACATGAGCGTGACCACAGAGTTTGTCGAGGACGATGACATCTTAGGAATCGTGCAATCGCTGGGCAGCGACTACGCGCAGGGCTTCGGTATTCACCGGCCGGAACCGCTTAGCGCGCTGGTCTCGACAACGACGGAGGTGCGGGTCAGCGGGTTGAATCAGTCGGCCTGAATGAGCTGTCACCCATGAAAATCGGCGTCAGTTCTTGCAACGCTGCGTCTTTACGCCTTTTCTCCCTCTCGTTTTCTCAAGTGGCGAGAAGCCAAGCTCATCGCACCGACAGCCACGAGGCAGTATCCGCCTAACCAGTTCATTTGCCGGGGCAGATCGACGCCCCAATCGATCAGCGTACCCGTGATGCCCGGTCCAGCAGCCGTTGCCAGCACCATGGCAGACACAATGACGGAGCGGATAGCGCCGAGATTCAGCACGCCATAGATCTCGGGCCACAACGCGCCAAGGAGCGTGGATGAAACGCCATAGCTGATGCCGAGCAAAACCATCACCACAAACAGCGACCAGGCCGGGCCGCTGAGCGCCATGGCAAAGCAGGCGCAGGCCAGGGGCAGCAGGTAGAGCGGAAGGACACGCACCGCACCGATGCGATCGATTACTCCGCCCGTCACGAGCGCCATGCAAACCGTCGTGATGGCCATGGGTATCAGTGCGCTCGGAAAGAGCTGGGGCGCCCAGCCGTTCAGGGTTGCGAGATAGTCCTGGTGGTAAAAGATTGTAGTGCCGATAAACGGCGGGGCCAGCACGCCGATCAACAGCACCCAGAATATCGGGTCACCTAAAACCTCGGCCCGCGTCCAGTTGCGGCCGACGAATCGTGGTTGGGGGTCGTCAGCGTGCTCATCGCCTGGTGCACGTGGCTTCCGGTAGGCCCAGGTTGCGAGCGGCAGGGCCACCAGCGAAAGAATGCCTGCCGCGGCCAGCCAACCAGCGCGATAGCCGAACGCCAGAGACAGGCTCGCAAACGACAACGGCAGGGTGGCTTCGCCCGCCTGGTGGCCCAGCACCACCAGCGAGACGGCGCGTCCCCGGCTGGCGGAAAACCATCGTCCGGTAGCGGTCAGCGCGATATGGGTCATCATGCCCTGGCCGAGCAGGCGAAGTAGAAAAATGCCTACCGACAGCATCACCACCGAGTTCGCGAAGCCCGCCAGCACCGCTGCCCCGGCTAAGGAAATGACCACAAGGGCGACCAGCCGGTGCGTCGGCATCACGTCGACAAGGCGACCCACAAACGGTAAACAGCAGGCGCTGGCCAGGGTCGCGAGCATGTACAGGCGACCGAACTGACCTTGGCTTAGGGCAAAGGCCTCCTGCCACTCCGCGACCGAAGCCGAAACAAAGTAGGTTTGCCCGAAGCTTGAGAATGCAGTGAGGAGGAAGCCACCCGCCAGCCAGCGGAAATTACGCTTTGCGAACGCGAGCATGGCGCGATTTTACATGAAGGAGGGGGGCTGACTGCGGACAAAAACCGAGATGATGACGCCTCAAGACCGCCGGTTCGTCACCCGGCGCCGGCTATCAACTACGCCGGAGCCCGTATTGATCAAGCCGCCAGCGGAGCGTATCCACTCGATCCTGCCCAAAAAACGGTTCACCCCTAACAACCATCGTCGAGACGCCCCAATGTCCGGCCGCATCCAGCCCAGTGTGGTTGCGCTCGATTTCGTCGAGGTGGTCTCCATGCTCAATCGCGCGCTCCATGGCGTCGAGGTCAAGGCCTGCTGCCGAGCTTGCTTGATGCATGAGATCGCCCTGATCCCAGTCTTTTGTTCCGCTGAAAATCAGGTGAGAGATTTCCTTGGCAAACGCCAGTCCCTTGCCTTGTCTTTGGGCCTCCACGCCGAGCTTCGCCAAACGCATGATGAGCGGCTGTTCCGCCGCTACTTCGGTGCGGCCCATGAAATCTCTGTCCCCTGGGCATGCCCCTCGATCCCAGCTTCGGGCGCCATTGGTGTTGGTTGGCTTTATACTCCCCGGTTGCTGCTAGAGCATTCCGGGTATCGCTAAAAGAGGTCTGATTTGTCAAATAGGTTCTTACCATCTGGTCTTTGCCTATGGCTGATTATTCTTGGCGGGTGCGCCACGATGCGGACGCCGGATGAGGTTGCCCTAGCCCAAGTGGAGGGGAGCATTTGGGCGGTTGATTACCGATTAAGCAACCCCGCCAAAGCTCTGGTTTTTGCCCGCACCGACGATGATTCGCGACGCCAACGGTGGCGTTCAGAATCGGTTGCTATCGAACTCGCCCGTGCCAGCGGTTTCGACTTCATGCGATCGGACACCAGCGGCGCCTTTTCCTCCGCTCGTTTCGTGTTCTCGAGTACGCCGTTTCCAACGAGTGACTTCCCGCCGTATCAACGATTCAGCGACGGTGGCATGCTGATATACAGCGGTAGGTTTCATGCTTGTCGACATCATGGTCTCGTGTACTCGGTGGACTGCAAGGGCCCATGGGCAATGAGTGTGACCGCTCCCCCGGGCACACATATTGTAGTGAACGGCCAGGTGTATGAGTCAGAAGCACGTTGGCTAGACGATCGGTGGGGAAGCCGATTTTACATTGGCCCGCTAAGGCCGGTAACACGGAGCGGCGTCCCGACCGTCATCGACTCCGGGCTGCCAGACCCCATCACAAAGCTCCTATTGTCAAAGTTACCTGATGTGCAAGCCGGCTTTTCGCAGAGGTTGTCGGTCGACTTAACACCTTTCCTTTTCGTTTCCTACGATCGCTCAAGCCCGGTATCGCGCATTTCGGGCAATACGATAAGAAATCAGGTGTTCATTCACTTTGCAGGTCGCTACTGGGATGAGGCCGTTGTCGAGGGCAATGACGCTGGTGAGATTCTGTGGCTATTGACCCACGAGCTTGCGCACGTTTTTCAGTTGGGACTTGAGGGTGACGAGGACGCAAGGTGGATTCACGAAGGGTCAGCTGAAGCTTTCACTTACTTGCTCTTGCAGGCACAGTTTCCCGAGTCTCACGGCTTTTGGGAAAGTAAACGGAAGGACGCCTCGAAAATCTGCGCCGAAGGTCTAAGCGCAGGCCCTCTGGCAACCGCGGTCGGACACCACCGAGTAAAGGAACACTATGCGTGTGGCCTGCTGATTTTTCTCGCCATCGACCAAAGCCTTAGGCATCAGCCAGCGCACAGCCAGACGTTGTTTGATTTGTGGCTTTCTTTGGTGAATGACGCCAAGATCTCGCTTACCAACTCACGAGACTTTCTGCGGGCACTGCAATCCCGACTGCCTGCTGATCTGGTCAGCAAGATTGGTGCAATAATTCAGGAATCGAAGGAAGATCCGGCAGAGGCGTTGCTTCAACTTGATGCGATGGCGCAGAACATTACTCTGTTACATTCTCAATGATCAGGTTGTGTCTGTGCACCCGGTCCGAGATTCTGGGGTCAGAGTAAAGGGACAGAGTACGCCGCTCAGTTTACTCTGTCCCTTTACTCTGACCCCAGAAATTTAAGTTTAAGGATGGCCGGGTAATCAGTTTCTTGGAGCTCTACGACACCTTTAACTTCGTGGAGGCTGCTCGAGGCTAGCTGCCGCCTTCCAATTTTGATCGCCGGCACGACTCAGCAAATGCAGTTTACGTCTAAAGACATCTTCATCTTCGATCTGGACGGGACCTTGGTTCAGAGTGTCGAGTTTGACGACATGCTGTATCAGGAAGCCATCGCGGAGGTGATCGGTACCCGCAGTTTTGATACGAACTGGGAGTCATACCAACATGTCACCGACACCGGACTCCTGAGCGAGTTGCTCGCGCGGCTCGGATTGGCGGTCACTCAGAAGGTCATCAGCGATGTCCGATCGGTGTTTTTCGACAAAGTCAGCGCGTACCTCGAAGCCGGGTTTGAGTGTCTGCCCGTGCCGGGAGCCATCGATGTGATCGCTGCACTGCAGGAAGCCGAGGTTCCCTTTGGCGTCGCAACCGGCGGCTGGGGCAGTACAGCTCGGCTGAAGCTGGAATCTGCCGGCTTTGAATTGCCCCGCTTCATCTCGAGCGGCGATGATGCAATATCCCGCTCGGGCATCATGCTGCATTGCCTGCAGCAAATCGGTGGAGAGTCCGAACAAGCGGTTTACTTCGGCGATGGGCCTTGGGACAGCGAGGCCACCAAAGAACTCGGTTGGCGGTTTGTTGGCGTTGGCGAACGTGTGCAGCGATCGGCCGACTTCGCGCTGGCAGACTTCAGTGACTCAACCTGGTTAGACGCGGTCAAAGGCAAACTGACACCCGGGGCTGAGCGAAGTGCCACGGGCCCTGCCTCCTGAGTTATTAATCTGAACTGAAGCGCCTTCGTGGCATACCTTTGAAAGGTTGCAGCGCTAAAATTTGCGTCGTGGTCGCTGCGAATTGATTATGCAAACCAGGTTCAAAATCGCTTGGGCTTGCTTGGCCATTGCATCTTTGGGTTCATTTTTGGCCTTCAGAGGCTACCCGTTCGGTTGGATGGTCCCGCTGGCAGCCGTAACTCTAACTATCACCTCAATCGTATCCGTAAGGCAGGATGTGACTGAGAAGAGGCGTGGCAGGCGGGAAAGCGAATCAAGGGACTGAGCAGTCAATCGATTCCGGTGAGCGCTGTCGTTGATCTTTCGGTGGCTTTTCATAGACTCCTGGGTGATCCGGCATCCCTGCCGATTTCGCCTCTATACACTGAGGCCACCAAAAACAGGCACGATCAATGCGTTTAACCATTCAGCGTCAGGGACGACACTTTCAAACTCTCTTCGGTCTTATGGCCGCCAGCGTGGCATGGCCGCTGGTCAGCATGGCCCAGATTGAGCGGATCAGCGTGCCCAATGGCGGCGGTCAGGCGGACAGCGACAGCTACGTCGCTCAGCTGTCCGATGATGGCTCGGTCATCGTTTTTCGGTCCAACGCGGAAAATCTGATCGTGGATGACACCAACGGATGGTCCGATATCTTCGTCCACGACCTGAACACCGACACGGTGGAACGAGTCAGCGTGTTAACCGATGGAAGTCAGAGCCCGCGTTTCTCGTCACATCCCTCAATTTCGGATGACGGCCAGCTGATCGTCTTCGAAGGCCGCCCGGTGACGAACACAGCCTGGCCCACAATCTTTGACCGCAGTGACGACAGCGTCCTGCAGCCCCTTCCGCGGCTGCAGAGCGGCAATCCGGCGAGCCCCCAGCGTGCGCGCAATGAGCCCCAGATTTCGGGTAACGGCCAGTTCCTCCTGTTCCATACCTGGGAGACGCTTCAAAATCTGTTCGACGTCGACGCGCGCCCGCCGAATGACGACAGCAACAGCGCTGACGACGTCTTCGTGTTCGACCTGACAGCAAGCCCCATCGAACCCCTTGATCGGGTCAGCCGCGATTCCAGCGGCAACAGCGTCGAAGGCGACAGCCTGTCGGGATCGATGTCCGACGACGGTCGCTACGTCACCTTTTTCTCGTACTCCAATGAGCTCGTGCCCAACGACCTGAATGGTCATGAAGATGTCTTTATCAAAGATCGCAATACCGGAACGCTTGAACTGGTCAGCGTTAGCACCGGTGGAGGGCCCGGTGATGCCGACAGCTATAACCCCATGGTTTCAGGAAACGGCCAATTCATCGTCTTTCGGTCGCTGGCAAGTGACCTGGTTACTGGAGACAGCAACGAGAGCTGGGATATTTTTGTGCGCGACCGCATCGCCCAGGTGACGCAGCGCGTCAGCGTTTCCAGCGCCGGCCTGGAGGGCAACAACCACAGCTTTGAAGGTTCGATTTCCGACGACGGTCGCTACGTTACCTATCGTTCGGCCGCGTCCAACCTGGTTGCAGGCGACTCCAACGGCCGCTACGACATCTTTGTGCACGACCTGACTCGGAGTCTGACCGAGCGCATCTCTACAGGCACAGCCGGGGAAGCGAACGGGAATAGCTTTGAGCCGGCGATCTCCGGCGATGGGCGCTGGATTGTCTTTGAGTCCGACGCGACCAACCTGGTGGCAGGAGACACCAACGAGGCGCGTGACATCTTTCGAGTGCCTAACCCGCTGTTCCAGGTGAGTAAGATCCAGACGACGGGAGCACAGCGATGAGTAAAGTTACCCGACGCCCACGCCGTTTCCTGCCCGTCGTCATTGCGGCTCTATGCTGTCATCAGGCCGATGCGATCGACTGTGGAGAGATCCTGAGCGATGGCTTCGAAAATGACACACCGCTCTCGCTGCCCCAGATTGCGGCTATTCCCGATCAAGTGACGCCAATCGGCGAGCGGATCGAATTCGATATCGATACAGCAATCCCGTCTGAGCAGACTGGCAATACCTTTGCCCTCGTCGAAGCGCCCGACGGTATGACGATCGATGCAAGCACTGGCGAGGTGGCGTGGACACCCTCGTCCGCCCAGGTAGGTACCACGCTCGTTTCGGTCCAGGTGACAACGGGTGCGGGCATCAGCAATGCGCGGTGCTTCGCCGCGCAGGGGATTGGCACCTCAGGTTCCCCGCTGATTGATTCCATCGCGGACCAGGTAGCCGTTGTCGATCAGCCGTTCAGCGTGACGGTGACCGCCACAGATCCCGATCCGGGCGACGTCCTGTCCTTCGAACTGATCAGCGCGCCGGTCGGTATGGATATCGACCCCGCCAGCGGCGTGGTGAGCTGGATGCCTTTGCCTGGCGATATCGGCGTTGTTCCGGTGCGCGTAAGAGTATCCGACCCCGGCGGAGCCGCTGATGAAGAGGCATTCCAGCTTCAGGTGGTGGCGCAGAATGCGCCCCCGGTGCTGGATGTTGTTCAGGACCGCGGTGGCGCACCGAATGTTCAGGTCGCCATTGACGCGCGTGCCGTCGATCCGGATGGCGATGACGTCACGTATGCGTTGTCTGTGCGGCCCACTGGAATGATCATCGATCCGGACAGCGGTGCGATCCGCTGGACGCCAACGTTTCAGCAGTTGGGTCCCCATAACGTAACCGTCGCTGCCCGGGACTCGCTGGGTGCCAGCGATAGCCAATCGTTCGAAATTCTTGTCGACCTGAACCGTGCGCCCGTTGCGGTGGACGACTCAGGCTTCCGGGTTGAACGTGGCGATACGCTCACCGTCCCGGCATCGGGCGTCCTCGCCAACGACACGGATCCAAACGGCGACGTGCTGAGCAGCCTGCTCGAAACCGGGCCCTTCCGCGGGAATCTATCGCTGAACAACGACGGTGGCTTTGAGTACACCCCGGACAATCCGGCGGGCACCATCGGCATGCGGCTTAAGTGGGAAAACATCAGCACCAATGGCGGGCCTTCGGGAGGCTGGCAGCCGCTGATCGGGCAGCTGGATGATGACCCTGCTTCCGAGATCATTATTCTTGACTCTGGCGGCATAACCGCGACACGAATTGAAGCTTACGACGGGGACACCGGCGCGGAAGAGTGGGTCCGCACTTTCGGCAGTCGAGACCTTGGAGCTTCCAGCCAATGGGAGGGGGCCCTCGCGGATATCGATCTTGATGGAAAGCCCGAGATTCTGCTGGTGGGTGGGGATCCGGACAATTCGCCGACGCGGCTGCTTCGTCTTTACGCGCTTGAGCACGATGGCGGGCTGAAGTGGATCAGCGAGTCGCTACCGAAGCAGGGCTTCGATCCCACGCGCTCGGACATTCGCAACTCGGCAAATGGCGATCTGTCCGATTCTGCGATCAGCGTTGCCGATCTGGATGGCGACGGCCTGCCGGAAATCATCGTTGCCCCCAATAGCGATTTCACGTCCTACCAGGTTTGGGACGCCAACGGGCGTAAGGTCGACTACGCCTTTGCGCCGGGTGTGAGAGAAAGCACCAGCGGGACAAGGGTCAGCGTGGTTGATTTGGATCTGGATGAGGTCCCCGAGGTTGTCGTGTCTAATGCGGCCTTCACCAACAGGGGTGAGGTGATCTGGACCCGAGACGACGTTGAAGACGGTCTCGCGCCCTATGCCCATCCCCAGGTCGCCAATCTCGACGACGACCCCTATCCGGAGCTGGTGCGCCGCCTGGGTGGCTTTCGTGAAACCAACGTTGTTCTAGCGCTGAACCACGATGGATCGACGCTGTGGGATTATGAATTCCCGGGTGGCAATAGTTCACTCTGGTCGCCGATCACCATCGCTGACGTCAACAATGACGGTCAGGCCGAAGTGCTTGCCGCTGGTGGTGTGAATGCCGATCGGTTCGACGTCATCAACGGGCAGGACGGCACGCTGCTTTGGTCAAACACCTTACAAACGGGCCGGTCGGGTGCCACCGTGTTCGATATGGATCGCGACGGATTCAACGAAGTGATCTACATCGATGAAAACAGCGATCTCTATGTCTGGGACGGCCGTGACGGGTCGGAAAAGCTTGTGGTAGACCTGGTCACTAATGACACATTTCCTACGGAGCATACCGTCCCGGTCTTTTCCGACGTTGATGCCGACGGTCAGGCCGAGCTGATCCTTCCAATCGGTTTCACGTTTAGCGCGACACCCAGCCTACAGGTATGGGAGAGCACCAGCGACGACTGGGCGCCGGCGCGTTCAGTCTGGAACCAGGCTCGCTATTACGTCACCAACGTCAACGATGATCTGACGGTGCCTGCCAAGCAACGGCCGCACTGGCTGCTGCCTGGCCTGAACGTGGCGATGGTGAACGAGCGGCTGCCCGAAGACCGCATCGAAGATTCCGATCAGTTCAGCTATCGAGCCAGTGACGGCGAGCTGATCTCCAACGTGGCGACGGTCGATATCACGATCCTGCCGCCCAACACCGCGCCTCGGATTTTGTCTTCGCCTCGGCTGGGTGCCTCACCGGGTTTCGAGTATGTCTATCGCGCCCTGGCGGTAGACGCGGACGTCGGTGAATCGCTGACCTGGTCCATTGCCGAGGGGCCGGTAGGTATGGCCGTGGACTCGCTGGGTACGGTGACCTGGACGCCAACGGCAGGCGACCTCGGCCCGAATTCCGTTGTGCTGCAGGTCACCGACAGCGTGGGTGCTGCGGGATTTCAGAATTACGTCATTGAGGTTGAGGCTCCCGTGTCGGTGCCCGATGTCAATGGGCTGGCCCAGGCGCAGGCGGTTAACGCGATCGAGTCAGCAGGACTCGCCGTCGAATCCGTCCGCGAAGTCTTCAGCGATACCGTGGCTGCTGGCTTGGTGGTCGACCAGCAGCCAGCCGCCGGCGCAACCGCTGCGGCCGGTGACGGTGTGGTGATCGACGTGTCGCTGGGGCCTGTGCCGCTGCGAGTACCGGATGTCGTTGCGCTCACGTTGAATTCAGCAACCGCCGACATCGTTGGCGGAGGCTTGACCGTCGGAACCGTAGCGTTTGTGAACGACAGCCTGCAGCCCGCCAATACGGTGCTGATCCAGGATCCGGCGCCCCGTGCATTTGCGGTGCCAGGCAGCCCCGTGGACATCACTGTGTCCGGCGGCCCGAGAGCCTCGATCGATATCACGCCGCGGGTGATCGCCGCTGGTAGTAACGCCGAGGTGTCGGTGATCGTTCGCGATCTGGACGGCACGCCGCTCGATCCTCAGCCAGCAGTTGCCCTGTCGCTCGATATTGGGCCGGGAGATATCGACGGTACGCCGCCGACGCTGAACGTCACTACGATCAATACGGCCATCGACAGCCAGGGTTCGTTTGAGGTGACCGCCAGCTTCACGGGCAATGGTCCGGAGACGATCTCCACCGTAGGTGTAATCGCTCAGCCCATCAGCGACGGCGACGATGCGGATGTATTCAACCTGTTCGCTGCGCAGCTCAGATCTTTTGAGGTCCTGATCGGCGATCTGATTACGGCCGTCAACGCCAACGACAGCGCTACCATCGTCGCCATCGATAGCGATTTGGGTGATCTGCTTGACGAGATCGATGTTGCACTGCTGAGCGTATTGAGCCCGATTGCTCCGGTAGGTGGTGTTCCGCCGAGCCCAGAGACAGCGGCCATGAACGGCTTTCCACCGGCCCCGGATGACGCGGCCTACGTTGGCGCCGCGCTCGATCTGTTTGTTTCCCTGGAGCAGACGGAACAGGTCATTACGGAAGGAACCGCACCAGACGCCGTCATTAACGCGCTCAACCAGGACCTGGCAGAAGTGGCTTCGGTGGTCAGCTCTCTGGATCCGAGCGTTTACGGTGTGCTTGACGCCTCAGAGGTGCTGATCTCGCTCCTCGGCTCGCGGGCTCCACGTATGCTCGTGGCTGATATCCGTGCGGTTCGCCAGGCCCTTCGCGACCAGGGCCTGATCGCCTCGAAAGAAGCCCCGGCGGCGCAGAAATTCAGCCTCATCGGCATCATGTCCGCTAGCCAGCTTCGGTCGAAGATCATCTCAGAGATCTACGTCCCGTACCTGGGTCAGGTCGCTCGCTCCATCGGGACTATCGTCGGGGCAAACCTCCTTGAGCCCTACGGCAACCCGGGCGCGATTGCCGGGATCGTTACGGGCGGCAGCCTGGCGCTGCACGTGTTCGATATCCAAAACTCCGTCATCGAGGGAATCGGTTTCGACACACTGTTGCCGGAGGGCAACTCGGTGATCTTTGTGGGTCCTGAACTCATCAGTGCAGTTCTGGCCATCATCAATCAGGATCTGCCGAACGCCAACGACCTGAAGGACCTGAACTCCATAAAGGACGCCATCCAGAAACAGATCAAAATGGGGAACACCCTGCAAAGCGCGATCGATAATGCGTTCAG
Source organism: Lysobacterales bacterium (assembly GCA_028285525.1). Classification (GTDB taxonomy): domain Bacteria; phylum Pseudomonadota; class Gammaproteobacteria; order Xanthomonadales; family SZUA-38; genus JANQOZ01. The sequence goes on from JANQOZ010000015.1 coordinate 77,547, forward strand.
CAGCCCAACGACGGTGCTGCGTGGATGTATCCTCGACAACCTGCCGGACTGCCGGCAGCTGGTCTATCCCGATGGATTCAAGTCCGTCTACAAGATTGATTCCGGACTCGCGTTGCCGGCATCTGTTGCGATCATCGTGCATAACCTGGCAAAGGGCGGGTTCGCGGTGACGGTCGCTAACTTCTTCCCGACCAGGGAGTGATTACTTCGGGTGAGGGTTTTTGGTGTAGCGGGCGGCTGAAATTTCGGTCGCAGAAACGCACGCTAAGCACCACAGGAGGCACGCACGATCAGCTCAGGCTCCATGACCTGCGACTCGTACTCGTCATGCTCAATTTGCCGCACAACCAGATCGACCAGGTTTGCGCCGGCCAGAATGACGTCCTGTCTCATCGTTGAGAGGGGCGGGTTGCCGTACGCGGCCGCTTCAATATCGTCGAAGCCCATCACGCTGATTGTGCCGGGTACCGACAGCTTTCGGGTTTTCAGTTCCTGCAGAGCCCCCAGGGCAATCAGGTCGCTGGCGCAGACCAAACCGTCCGGTTCGAATCCCTCGTCCAGGAGCGTCTTTACCGCCTGCCGGCCACTCCCCTCACTGTTTTCCGCCGTGACCTGCGTCGAGCTGCCGCCGTCCAGACCCGCTGCCATCGTGGCCTTCCGGTAGCCCGCGTAACGATCGGCAAACTCGGGTGCCTGACCGGCCACCTTATTGCCGACAAAAGCGAGTCGCTGCCGGCCGTTGTCCAAAAGGTGCTGCGTGGCTCGGTAGCCGCCGAGCCGATTATCGCAGCCGACGTAGGAAGCGCGACCGAACTCCAGGCTGGGACCCCAGAGCACCCAGTGCGCCCCGTTTTCGCAAAGCCGTTCCAGCGTGGGATGTGAGTCGACGTAATCGCCATAGCCCAGGAGAATCAGCCCGTCTGCTCGATGCGCCTCCTCGTAGCGTGCATACCAGTCCTCTCCGGGTCTCTGCATCGACACCAGGAGGTCATAGTCACGCGCTGAGCACTCGCGGGTGATGCTCCCCAGCATCTGGAGAAAAAACGGATTGATCGGCGACGCGGCGTCCGGTGCATCCTCAAACAGCAGCAGCGCCAGCGTCCGGGTGTTGCCCGAGCGAAGGCTGCTGGCGCTGCGGTCGACCTGGTAGTTGAGCTCCGCGGCGATTTCCCGAATGCGTTTGCGCGTATCGGCGTTGACTAAAGGGCTGTCACGAAGCGCGCGCGAGACCGTGGCCTGAGAAACACCGGCTCGGTAAGCAATGTCGAACGACGTCGGTTTTCTGTTGGGCATGGCAGGCGGGCCCTCGCAAGATGGACTCAAGGGTGAGTTAAAAAAGTCCCCACGCCGGCCAGAGGCTAATACAAAAAGCGCTGATCGTCATATTCAGACTCCGGCGTTCTGAATACGTATGCAGGATATTGCCTCCCTAATGACCCGCTGGCTTACTGAGGGCGATCGAACGAAGGCGCCAGCGCGCGTGGGACCGTTGGCGGCAAAAGGTGGCGTTTACGACATGAGGCAGGAGGCTCTGGCACAGCTCGCCGACGCGTGGGGCATAGAGCGGAATTTTCTCGACTATAAGAAAGACCCCGTAGCCATTTCTTTTGAAGCACGTTCCCGGGTGCTGTCGCTCATGCGTGACGCGCCGCAGGACGAACAGGCGCTGGTCCGAAAACTCCAGGAGGCGCGCTCGGCGATGCTTTCGCCCTGCCTGGTGTTCAGCGAGGGTCAGGAACGGCGTTTTACGGCCCGCCTGCCGCAAGGTGAAAAGGGAGGTGTCAGCCTGTCTGCACGGATCACGCAGGAAGACGGCTCGGTGACGCACTGTTCTGTCCGGCATTGCTGCCCCGAAATCGTCGAAACGACCGACCACAAGGCGGAAAGTGACACGTGCGAGCTGGTGTTGGAGTCAGCGCTGCCGCAGGGTTATCACCACCTCTCGCTCGTTAATCGCACCACAACGCTGGCGGAGACTTTCCTTTACATCACACCGGTCCAGGCATTCCAGCCGCAGTCACTGGGCGGCGGCCAACGTCTTTTTGGACTCAGCATTCAGCTTTACACGCTGCGGAGCTCGCGCAATTGGGGCATGGGCGACTTTACGGACCTGCAGACACTCATCCGCGACGCGGCCGCCGAAGGCGTTGACGTCATCGGGGTCAATCCGCTGCACGCGCTGTTTCCCGGGAATCCGCTGCACTTCAGCCCCTACAGCCCGTCGAACCGGGCGTTCCTCAACGTGATGTATATCGACCCCGAGGCGACTGAGGAATATGCGTCCTGTGCCGCGGCTCGCGAGCTGGTGGCATCGAACAATTTTCAGCAGCGTCTCGCGCAGCTTCGGGAGACCCGCGGCGTCGACTATGAGGGCGTCGCCGCCGCAAAAGGGCAGGTGCTGGAGCTGCTCTTTGATCACTTTTGCGACCGGGAGCTGGCGCACAAAACCGAGCGGGCCGCGGCGTTTCAGAAGTTCTGCGAAAGTCGGGGTGAAGCGCTTCGCCTGCACGCAAGCTACGACTGCCTGCATGAGCATTTTCTTCGTCGGGATCCCGACTGCTGGGGCTGGCCGGTATGGCCCGAAGCGTATCGACACCCGTCGAACGCGGCGGTGCAGAAATTTGCCAAAGCAAACGCCGATCGCGCGCGCTACTTCTGTTTCCTGCAGTGGCTTGCCCAGGAGCAGCTGATGGCGGCGCAGGACCTGTCGCGCGTCCTCGGCATGGGGGTCGGGCTCTATGTCGACCTCGCTGTGGGTGTGGACATGAACGGTTCAGAGGTCTGGTCCAATCAGGAAGCGTTTGCGCTGGAGGCCAGCGCTGGGGCCCCGCCGGACGAACTCGCCAGATCCGGGCAAGACTGGGGCTTTCCGCCGCTGTGCCCCAGGATGTTGGCATGCACCGGCTATGCGCTGTTTGCGCAAAACCTTCGCGCGAACATGGCGCTGTGCGGCGCCGTCCGCTACGATCATGCGGTCTCGCTGCTGCGGCTTTGGTGGATACCGAAGGAACGGTCTGCCAGCGATGGTGCCTACGTCCGCTACGACCTCGAGGCCATGCTCGGTATCCTTGCACTCGAGAGCCAGCGACACGAGTGCCTGGTGATCGGTGAGGATCTGGGTACAGTTCCGGACCTGCTGACCGAGCGCCTGCAGGCACGAAATATTTATTCTTACCGCGTGCTCTATTTCGAAAAAACGACGACCAAACTGCTCGGACCGCAGGAGTATCCGCGTGAAGCGACAGCGACCATCACCACCCACGACCTGCCTACGCTGGCCAGCTGGTGGGACGGCTCAGACATTGATTTGCGCGCCAGGCTTGGCCTGCTCGGGACTGACGCGGTGGTAGCGCAGATGCTCGCCGAGCGAGCGCAGGATCGCGAGCACCTGCTGCACGCCCTGCATGAGGCCGGGTGCTGGGACGGCTTGCTGAGTGCTGAAGACTTCCCCGATCTTCCCACGGAGCTCAACATCGCCGTCCACCGGTTTCTCTCGCGCAGCCGGTCCGGTGTCATGATTGCGCAGCTGGAGGACCTGATGGAGATGCTGACGCCGGTCAACGTGCCTGGAACCTTTCGGGGTCACCGCAACTGGCAGCGCAAGCTTCGCTACCCCATCGAGGGCCTGTTCGAGCGACCTGCGGCGCGGGCGATCTGCGCCGCGATGCGCGAGGAGCGTCAGGCGTGAGGCGCGGAGCGGTGGTAAAGGCAAGCCTCATCCTGGGGCTTGCGGTCTCTTCGGTGCCACTTCCAGCGGCTGCGAATGATCCCGGTGCTTCCGGGGACGTATTTGTTCAGCTCTTCGAATGGCGCTGGGACGATGTCGCCAAAGAGTGTGAGCTGGTGCTTGGTCCCGCGGGTATCCATGCCGTCCAGGTTTCACCACCGAATGAGCACATCGACCCTCAGGCCCTGCCTGAGCCCTATCGGGGTGCATGGTGGGCGCGGTACCAGCCCGTCAGCTACCGGCTGAACAGCCGCTCGGGCAGTGATGAGGCGTTTCGTGACATGGTCGAGCGCTGCGCGAACAGCGGCGTTGAAATCTACGCGGACGCGATTCTGAACCATATGGCTGATTACGGTCGAACGGGGATCGCCGGCACCACCTTCGATCGCAAGGCGCGCCGCTATGAGGATTATGTGGATGCCCAGTTTCATGAGTACTGCGTCATTGACGGGGAAGACTACTGGCTGAGAGACGACCCTTCGCCGGCCGTGGCGCGCGAACGAGCCAGGCGAGTGCGCGACTGCCAGCTCGGCAAGCTGCCGGATCTGGCAACCGAGCGGCCGGACGTCCGCGCCACGCTGAGCGCCTATCTCAACACGCTGCTGGAGACTGGCGTGAAGGGTCTGCGCATCGACGCGGCAAAACACATGCGGCCCGAGGACATCACGGCGGTTCTTGCGGATCTGAACCAGCCGGCCTACATCTTTCAGGAAGTGATCGACACACGCGGTCAGTCGGTGGCTGTTGATGAGTACCTGCCGAACGGCGCCATCACCGAGTTTCTCTACAGCCTGCGCATCGGCGAAGCCTTTGCGCAGGACAATCTGCCGGCCCTGAAGGACCTGAATGAAGCAGGCGGTCTGCTGCCGTCGGCGACGGCGGTGGTCTTTGTCGACAATCATGACAACCAGCGCGGACACGGCATGGCGGCGAGCACCACCCACCGCGACGGCACCCGCTATCAGCTGGCGACTACGTTCATGCTCGCATGGCCCTATGGGTATCCGCGACTGATGTCGAGCTACGAGTGGGGTGGCGTCAACGACCATCTCGGCCCACCGGCAGACGACACCGGCAACACGCTGCCGGTGTATAGCGCGGACGGATCGTCGGACTGCGGGGAGGGGCGCTGGATCTGTGAACACCGCACGGCCCAAACGCTGCGCATGGTCGAATTCAGGCGGCGCGCTCGTGCTGCGGGCGCCACCACGGTGGCGAGCTGGTGGGATAACGGCAGCACGGCGGTTGGCTTCTCGCTTCGCAGTCCGGACGCCGCTTTTGCACAAATCGTGATCAACAGCTCTACGGAGGAACTGGATGCGCTCATTCCGACAGCTTTGCCTGACGGCGCCTACTGCGCGCTCGGGGATTCCCAACAGCCATGTGTAGAGCACACCGTGAGGGACGGCAGGTTGGTGGCGAGGCTGGCGGCGGAAAGCGCATTGGTCCTGGAGCGAGCGTCCGCAAAGCGCTGAGGTTGAGTTTTCTGCCTCGAAAGCCCCGCCTTCTAAGAGAGCTTCCCAAAGCCGGGGCAAAAAAAAGGGGCCCTCGCAGCGCGAGAGCCCCTAGTGAGCCTACTAGTTTCTGCGGAAATGCTAGTACGCGTAGCTCAAGCCGACAAACATCTGCCGACCAAAGAAAGCGTTGCTGCTGATTTGCTCAGGCTGGTTGAAGTAGGTGACCACCGGCTCGTCAGTCAGGTTGTTCACCTGGAACAGCAGGGTCAGCCCCGCCAGATTTCCACCCTCGTAGAAATCGTAGGACGCCTGGAAGTCAAACACAGACTCCTCGTCGTTGATCGGCAGCTGCTCACCGATGCCGCGCTGGCGTGAGATGAACTCGTCCCGGTAGCGATAGCCGAGGCGCGTTTCAAACCCGCCCTTCTCGTAAAACACCGTCGCGTTAAAGACGTTCTCGGACAGGCCCGGCAGCGTGATGTTGCCGCCGCGGCCACTCTGCGTGTCGGGCAGCGCGATCGAGCTTTCGGTGTACGAGTAGTTCGCCGTGACGCCCAGGCCGTTGAACGGCTCGGGAAGCAGTTCATCGAAGGACTGGGTGAAAGCGAACTCGATACCGCGGACAAAGCCACCGTCTCCATTAGCGGGCGACGTAAACTCACCGACCGGATTCAGCGTCACGCCGGGATTCAAGTTCACGTTAGTCGGATCGATGAAGCCCTGGTCAACAAAGTTCTGCTCCAGGGTCTGCGAAATGATGAACGTTTTGATGTCTTTGTAGAACACCGCCGCCGTGTAGATGCCGCCACCGTCGGTGTAGTACTCAAACGAAAGGTCAATCTGGTCGGCCTCAAACGGATCCAAATTGGTGTTGCCGCCGTTGCCGTTGACGATACCCGTATTGGCATCGACGTTCACCGAGTTGCCTGCGCGCAGGTCGTCCAGATCGGGGCGAGCGATCACCTTGGACAGACCCAGGCGGAGCTGCTGGTTGTCGGTCAGCTGAAACGCGGCGTTGAACGACGGCAGGATGTCGTCGTAGTCATAGTCGATGGAGATCGGCTCAGGCACGCCGTTCAGGATCGTGTTCGAATCGGAGCTTTGCTCCGTATCGATGGCGCGGATTCCGAAGTTACCGCGAACGGGGATGCCGAACAGCTCGACGTCGTAGTTCGCCTGCACGTACGCAGCCGTCGTATCTTCCTCGACCAGGAACGATTCGGTGATCAGAAAATCCAGGTTGCCCCCAGCGATCGCTCCCGCGCGACCCTGCAGCTGGTTGGGCGTCAGCCCCGGAAACAGGCCAGTTACCGCGTCAAAGTCGATGGCCAGATAGCTCGGATAGCCGCTGAAATCGCCGTTGAATTGCTCAATCGTATACAGGCTCGGGTCGACAAACACCGGCGAGAAACCAGGAATGTCGTTCACGAACGGGTTGGGGTTAGCAGCTGGTGAGTCCATGTTGTTGCGCGCGAACTGATAAAAGCCCGCCTCGTTACCCACCGCAAATCCGGTTCGTTCCTGACGAGTTTCGCGAGAGGAGCGTCTCACGCCCCCTTCGATTGAAATGATGCCGGTGACGCGCTCAAAGTCGTACTTGACGTCGAAGGCCGCGGCATCGAGCGTGTCGTCATTTTTCGTCGGGAACGACTGATAGACGCCGACATGCGGCTGCGAGGGGTCATCGCCGAAGTTGTTCCCGAAGGTGAACGTTTGCGGTACGTCCAGTCCGTTCAGCAGGAAGTCGAACTGCACGTCGCTATCCAGCTGGAATCCGTTGTTCACCTGATGGATGACCACCCGGGTGTCAGGCTGGAAGGCGTCGGAGTCCGAGTAGGACAGGTCGCCCGAGAAGGTCCAGGGGCCGCGATACCACTTGGCGCCGAGACCCAGGTTCAGAATTTCGTTATCGAAATCCCGCGTCTGCGTATCGCTGCTCGGGGTGATGCCGAACCCTCCACAGCAGGCGTCGGTCGAGAACGGGTTGTTGGGATCGGTAATCGGCGACCCCGCATCGCGGGTATAGGTGCCGCCGATGATCACGTCATTCGAGATGCGTGGGTTGGTCAGGGTGGTTCCACCGCCGATCGACTGGGGTCCAATGAGCGTGACGCCTCGGGCGAAGCCGGTGGAGTCGAACTGGGAATAGTAAGAATCGAACGTCAGCTCGAAATCGTCGTTGGGCTGCCACTGAATCGACGCGATGAACGCATCGCGCGCGTCCTCGCCCCCTAGCTCCTCTGCGCCGTAGCGGAACGGAACGAAGTCGTTGACGCCATTGCCATCGAAGTCCGAGCCGGTTTGCGTAAAGGTGTCCGTACCGAACCGCGAAGCGACGTTGGCCTGCTCAAGCCGGGCGTAGCCGAGGACCACGCCGAGCGTCTCGTCAGCGAAAATGCCGCGATAGGTGAAGCTGCCGCGGTAGCCGTAGTCGTCGGAGTCCACCGAGTCGCCGGCCAGATCGTTGTACGACGCTCGCAGGTTGAGATTGAGGTTGTGCTGTTTGTCCAAACCCTGGGATAGCGGACGAGCCAGCTTCAAAGCGACCGTCCCTCCGAGGCCACCCTCGATCAGACGTGCTTCGCTGCCCTTGTAAACATCAACGCCGGAGATCAGCTCTGAGGGGTACTGCGAGAAGTCGATCGCCCTGCCGCCGCTCGTGGCGACCTGCTCCCGGCCGTTCAGCGTCGAGAGAACGAGCCCCTGATCGAGGCCGCGGATGTTGATGGCGCCGGCCTGACCGCCGGTACGCTGTGCGGTGACACCGGGCAGGCGCGCAATGGAATCGGCGACGGAAATATCCGGAAGCCGCCCGATGTCCTCGGCCGAGATCGATTCGATTACCGTACCCGCGTCACGCTTATTGTCGATCGCGTTTTCTAGGCTGCGTCGGAAGCCGGTGACGACAAGTTCTTCCAATACCGCCTGATCATCGTCATCCTGACCCTCAGCCGGCTGCGCATACGCAGGCAACCCTGTGAATGTGGCGGCGGCAACGGCTGCGGCAAGGAGTTTGCGGCGAAAGCCTGGCTGTTCAGGCGGTGTGGGATTATTTTGTGTGCTTTGTGCGTGGCGACGGCTGCGGGAGCGATTCATGGGCACCTCGTGATTTGGACTGATCGTTCGCTATCACAGATTCTAGGAATGTGCTTTGAAACAGCAATGGCCTGCATACGTATTCACTATTGAGTACGTCCGCTACAGCGCCCTAAGATCGAGCAAATCGCGAAATTGCCTTCCGACCCATTGACCGATAAAGAGAAAAAATCTGCGGTTCGTCCAGAGCTGTCGTTCCTTCAGATTTGGAATATGTGTTTTGGTTTTCTGGGCATCCAGATGGGTTTTGCCCTGCAGAATGCCAACGTCAGCCGCATCTTCCAGTCACTCGGTGCCTCGATGGAGGAAATTCCGATTCTATGGATTGCCGCTCCGGTGACCGGGCTGCTCGTCCAGCCGATCGTCGGGTACTACAGCGATCGAACTTGGGGTCGACTGGGGCGTCGCCGTCCGTACTTTCTGTTCGGAGCCATCGCTACCACCGCAGCGTTATTCTTCATGCCGTACGCGCCGGGCCTGTGGATTGCCGCCGGGACGCTTTGGATCATGGACGCCTCGATCAACGTCTCCATGGAACCGTTTCGAGCCTTCGTGGGCGACAACCTCCCCGAGCGACAGCGCAGCAAGGGTTTTGCCATGCAGAGCTTTTTTATCGGCATCGGCGCTGTCTTCGCATCAGCGCTGCCGTGGATGCTCGCCAACTGGTTTGCGGTCAGCAACACCGCAGCCGAGGGTCAGGTGCCCGACTCCGTGCGCTACGCGTTTTACGTCGGCGGCGCCTGCTTGTTCCTGGCCGTTTTGTGGACGGTGCTTACCAGCCAGGAGTACAGCCCGGACGAGCTTAAGTCGTTTGAGCGTGGGTCAACGCCCGCTGGGGATCTCGCCGCGGCAAGCGGTCTCGTGTCCGAAGCTTTTCTGAGGCGCAGCGCGCTCTACTGGCTGCTGGCTGGATTGCTTGGCAGCGCCGCCGTGGCGTTTTGGGACTGGGATGCGCAGCTGCTCATCCTGACGGCCGGTGCCGTGCTGTTCGCCGTCGTTCAGCGAATCGCTGCCAGCCTGCTGGCGGCCGGGCGCTACGACCACGGATTCTGCGAGGTAGTCGTCGATCTGTTCACCATGCCTCGGACGATGCGTCAGCTTGCGGTTGTGCAGTTTTTTTCCTGGTTTGCGCTGTTCGCTATGTGGATCTACACCACGGCCGCGGTAACGAGTCATCACTACGGGAGTGACGATCCCGCCAGCGCCTTATTCAACGAAGGGGCCAACTGGGTCGGCGTGCTGTTCGCCGCCTACAACGGCTTCGCCGCGATCGCCGCTGTGGCGCTGCCGTTCCTAGCCGGGCATCTTGGCCGCCGCGGTGCTCACGGCCTGTGTTTGATGATCGGCGCTGCCGCCTTTTTGTCGTTCTTTGTCATCGACGATCCCCGCTGGCTTCTGGCTTCCATGGTCGGCATCGGTATCGCTTGGGCGTCCATTCTGGCGATGCCCTATGCCATTCTCTCCGTGCATCTGCCGGCCAATAAAATGGGCGTGTACATGGGTATCTTCAATTTTTTTATCGTGATTCCGCAGCTGGTCGCCGCGAGTATTCTTGGCCTGTTGCTGCGTGAACTGTTTGCCAGCCAGAGCATCTACGCGATGGCGATCGCCGCTGGGTCCATGGCGATTGCTGCGGTGTCACTGATCTGGGTTGATGACCCCGAGACCGTTACCCATTCAGTTCAGGAGACGTCCGCGCATGCTTGAGATGCAGCGTCGCTGCACGTCGCCTTTTCTGGCGCTTCTCAGCCTGCCCGCGACGGCGATGGGCTTTGCCCTGTCGGTTCAGATTTCAGCACTCAGCTGGATCCTCACGACCCAATACGGGCTCGATATCCACGACGTGGGTTTGGTGTGGGCGGCAGGCCCGCTCGCCGGAATAATCGGCCAGGTCATCATCGGCATTGTCAGCGACAACACCTGGCTCTGGGGCGGGCGGCGCCGACCCTACATTCTCATCGGGGGCGTCCTGGCCGCGCTGATGCTGCTCGCGCTGCCCAACATCGACGTGATCGCGGATGGCCTGGGTGTTGACGGCATTCTGGGGATCGCGATTTTGATTGCGCTGGCCCTGGACCTGTCGATCAACGTCAGCTTCAACCCCACCCGATCGATTATTGCTGACGTCACAAGCACCGGCCCGAATCGCACGCGCGGATACACCTGGATGCAGACCATTTCCGGCAGCTTTGGCGTGCTTGCCTATGCGATCGGCGCGATCTGGGACAACTACACGCTGATCTACTTTGGCGCGATCCTGGTGCTGCTGTTTTCCGTGCTTCCGCCGCTGTTCGTAGAGGAGCCCCGCGAGCTGAAGGAGAGCTCTGAGGCGCAAGACCCGCAACCGGTCAATCTCGGTGCTGTACTGATCAATATTCGACCGTTGTGGGGGTTCCTGGTCTATGGGGCTTACGCCCTCACGATGCGGTTGCTGCACGTTGAAGTAGAGCACTACTGGGTCGAGGGAGTATGCGCCGTCGCGACCTTGATCCTGGTTGTCCAGACTCTGTTCAGCCGTAAGACGACCGACAATCGGAGCGGCGGCAGTCTCGAGGGATTTCGGCGTGTGCTGGCAGCCCACGCGTTCAGCTGGCTGGGCGTGCAGACAATGTTTGTCTATATGTTCGCCTACGTACAGCAGACGCTGCCCGACCTGAGCGACGTGGACATGGGTCGGGTGGTATCCATCAGTTTTCTGATTCTCAACGCGGTCGCCGCCGTCCTGCCGGCGTTTGTTCTCGAACCGCTCACCCGTCGGCTTGGACGGGTCAAGACCCATGTGCTTTGCCTTGCGGTGATGACCCTCGGCTATGGCGCCATCCTTCTGGCTGGCAGTTCTCTAGCGATGCTCTATGCCTGCATGGCGCTGCTCGGAGTCGGCTGGGCGGCGATTGTCAGCCTGCCCTTCGCGATCATGTCCAACAAGGTAGATCCCGCCCGCATGGGGCTGTTTATGGGCCTTTTTAATCTCGCCGTGGTCCTTCCCCAATTGACGGCGAGCCTTGGAGTTGGCGTGGCCGTCAGCCGCGCGGAGGACAAGGGCCTGATTTTTGTGATCTGCTGCGCATCCCTCCTGCTATCCACCATCGCCTGGATGCGAGTCGAAGAAGACGAGGAAGCCGAGTCATCGCTGATGCCCAGCTCGGTTCATTGAACGGAGATCTTCCGACGCCGAACATTTCTCCGAGGGTTGTGAGTTGGATTTTATTCGCCTCGAGACTTGAGCGAAAAAGCAGGGCAACCGGAAACACCTCAATGTCAGCGACGAACGTAAGCTGAGACTCTTCCGGAGTTCCGGCGGTGACCGGCGCGGACGAGATCTACAGCCATCTTGGCTGAACCCACTCGGAAGTCGATTCACTGGCCCGAAAGCTCCTTGCTCAGCAGCTGGCGCAAGCCCGGACAATACGCCCGACTGTCACCCAACTATCGATGGTGGCCGCTGCGGGGAAGGGCGGTTTATACTCGCGCGCCGCAACACAATCAGAGATTGCTCCGCCCTCATGAAAGCCTTAATCCATCTGTTTTTCGTCACCATGAGCCTGCTCTCGACCTGCGCCTTTGCCAACGACCAACTGACGGCGGCGGAGCGAAATTCCGTGATCAAAAGAATCCAGGCGTTGATCGAGTCTGACTATGTGATGGTCGAGCAGGTCGAGCGCGTGAATCGTGCGCTCAGCGACCTGAATGCCAGCGGCAAGTACGACAACATCAACGACCGCGAGGCCTTTGCAGAGGTCTTGACTGAGGACCTGCGCGATATCTCGAGCGACAAACACTACGGCGTTGGCTATAAGCCCGAGCTGATCGCCTCGCGTCGAGCACGCGCGCAGGAGTCAGAGGCTGAAGCGGCGGTTGTAGAGGAACCGACGATAGACTGGAACGAGTGGTACGCGGCGCAAGACAATTTTGGCGTTGAAAAAGCAGAGGTGCTGGACGGCAACATCGGCTATCTGAAGATCACGTTTTTTCAGCCGCTGGACTGGATGCAGCCAGTGATTGATTCAGCGATGGCCTTCGTCGCAAATACCGATGCCTTGATTATCGACCTCACCAAGAATGGTGGTGGCTACAGCCCGTCGGACAGCTATCTCGGCAGCTTCTTTTTTGACCCTGAGCCGGTCCTTTGGTCAACCAGCTACTATCGACCCACCGGCGAACGCAGCAGCGACTCAACTTTTGCCGAGGTCGGGGCGCCGAGGTATCTGGACCGCCCTGTCGTGGTGCTGGTCGGCCCCGAGACGTTTTCCCTCGGTGAGAAGTTTGCCTACAGCATGAAACACTTCGACAAGGCGGTTGTCGTCGGTGAGGTGACCGCGGGAGCCGCCAACGGCATCAGCTTCTCCTTTGTGGACGACAACTTTGTCATCCAAATTCCCGCGCAGCGGACGGTGAACCCCATCACCCAAACGAATTTTGAAGGTGCCGGCGTTCAACCGAACGTCGCAGCCTCTGCCGACGAAGCCTTCAACGTTGCGTACGGCTATGTCTTGGACCGCCTCATCGAGTCAGCGGAATTTGACAGGATGGTTCAGGTTTACAAGAAAGCAAAGGCGGCAAGAGCAAACGACTAGTGGTTCGCATCTAAACGATCCGGACCTTGCGTGTGTGCCGGTCTTTGGCTTCGAGCTCTGCCTATCCGCTAAAGCCGATCGGTTTCCCGAATGAAGTCGGCTAGGTCGCGCCGAAATTTCTCGAGTGAAGGCTCGTGCAGGTACATCATGTGGCCAGCGTCGTAGTACTCCATACGAATACGGTCGCGGGCTTCTTCCGGGATGTCGAGGTGGTTGATGTCGAACCTGGTGGCGCCGATCGGCGTCGCCATATCAAAGTAGCCTTGCTGCACAAGAAGATGCAGGCCCGGGTTGGTGCTCAGCGCCATGGAGAGATCCGGACGCAGATCCGCCCATGGCATGGCCCAGCCACCTGAGGAGGGCGGTGTGTGCGACCAGTCCCAGCTCGAGCCGACTTCTCCAAAGGCGGATACCTGATAGGTCTCGTCCTGCCCGAACTCGAGCTCGTTGTGCAGGTAATCGAGAAACGCGGCCGTGTAGGCGGGTCCAACGGACGGGAAGAACGGGTCGTAGTTCATCGCCTCGGCAAGAGGATTGATCGCTGGACCGAGAAAGCGGCTGTCGACGCGGCCGGTTACGATGCGCTTGTCGCGCTGCAGTTCCTGCAAGAACTGCTGATGGCTAACGCGCAGGTCCGCCTTCAACCAATAGTCCGCAGAGACGCTTGTGTAGGCTGCCAGGCGCTCGGCCACCGCCGCCTTCTCCGACAAGGATATCGTGTAGCCCTTCAGAAGCGCGGCGGTGTATTCCGACAGCGCAAACTCATCGACCTCCTGAACAAAAGCCTCGAGATTCTCCGGCCGATCGTCGAGCAGGTTGTGATACCAGGCAGTGGCCGCAAAGGTCGAAAGATAAAGCGCGTGCGGCAGGTCGATGTTCGCGCCATCCACGCCCGACCCCATGCTCAGAAACGGTGACACGACCACAACGCCGTTGAAATGCATGCCGTGGCTGTCCTGCACGTGATGCACCAGTCCAGCGGACCGGATGCCGCCGTAGCTTTCGCCGAGAATGTACTTCGGTGACGCCCAGCGACCCTGTTCTGAGATGTACTGCTTCATGAAGGCGCCGACCGACTCAATGTCGGCGTCCACGCCCCAGAAGAGCTCCTTGGGATCCGCGTCGCCCAGCGGCTTGCTGAAGCCGGTTCCGACCGGGTCCACCATCACCAGATCAGTGACGTCGATAATACTGTGGGCATTGTCCACCCGCTGTGCCGGCGGCGGTGGTGCAAAGCCGGCATCGTTCACTACGGCACGCTGCGGACCGAGCACGCCCATGTGGAGCCAAACTGACGAAGAGCCAGGGCCGCCGTTAAAGGCGAACATAATGGGGCGTTGTGCCGGGTCTCTGAAGCCCGTGCGCGTGTACGCTGTATAGCCAAAGCGCGCGATCGGGGAGCCTTCTCTATTCCGGAGGATCAGCCATCCAACCGTGGCGTCGTACTCGATGTTATTGTCGTCAATGCGGATCGTGTGACGGGTGGTGCTCGAGCGTGGTTCTGCCTCACCAGCGCTGGGCTTTTCGACATCTTGATCAGCGGCAATAACAGGGCTGGTCGAAAGGCAAAGTGCCAGCAGAATGAAAAACGGTGTTCGCATCGAAGACTCCAGGGTCAAGGTCCGCATCCAGTGTAGCGGTTTCGGGTCCGTTGCTCTGCCTCCCTTTATGACAATACCTCTTTCCCAGGATGGCTTGGGTGGATTCTCCGCCTACATGGCCATGCTGACTGTGGGGCGACGGACCACCAAGTCGGCCGATGCTACACTCTCGCCCCTTGTCAGTAGGGGGCTAAGCCCGTGTTTATGAGAAAGGAAGCGGCCGGGTGGTTGTTTACAAGGACCTTGATCTTTGTGGTCGCGATGGCAGCGGTCACCGCCTGCCGCTCCGTCGATGCTCCTCCAGCAGAAAGCCTGCAATTTATTTCGATTGAGGAGGCAGCTGAACTTCCCAACATCGAGCGCGCGGGCTTCGACATCGACGACACGCTGCTGTTCTCGACGCCGGCCTTTGACGTTGGCCAGGCCAGCTCTCACGCTTATGACTCCGAGCCTTTCTGGACGTTGGTGAACGGAAGTGACCGGGGAAACAGTCGAGTGAAACTCTCAACGCGTCAGATCGTCGAGCGCTATCAGGCGCGTGGTATCCCCATCTATGCGATCACGGCTCGGTCAGGGTTTGGCGGCGATGGATTGAAGTCGTTCATCAGCGATGAGCTGGGAATTCCGGCGAATCATGTGTTCTTTGAGCCGGACGGAAAGGCCGACCGAATTCGCAGCCTGCGGCTGGACGTCTATTTTGGTGATTCTGATTCCGACATCGAAGACGCGATGGACGCTGAAGCAAAGCCGGTTCGCATTCAGCGATCGCCTAAGTCTTCCTACCGCAATAAAGACGGCAGCTTGCGGAAGTACCAACCGGGCCGCTACGGCGAAGCGGTTGTTGCCGATAGCGAGAACTAGAGGCACGACTCGCGCGGGTGCTGCTTCACCACCCAGGTTTATGGGACGCGCTACCGATCTTTTGGAGCCAATCGCTCATCGCGTCATAGTAACCCTGGCAAGCGGGAACATCGGGAGGGAGTTCCTCATAGATCCCGCCCGTGTCACTTTGCTGCATGACGTGGTTGCAGCGGTCAAGGTACACAGACGTTAAGTCGATGCCCCCTCGTTCTGAGGCTCTCTGGTATAGCTCGCCGGTCGCCTTCCAGTCGACCTGAGTGTCGAGCCGACCGAGAATAGCCAGAACGGGGATTTCGAGGCTGCTCAGCGTCTCCTCAAGGTTCGGATACATCACCGCCAAGTTTGTGTTCTCATCAAATTGGAGCTCGCCGGATTGAAAATATTGCTGGATGTTGTTCAGGACCTCTTCGGTCATCTGAAAGTCATTCGCATTGAAATACGGGTCGGCCATCAAGCGACGAGTGCCCTCAGAAAACTCGTCGAATGATCCACCTCTGACCAATATCCGCTGATAGTGATCCCACTCAGCCATCAATACCTCGATATCTTTGGCGCTGCGTTTTTCCGCTCTTAAGTTTGCCTCCAGCATGTAGCGGCTGTTGTCCAGTTCGGTGGTGCCGCTGACCGAGATCCAGAAATCGACCTCCGGCAACAGCTCGAACACTTTAGGAACGATCCACCCGCCGCGACTGATGCTCCAGAACCCCAGCTGGTCTGCGCCAGGCACCTGCAGCGATTGAATCGCTTTGATCGCGGCAACGGCTTCTTCAGCACTGCTTTGAATGCTCTGGTTGTGGTCGTAGTCGCCTTCGCTCAATCCGTTCCCGGCTTTGTCCCAGTAGGCAACGCCGTAACGCTGACCAACCAGGAATTCGCGCAGCTCCCGCCACTGGTCGCCGCCGACCAAGTCGGTGGGACCATGTCCGGGAATGACAACAATCAGCCCCTTGGCAGATTCTGGCGGCACCAGGATCTCGCCGGTGTACCGCAAGCCCTGGTATTCAAAAACAAAGGTCGATTGGTGGTGCTTGCCGGCAAAACAGGGAGCCGTTATTCCCAGGGCAAGAAAAAGTGGTGCTAAGTATTTCAAAGCCGCCTCCGCGCCATCGTTCGACCCGAGCATCAATGTGCTTTGAGTCCCTAAAACCGCTAAAACGGTCTTCGAGAGGTTTGGTTACAGCGTGAAATCTAACGAGAACGAGACTTGCTTCGACGTGGAGCTTCTCTAAAGCGATGTCGTCGTCTCCGCTGGGTCCTATCGGCGCGGCGAAATTGGGTCCCCACCCTAACTATTGTTGACGAGCTCTTTCCCTGTGCTGCCGGAGTAGGTCATGGGCAAGATCTTCAGCTTCTGAGACCTGGTCCTGGGTCATCAGATAGCGAGTGAGCTCTTTCCACTGCCCACCCGCTTGCAGGGTGCCTGTACTGCCCTCGAGGATCGCTGCTTGGGCGTAGGCGTAGGTCATGACCAGGTCTCTGGGGTAAACATCCCCCTGGTAGTACATGCGGGCAAGTAGCGTGAGTGCGTGTGGTGTCCCGGAGTTCCAGAGCAAATCGGCATAGCGCTGCGCACGCTGCTTAAACTCCTCGATGAGCATGGGCTGCTGAAAGCCCAGAACTCCACTCGGAAAACGGCCGTTGTTCATCAGCAGGTAGTTCGCGTGTGCATGGTATGCTCGCTGCGCCGTCGGGTGACCCAGGTCGGCGGCGAGGCCGTAGTAGTTGAATGACTCCAGGACCAGATCAGGTTCCCCGGGAATATCGCTGCACATTTCGAACCTATCTATCGCTTCCCGCGTGACGCGATCGGGCCAGTCTCCAAGTTCCGTTTCCGGGTTTCTTTCCAGAATGGTCTTGACCTGTTGTTCGACCTGCGCGAGACGCCGGTCCAGCAGTTCATAGCTCGGGGGCGCGCTTGCACACTCCTCGAAAAACATGGCCAGCCATAGCGCTGCCTCGGCATCACCTTCTGCGGCGTCAGCACGGCGGTTAGTAATGTCGGCCGCGGTGGCGCCATCCATCTGCGTTTTGAGGGCCTCAAGCGAGTCTTCGATCGACAGCGTGATGTCCATCGGGCCGATGCCTGGCAATGGCGGTTCACTATCACCCGGCCAGGAATTCTCGATGGCGTTAGCCGAGGTTATCGACGCGCGCTGAGTCTCGAAGCCAGGGTTTTGCGGTGTTGTTGCCCCTGGCGCTCCGTGCTGTGGTGTCGTTACGGTAGCTGGCTCAAGCGAATGCTCCGCCGATTGGTCCGCGCCGAGGTTGATTGCCGAGGATTCTTCGGTGGACCTGCTGGACCACAAGAACACGATCAGCAGCGCGACCGCTGCAGTTCCTAAGATGCCAATCAGGCCTTTCTTGGCAGAAGACACTCCCGTAGCTCCGTCGTGAGTCTCTCCACACAGTGTAGCTGCCTTGGGGATAAAGTTCTGCTGACCCGGGCCGCTCACGAAATTTGAATGCGTGCCTATGCCGCGTGACAACCGATTGAGGTCCGGGCACACGAATGGTAGCCGGAGCTGTGTAGTACAGTGACTTCACTTTCCTCCTGGCCATTGACCCAAGCCCTTGAGCGCCTCGAAGCCGCCGCCGAAACGTTATGCCGTGCTCGCCATCGGGTTGGGGCTCTATGCGCTGTCGCTATCCCTCGGCTGGTTGCCGGCTGAGGAGGGCGGGGCGGGGAACTGGCTGCTTGCGCTGGTAGGTATCGCTTTTGTTCTTGCGGGGCTGATTATGCTGCTACAGCCCGGTGATCGCAGAGCCGACGCGCTGGCGGGACTTTTGCTGATGGCGTTTTCACTGGTGGGATTCTCGATCGCTATAGGCATGGATGGAAACCCAGGACGGCGCGGAGCTGCATCAATGAGTTTGCCGCAGCTGTTCGTTGGCCTTGGGTCGCTGGTCACCCTGCTGATGTCGCTGTGGGCGGTCCGCCGCTGGCTCCGCTCGGACGATCCGTCTGAGTGATTCCTCAGCGCGATCGGCGGCTGACCCCTGGCCGTAGCGTTTTACAATCCTTGTGAACCCTGATTCGTTTGCGGCCTGCTCGCTATGGTGGTTTCGGGCCTTCCGGTATGCTCACCGCGTGACGCCACGACTCAACCAACGGCCTGCATGACTGCGGTCAACATCCCCGGTCATACCATCCTGCGCGAACTGGGGCGTGGGGGTACTGCCGTTGTGTACCTGGCGCTGCAGGAGCACCTGAAGCGCGAGGTTGCGGTCAAAGTCCTGCGCCCGCCCGACAACGATGACGGCTCGATCACCGAGCGCTTTCTTAACGAAGCGCGAACCATCGGTCGTCTGCACCATCCGAACATCGTGTCCATTTTTGATTTCGGCGAGACCGACGACGGCGGGCTGTTCTATACGATGCCCAATCTGCCGATGGCCCTGGCCGATTTTAACTATGAGTCGGACACGCAGCTCAGCGAGATTCTCCTGCAGGTGTGCGACGGACTGGACTACGCTCATCGCCAGGGCATCGTGCATCGCGACATCAAGCCTGAGAACCTGCTGCTCGATCAGCGGGGCAACGTTCAGATCGCCGACTTTGGCATCGCGTTTTCCACGCGCTCGGTGGCGTCCCGGGTGACTCGCGAAGGCCATACGATTGGCAGCAGTCATCATATGAGTCCCGAACAGGCGCGGGGTAAGCCGGTTGACCCGCGTTCCGACGTCTACAGCCTGGGTGTCGTGCTGTATGAGATGCTGACCGGTGGGCCGCCTTTCCAAGGGCCTGACGACGTTTCGGTGTTGGTCGCCCACGTCTCCGATCCAGTTCCGTCGCTCCCGAATCAGCATCGTCACTGGCAGCGTATCGTCAATCGTGCGCTGCAGAAAAAACCGCAGGATCGTTATCAGACGGTTTCCGCTATGGCCGACGATATTCGTCGCGTCGGCAGCGGCCAGCAGGGCATCACCACTCCGCTGGCATCGCTTTCGGCCGGCACCCGCAGGCCGATTTATCTGGGTGCTGCCGTGCTGGGAGCCGTCATCCTGTGGTGGCTGGTTCCTGGCGAACAGGAGCCAGCGCAGGTCTCGGAGAGTCCAGCGTTGCTGACCCCCAAGCGCGCAGTGGATTCAGGCGTTGCTGCTGAAGTCACGGAACCGCTCCAGCCCAAGGCAGACGCGCCGACGGAGTTGTCGGAGGCCCCGGCTACGGTGCAAGAGGTGACGAAAGACGATGGGCCGAGTGCAACCGCCGAACCGTCGCCCGAGGAAACCGACACACCGACGATGCCGGACGCGGCCCCGCTAGCTGAAGCCGAAAAACCCGAGGTAAAGAAAGCCTGGTCGCCCGGGGACCTGCTCGGCGATCCGTTGGGTATCGAGACCTTTTACGTTCCCAGCAGGGTTACGGGCGAAAAAGGTGAGGTCAGTGAGGTTGCCAGCGCGTTTGCCATGGCGGGTCTTGAAATCACTGTCGGTCAGTATCGCGAATTCACGAAGGAAATGCGGCGCCCAGGCAGTCCGTGCAGCCAGCCCGAGGGCATCTCGCTGCGGCGTAAATCCTGGTATGCACCCGGCTACATTCAAAGTGACGATCATCCCGTTGCCTGCGTCAGCTATCAGGATGCGGTGGACTATGCCGCGTGGCTCTCGAAGCGAAGCGGCAATCGCTATCGCGTCCCCAGCGCCAGCGAGTGGAACCACGCGGCGTTGGTGGGGCACGCCGCAACCACCGCCTGTCAAACCGGCAACGTTGCCGGTCGAGAACGCAGAAAGCTGTTTTCGAGCGGCCAGTTCAGCTGTGCGGACGGCCATCGCTTCACGGCGCCGGTCGGCAGCTTCCGCGCAAACCGGCTGCAAATCTCGGATCTACGAGGCAACCTAAGCGAATGGACCAGCGACTGCGCCGAGACCGTGCCGGAGGGCATCGAACCCTGTTCGCTTCGAACTGTCCGCGGAACCTCGTGGGAAGACGGACGCGATCAATCCATGCTCGATCACGAAGAGACGCTGGAAGCAGAGCAGGGTTATCCGACGGTCGGCATACGCCTTGTTCGAGAGATTAGCCAAAGCCCCTGAACGCTCCTCCAATGCGGCGAATTCGTTCAACGTCCATCGGCGATCGGTTCGACGTTGGCTGTTTCGGGCGGTATCCTGAGCTCGCTTGTAACTTGAGATTTTCATGACTGCGTAATCGGGTCGCGCACGGACCCTGAAATCTGATGCTTTTGTACACGCCGACGTCTGTCATCGGCGTACGGGGGCGTATGCCCTGGCAAAATCAATAAAGGATGATTCGCAGTGAATATCAGAGTTCCTACTCGGGCAGACCTGCCCGCTATCTCGCTGGTGTTACGAGACACCGAGCTTTTTCCCGTCGAAATGCTCGACGACCTGATCAGTCCCTTTCTGTCCGGCTCCAGCACTGACGATCGATGGTTGGTGTGTGAAACCGACAATCGAAATGTGGTCGGCTTCAGCTACTGTCGGCGCGAACCGTTGACCGAAGGAACGTGGAACCTCCTTGCGATCGGCTTGCGCAAGCAGCAGCAGGGCCGTGGCCTGGGAAAGGCGCTGCTGCATGGCGTTGAGCAGTTGTTGGCCAACGAGCGGTTGCTCATCGTTGACACCTCGGGCCTGGAAACCTTCTCGGCAACCCGAGCGTTCTATGAAAAGTGCGGCTATGAGCGGGAGGCCGTCATCCGTGACTACTGGGCAGACGGCGACGATAAGGTGACGTACCGAAAGCCCTTGCGGTAGGTCTTGTTGCGCTACGTCAGCTCAGGCTGGCGTAGCGTTTTTCGTGTCGGCGTTCCCTTGGCGTCCGAGTCAGGAGGGAGGTTCACTCAAAGCCGTTTTCGAAAACGATCTGGTTGGGGACTGCCTCGAAGTCGAATGGCTGCATCTGAATGGTCGGTATCGCAACGGTTTCGCCCGCCATGATCGTCACTGGGTCAACCGGAGTGGTTTGGTAGTCGGGATGAAACACGCTGAGCTGCAGCGGTCCGACAAGCGACGCAAGATCAAAATCGCCGGTTGGATCTGAAAACGTTGACCCGCCCTCACCCGAAAGCCAGGCGCCGAGCACTGGCGCTCCGCTGATGGCGTCGACAACGCTTCCGGTGGCGCGCCCAATTTCGAAGGGGAAGGTCCCGAAAAAGTCTTCGCCCACCTTGCGAAACTCGATGGTATAGCGACCCACAGGCTGGTTGCCGCAGGCCTGAACCCGCAAAAACTCCTGGCCAAAGGAAGCTACGGAGCGGGAAAGCAGCAGGTTGTCAGCCGTGCAGTCGCCAGCGGCTCGGTCCGGGTTAAGACCGTTTCCCTTGTCGAAGAGGTAGCGATACGCCTGAACCCTGAGGCCGCTGCCGGTGCTGATCTCCGCTTCGAGAGCTTTGACCTCGTCGGCAGGCTGGACGACCCGATACCAGTCCACCTCCTGGGTGCCATTTAGCATCCCGCTGCGGGTAGCGGTGTCGACGTTGGTCAGATCTACGAGCTCCGCGGAGCCGGGCAGGTTGGCCTGCGGGAAAACCTGGTTTCCGTCTCGATCAACCTGTAGCGCCAGGCACCAATAGTCCAGGGTGGCTTCCGCATTTTCCGCATTGTCGATGCGAAGACGCCACGGCTGCCCACCTGTGGCGCGCGTATTGCGAAAGCTGGCGAGCGGCACGTCTGGCTCAAGCTCCCCGGCGATTGCAACCGGGCTGGCGCACTGTGGCTGTGCCGGCCATCTCGCCGAATCGCTGAACAGCGCGCCAATGTCTGCGTTTTCACAGTCTTTGTTCTTGCTGGCGCCGGGCTGCGCCAGCAGCGGCTGCACCGAGCCGTCGGGGCTCTCTAGCAGCAGTGATAGATCCGCGACGCGCGGATGGTCGACGCGTGTCTCAACCCAGGCATTAATTACCCGCGCCGTTTCATCGACCGGGTCGCAGTTTGGCCCGCTGTACCGACCGCAGTCGCCGGGCTCCGAAAAGTCCAAGATGCTGGTAAAAGAGCTTGAGGATGATGCCGGGCCGCCGCATCGCACCACGACGTCGCTGGCGAAATTCGGCAACTGCACCCCGTTTGGGCTTACTACCCGAAGCGCAACGTCGAGGTCACCGTCACTTGCGATATTGTTGCCGCTGCGTCCAGTGCTGTCGGTCGCGACCAGCGAGAAAACCGGGTCGACTCCAGTGAGCGCTGGATCGATTGCCCCGGTGATCCTGGCGTTAAGCGAGTCCAGTACCAGGTCGTTCGGTAGGCTAGGTTCTACGCTGTAGGTCAGCGGATCATTGTTGAGGTCAGTAAACAGGCTGGCGTAGTCGAAATCCACCGATGCGCCGGCGACTACGGTTTCCAGCACGAGCTGCGGGTCGACAAAAGGACCGACCTGGTTAACGACGCTGCCTTCCATTGAGAAACACAGGTCACGGCGAGTCGGCTCTGATACGCAGCTTGGTCCCGGGCCAAAGCTGGTGCAGCTGATTTCCGGGATATCGTTATCCGGATCACGGATGGCCCACTGCAGTGCGCCGTTTCCGTTGTCCACGTTAGCCCAGTACCACGGAGGGCAGTTGTCGCCGCCGCAGTTTGCGAGCGGCTCGACGTCCACATACTGGACGGAGAGCCAGTAGCGGCCTTCGTCCAGGACACATGCCGTGGGCAGATTCATTCGAAAGCCGAAAGTAAATTCACCCAATCCTTTGTTGAACTGTGGTGGCTCAGCCGGGACGAATGCGTCGCAAACCGGGCTGCCGGTCGGCAGGTTGCTGCCGTTTTCATAGACGCGGACCCGCACGTTTTCGCCTTCAATATTGATGTCACCGAATGCCTGCACGGTGTTGATTGTCCAGGTCTCGTCAGCAGGTACCACAAAATCGTCAGCGCTCTCCGTGTCGTTGATGCGATTGGAGCCGCTGCCAAAATTGAATGTGAGCGTGAACCGCGTACTCATCGCCCGACCGTTAGCGATTGTGCAGTCGATGGACTGGTCCAGCAGCGTTGTCTGCGCGGCGGCCGGCATAGCCAAGACTGCCAGCAGTATTGAAAGAGTGTGCGCGCTGATCTTCATAGCATTACTGTAGAACAACATCGGCGTCGCGCCATAGCTTATCGCAGCGGTAGAATGTCCCGGGCCCGTCAGGGTTCGACCCGTACCGTCAGAGCAAGGCTTCAACTGATGAAAACTTCTGCGCCGTGGCAGCGTGTTTGCGCCCTCCTGTTCATTCTACCCATCGCAGCCTGTGCGCCGCAGACCAAGCCATATGCTGATTCGGAGCTTGAACGCCTGCAGGCGCGCGCCGCGAACATAACCATCATTCGCGATGATTTTGGCGTGCCGCACATCTACGCAAGAACCGACGCTGATGCGGTATTCGGCCTCCTCTATGCGCAGGCGGAAGACGACTTCCCCCGGGTCGAACGAAACTACTACTGGGCGATTGGCCGCCTGGCGGAGGCCGAGGGTGAAAAGGCGCTATTCAGTGATTTACGGGCGCGTCTGTATATGACCACCGCGGAGGCAAAAGCCGCTTACGAGGCGGCCCCGGACTGGCTGCAAGACCTTTGCGATGCGTTTGCCGACGGACTCAACTATTACCTGGCTACTCATCCAAACGTCAGACCCAAAGTCATCACAAGATTTGAGCCCTGGATGCCCATGTTCTTTTTTGAGGGCTCCATCGGCGGCGACATTGAGCAGATCCCGCTCGATGGTATCCGCGCGTTTTATGGTTCGGGGGAGAGTGTGGGGCACCGTATGAGCGCCACTGAAGTCTCTGACGACGAACCACGCGGGTCCAACGGCTTTGCGATAGCCGGTACGCACACGCGATCAGGAGACGCGATGCTGCTGATCAATCCGCACACCTCGTTCTACTTTCGGGGCGAGGTGCATGTGGTCAGCGAGGAGGGCTTAAACGCCTATGGCGCTGTCACCTGGGGACAGTTTTTTGTTTACCAGGGGTTCAACGAAGACACGGGCTGGATGCATACCTCAACACGAGTCGACTTCATGGACGAGTTTGTTGAGGACGTCACCGAGGTCGGCGGCAAACTCATGTATCGCTACGGCGATGAATTGCGTCCGGTTGAGGTGTCCGAGGTCACGCTGAGATACAAGGACGGCGAAACCTACTCGGAGCGGACGTTCCCCATGTATCGGACCCATCACGGCCCAGTCACTCACATGGTCGATGGTCGATGGGTGGCAACCAAGATCAACTGGGACCCGGTCAACGCGCTACGGCAGTCTTTTGTCCGAACCAAACAGGACGGTCACGAGGGTTTTCGGGCGATGATGGATATCCGGACGAACTCATCGAACAACACTGTCTACGCAGATTCCAGCGGGAACATCGCCTACTACCACGGTAATTTTGTCCCCCGTCGGGATCGACGATTCGACTTTTCACAGCCGGTTGACGGCAGCGATCCCGCCACCGACTGGCAAGGGCTGCACAGCGTCGACGAGACCGTGACGCTGCTGAATCCGGAAAACGGTTGGCTGCAGAACTGCAATTCCACGCCTTTCACGGCGGCCGGGCCGTTCAGCCCGGATCCGGCTGACTATCCCGTTTATATGGCGCCAGACCCGGAGAACTTCCGCGGTGTGCACGCGCTGCGCGTGCTTGATGGCGTGTCCGACCTGACGCTGGACGGCCTGATCGATCTGGCCTACGACCCGTATCTGCCGGGATTCGAGCGGCTGATTCCCGGACTGATCGAGGCGTTCGATGACTCGGGTGCTGCGTATCCCCAACTCGCCGAGGCTGTAGACCAGCTTCGAGGATGGGATTACCGCGTGACGGCGGAATCGGTCGCCATGACGCTGGCGCATTTTTACGGCACTCGTTACCGCCGGGAGGGTGAAGCGCCCGATGGCTTAAGCCGGATGGAGAAGATCAACTACTTCGCAACGGAGTCGGATCACCGCGAACGGCTCAGCCTGTTCGCCGCTACCGTGGACATGCTGGAAGAAGACTTTGGTGATTGGGAAATTCCCTGGGGTGAGATGAACCGATTCCAGCGACTCACCGGCGACATTACCCACCCGCATGACGACAACGCGCCGAGTCTTCCAGTGGGGATGGCGTCGGGCAACTGGGGCGCGCTGGCGTCCTACGGCGCGCGCCGCTTTCCGGGCACGAAAAAGATTTATGGCGTTGCGGGCAACAGCTTTGTCGCCGTCGTTGAATTTGGCGACAAGGTCCGCGCGAAAACGATGTTGGCGGGTGGTCAGAGCGGCGACCCAAGCTCGCCCCATTTCGACGATCAGTCCGAACGCTACGTTAATCGTGCGTTTAAAGATGTCGCCTACTACCGTGAGGAGGTCGAGGCACGAGCGGTGCAAACTTATCGGCCCGGTGAACGACACTAGTGACCCACTAACTACGTTTGCATGCCCATGGCGAGCAGCGCCTGCCGGTCGGTCATGGTGATCTTGCCGTAGCCCAGCCGAATCAGGCCGCGCTGCTTAAGGCGGTCAAGAGCCTTGCCGACACTGACCCGGGACATGCCGAGCGCAAAGGCGATGTCGGCCTGGCGCAGCGGCAGGTCATCTTCTTCGAAACCGCCGGTCCGGGCGATTCGCAGCAGCAGCATCGCAATCTGCTGCTCAACGCCACGCCGCCGGAGGTCGTCGGCGATATCGAGCGCTTCGTAGAGCCGTTGCGTCACCGTAACGGTCACCGCTCGAGAGAAGTGCGGGTGAGCGTCGTAAAGCGCATCGAACGATCCCTTGCCCAGCGACAGCACCTCGGCCTGCCCGAACGCCTCGGCGTGATAAACGCGTGGCCGGTTCGCGAACAGCGTAGCTTCGCCAAAACAATGTCCGTGACCGAGTATGCCGGTGAGATTGAAGCTGCCGTTCGCGGCGTAGAGCCCAAAGCGGACCCGGCCCCTCATGACAATCGACAGTCCGACCGACGCCGCATCCTGCGTGTGAATGACCTGGCCGTCGTCATACGATCGAATTGTCCCCGCCGCTTTGAGTTCGGGCAGAAACGCCGCGGGCAGCAGATCGAGCAGGCTTTGGTGCGTCGCCATCCAGGCACCTGAAATGCTAAAAATTTAGTATTTTAGAGGAGCGCGTGGCCGTAGTCTGCAGTCACGCTAAACGGTACACCGCCATGGAAAAGCTCGTCATCCTGCTGGTTTTCGCCTTCTTTGCTGGCCTAGAGATCGCCAAAACGCGATTTTTCTCGAAACGCGGCCAATCGCGCGATGACGCCAAGGTCGAGATCGCCAGCGTGCTGGCGCTTCTGCTGTTCACCCAGCCTCTGGCTCTCGCCGGCGGTGGATTTCTCGCCAGCCTGATCTGGCCGGATGCCGAAGGTGCGCTCAGCTCGATCCCGCTCGTGGCGGCGATCGGTCTGTTTCTGGTGTTTGATGATTTGACGCAATACTGGTGGCACCGGCTTTCGCACACGGTGCCGTGGCTTTACAAGCTCCACCGCCCGCATCACAACGCCAGCTACCTGTCGATCCGTGTCGTCTACCGGAACAACATCTTTTATTACGCCATGATGCCGGGAATCTGGTTCTCGGGTGCGCTCATCTATCTGGGTCTTGGCTGGGTTTATGCGGGCTACATCATCGTAAAGATGACCATCATCTTTGGCGCCCACTGTGATGTGCGCTGGGACGAGCCGCTGTACAAGATCCGCTGGCTTTCACCGGTGATGTGGGTGGTTGAGCGCGTGATCTCGACGCCGGCTACGCACAGCGCCCACCACGGCAAACACGCCGCCGACTCGGCCACCCACTACAAAGGCAATTACGGCAATCTGCTGTTTTTCTGGGACGTGCTCTTCGGGACCGCAAGGATCACCCGGCGGTATCCCGAGTCCTTTGGCGTCGAGAACCTGCCCGACACGACCGTTGGTGAGCAGCTCCTCTGGCCGCTGATCAAGTCGACCGATAGCGTCGCTGACGCGACCCGGGAGGCAGCCTCAACCTAGCGAGGCCCGCCGCTGCTCTCCGTAGGACGTTTAACGCGAGATTGCCTTCGAGAGAATGACCGACAACCTTTGGCCCATGCGGGCCCTTGAAGAATCGCAAAGGATGGCTGACGACAAACGTCAGCCCTGACTCCAAGAGCGATACCAAGGAGGTCTTCATGTCAGAAACTCTCAAGCGGTGCGGTCTGTACCTTACGGCTTTTTGCGCAATCACCCTCGCCTGGCTGCCCGCACGCGCCGCGCTAGTCGCCGATCGACCCGACGCCATCATCTGTTCCGTGAAAGACCCGACCGGCGTACTGCCTTGGGATGAACTGGTCTTCTACATCAGCGCCCACACCAAAACCGGTCGAACGCTTTACAAAACGCTGACCTCCGATCCGGTTGTGCTGATCGTTGACGCCGACAACGTGGTCAACGGGGAAAACCTGGCGAACTGCGATGGCCGGCCGGTGAAAGACCTGCGTGATGAGGGCCGGGCCGTGAACTGGTCGAAGACGACACCGTAAACCGATGAGCGAGCCCGGAGTTCTGCTGCTCGTCGCCGGCAAAATGGGGGCGGGCAAGTCAACAAAGTCGCTGCAGCTGGCGCGCGAACGAAACGCCATTCGGTTATCGGAGGACGAGTGGCTCGCGGCCCTGTACCCCGATCAGATTAAGAACCTTGACGACTACATCCGACTCTCGCGCCAGCTTAAGACGGCGATCAGGAACCACATCATTTCGGTCTTAAGGTCGGGGTCTAACGTCGTGCTGGATTTTCCTGCCAACACCGTCAAGCAGCGTCGCTGGCTGAAAGCGCTTGCCGACGACGCAGCTGCGCCCCATGAGCTGGTTTACCTGAAAAGAAGCGATGAGCGCTGCTTACAACAGATTGCTCAACGGCGCGTTGAGCAGCCCGAGCGAGCGGCGTTCGATACGGAGGCGGTCTTTCACGACGTGACCCAATACTTCGAGGAGCCAACGGAAGAGGAAGGGTTCGTGCTTTCGGTCATCGAGTGACCCGCTTGGGCCGGGTGCTGTCGGGGGAGGACCCCCGGGGCAACTGGCGTCATAATAGTCGGATGGCTCGCGGATTTTTCCTCCCTCTTTGTCGATGAGCATGTTCGCCGGCACGTGCTTCCGCCGCGGCAAGCTGTTGATCCCGCTCCTGCTGGTCCTTCCGTGCATACTGCTGGCCCAGGAGTCGCTGATTCCCACGCTCCAGGCTGATGGCTCAATCAGCAGTGAGCAGATCGAAGCGGCGATCGAAGCCGTCCAGGCCCGCGACGAGCTGGGTGAAGAGGCTCGCAACGACGTTGTCGGTGAGCTCCGTCAGGCGCAGGTTGAGCTGTCGGCCCGCGCGGCCTTCGAGGCTGACGCGCAGGCGTTTGCCGCGGTTTTGGATACGGCTCCTCCCGAGATCACGAGGCTTCGTTCGGAGCTGGACGATTCGGCGGCGACGCCCCTTTCGCTCTCCGATCTAGATGTGGCGGCTGACGCAACGCTCGGTGAGCTAGAGCAGGCGCTTGCGCGTGAGGTGGCCGCGGCATCCAGCGCACAGGCGAGTCTGAATCAACTTGAATCGGCCCTCGCCGCGCAGCGGGAACGGCCGGCGGCGATCAGGGCTCGTCTGGTGGAGCTGCAGGCGACGCTGGACGATCTTGCCGCGCAGCTCAGCGCGCCGGCGCCGGCAGGCGGCACCGCCATCTTGAGTGAAGCGGAGCGACTCACGGCCGCGCTCACGCGCGAGGCGCGAAGGGCAGAGCGGGTGCAGCTCGAGCAGGAGCAGCTGAGCTACGACCTTCGGCTGGAACTGCTTCGAGCACAGCGCGACATGGCACAGCTTGCCTCCAATGAAGCGTCACAGCGGGTCGCGTTACTGGAGACGACGGTCAACCAGGCAAGGCAGGCCGCGGCGCAGCTGGCGCAAACCCAGGCGGCAGAGGCTGAGCTGGCTGCCGCGGACAAACATCCGGCCTTGCAACAGATTGCTGAAGGCAATCTGGAGCTGACGCGCGAACTGCCGACGGTGGCGCAGGCGATTGAGCTTGCTACCTCCGAACTCAATGAGGTGGAAACCCAGATTGAGCAGGTTGAGCAGGCTCGCGAACGCGCCCAGCAAAGGCTCGATATCGGCGGGATTTCTCAGGCCACGGGTCGCCTGTTTGTGGATCAACGCCGGAGTCTGCCGCAGTTTTCGCAGTACCGGCTTGAGGTGCGCAGGCGTCGGGAAACGCTGGCGGAAATCGGTCTGGCACAGGTGCGGGTCGAGGAGCAGCGCCGCGACTTGACCCCTTTAGACGCCGCCGTCGAGCGGGTGATGGATACGGTTCGGGACGAGCTTACGGCGACGGACGAGCTGGAGACGATCCGCGGCGAGGCGTTGGAGCTGCTGCGGAAACGTCGCGAGCTGCTGCAGCAGGCGGCGCGCACCTACCGAACCTATATCCGACTTCTGGGCGATCTGGATGCCGCGCAGCAGCAGCTGCTCGACAGTGCGGCCGCCTTCCGGAGCTTTCTGGATCAGAACCTCATCTGGATACCGAACAGCAAACCGGTTGGCCCCGCAACGCTGGACGCCCTGGAGCGGGCAGTTCCCTGGGCGCTGTCGCCCGCAAGCTGGAGTCAAACAGCCCGGTCCGCCTTTTCCACGCTCACCGCCATGCCGCTGCGCGTGACCGGAGCCCTGCTTGTTGTGCTTGGCCTGCTTGCGCTGCAGCCGGTGTTGAAGCGCTGGTATCGCCAGCTGAACCGTCGACTTGGCAAGCTTTCGAGCGACCAGATATCGGTCACGCTCGGCGCGCTCGCCATCGCCGCGGTTGAGGTGATCCCGGTGCCGCTCGCGCTCGGGCTGGTCGGTATCGCCGTGCAGAATATCCCTGACCCGACCGACTTCTCGTCCTCGCTGGCGGCAGCGTTTCTGACGACCGGTCCGTTTCTCTACAACATCCTCTTCATTAGAGTTCTGTCCGCGCCGAAAGGCGTACTGCGCACCCACTTCAGCTGGAAGGAAGAAAACGTTGCGATGGTGCGGCGGCAGCTGGACCGGGTGATCGTCATCGGCATGCCTTTGGCGTTTGTCACCGTGCTCGGGCTTACTACTGACGAAACCGCCTACCGCGACAGCCTCGGACGAATTGCCTTTGTGCTGCTGATGGGCCTGTTTGCCGCCGTAGCCTGGCCGCTCGGACACCCCAACAGGGCGGTCGGATCTTCTTATTACACGAGTCGCCCCGACAGCTGGCTGAGTCGTTTCAAGTGGCTGTGGTTTGGCCTGGACGTCGGAATCCCGCTGCTGCTGGCCCTGCTCGCATTGGTGGGCTACCTCTATACGGCGGCGGTCCTGGTCGAAAAATCGGTTGAAACGGTGTGGCTGATTCTCGGGCTGGTGCTGATCGGCCTGATTATCCGTCGCTGGCTGGCGTTGGAGCGGCGCAAGATCTTTGTGGAGCAGGCCCGGGAACGTCGCGAGGCATTAAAGGCTGAGCGGGCCGCCAGCGAGGACCCGGACGCTGAGCCGGATCCCGAGGGTGAACAGGCCCCGGCAAAGAGCACGCCGCTGGATCTTCACGCGGTGGACCAGCAGACGCAGAAGCTCCTGCAAGCCGGCATGATCGTAGCCGGAATCCTCGGTGGCTGGGCGATCTGGGCCGAGGTCTTTCCGGCGCTGACGGTGCTGGAGGAGGTGAGTCTCTGGACGCAGACGATCACCGTCGACGGCGAGCAGGTGGTGAAACCCGTATCGCTGGCTGACGTCCTGCTCGCTGTGTTGATCGGCCTCGCGACGGTGGTGGTGTCTCGCAACCTCCCGGGTCTCATGGAGATTGCGGTGCTCAGGCACCTGGAGCTGCAGCCCGGCGGTCGCTACACGATCAACACGCTGCTGCGCTACGCGATCATTACGGTCGGCGTGGTGTCGATTCTCAGCATCATCGGCTGGAACTGGTCCCGGATTCAGTGGCTGGTCGCTGCCCTGTCGGTCGGGCTGGGATTCGGCCTGCAGGAAATTGTTGCCAACTTTGTTTCCGGCCTGATCATCCTGTTCGAACGACCGATTCGAGTTGGTGACACGGTGACGGTGGGTGATCTGACGGGCAACGTCTCAAAGGTGCGGATCCGGGCGACCACCATTACGGACTGGGATCGCAAAGAGATCATTGTCCCCAACAAGGCGTTTATCACAGACCACGTGGTGAACTGGACGCTGTCCGATCCCATCACGCGTGTGGTGGTCCCGGTAGGGATTGCCTACGGCTCCGACACGGCGCTCGCCACGCAGGTCATGCGGGAGACCCTCAGGACTATGCCGCTCGTGCTCGATGAACCCGAGCCGAGCGTTTACTTCATCGGCTTCGGCGACAGCTCGCTCGATTTCAAGCTCTACGTCTACTCGCGGCAGTTGTCTGACAGGCTGCCGCTGATGCATGCGGTTCACTCCACCATCCTTGAGGCCCTGCGCGAGCACGATATCGAGATCCCGTTTCCTCAGCGCGATCTGCACGTTCGCTCCGTGACCGAGGAGATGAAGGGGCTCAGCACCACAACATCTGCACCCAAATCGGCCGACTGATCCCCCCTCGCACCGACGAGTCGCTTTTGGATGTGCCGAAAGTTGTATATACAAATCTGGTAATCTGAGGCGCGTTGTGGCACGTTACGCGCTGGGCAAACCGGTCGGGACATCGATCACAAGCCCGGAAAGCTCTGACCACTGACTTTGGGAGGCCCCCGAATGAACCGAAGAACAACAATTTCGCTGCTGGCAGCAGCGACAGGTCTGGGGGGGCTGCCAATGGCAGTGACCGCCCAGGATGATGGATCTGGACCGCTGGAAGAGGTCATCGTGACCGCGACTCGGCGCGAAGCCAGCCTGCAGGACGTTCCGATTGCGGTGACCGCGATCAGCGAAGAAGCGCTGCTTCGCAGCGGCATCGTTGACGTGACCCGACTCGACGCCGTCACGCCAGGTCTGAGTTTCGGTCAGTCCGGCTCGGACGCCCGTCCCGCTATTCGGGGTGCGCGTACCGAAACGATCAACGAGCGGCAGGATCCCGTGATCGGCTTCTTTGTCGACGGCGTCTATCAGGCGCGTACGTCGCAGGCCCTCGCAGCGTTTTATGACGTCCAGCGGGTTGAGGTGCTGCGCGGACCGCAGGGCACCCTGTTCGGTCGAAACACGTTTGGCGGCGCGATCAGCGTCACGACGAACCGGCCCGATATGGAGGGTATCGACTACCGGATCTCGGCTCAGGCGGGCAGCTTCGGGCACACCCGCTTCGAGGGCTTCTTCAACACGCCGCTCACCGACACGGTCGGCCTGCGGATTGCCGGCATGACCGAGCAGAGCGACGGCTTCATCAACAACCTGATCGGCGAAGACTGGGGACAGCAGGACAACGACGCAGTCCGCCTCAGCCTGTCGTTTGAACCGACCGACACCTTCAGCGGCTTGCTCCGGCTTTATGGCTGGCAGCAGGGCGGTCTCGGTGGCGGTGACTTCGGTTACACGGTGCTTGGGACGCTGCGCGATCCGGCAACGGGCATCACAAGCCTGAACGGCGTGCTCGACCCGAACAACCCGCGAAACGGCTCCGGCGGCCTGCCTGCTGACCGCGGTCCTTACGACATCTTCCGCAACACGCCGTCGCTGCGTGATACGGACGCCTTTGGTATCGACCTCAACCTTGAGTGGGATCTCGGCGCGGTGACGCTGAAGTCCATTACGTCAAGTCAGCAGTTCGAAACCTTCCGTCAGAACGATTCGGACTTCAGCGGCGGCGACGGTTCGTTCTCATCTGTGGATACGGACACGGACACGCTGACCCAGGAGTTCCAGCTGTACTCCAACGACAGCAGCAGCGGCCTGGACTGGATTGTCGGTGCGTACTTTATCGAAGACGAGACCGAAGAGATCTTCCTGTTTGAAGGGCTGTGCGCGGCGAGTGACGTCGACATGGACCCGACCACGGCCACCGTCTGCACCGGCCCTGCCAGCCCCACGATCGACTTCGCCGCTCGCGGTGTGGTCGACACGTCTGGCTACGCCGTTTTCGGTGAGGCGACCTACGAGATCAGCGACACTTTCAGCATCACCGGCGGCATCCGCTACACGGAAGATGACAAGGACTTCGATCGCTTCGACCAGGACCGCTTCATCAACACGGGTGAGATTGTCCAGATCGTGGACGAGTCCGAGACGTTTGACGAGGTGACCTACAAGCTGGGCGCCCAGTGGATCGTCGGTGACGACAGCCTGATCTACGCGCACTACTCCACGGGCTTCAACTCCGGCGGCTTCAACACGGCCGGCGCCGAGCTAAGCTTCGACGAGCAGACCGTGGATGCGTTTGAGCTGGGTACCAAGAACGTTCTGGCTGACGGGCAGCTCGTGCTGAACGCCGCGCTGTACTACAACTCCTACGACGACCTGCTGTCGCAGGGTTTCATCAGCGTAGGTCCGACCGTCTCGGTATTCAGCACCAACGCCGGTGAAGCGGATATCCTTGGCCTGGAAGCTGAGCTCGAGTGGGAACCCTATGAAGACCTGGTCTTCACCGCGGCCCTCAACTTCACCGATGGAGAGCTGGGTGACTACATCGTAGGCAACCCGTTTGTGCTCGGTGGCGAGACGATCAACGGTGTGAACAACCTGATTCAGCTCGACGGTTCCAAGATTGCCTTCACCCCGGACTTCACCGCCGCGTTCACCGCGCGTCAGCGGATCGATCTGGGTGAGTTCGGCTCACTGACCCCGTTCATCCAGGTGTCTCTGTCCAGCGACTATCAGACGAACGACGTTCGCTACGAGGGCAGTGTTCAGGATGACTACGCGTTGGTGGACCTTCGCCTGAGCTGGCTGAGTGAAAGCGAGCGCTGGGGCATCGAAGGTTTCGTCAACAACGTCAGCGACGAAGCGGTTCTGAACCGCACGGTCGTCGGCGGCCAGGACGCCATCTTCGCCAACTTCAACATGCCTCGCTACGGCGGGCTGCGGGTCAATTATCAGTTCCGCTAAGAAGAACTGTTGATCCAAAGAAAAGGCCAGCCCTCGGGCTGGCCTTTTTTGTGGGGAATAGGTTGTGGTCAGGCGGAGGCGGGGCGCCGGATCTCCACGACACCTTCGTTACCGTCGACCTTGACCCAGTCGCCGTCCTGAATCACCTCCAGCGGATTCTGATCCAGGTCCGTCACCGCCGGTACGCGCATCACCACCGCACCGAGCGCCATCTTCGTAGTCAGCTCGTTGAAGATCACGGCCAGCGGGCCGGCGCCGGCAAGCCTCGCTGTCTGAAAGTTGCTGGCCCAGCCTGACGACCCCTTGGCGCCGCGAAACACCAGCACCTTGCCGGCAAACGACTGGCCAACTTTTTCATGACGCCGTTCGGTGACCGTCCCCGTCATCGGATCGATGCCGCCGAAGCCCGAAAGAGTCTGGGAGGTGACAAACGCTTCGCCCTCAGCAACACCCTCGACCACACCACGGCCGCGCAGCACAATCACGTCCTGCTGCTCGTCGCTCACGTCAGCTCCCCCTGCCAGCGGCCGGTGATGGCAGCGTTGACGCAGTCCTCCACCGAGCCGAACCAGGTGTCGAAACCCAGCGTGGCGGGCAGATAGTGGGCCTGCTTACAGGAGTCGGTGGCTGCAACCTTCACGCCCTCCGGGCTCACCCGGCTGAGCGCGGGGCAGGAGTCTGACATCAGGTAAGCACCCGCTTTTTCGATGATCTCGCTGTAGCCCATGCGGTCGGCATGCTGCTTTAGCGCCTTGGGCGTAAACATCCAGAGCTCGGTGTTGGGCGAGAGCTTTTTGCCCTCCAGCAGCTTGGCCACGATCTGCACCTGCTCGATGGACGCGTGTGGACAGCCGAGCATGATGAAGTCGACCTCCGGATCGGTGGCGCAGTTCAGGTTCTCATACGCTTTGCGCATCTCGGCTTTGCCGAAGTGGATCGTCTCCTCCGGCGCCTTGTCACCCAGCGCCCGTTCCAGCGACGGCGCTTCCGGCGTCATGCCCACCAGGTGATACATCTCCACCCCGCCGGACGTCGCCGCCGCCGCGCCGAAGTGTTTCGCCTTGCGCAGGCTGGGGTGGTGCTGGAGGCCGTTGACCACCGGCGATTCCTCCTGGACCACCTCGCCCACGTAGTAGCCCAGCAAACCCCAGTGCATCATCGACTCTACCTCGCACTCCACCTCGATCAGGTGCGTCCCGTAGCGGTTCTCCGGGATGTGCAGCCCCCAGTAGGGAATGCGCGCGGTCAGCATGGCCGCTGCTGCGCTCTGCGCACCTTCCACGTTGCCGCGAGCGCCGATGATGGAGTTGGCGAAAACGATTGCGGACGATTCCATCCAGGCCAGGTGTTCACCGTAGGTGGGCACGTTCCCGACCTGGTAGGGCGTACACGTGTTGCAGCGCTGAATGCCGATACGGTCGCAGAAGTCAGCGTTCTTCTTCACCAGCTTCTGGGTCCGCTCGGACACTCGCTGCTGATCGTAGTAGTCCGGATCGCCGGCCTCGATGAGCTTATAGGCCATCGTCTTCACCCGGGGAATTTCCAGCGGCACGTCGCTGTCGAGGTTCATGAGGGAGAAGATGGCTTCCATATCGTCATCGGAAGACACGACGTTGCGGCGATTTGGTAGCGATCCGACGCTGCCGCCGCAGACGTTGTTGGTCTCGACCAGCCGTTCGGCGCCCAGCGCTTTGCCGTAGCGCGTCAGCAGCGACATTGCCTGCTGGATTGCCGGGCCCTCGGCGCCGTCCAGCATGGCCTGCTCATGATCCGTTAATTTCATGAATTCCCCAAATTTGTCAATACAAATTGTCGATATTACCGCATAAGTCCCTAGAACACAGCGGCCACGTCAGGCAAAATAGCAATACAAATTTGAGCTTGACGTGAACGGTGCTGCCAGGATGACCCGAGTATACGATGCCATCATTATCGGTGGAGGCCACAACGGTCTGACCTGTGGCGCCTACCTGTCCCGGGCCGGGCTGAAGACGCTGGTGCTCGAACGAAAGCACATCATTGGGGGCGGCGCCGTCACCGAAGAGTTTTCGCCCGGCTTCCGCGCGTCAACCTACTCCTTCATCATGGGCCACCTGCACCCCAAGGTGGTCTCCGAGCTCGAGCTCACCAAATACGGCCTGGATAAGGTTGAGGTGCCGGATGTGATCAATCCGACCTTCGACAACGACTGCATCGTTTTCACCAAAGACCCGGTGAAGAATCAGCAGCAAATCGCCCGCTTTTCCAAGAAGGACGCGGAGGTCTATCCCAAGTTCTTTGAATACTTGAGCGGCGCGATCGATCTGCTCCGGCGGCTGCAGCTGGAAACACCTTTTGACCCGACCAAGCGCGACCTTCGTTCTCTCATGAAGATGGCCGGTTTTGCCTGGCGCTATCGGAACGTTGGGCGCGACCTGTATCGCATCATCGACACGCTTTCGATGAGCGCCTACGACTACATCTCTCAGTGGTTCGAAACCGACATCGTGAAGGCCAAGTTCCTGTACTGGTCGACCATCGGCGGCAACGTCGGGCCCTACGCGCCCGGCACGGCTTTCTATCTGGTCGCGCACCTGATCGGCCAGACCGGTATGAGCTTTACGCGCGGCGGTATGGGGTCGATTTCCAACGCGATCAGCGCTTCCGGTCAGGCTCACGGAATGGAGGTTGAGGTGTCGCACGGTGTTGAGCAGGTGCTCGTTAAGGACGGCCGCGCCCGCGGCGTGGTCCTGGCGAACGGTGAAGAGATCCATGGGCGACTGGTCGTGTCGAACGTCAACGCCAAGACCACCTTTACCCAGCTGGTGGCGCCCGAGCACCTGCCGGACGAGTTCCTGCACGACATCCGTTCGTTCCGAGCGCGAGGCTCGTCCTTCAAGCTGCTTTGTGCGGTCGACGCGCTGCCTCAGTACAGCGGCTTCGACAAAGAAAAAGCGGGGACCAACTACCCGGCCTATGCGCATATCGCGCCAAGCTGCGAATACCTGGAGCGGGCGTTTGATGACGCGAAGTACGGCGGCTTCTCGGAAAACCCCTTCATGTCGCCCATCGTGCCGTCTTACTTCGACGATTCGCTCGCCCCGGAAGGCAAACACGTAGTTTCGCTCTATGGCGGGGTCACGCCGTATGAGCTGAAGAACGGCAGCTGGGACGATGAGCGGGAAAACGTGGTCAGAAACGCGTTCAAGGTCATGGATCGCTTTGCGCCGGGCTTTTCCGCGACCGTGCTCGACTACAAGCTTTACCTGCCGCCGGACATCGAGGCGGATATCGGCATGCCGGGCGGCAACACGCAGCATGGTGACCTGACGCTTGATCAGATGTTCTTTATGCGCCCGGCGCCTGGCTACGCCGACTACCGCTCGCCCGTGAAGGCGTTGTTTCAATGCGGCGCGTCAACGCATCCCGGTGGTTCGGTTTCCGCGGTGTCGGGCCACAACGCGGCGCGGGAGATCCTCAAAGACGTCAAACGCCTCTAGCGGGAGAGGCGGCCCACACACGGCACGAGCCGGGGTTAATCGATTCGCGGCGAACGGATCAGCAGCGTAAACCCCGCAGCGAGAATCAGGGTGAGTGCAAACCAGCGAAAGTTGGTGCCGATCGCCAGCCCCATACCCACCAGCATCCCGCCCACCAGCGGACCCACGATGGCCCCGGTTCGCCCGGCACCGATGGCCCAGCCAACGCCGGTGGTTCGGATCTCTGTGGGGTAGAGCCTTGCAGCGATGGCATAGAGCCCGACAAACCCGCCCTGCATAAAAAATCCAATGAGGCCGAACAGCACCAGAATGGTGATCGAACCGGTCGCAAAGCCGAAAGCCCCCATCAGGACCGCGGTCAGCAGCAGGAACCCTGCAATGGTTCGCTTAAGCCCGAACCACTGAGACAGCAGGCCGGAAACGGCGATGCCAAATACCGCGCCGAAGTTGAAAACCGCACCGGCGTAGATCGCCAGCTCAAGGGCCAGACCGGCGCTGGTCGCCAGCTTTGGAATCCAGCTCAGGAGAAAATACAGCGCCGCAAAATTCATAAAAAACGCCAGCCAAAGCAGCGTGGTTTCGCGGGGCAGCTCATCGCTGAACAGCGCCCGGACGCTCCGCGATTTGGGCTGCGAGTGCTGAGCGGGCAGGTCGTTCAGCGACGGCTGGCCCAGCCGCCTCAGGATCGCGTTCAGCCGCCGGAGCGCGTTCGCTGGCCGGACGCTCAGCAGAAAGGTGGGTGACTCGGGCAGCGCCAGCCAGGCGATCGGAAAGGTGGCCAGCGTGGTGACGCCCGCGCCCAGAAAGATCGCCTGCCAGCCGTAGACTGGCAGCACGTCGGCCGCCACGAGCCCAAAAACCGTTGCGCCGATCGGATAACCCGACAGCACCACGCCGAGGATGAGGTTTCGCCGGCGGTCGGGCGCAAACTCAGAGGCCATCGTGGCGACGCTGGCGAGCATGGCCCCGATCCCTAAGCCGCTGACGAGGCGCAGCGCAATCAGCACGGGCAGCGACGTCGCGGCGGCCGTCGCCAGCACGCCTCCACCGGTGAGCAGAATCGACAGGAGAATCATTTTCCGGCGCCCGATGCTGTCGGCGTAGGGGGCGATAAACATGGCGCCCGTGGTCATACCGACCAGGCCTGCGCTGAAGACCACACCCAGCGCCTCGGGCGCGATCGACCAGTCCTCCGCGAGCAGGGGCGCGGCGTACGAGATGACCAGAACATCCATGCCGTCCAGTGCGTTCATCAGAAAGCAGACGCAGAACACGAGCATCTGCAGTGCGCTGATCGGACCCTGGTCGATCAGGTCTTTGGCAAACTCACTTTCTGCTGCGGCACCAGCCACTAGCGCCGTCCCAGGATGTCAGCGAAAAGCCACGCGCGGCTGTTGAGGTATGGCGGCACCCGCTATCGCCCGCTATCGCCCACTATCGCTGATAAGGCTTGTAGCGGCTGGCGAGCGCCTGCCGGCTGCCGGCATAGGTGATCTGGGTCAGCGTGACGCACTCACCGCGGTACCAGTTGCGCCGCTGGACCCGGACGCAGGGTTCATCCGGTTCGATCTCCAGCAGTCCGGCGAGGCGTTTGTCCACCTTCACCGCCATCACAACGTTCTCAATCTCTTCCAGCACGGAACGAGCGGCCAGATATTCGAAGACGCTTCGCTTGCTGAAATCCTGCTCGAGAAAATCGGGGTACACCTCGGGAATCGCGTAGCGCTCCTCGTGAGCCACCGGCACGTCGTCCATGCTCTGCAGGAGCGTCACGTGGAATACCTGAGCGGTGTCCGTGAGCTCCAGCAGTTCAGCAACCTCCGCCGGCGGCTTGGTGCGACGGTGCAGCAGCACCTCGGAGTGTGGCTTGCCGCCCAGGCGGCGAATCTCTTCACCCACGTCACGCACCTCGATCAGCGAGAAATGCTGGGGCGCGTGGTTGACGAACGTGCCGGAGCCCTGGGTGCGGCGCATAAGGCCTTCGGAGACCAGCTCCCGGATGGCGCGCTGTACGGTGAGCCTGGACACAGAGAAGTGGTCGGCGAGCTTGTGCTCAGACGGAATCCGATCGTCCGGCTTGAGTTTGCCGGACTGGATCTTGTTCAGCAGATCCTGCTTGATCTGTAGGTATCTGGGTTGCGCCATCGGCGGATGATCTACCGCAGAGTGAGTGATCAGCTTATGCTGAAGTCCGGATAGTTGTAAATACAAAAAATCCGCTGGGCGCCAGTTCAGGCAGCCGGCTTGATCTTCAGGCCGCGGATTTCCTCGACGAGGTCGACCACCGCATCACCCGTGACGCCGAAGTTCATGAGGTGTACGCCGTCGATGTCGAGCGCCAGCAGCCGAACGATCAGATCGCGCGCTGCGGCCAGCCCAATGCTGGCCATGTCGACCTTACCCGACGCGCCGGCTTCCAGGCGGCCAGCAAAAGTCGGGTCGATATGAACGCCCGGCAGTCGTTTCAGAATGGCGTAAGGTCGGACCTTGCCCACCAGCGGTACCGAGGCGAGGATCCGGCAGTTTCGGCCCTCCGGCGTTGCCCGCACCGCAGCCAGCCAGCGGCCAAAGATCTCAGTCTCGGTTACCACCTGCGTCTGGGTGAAGTTGGCACCGGCCCGCAGCTTCGCCAGCAGCCTGCGAACGCTCACGTCCATCGGGGTCATATATGCCGTGCTGGCGACGCCGATGAAGGGCTGCTTGATAAAGTTTGACTGTCCCGCAAGTACGTCGACCATCTGCAGGCTGTCCATGGGGAACCAGGTGCCGGCGTTGAGTTCACGCGGCGTGTTCGGATTCCAGTCGCCGGTCAGGGCCAGGATGTTGGCGAACCCATCTTTGAGCGCTTCCTGGGCCTTGGTCAAAAACGCCTCGGACCCCTGGTCCCGGCCACAGAACTGAACGATCGGCGCCACGCCGCTGGCCGCAACGGTGCGGGCCGTTTCCAGCGAATGCAGTGAGGGCACCCCGCCCGCGTTGGTTGTCGTATTGATCCCGTCGACGCAGTGCTGAACGGTCCGGACCATCTTCTCCACACGCGCCAGCCCCGACCGGTCTTTCGGTGACGCGATCTCGTAGGTGATCACCGGTCCTTCCTGATCAAATTTCCGGGCCAGGACGCTGGGCCGCTCATTGCTCTCCGCTTCGCGCGTTTCGAACGTTTTCGGAAAGCGCGATCGCCGGTCGCGGCCCAACAGGTAG
Source organism: Lysobacterales bacterium (assembly GCA_028285525.1). GTDB lineage: Bacteria > Pseudomonadota > Gammaproteobacteria > Xanthomonadales > SZUA-38 > JANQOZ01. The sequence goes on from JANQOZ010000015.1 coordinate 118,440, forward strand.
TTGGTGAGGCTCGACGAGCCCACCAGGTTGGGGTCGGTAGGCAGATGCACACCTTCCGGTGGTTCCGAGCGTTCGCGGATTCTGAGCCAGACGCAGGGTCGGTCCGGCAGCACCTCACAGCGACCGTCCATCGTGCCGCCGCACGGGCCGTTGCGCAGCCCTTTTGGGCAGGTCATCGGGCACACGTAGCCGGTCTGAGACAGCAGACACTGACCACAGTGCTGGCAGTCGAACAGCGGCTCTTTGATCAGCGTGTCAAACCAGGACACAGCGGATGATCCGTATTAAAACGGCAGCTGGTGCGGCCGGTAGTTTTCGCGGGCGTCGTCAGCGATCGGGCACGGGGCAACGGTCGCCCGCATCTCGGTTTGCACGTGTCGCTCCACGCCGGGTTTGGCGGAGCCGCCGTCCGGTTCACCCCACAGCACCGTCAGTTCTTTGCCGTTGACGGCCGCTTCTTCGTCGAGCAGCGCGAGGGAAATCCAGCGCCGGAAGTTGGAGGTATACACCGGATAGAGGGAAAAGCCGACGCAGCTGCCGTCCTGATAAACCCCGTCATAGGGATAGGTCGCGTAGTGCGACGCTGGCGTGTCCATGAACTTGTAGCGATCGCCGTCGCGGAACATGCTGGCAAACACCCGCACCACGTCCTCGCTGTTCCAGAGCAGCGTGACCTTCTTTTTGTGCGGCTGATCCTGCTTCTTCTCGAGCGCTTCCCGGCCGATGAAGTCGTGGTTGAACTTCATGATGTGGGAGTAGCCCAGATCCATGGGCGTCAGGTAGTAGTCTTCGACGTTGTCCGAGACGAAGCTGCCGCCCAGCGAGGCAGTACCTTCAAAGCCTTCGGCGGGCAGCCATTCCCGGAACTCGCGCATGCTTTCGCCGGAGTAGATCGCGGGCAGCTCTGACGGCACCCAGCCGGACTCGTGCGCCACGGTGGCGTAAGCCTTGGCGCCACCCTGCATCAGGCCGAGGTCTTTGCCGGCCTCCAGGATCACGCTGCGGATTTCCTCCCGCTCCTCGAACGGGCCCATCAGCTCCAGTCCGGGAGCGCCGGCCATCCCATGGCGCAGCGCGCGAACGTCCCTGCCGGCAATCTTCAGCTCGTCCATGTTGAAAAACTTGATGTCCGGCAGCGGTGCGCCGGTGGCTTTGGTCAGGATCTCCATCGCGTTGGGGCCCTGAACCTCGAAGCGGTAACGCTTGCGCTGGCCGGTGTGGTGAGAAATGGAGCGGTGGTCAACGTCGCAGGTCACGTCGTACCCGCCTTTCTCAGCCTGGAACTGGACCCAGTTGCCGGCGTTAGGCCGGTTGACGATACTGACCAGGTCGTCTTCGAAGCCGAAAAGGATCGAGTCCCCGATTACGTATCCGTCTTCATTACAAACGACGATCTGTTTGGCCTTGTTGCGCTGGAACGTTTTAAAGGAGTTGATGCTCACGTCCTGGAGGAGCCGCTTGACGTCCGGACCCTGGAAGTAGTGATCGGTCATATGGTGCGACTGATCAAAGAACACCGCCGTCTTGCGCCAGGACTCCTGCTCATCGCGCCAGTTGGAGAACTCGCTGGGGATGGGGAACACGTAGGGGCCACCGGGCGCGTTGCGCAGCATGTCGACCGGGTTGCCGATTTGCTGAATCTTGTCCTCGAGAGATTTCGCGGCCATGCCGATGCTCCTTTAGCAGCCAAATATGTCAATACAAATTAGCATAGATAGACGCTTCATGGGTAGCGTAAGAGCGCTCGATTCGGCAAAATGAGAAGACAAATAAGGTGAGAATGGCATGAGTACCGACAATTTCGAGATGCCCCAGTATGTGATCGATCGCATCATGAACAAGCGGGGTCGCCTGCACGTGTTTGACGCGCTGCAGCCTGAGAAAACCGCGCTCGTCGTGATCGATATGCAGAACGCGTTCGTGAAGGGCAAGGTGAAGGCGGACACGGCGCTCGCCATCATGCCCAATATCAATCAGCTCGCCGCGACGCTGCGTGAGCTCGGCGGTCACGTGGCCTGGGTGCAGCTTCAGGCCGGTGACGCGGATGGCAACAGCATCGCCCAGCTCTATCACAAGTATTTCTTCAGCGAGCAGGGTGCCGAGGCCCACCGAAGCAGCCTGACGCCCGGCGAGTGGGGTTACGACATCTGCGAAGAGCTGGATGTGCAGGACGGCGATATCAGAGCATGGAAATCGCGTCACAGCGCGTTTGTTCCCGGCCACGGAGATCTGCATGAGAAGCTTCAGGCAGCGGGGATTGAGAATCTTCTGATCGGCGGGACGGTCACCAATTTCTGCTGCGAAACCACGGGCCGTGACGCGATGATGCTCGACTATCGCGCCGTGATGGTGTCGGACTGCAACGCGGCGAGGTTTCCGGAGGATCATGCTGCAGGCCTCACGACGTTCTTCCAGAGCTTCGGCGATGTCTATACGGCGGATGAGGTCACCCAGGTCCTCAAGAAGGGCAAAGAACTTCAAGCGTCAACCTGAGGCCGCCGGTCCGTGAGCGAACTGGAGGCCCGTTTCCGAGAGCTGGCGCCCGCGACGAGTCGGTCGCTGATCCAGGGCGAGCCCTGCGGCGGTGGAGAACTGCTGCCGGTGTGGCACCCGGACACCGGTCAGCCGCTGCTGGAGCTTCAGGAAGCGGACGCCGGCGACGTTCAGCGGGCGGTCGCCGCGGCCCGGGAAGGGTTTGAGGCTGGCTCCTGGTCTCGTGCGCCGCTTCTCGAGCGGCAGCAGGTCCTGCAGCGAGTCGCTGAGCTGATCGAAAATCATGCTGATGAGCTGGGCGGTCTGGACAGCCTCAGCACCGGCCTTCTTTACCATCGTTCCACTCGCCGGCAGGCGATCTCGGCCGCCGCCTGGTTTCGCTATTACGCTGAGCTGATCGGCAGCACCGGCGAGTCGCTGTTTCGGCAGCTGCCCGATACCCATACGCTGGTCACGCGTGAGCCCGTCGGCGTGGCCGGGCTGTTCACGCCCTGGAATATCCCCGTGATGGGAGCCGCGCTGAAGCTCGCCGGTGCGCTCGCCATGGGCAACAGCTGCGTGCTCAAACCCTCTGAGCTCAGTCCGCTGGGCCCGGAGCGGCTGGTGCAGCTCTTGCTCGAAGCGGGAATCCCCGAGGAGGTGCTGCATCTGGTCAACGGGCGGGGCACGGTGACCGGCGCCGCGCTGGCGGCGCACCCCGACGTATCGCTGGTCTCTTTTACCGGCGGGGAAACCGCCGGAGCGGCCATCGCCAGCCAGGCAGCCAGCCGGTTTGCCAAAACCACTATGGAGCTCGGCGGCAAGTCGGCCAACATCATTTTCCCCGATGCTGATCTGGATCTTGCGCTGGACGGAGCGCTGGCGGCCATCTATTCCAACAATGGAGAGGCGTGCCTGGCCGGATCGCGGATCCTGGTGCATCGCAAAATCGCGGATCGGTTCATCGCCGACTTTGTCGACCGCGCCCGAGCGCTGAAGCTGGGCGGCTGCTTCGACGATGAGGCGGAGCTGGGGCCGCAGGTGTCCAGCCAGCAGCTTGCGCGCGTTCTGTCATTTGCCGACCAGCTCCAGGAGGAGGGTGGTGAACTGCTCACCGGCGGTCGGCGGGCGGACTTAGCTGGGGACAAGCTAGCCGACGGCTATTTCGTATTGCCCACGGTGGCGTTCGCCCCGAACAATTCGCTCAGCGTTTGCCAGGAGGAGATCTTCGGTCCGTTCGCCACGTTCCTGATCTTCGACGATGACGAGCAGGCGGTGCAGATCGCCAACGACACGCGCTTTGGCCTCGCTGCCTACGTATGGACCGGCAACCTGGATCGTGCGCTAAAGGTCTCCCAGGCGCTGCGCAGCGGCACGGTGCTGATCAACACGCCCATGCAGCGCGAACGCAACGCGCCCTTTGGCGGCTACGGGCACTCGGGCGTCGACCGCGAAGGCGGACGCTGGAGTCTGGATTTTTACAGCGAGGCAAAAACCACCGTCATCCCGTTTGGCGGCACAACAATTCCAAAAATGGGGAAAGCCTGATGGAGACATTGACCGGCAAGACGGTGTTGGTCACCGGCGCGGCCCAGGGCATCGGTGCGGAGATCGCCCGGGGCGCCGCGGCTGCCGGAGCGCAGGTGGTCATTCTCGACGTGCTGTCTGGCGAGGCGACGGCAAAACAGATCACCGACCAGGCCGGTCAGGCTCTTGCGGTTGAAGCGGATATCACTGACGATCAGTCTCTGGCGCGCGCGGTTGAGCAGGCCCAGCAGCAGTTCGGCGACATCGACGTCCTGGTCAACAATGCCGCGATGTTCGGCGATCTCCAGCAGGTGTCGCTGGAGGACATCAGCTACGACACCTGGGACCAGGTGATGCGGGTGAACGTGCGAGGGGCGCTGCAGTGTGTGCGCGCTGTGCTCCCTGGCATGCAGCGCCTGGGTCGGGGGTCGATCATCAATATCACCACCAATCGAATCTATCGCGGCTTCGCCAACATGCTGCACTACGACGCTTCAAAAGGAGCCCTGTCGGCCATGACCCGTTCGATGGCGGCGGAGCTGGGGGATCGCCATATCCGGGTCAACGCGATTGCACCGGGGCTGACGATGAGCGATCGGGTCCTGGCGAAGGAAGGCATCCAGGGACGCAACGCCCAGATCATCAAGGGCCGCGCGCTCGGGCGCTCCCAGGAGCCTCAGGATCTCGTTGGGGCAGTGATTTTTCTAGCCTCCGACGCCAGCAGTTTTGTCAGCGGCCAGACCCTAGTGGTGGATGGCGGCGGCGTGATGCTCTAGCCGCTGCTCAGTTCCCTCAAACCTACAAGTAGTGTTCGACTTCTTCTACGGGGCCAACCGCGTAGCGGGGCAGCGGCCGGTCTGTCCAGGGGTCAACGTCGACCGGCAGCAAATCACAGGAATACGCCAGCGACTGGTTGGCGGCGGCGCGGCTTAGCGTCAGGGTGACCGCCGCCGGCGCGCGCAGCGTCAGGGAGTCACTGAGCGACGAATTCAGAACCACCACGCCGCGCGGTACCGCGGCTTCACCCTCGGGAGAGCGAACCGTCAGGCTGTCGAGGGTTGCCAGGTCACGCAGCGGACGCAAGGCAGACTGATCCCCGCCAGACAGGCTGATTTTGAGATCGGTCCATTTATCCGCCACGTTGCGCAGCCGCCAGCAGCGGCGGGTGAGCACCACGTCAGCGCTGGGCAGGCTGGCGCCCGCCTCCCGGATCAGCATTGCCATCCCCAGGAGCGCACCGCCGCCGCAGGCGATCAGGGCGGCTGCCGGCGTTACATCGACATCGCCGTCCGGCACCTGGAGCGCGGTGGCTGAGCTGAGTCGCTGGATCGGAATGTGGACTCGCTCGGAACCGTCAGCCAGCGTGACGCGGTCGAGCAGCGGGTCGGGCGAGCTGACAGACTCATCAGCTCTGACGACGTGGGGTCTGAACAGAAAGTGTGGCATCGATTAGCTCCGTGACACGTCTGGCGATATTGGGTCAGGCTGCGTTAGGCGCCCAGGCAACCTCGCGGATTTCACCCAGTTCCCGGTTCATTTTTTGCCAACGCCTGCCGCCATCCTCGCTGCGATAGATCTGCCCAAAAATCGTGATGAAAAAGATCAGCATGGGGTCGGCCGGATTCACGGCGAAAGACCAGATTGTGCTGTTGACCGGCTCGGAGAGTTCAGCCTGGATCCACGTCTGGCCATGGTCCTCGCTGATCAGGCAGACGCCGGCTTCACCCGAGGGTTTGTCGCCGACCGACGCCAGAATCACGCCGCTGTTGTCGGCCCGTTGCTTGATGCTTCGCCAGTAGGGCCAGGGTGCAATCGATTCGGGAACGGGGACCGGCCGCCAGGTCTCGCCGTTGTCCTCGCTGCGATGCAGGCCCGCTTCGGTGGAGCACAGGATGGTTCGGCTGCCGTCGTCGCTATCGAGAAACACCACGTCGTGGGTATCGCAGTCGAGCAGGCCGTCGATCAGGCGCACCCAGGTCCGGCCCCGGTCGGTCGATCGAAACACGCCGTCGATCTCGATGGTGATCCAGATGGTGTCGGCGTCACGCGGGTCGAAGTGAATCGAGGTCACGCGGGTGGTGTTGATAAACCAGCATTCTGCAGCGGCATTCAGCTGGCTGCGGCGCCAGCTCTTACCGTCGTCTTCGGAAAGGAAAATCTCCGCAGGCCGCGTGCCGCAGACGATGGTTTCCGGACGCCGCGGGTCGCGTTCGATTTTGAGGATCTGCAGGTCGTCCATCGGTGAGGGGATATAGTCGAAGCGTCCCGTATCGGATCGATAGCGATACAGCCCCTGGTCGGTTCCCGCGAGCAGCTCACCCGGTCGCTCGGGATGCGTGGCAAGACTCCAACATCTCGCTTCGTTGTAGAAACCTCCCAGCGGCGTAAGCAGTCGGCTCCAGCTTTGGCCCTCGCTGTGGCTGAACCAGACAGACTGCATGGTTGCGGTGTAGGCGCTGTACTGCACGTCTTTATCCCTGCTTATGGATCCGGCTTGAAATCGACGGTCTTGCCGGCCACACCGTAGTTGGTGACCGGCAGATCGTGGATGATGACCCGCACGTGTTCCGGCTTGGCCGGCAGTTCGTTCACCACCGCGTCGGTTAGAGCTTTAATCAAACGCGCCTTGGTTTCCGCGCTGCGTCCCTCAAAAATACTGAGCGTCACTACCGCCATAGATATCTCCTGAACATGATGAAGCGGGATTAAGCGGGCTGCTGGCCCCGCCGGTCGGCAATCTCACGAACCATCTGCTGGTGTTCCCGCGTGTTGAACGGGAAGAATAGGATCACCACCGCGGAGGCGAGAAAACCGACGACGGGTACGAGCGTCATGATCTGACGCATCCCCGTCAGGGTCTCCGCGCTCTGGTCCACGTTGGCCACAAAGCCGATCTGCTCCAGCAGCAGCGCCAGTACCCAGGTGCCGACGGCGAGCGACGTTTTGTTGGCCAGCGACACCAGGCCAAAAAGCGGTGCTTCGACCCGATGATGGCTTTTCCATTCTCCGTAGTCGGCCGAGTCGGCCACCATGGCGTAAAACGTCATCAGAAAACCGTGGATACCCACGCCGCTGACAAACAGGACCCCCACCATGGCGGGTACCGATCGAAGGTCGGCAAAGTAGATGGTGAGCAGTCCGGCAGAGGCGGTAAAGCAGCCGGCGATCCAGACAAATTTTTTGCTGGTCCGGTGCGCGATCGGTACCCAGAAGGCGGGCGAAAGGATGCCGGCAATGGCGATCGCCGACAGCGCCCAGCGCGCGGCGTCGCGGTCGCCGATGTCGTACTTGAACAGGTAGACGATCGACTTATTAAGGATGCTATAGCAGCCGGTAAACAGCAGCACGCCAAGAAAAATCAGCAGGAAGGCGCGGTTGGCGACCAGGGCTTTGATCATGTCGCTTGCCTTGACCGGCGGCCGGCGCTCCGCCTCTGGCGTGACCCTCTCGTGCGTGCAGGCAAAGCAGATCCACAGCGCCAATATGGCCAGCGTGGCGCACACCAGCGCAACCCGAAGGAAGCCGACCGCTTCCTGTTCCCCGCCAAAGTAGGTCACTGCGGGCAAGCCGAAGAATGAGATCGACAGGGAGGCGAGCGAGATGAAAACGCTTTTGACTCCGGCGATGCTCGCGCGCTCGTTGGCGTCGGTCGACAGCCGCGCGATGAGTCCGGTGTACGGGATATAGATGGCGGTGTAGCAGGTGCGGAACACGATGTGCAGCACGAGCGCCCACACGAACAGGTTGCCGCCAGTAAGGTCCGGTGCATACCAAAGGGCGGCAAAGCTGGCGGAAAAGGGGATGGCTGCAAGCAGGAGGTAGGGGCGATATTTGCCCCAGCGTGTCCGGGTTTTTTCGATCAACCAACCCATGACCGGATCGGTAACGCCGTCCCACATCGAGGCGAGGAAGAAGATCAGACCGGCCTGGGTCGGGCTCAGACCCAGCACGTCCGTGTAGAAGTACAGCAGGTAGAATGACAGCATCATCCAGGCGAGGAACACCCCGTAGATGCCCGTTGCGTAGCCTATTTTGCCGCCGATGCTCAGCTGAGCACCGTGGCCTGTCGTCTGCTGGCCTGACAAAAGAATCCCTCAAGTTGTCGGACAAATTATGAACGACGCCGCTGGGGCTGACAACGTGTGATGCGGCGGAAGTGGCAGGAAATCCCCTAAAAATTGACGTTTTTATGGGAAAAACCGCAAGCATTGGCGTCAAATCGGTCAAAAAACAGCCGGCTCGTCTGCGATAGAAAGCTTACGCCCTGGCAAATTTGACTAGACAAATTTTGAGTGGGATCGTGTCGAGAACCCGGTTAAGTGAGTGAGCAAAAGCCATGAGCAAGATTGAAAACCGCCTGGCCGAGCTCGGGCTGACTCTGCCCGAGCCGCTGGTCCTGCCGAGCCCTAATCGAACCAGCGGAGTGCTGGTCGGCAGCATGCTGTACCTCAGCGGTCACGGCGCCGCGCTGCTGGAAGATGACACGGTGATGCGCGCCGGCAAGCTGGGAGACGCGGTGTCCCAGGAAGAGGGCTACCGCACCGCTCGGGCGCTGGCGCTGAAGATGATGGCAACGGTCAAGCACCATGTCGGGGACCTCGATAGGGTGGAGCGCATCGTTAAGATTCTGGGCATGATCAACGCCGTGCCGGAGTTTGAAACGCACAACAAGGTGCTGGACGGCGCATCGGACCTGCTGTTTGAGGCGTTTGGTCCCGAGGTCGGCTGCCACGGCCGTTCGTCGGTGGGTGTGGTGGGTCTCGTCGGTAACCAGCCGGTTGAAATCGAAGGCATCTTTCTGATTCGGATCTAGGTGTCCGCCGCAGGAATCCTTTGGAGGAAGTTCATGAGCATCACGCGACGACGATTTTTGAAAGGGACCGCCGCAGGTGCGGCACTGCCAGCCGCCCTCGCCGAAACCTCGCCGGCTGCGATAGTCGATCCCGGCTGGCGATCCCGAGGCATCAAGCGCCCGCCGAACATCATCCTGGCCGTGCTCGACGACGTCGGCTTCTCGGACCTGGGCTGCTACGGCGCTGAGCATCGAACGCCCTGCATGGATGAGCTGGCAAGCCAGGGCACGCGGTTCAACAATTTTCACGTCACTGCGCTTTGCGCTCCCACCCGCGCGTGCCTGCTGACAGGACGCAACGCCCACGCGGTGGGGGTCGGCAATATTGCGGAGTGGGGGCGGGACCATCCCGGCTACCGGGGCTGGATACGTCAGGACGCGATGACGCTGGCGGAGATGCTTAGGCCCGCCGGCTATTCGACGTTTGCCACGGGCAAGTGGCATCTGTCGTCGCTGGCCGATCAGAACGGCACCGGGCCGTTTGATCACTGGCCTCTGGGCCGGGGCTTCGATCGCTGGTATGGGTTTCACGGTAACGCGATGGACCACTGGCACCCGGAGATGTTCGAGGACAATTCGCCGGCGTACCCGGACAAGAGCGACGACTATCATCTGAGCGCTGACCTGGTGGCGCGGTCCCGTCAGTACCTGGCTGACCACCTGGCCGCTACCCCTGACAACCCGTTTTTCCTTTACCTCGCTTTTGGCGCCATGCATTTCCCGCTGCACGCGCCGGCGGTCGACATCGAACGCTATCGCGGCCGTTACGATCAAGGCTGGGACGCGCTGCGCCAGGCGCGCTTCGAACGTCAGCTAGCGCTGGGCATTGTGCCCGAGGGCACCCGCTTGGCCCCACGTAATCCTGACGTTCCGGCGTGGGGTGACCTGACCGATGCACAGCGGCGCCTGGCCGCGCGCGGACAGGAGGTCTATGCGGGTTTCCTGGAGCACACCGACCGGCAGCTTCGTCTGCTGGTCGACTTTCTCAAAGCGGAAGGGCAGTTCGATAACACGATCCTGATGGTCCTGTCGGACAACGGCGCAGCCGCGGGCGGACCGATCGAAGGCCGTCTGGACGTGCGGCGCCACGCCTACCTGGGTGAAGCGCCGATCGAAGAGTTCCTGGACGACATCGACCTCTTCGGCACCGACGCCTCCTACGGGTCGTATTCGCGTGGCTGGTCGCAGGCCAGCAATACGCCGCTCAAGTGGTACAAATCGGATACTTATGAGGGCGGCATCCGGTCGCCGCTGATCGTGAGCTGGCCCGAAGGTCAGCTGCCTCAGGGGCAGATCAATCCGCAGTATCACCACGTCATCGACATCGTCCCGACACTGCTGAACATGATCGAAAAACCGCTGCCCGAGTCGTTCAGGGGTGGCGCGCCGCTCCCGATCCAGGGCGTGAGCTTCGCCTACAGCTTCGATACGCCAACCGCCGAAACGCGCAAAAAAGTGCAGTACTTCGAAACGCTGGGCGACCGGGCCATCTGGGCGGACGGCTGGAAAGCCGTGGCCCGACACAAGCCTGGCGAGCCGTTCGAAAACGATCGCTGGGAGCTCTACCACGCGGCGGAGGACTTTGCGGAAACGCGCAACCTCGCGGCCGAACAGCCGCAGCGGCTGAAGGAGCTGATCGCGCTGTGGCGCTCCGAGGCAGAGCGCTACGACGTGCTGCCGATGGACGACGACACGCTGACGCTTTACCAGAACGCCGTGCCCGCGCCTCGGGCAACCTACGTGTTCTACCCGGGAATGACCCGGCTGGATCGTCTCAGTGCGCCGGATATCTATCGGTTCGACTCAACCACTACCGCGCACGTCGAGCTCGCAGACGATCGGGCCAGCGGTGTGTTGCTCGCCGCCGGCGACTCGAGCTGTGGGTTTGAGCTGTATATGCAGTTCGGGTACCTGCACTTTGTTTATGTGTATACCCGGAACGAGATTTACCGGCTCCGTTCAGATCAGCGCATTCCGGCGGGGCAGCACCTGATTGCGCTCGCCATCAGCAAAACCGGGGATAGCAGCAGCACGGCCCGGATGACCGTGGATCGGGAGCCGGTAGCGGAAGGGTCGCTGGACCGGATGTGGCCCATCTACGCGCCCAACTCGGGCATCCGTTGTGGCGAGAATCGCCACGCGCCCATCAGCCGCGCCTATCGACAGCCCTTTGTTTTTGATCACAAGCTGCACCGGATCATCGTGGACGTCGCGATGGGCTGATGCCCCATGCTCAGCCTGGGGCGGGTCAACGGGTTCAGCGGTGGCGAAGCGTCCTGCCGATGATGTCCACCCCCTGCTGCAACAGCCAGTAGGGCAGATCGATCAGCACCCAGTTCTCGGCCAGCTTCTCACCCTCGCGGCGGTAGATGTCCACCACGCGCATGTCGATCCGCTTATCGCAGCCCGGCATGCCGAGGAAGCCGCCAGTGGGGGTCATGGTGAGATTGGGCCAGCCGAACCAGCAGGCATAGCGGCCCTCGGCAAACCGGCAGACGTGCCCGTTGAGCACGATGTTGTCCAGCGCTTCCCGAAAGGGGTACTGGTGCTGCTCCTGGTAGCGTGGAATCGTGTGGGTGGTGCCGATGCCGCTGGGGCCGTACCAAGTCATGTTGTCGTGCCAGGTTCGCTGCAGCAGCTCGGGCGGCACCCGTGTGCCGTACGATTCCTGCAGATCATCTTTCATCTGCGTGACGAGCGCGAGCGTCTGCTCACCCTCAGCCGCCGACTGGGGTTCCAGCAGCAGGCCGTCGTGGGTCTGTGGGCCGGGCACCAGAATGTCGGCGCCGGTTTGAGGCGGCAGCGGATCGAACCCGGCCTGCCGCATGGCGCCGATCACGTCACAGAAGAAGCCGGTCTCGACAATCTTGCCGTCGTGCACGCGGTTGAAGTCCGCGAACCGCAGGTAGAGCAGCTTGCCGGTGGGCGGAATGCCGAGCCAGGGTTCGTCAAAAAGGCCTACGAGGTGTCCCATGGAGCACACCCATTCACCGCCATCGCCGACCACGTTGTGGCCTGCCATAAAGATGTCGGTGCGACGCTGAACCGGTCCCAGAGCGCGCCACAGCGGCTCCCAGACGTTGGCGGCAACCTCGCCGGGGCCGTCGATTTCATTGAAGGGGTGAACGCCCCGAAAGCGATAGTCCGGCGCCATGTAGTCATTGAGAACGGCCGCCATCTCGGCAGGCGCCGCCTGGTCTAGCGCCGCGTAGAAACGCAGCACCTGTTCCTTATTGGCCTTGGTATAGCTGGCTTGGGCGTCACTCATCAGCTCAGCGCCTGACTCAGGACCGCGAGGTCATCAAAGATCGTCATTTCTATGGCTACCCGTCCTGCGATACAGCGCCAGTGGGAAACCCCCATGATAAACAGGGGTCGGCCGCTCGGCTCAACCTCCATGACGGCGCCGCTGTGGGTGCCGGCCACGCTCCAGCGAACGGCGATGTCCATGCCGTTGCTGGAAAACGGCTGCGCGGCCACGTGGTCGACGCTGTACTGAAGGTCTGGCCCCAGGATCTGGCGCAGCGACTGGTAGTACGCAAACACCTCGTCGCGCCCCGAAAAATGGCGGAAGGGCGAGCGATGCAGCACGCTGTAGGGCGCATGACACCGGTCGAACTCTGCCCGGTCGCCGTCCCAGCAGCTTCTGAGTACCCGCCAGGCAAACGCTTCCGGATCCTCGGCTGGAGATGCCTGTGAACTCGCCGCCGGAAGATCCTGCTGTCTCACTCTTTCGGCTTCACTCTCCAGCCAGGCACTCAGCTCATCGCTGCGCTCGGCCGCAAGCTGGCGAGCCGCCGGAATCGGCTCAGCGCCGAGCTGCGTTGCGAGGGTCATGCTGTCGCGCACCAGCCACTCTTTCGTGATCACCCCGTCTTCCACCACGCAGTCGGCGATGTTGGTCATGCGCACCGGGTTTCCGGTGGCGGGCCCGTAGCGGGTGGCGCCGCGATTGGTCATGCGGCTGAGCAGCCGATGCGAGGAGTAGTAGCCTTCGGCCTTGCTGCCCGACCAGATCACGTTCTCGGCGAGCAACAGGCGGTCCGGAAAAGCCTCTAGCGTCTGCCAGGTCTGGTGAATCACCGACGCGCTGCCGCGGGTGATCCCGTCGAGACCGTAGATGACGCAGTCGGGTGCGTAGTACTGATCGATCAGCTCGACGCCCCGCTCCTCCCAGATCTCGAAAGTGATCCCCAGGATGTAGTCGACGATATCTGAGTCGGCGCCGTAAGCGCCTTTGCGTGGCTTCATGAGATTCGTATCAGTGCGCGGCAGCGCTTAAGTGAAAACCAGACGGCTGGTCGCCGCCGCGGACGATGTATACGCAGGCGGTTTCTGAGCCAGGGTTGTCGTAGGCTCGGGGCATTCCGATCGGTACGGTCATAACATCCCCGGGTGCGAGCTCGAACTCACCGGCGTCACAGCTCAGGCGGAGCCTGCCCTGCTGCACCATCAGCACTTCCTCTTCCCGACGCTCAAAGCGCGGGCTTGTCGCGCCGGCCTGGAGCCGCTGCCGCCGCAGGTGAAAACCATGAGGCCAGGACATCTGGCCAGCGCAGACGCTGTCTGCATCACAGGTGGCCCCGATGATCGGTGACTCGGTGATGCCGACGTCCTGTCCGAAGGGGTATGCCTCAGGCGTCGCCGCGTCGTCGGCCCTGACAACGCAGCGCGAAAGCTCCTCGGCGGTCATCCGATTGAGCCGTGCGACGTCGGCTGCGGTGGTAGGGGGCATGATCTCCGCGCCCTCGGGCACCGTCTCGCCGGTGGACGTATCGATGAGGCGCCCGTTCTTCAGCAGCACCAGCCCGTGGTCGCGCGCTTTTTCAAACACGCTGGGCGCCCAGGTCACGTGGCCCGGATCATCGCCGCCGAGGACCGCAAAGAGAAAGCCCGACCCGTCACCGATATTGGTAAACCCGCGAAACACGTGAATTGGAATTGAGATGGTGTCGCCTGGGCCGAGTTCAACGCTGCCGTCTTCGCAGTCTGATCCGAGCGTAAAGGCCCACCGCCCCGAGTGCACCACAAACACCTCCGCCGTTTCGTGGCTGTGCTGCGAGTTCACGCACCCCGCCGGCTGCCGAGCGCCGCCGATATTGAAGCCGTGCGGAATATTGATGTGCACGTGTTGGTCGGGGTTCTCGGCCACGCCCGGGCCGATGATGGTGAAATTCTCTTTGGTCTCGCTCCCCGGCGTGCGGGTATCAATGAACGCGCTGGTGCAGGGCTTGAGCTCCCCGTAGTGCACCAGCCTGGCGCGCAGGTCTGTTGCTGACCAATGATCTTGCGGCTGATCTTGCGGCATTGGCGGTTCTCCCGCGGTGCGCCAGGCGCCCGCATTTCCTCCGGTAAATGTACTTCGGATGCAAAGTGTGATCAAGACGGAGAATCAGGAGTATCGAATTAATAAAACACTATAAAACAATTAGTTAGATTGGCTGACGGCTTGCCGCCCAAATTCGCTGGTCGTGATCATGTTCGGGCCAAACTTGCATTCGGAATCAAAGTGGCGGACAACCATGAACCTCAGGCGACCTCCGGCCAAGGCTGAGGCGTCATTTCCTGATCGACAACGGACGCGCGATGAATCGTTTTGACATGGTTGATGCCCATCACCACCTGTGGGACCTGGAGGCAGTTCGCTATCCGTGGCTGCTCGAGAAAGGCGTCAAGCGCTTCTTTGGTGATCCGACGCCGATCCAGAAGAACTATCACGTGGCCGACTTTCAGGCCGATACCGGCAGTCTGCCGATTACCCAATCGGTGCACATCCAGGTGGGTGCCGCTCCCGAAGACAGCGTGACTGAGACGCGGTGGCTCCAGGACGCGGCTGAGGAAACCGGCTCACGCGGGTTGCCCAGCGCAATCGTTGCGTTTTGTGATCTGGCGCAGGACGACGCGCAGGAGGTTCTGGATGCGCAGTCAGCGTTTAGCCGGGTGCGCGGAATACGTCAGATTGTCGGGCGCTCCTTGGAGGAAGACGCCCTCACCGGGACCGACGCGTTGCTGGACAGCGCGGTTTGGCGGCGTAACCTCGCCGGTCTCGCCGCGCGTGGGCTGTCGTTCGATCTGCAGCTTATTCCGCCGCAGCTGCCACGGGTCGTTGAGCTCCTCAAGGGCTGCGAAGATCTTGACGTAGCACTTTGCCACTGCGGTTCGCCGTGGGACCGCACGCCCGAGGGTCTCAAGTTCTGGAAACGGCACACCGCAGCACTGGCCGAGCTGCCGCGCGTTCACTGCAAGCTGTCTGGTTTCGGGATGTTTGACGCGGGCTGGGATGCAGAGAGCGTGCGCGACATCGTGCGGCACCTGATCGACTGCTTCGGCCCGGACCGCTGCATGTTCGGCTCAAACTTTCCGGTGGACAAACTCTACCGGGATTACCAAAGCGTCTTCGCCCAGTTCCAGGCGCTGATCGATGATCTCACCGCCGAGGAGCAGCAGGCGATGCTGGGGGGCAACGCGCGTCGTTTCTACCGACTGTAGCGATAGTAAGTGAGCGGACATCAGGGCGTGCGAAACCTCGCCGCGAGCCGGTCAGCACCTTCGCTCAGAAAGCTGTGGTCGGAGGACAGGAGAAACAGCGTGGCGCCCGCGGCCATCCAGCGGTCCACCTCCTCGAGGTCCGAAACAAACATTCCAACCCGGCGACCCGCCGCTCGACCGGCAGCGCAAACCCGTTCCACCGCTTCGATGACCGCCGGACTGGCCGGACTTTCCGCACCGAGCGCCACGGTTAGATCGATCCGCCCCACGAACAGGCAGTCGACGCCGTCCACGGCCGCAATCTCATCGATCGCGTCGACGGCAGGCACGTCTTCGATCTGGGCGACCACCGTCGTCTGCTGCCGGCTTGCTTCGAGGTGGGCCGGCATCTTTTTGCGGCCCAGCTCCGCGGCTCGCGTGGAGCCGGCATAGCCGCGGCCGCCGGGGCCAAAGTGGCAGGCTTTGACCAGCGCGCGGGCCTCTTCCGCCGAGGTGACATGCGGGGCAATGACGCCCGTTGCGCCACAGTCCAACGCGTTCAGTATGTCGGCGGCGTTGGTTGACGGAATCCGCACCAGTGAGGGCATGCCTGCGAGCCGCGTCACCGCCAGACACCCATCCAGCTCGAGTCGGCCAAAAGGTGCGTGCTCAGCGTCGAGTGCGAGCACGTCGAGCCGGGTGGCGGACAGCACCTCGCAGACGATCGTTGAGGGCGTTTTGACCCAGGTGCCGATGAGCGGCTGACCGCTGCTCAGACGCTCGCGAAAGCTGAGTGACGCAGGTTCTTTCCGGGGCGCGTTCACCGGAGGCGCTCGGTATGTATGGTCAGAATGCGATCAGCGTTGTGTTTCATGTTGTTGCTTTTCCTTTTTTCGGTCTGACCAACGGCCCACCTAGCGGGCGGCTGCCGGGGCCAGTCGAGCCGAGTTTCCCGGGATCATCTCGCCCGAGAAGAAGCGTTTTTCCGGCTGCAGCTGGGGATTGTCCACCCGCTCCAGAATCATCGAGACCGCGGCTTCAGTCATGCGGCTGACAGGCTGGCGGACCGTCGTCAGGTTGTAGCTGGTCCACCTTGCGGGGCCCACACCGTCAAAACCCACCACCGACAGATCCTCGGGTACGGCCAGCCCATACTCATGCCGGGCTGCGTCGAGACAGCCCAGCGCCATGGTGTCGTTGGCGCATATCACCGCGTCGGGGTGAGCGCCGATCCGGTCGCGCAGCTTTTTCAGGCCTGTGCCGCCGCTGTGGTAGCCGAAGTCGCCCTCGACCACGCTGATATGTTTAGCGCCCAGCTCCCGGAGCCGCGCCAATGCGCCCTCGGTTCGTTCCATACTAACCGAGGAATCTCCCGGGCCGCTGATGATGCCGAAGCGCTGGTGGCCGGCTTCGATCAGGGCGTCGACGAGCCAGCGCTCGCCCTCACTCTGGTCACAGCAAACCGCGTTCACCTGCCGGTCTCGGAACGACCGGTTGTAAAGAACGAACGGCACGGCGCGACGTTCGATGGCGTCGATCTGCGGGGCCGAAAGGCGCGCGGCGACAATCATCCCATCGACCTGGTACTGCAGCACCTGGTCGAGGAGCCGATCGATGTCGCTTTCCTGCTCCAGCGTAAACAGCAGCGCGCGCACGCCGCGCTGTGCCAGGTTGCGGTTCAGGCCAACCAGAATTTCGGGGAAATACAGCGCGGTGTTGCTGGAAATCACGACCGCCGCCGTGTTGGAACGTCCGCTGATCAGGCTGCGAGCAATGGCGTTGGGCTGATAGCCAAGCTGCTCAGCGGCTTTCATCACCCGGGCACGCATTTTCCTCGATACCGATGCCCCCGGCTTAAAACATCGGGATACGGCGGACTGCGAGACGCCGGCAAGCCTGGCAACGTCGTAGGACGTTACGCGCTGGCGCGGGCTCTCTGCGGTGGTGCTTGCCATACCGTGTATCTCGTGTGCGGTGTCTGCCCGCGACCGGTTGCCGGCAGCGTGAAAATGCTACGGCAAATTGACTGCGAATGCGAACAAGCAGTACGCGTGACGTTCCAGGTATTTTCGCTGAAAAAACAGGGCAGTGAAGGTCGCGGTCGACTGTATTGGCCGGTTGCCATGGCGCCAAAACAACGTACCGAGGCGTCATCTGGGCCGTCAATTTGCATCCGCAGTCAGAAGCGGAATAATGGGCATCTTTGCCGCTGAGCTACGCGCCGGGAACGTATTATGGTCGGACTGGGGGGAGAGTTTGGGGCGCTCAACTGGACCATTCTGGTGGTCTACATCGTGGCCAACCTCCTGCTCGGGTACATCCTTGGCAAAAAGATCCAGACCGCGAATGACTTCTACCTAGGCGACCGGTCGACGCCCTGGTGGGCGATCGGGATTTCCGTGGTGGCGACATACGTCAGCGCGCTGTCGTTTCTCGGCGGGCCGGCCTGGTCCTACACTAGCGGTCTGTCGGTCATCGCCATCCACCTTAACTATCCGATTGTCATTTTCCTGGTGATCACGCTGTTTCTGCCGTTCTTCTACAACAGCGGTGTCGCTTCGATCTATGACTACCAGGAACGCCGCTTCGGCCCGACTGCGCGCAGCGTGATGTCGCTGATCTTTCTGGTGTCGCAGGCACTCAGCTCGGCTGCGGTGCTGTACGCAACTTCGCTGGTGCTGCAGTTCATCACCGGCATCGATGTGGTCCAGGCGATTGTGATCGTCACGATCGTCGCGCTGATCTACACAGCGATGGGCGGTATTGCTGCGGTGATCTGGACCGACGTTATCCAGGCCGGCATTCTGCTGATCGGTGCCGGAATTATCTTTTTTGCGCTGCTCGACCAGCTGCCGCTGTCCTTCGCTGAAACGCTGGCGGAACTCAAGGCCGCAGGAAAAACCAACGCCCTGAATTTTTCATTCGACTGGACCGAGGAGGCGACCATCTGGTCTGGCGTGATCGCCATGACGCTGTATCACGCCACCGTGTACGGCGGAAATCAGATGATGGTGCAGCGGACGCTGGCGGCCAAGAATATCGGTGACGCCAAGAAGTCGTATCTGATGATGGGTTTTGCCGCCTTCTTTATCTATTTCCTGTTTTTCTTCTTAGGCATCCTGTTCTACAGCTACTACGGGGGGCGGGAGTTCGAAAACGGCAATACGATCATTCTGCAGTTTGCCGCTGACATCGGCATTCCGGGCCTGATGGGTATCCTCGCGGCTGCGGTAATGGCCGCGTCCATGTCCAGCCTCGACTCGGCGTTTAACTCGCTGTCCACGGTCAGTACGGTCGACTTCTATCAGAAGTACTTTCGCAAGGATCAGTCGCCGGAGCACTATCTCAAGGCTTCCCGGATTTTCACCTTCGTTTGGGCGCTGATCATCATTGTGCCGGCCATCCTCTATGCGCAGTCGGAAGGCTCGATCCTGCAGACGCTGACCAAGGTCGGCTCCTATTTTGTCGGCGCGAAGCTCAGCATGTACGCGCTGGGTTTTTTCTCAAAGCACACGACGGAAAAGGGCCTGCTGGTGGGCGTCGCGGTAGGCTTTGGCGTGATCTGGTATGTGGCGACGCAGACCGACATCGCCTGGCCGTGGTACTGCGCCATCGGTGCCGGCGTCAACATGGTGGTGTCATTTGTCTTCAGCCTGATCATCGATGGCCCGCAGAAAGAACACTCGCCCTATTCGGTCAAAGGCCAGTCGATCCGCTTTGCGGCCGAAGGAACCCCCGAGAAAGACGGCGGATGGTATGTGGTTCCCGGCAAGGTGGACCCGATCAGCTATATGCTGCTGGTTTTCCTGGCGCTGAACCTGCTGCTGCTGTTCGGGCTTGATAAGCTGATCTGAGACCTTTTCCGGGGAGTGAGCTGATGAGTGTGGTGGTGACCAGGATCGAGCGCTGTGATCAGGCGCTGGCGCAGACGCTTGGCGCTGCGGGCGTGGCGACCGTCCATGAGGCGTACGGCCGCCGCGGGCTGCTCGCCAGCTACCTGAGCCCGATCTATCGACCGGCGAAGATTGCCGGCAGCGCGGTGACCTGTCAGGTCGCGCCCGGCGACAACTGGATGATCCATGTAGCGGTCGAGCAGTGCCAGGCCGGCGACGTGCTGGTGGTTGCGCCCACCAGCCCCTGCGAGGACGGCTACTTCGGCGACCTGCTGGCTACGTCCCTGCAGGCGCGAGGGGTCCTCGGCCTGGTTATTGATGCGGGTGTCCGCGACGTCGCCGATCTCACCGAGATGCAGTTTCCCGTCTGGTCCAAGGCGGTGTTTGCGCAGGGGACGGTGAAGGAGACTCTCGGCAGCGTCAACGTCCCGCTGGTCTGCGCGGGCCAGCTGATCAATCCCGGCGACCTGATCGTGGCCGACGACGATGGCGTGGTCGCCGTGCCACGCCAGGCGGTCGCTGAAGTAGCGCAAAAGGCGGAGCAGCGGCTGGCCGGTGAAGCGGAAAAGCGCGAGCGCTTTGCGGCCGGCGAGCTGGGTCTGGACGTTTACGGTATGCGAGAGCGGCTGGCGCAGAAAGGGCTGCGCTACGTGGAGTCGCTGGAGGATTAACCGGCCATGCAGCGCGGCATCGCCTGTACGATATTGCGCGGCGGCAGCTCGCGCGGGCTGTATTTCCAGGCTGCTGATCTCCCGACCGACGCGCCGCAGCGCAACCGGCTGCTGGCCAGGGCTCTGGGCTCGCCCGACGAGCGACAGATCGATGGACTCGGCGGTGCCCACCCGCTGACCAGCAAGGTGGCGATTGTCGGACCGCCCAGCCGGGCCGACGCCGACGTTGACTATCTCTTTCTTCAGGTCACCCCAGCAACGGGCGCCGTCTCCGACGCTCAGAACTGCGGCAACATTCTCGCCGGCGTTGCTCCTTTTGCGGTCGAAAGCGCGATGGTGCCCGCGGGCCCGGAAGCGACCGACGTGCGCATCCATATGGTCAACAGCGGCAGCCTGTGCGTCGCCCGACTTGAGACGCCGGGCGGTCAGGTCCGGTACGACGGTGCTGCCGCCATCGACGGCGTGCCGGGCACCGCAGCGCCGGTCATGCTCGCGTTCCAGGACACCGCTGGCGCCAGCTGCGGCGAATTGCTGCCGACCGGCAGCTCGCTCGACGTTGTCGACGGCATTGAGGTCAGCGTCGTGGATAACGGCATGCCGGTGGTGATGCTGCGAGCCGAGGATTTAGGCAAGACCGGCTACGAAACGCCGGCCGAGCTCGAACAGGATGAATCCCTCAAACGCCGGCTGGAGGCGATCCGGCTGGCGCTGGGCCCTCGCGTGAACCTCGGTGACGTGACGGAGAAAACCGTCCCGAAGATGTGTCTGCTGGCCGGCCCGCGTGCCGGCGGAACGATCAGCACGCGCACCTTCATTCCTCATCGCGTTCATCAGTCGCTTGGCGTTCTGGGTGCCGTCAGCGTGGCGACGGCATGCCGTATCCCGGGCACGGTGGCCAGCGAGCTGGCAGCGCCGGTTCAGGCCGGACAGTCGCTGATGCAGATAGAACATCCCTCGGGCGCGCTGGCCGTGGAGCTGGAGCTTGAGTCGCTTGATCCTGTAAGGATCGGCCGGGCAGCCTTGCTCCGGACGGCGAGAAAGCTGATGGCCGGTGAGGTATTTGTGCCGTCCGAATTCTGGCCATCGGAATCATGAGGCCGTCTGTAGCACTCCTGGGCTTCGGTGAGGTCGGCCAGGTGCTCGGGCTGGACCTCGCGCCCGCCGCCGCTGACCTCAAGGCTTTTGACCTGAAGTTTGACGACCCCGGCAGCGCTCCCGCCCGCGCGGCGTCAGCGAGCCCGGTGACTGCCTGTGGTGCCGCCGCCGCCGCGGTCGGGGAAGCCCAGGTTGTCATCTCGGCAGTCACCGTCGACCAAGCGCTGAACGCGGCGGGCTCGGCAGCCGCGGCGCTGCAGCCCAACACCTGGTACCTCGACCTCAACTCAGCTTCGCCGGAAGTCCGGCAGGCCCAGGCCTCCGTCATCACCGAGGCCGGCGGCCGGTATGTCGAGGCGGCCGTGATGTCGCCGATCAATCCGCAGCGCCTGACTTCCCCAATTCTGCTGGGCGGTGAGCATGCGCAAGCGTTTCAGCCGATTGCCCAGGAGCTGGGCTTCACCAGGGCGCAGATATTTTCCAAGTCTCTGGGCAAAGCCTCCGCGGCTAAACTCTGCCGAAGCGTGATCGTCAAGGGCATGGAGTGCCTGGTGGCTGAGAGTCTGCTTGCAGCCAGGTATTACGACGTGGACGAGACTGTCCTGGCGTCGCTCGACGGTTTCCTGGGCAGCTCGGAGTGGGAAGCGACAGCCCCCTATCTGCTCTCGCGCATTTTGAAGCACGGCCAGCGTCGGGCTGCGGAGATGCGGCAGGCGGCGGACACAGTAGCGGCAGCCGCGGGTGGTGCCCCCATGAGTCTCGCTACCGCACAGGTCCAGGACGCGCTGGCAGCGCTGGGCGTCGATCCGGAGCAGGAGTCCTGGGCGGGTCTGCTGGACACCATTCGGCGTCAGCAGCCGCGGTAGTCGAGAAGGGTCGAGGCTGGCGTCAGGCTCTCTTTTCGAGCGCTGGCGCTCCCAGCAGCGAAAAGCCGTGCAGGTTGACCATGACCTCGTCGGCAGCGCTGAAATCCTGACCTGCCGTGAAGGCACCTGGCGTAGCGATGGTGTAGATGCCGGCTGCCTTGGCGGAGGCGACAGACGCTGCGCTGTCTTCAACCGCGATCACCTCGTCCTGACTGAGGCCCAGGCGCTCCAGCGCCACGCGATAGATTTCGGGCGATGGTTTAGGCGTTTCGCAGTCCTCGCGCGTCAGCACAGCCGAAAACGCTTCGAATTGCAGCGCGGGCCCAGCGGCCTGAGCGATCGCGTCAATGTTATCGCGATAGGTTGTGGTGACCATCGCGACCTTGATGCCGCTGCCGAGAGCGCCGCTGATCGTGTCAGCCACGCCGGGCCGCAGCGGCACCCCTTGCGAGATGATCTGAGCGCAGGCCAGCTCGGTCTTGCGGGCGTGGATAATGCGGATGGTTTTCTCGTTCAGCGCGGCATCATGACTGTCGTTGAGGCGCCGCAGACGGTCGATGCCGCCCGGCTGGCTCAACAGCTCACGGTAGGTTTCGCGGTCCCAGTGCCACGTCAGGCCGGCTTCGGCCAAGGCCTGATTGTACGCGCGGCGCTGGATGTCAGAGGTTTCAGCGAGGACGCCGATGGCGCCCAGGAGCAGGGCTTTTGGCTTCATCACGAGAACTCGCAAAACCGAAAAATATACGCGTGGAAATCTGAAGAACCCATCAAAACGCCGTTGAGAATCTGCATGGAGAGGAACTAACCGCTCGAGATCGGGGCCGCTAATAGGTAAACGCCTTCGGTGACAGGGCTTGCCGGCGATTGTGCCGGCATGACCGCCATGGCCCGTGTATGGATTTGATCCAGCAGGCCAGCCAGGTCCAGTTTCCCGTCACGGTTGGTTTGCACCGCGATAGCGACGCCGGATGATCGGTAGTAGGCGACTCGGCTGCGATAGCCGGGCCACAGTCCGCCGTGAAAAATGAGGTTTTTCCTGTGGTTAACAAACAGGCCAAAACCGTAGTGCCACTCCGGCTGATCGGGATCCTGCCACCCGTCCTCCAGCATTGCCGTAAAGGTCTGAGGTTTCACGATCTCACCTTCCGCCAGGGCGCCAAAAAAACGGACCAGCATCTCCGGTGTGGTGATCAAGCCGCCGCCGGTCCATTCGGAGCTGGGGTCAAACTTCATCCGTCCGTCCTTCTTCAGATTACGGCCGCCACCCATATAGCCGGTGCTGATGTCGGTTAAAACGGACTGCGCTGCTGGACGCACCCGCAGCAACCGCTGAGGCCGGAGAATGCGCTCGGTCAGGAGATCGTAGTAGGCGCGGCCGCTGGCTGCCTCAATGAGCCTGCCGAGTACCAGGTAGCCGGCGTCGGTGTAGTTGTACCCCTTGCCGGCGGGAAAGAGCGGTTTTCTGCCGTGCACAAAGCGGATGAGCTCCTCGGGTTCGTACCTGGCGCTGCCGTGTCGCAACACCCGCCACACCATGGAGGTGTGGAATCGCCCCGTATCGACATAGTCTCTTAGGCCAGCGCTGTGGCTCAGCAGATGCCGAACCCGCATCGACTCAGCGTTTGGCAACCGACGGAACCACTTGTGTTGGCCCAGCCAGCGACTGGCCGGGTCGTCCAGGGAGAGCACGCCGTCTTCCACTAACAGCATGGTCAGCGCAGCGGCAAAGGTTTTGCCGGTGCTCCCGCCCGGTATGCCGATGGTGTTGGTCAGTGGCCTGCCGGCCTCAACGTCGGCCAGGCCGGTCGCGGCGACCACCACCTCGCCATCGGGCATTCTCACCGCTGCCCGCAGACCGGGCATTTTCATCTGCTTCCGCGCGGGTTCGAGCAGCTCGAGCAGCGCCGTCTCGCTGATCGCCGATGCGTGACCGCACAGAAGCGAGGAGAGCAGGATCAACGCGCGGCTGGTTGTAACGTTCACCATCGTGCCGCTCACGATGACACGCGGTCGGCGATGTCTCAAATCAGACGCTGAGACCGCGGTCTAAGGCTGAGCGCTAGAAGCTGATTTGAAACCGGCGCGGGCGCTCGATCAGACGAGGCCGCGAACGAGTAGCCCGCACGCACTCAACGCCGCGAACACAAGAACGGCGTGATGGAGCCTCCCCATCGGGATTCTGCCCAGCAGCAGGTTGGATAGCAGGAAACCCACCAGCGTCCCGGGCAGGATCGTTCCGGCGAGCAGAAGCTCCTGGCCGCCCAGCCGATCGACGACGAACAGCGTCAGCAGCGACAGCAGCGAAGTGATCAGAAAGTAGGCTGCAAGGGTTGGTCGAAACACTTCGATAGGCTCGCGGCGAAACAGCAGCATGATCGGCGGGCCGGGCAGGGAAACCGTCGCGTGCATGAAGCCACAGGCCGTTCCCGCGATAACGGAGTTGCTCGTATTGCGCGCAAAACTCCAGCCGCCGGCCACGAGGCCCACGGCCACCAGGATGGCGCCGCCGACAAATACGGCATAGCTGTCGGTGGTCAGAAAACGCAGCAGGATACTGCCCGCGACGATGCCGGCCAGTGAGCTCGGCAGGATGAGACGCATGCTGGACCAAACGACCTGCCGCCATTCCCTCAGCGCGACCAGAGCGGTCATCAGCGCGCCGTTGATGATCAGCGGCGCGGGCAGGAATTCAGGAAACAGCCACGCCATCAGCGGCGCTGCGATAATCGCGCCGCCCATGCCGAGCGTGCACTGAACGACCGACGCCAGGCACATGATAATCGCCGCGACGACAAGGCTGTCGATCGGCAGCGGCAGCTCCATCACTAGGGTTTCCGGTTCCGGGTTGTCTTGCGCGCACAACCGCGCGACAACGCGTCTTCGTTGGCCGGACTGATGTGGTCTGCTCTCAAAAGATGTTGGGCACGCACGTGGGCTCCTCGGGGCTCGGCTAGGCGTTGCCCATGCCCAGTTCAGCGCGATAATCGGTCAGCGTCTGGCCGAACCAGGACTTGAACTGGGTCGAGAACTGCGAGACGCCGCCGAAACCCAGCATGTACGCAATCTGAGTGGCGGGCACGTCCGGATTGCTCGCGTACTCCTGCACCAGTTCGATCCTGACGTCTCGCAGAATAGCGCGAAAGCTGGTCCCTTCCGCCAGCAGTCGACGCTGCAGGGTTCTCGGACTCATATGGAGGCTATCGGCGATCGCACCGACGGCGATCATATTGCTGCTCAGACTTTGCAGGATCTTGAGCCGGACTCGTGACGGAAAGTGGCGATGTTCCTCCAGCGAATGAAGGTATTCCCGACACAGTCGATCCTGAAGGCTCGCCAGCTGGGACTGTCCGCTGGGCAGCGGCCGTCGTGCGACCTTGGCATCAAAGGTTAAGCCGTGATGTGGCTGGCGAAAATAGATCGGGCTGTCCATTTCTCGCTGGATAGCCTCGTTGTATTGCCCGTCTTCCCAGGGGACGTCAATCCGGATTGGTGACACCTCCGGGCCGCTGAGCTCATGGCAGATGCGAATCAGGTACAGGAGGGCAACGACCGACGTCAGATGGCTCTTAACCGGTCGGAGGTCGACGATCCGATAGCGGAAGTTGCGCCCCTCAAATCCGCACTCCATCTTGACCGACGAGCTGATGACCTCGCAGTAGCGACACATTCGCTGGAAGAGCCCGGCGATCGAACTGCTCGCGTAGAGACCAAAACCCAGCGCATGAAAAGAGCTGGCGTTCATATATCTGACGATGCTCGTGGCGAGGAGGTTCTTGTCCTCGACGCTGGTCTCGGCGCGCTGCCACACGTACTGCATACGGCTGACCGGGTTTCTGACCAGGGACTGTCCCTGGACGTCAGGATCGAGTCCGCATTCAACAAAAATCCTGCGCCCATCCAGCCCCAGGCCCAGCAGCGCCAGGAGGACGCAGCGTCCCCAGCCGCTGTGGGAAGTTCCCAGATGATTGGGGTTGGTGGTGCTGACGGGAAGACTGTTGGGCATTGCATGCCCTCAATGTTTGTCGCAAAGACTAAATCAATTGGCGCTGAATATGAAACTGCCGGTTGGATCGTTCGTTACTGTTTTAGCGCAGTCTGGTACCGGCGAGGGGAATTTCGACATGCAAATGAAGACAGTATTGACGGCGGCAATCGCAACCTGCCTGGCTCCAATGGTCAGTGCGCAGGTGCTTGAAGAGGTGGTTGTTACGGCTCAAAAGCGGGCTCAAAGCCTGCAGGATGTGCCCATCTCGGTGTCCGTAACCAGCGGCGAACAGATGAACGCGATGTCGATCAACAGCCTCGAGGAATTATCGGGAACGCTGCCTAATGTCACGATCGCCGAGAACGCAACGCAGGACAGCGTCACGGTCCGGGCTATTGGGTCGGGTGCCAACCAGGGCTTCGAGCAATCGGTTGGTACGTTTATCGACGGCGTTTACTTTGGCCGAGGCAGATCCTCCCGGTCACCCTTTCTCGACGTCGAGCGGGTGGAGATCCTGAAAGGACCCCAGGGCGTACTTTTCGGCAAGAACACGATTGCCGGGGCACTCAACATCTCGACGCGACAGCCGACGCGCGAGTTCGAGGGCTACGTGGAGGGTGAGTACTTTGAGGGTGACGACTCGTTCGGTGTGACCGCCGTCGTTTCGGGACCGCTCAGCGATCGGGTGGCGGGCCGGCTGGTTGCTCGGTACACCGATATCGGTGGCTATATGAACAACATTGCCCCAAACGGACCCAACCACGAAAGGGATAGTCTTGCGGTCCGCGGAATTCTTGATTTTGAGGCCAGTGACCGCCTGACGATCAACGTGAAGGGAGAATTCTCCAGCTTCGACGTTGCGGGCCGTCACCTTCAGCTGATCGAGGGTGGCCCGATTACGCCGCTTTACCAATCCGTCGATCCGAACTACGAGCAAAACTTCGACTTTACGCAGTCAATCAACTACAGCTTCTTCCAGCCCGACTTCGACGAGACGGACGCACAGAACCTCACGGCCACGGTCCGCTACGATTGGGATACGGTGACTCTGGTTTCGACGACGGCGTTTGTCGGGTATGAGTATGACAACAATATCCCGGCCAACTTCGCCGCCAATATCGAGACCGCTGCCAAACTCTATAACGAAGAGCATGAGCAGTTTTCCCAGGAGTTTCGCCTCGAATCCGCCACCGGCGGTGCCTTCGAATACATGGTGGGCGCGTTCTTTCAAACGGAAGACATCGACCACCTGCAGAACTTCGATTTCAATACCACCCAGGGTCGCGCGGACGGGTTTCCCCTGCCGCCGTTCGTTGGCCGCACCCAGTTCGATATCGACCAGAAGACCGACAGCATTGCGCTGTTTGCTCAGGGAACCTGGAACGTCAGTGATCGCCTCAGGGCAAATCTTGGGCTGCGTTATACCGACGACGAAAAGGACATCGATTTTGTCCAAACGACCACCGGTTCGCTGCCGTTTCCCAACCGCACCATCATCGACACGCGAGAAGATTCGGATGTGACGCCTGCACTGAGCCTTCAGTTCGACGCCACTGATAATCTGATGACTTATATCAACCTGTCGCAGGGCTTCAAGGCGGGTGGCTTTGATTTCGAGAGTGGCGCGCAGTTTGAAGAGGAAACCGTCGACGCGATTGAGGTTGGCTTCAAGTCGCTGTTGCTGGACGGCAGTCTCGAACTGAACGTCGCACTGTTCGACTCTCAGTTCGAAGACCTCCAGGTTGCGGCGTGGAACGGCGTGGCGTTTGTCACGAGCAACGCGGCCGAGGCAACCACTCAGGGCGCCGAAATCGACTTTCGCTGGCAGCTCTCTGAGTCGCTGCAGCTTACCGGGGCACTGGCGCTGCTGAACGGGGAATACGACAGTTTTCCGGCAGCGGTTTGCGGCGCGGCCCAGCAGGTTCAGTGGGGGATCGATACGGGCCTTAACCCCAACACCTGCCAGCAGGATCTTTCGGGAAAGCCGCTGCAGTTTGCCCCGGACTACGCGGGCAGCCTCAACCTTCAGCACTATCAGGACTTGAGCAACGGGATGGATCTCGTCACCACTCTCGGCGTCGAGTTTTCTGACGCCTACTTCACCGCGCTGGATCTCGATCCCATTTCTGAGCAGGACTCGTACGCACGGCTCAATGCTCGCGTCCAGCTGTCGCAGGGCGACAAGTGGAGCGTATCGCTTGTGGGCAAAAACCTGACGGAGGAAAAGGTCACAACCTGGGTCAATGATGTCCCGTTTTTCCGCGGCGCCTTCTTCGGGTCAATCGATCCGCCAAGGTCTTTTGGCCTGCAGGCGAGACTCTCCTGGTAAGCTCGGCGCGCAAGCGCAGATCGACAGCCACCGCGCACTAGCAGGAGAGTTGACCGTTGTACAAAGAGATCCTTGCATCCGTCGCGCGCCTGCTGATCCTGCTCGCTTGGGTGGGTCAGCCGGCGTTCGCCCAGACTGATCGCGAGCAAAGCCGCGAGCGGCCGAATATCCTTTTTATCCTTACCGATAACCAGGCGGCATCGCTGCTCGGTACCTACGGCAATCCGGACATTCAAACGCCAAATATCGACCGGTTGGCGCAAGAAGGCGTTCAGTTCAACCGCCACTACGCCGTCAACGGCATGTGTTCGCCGACGCGCGCCACGCTGATGACCGGCCTGATGCCTTCCCAGCACGGCATTCACAACTGGCTGGACGACGAAATGATGGCTGACTGGCCGCGAGAGTGGTCGGCGGTGGCCGAGTTTCGGACTCTCCCGCTGACGCTCAAAAACCGCGGTTATCGAACCGCGCTCATCGGCAAGTGGCACCTGGGGCAGCCCTGGAAGCCGTCGATCGGCTACGAGTACTGGGTCACCTTCACCGATGGTCACACCGTGGATTTCTGGGACAACACGGTGATTGACAACGAGGAGGTCTATGACGTCAAGAATCGCCATATCGTCGATTTCTTCACCGATAAGGCGGTGGCGTTTATCAACGACTACGAGGGTGACGAACCGTTCTATCTACAGCTCAACTATGACGGTCCTTACGTCAATCCGCCGACCAACCTTGGTCCTGCCAGAAACCGCTTTTATCCGGACTACGCGGGCAAGACCTTTCCGTCTTTTCCCAGGGTGGCTTTCAATCAGAATCTGATCGACCAGATCATGAATAAGGAGGCGCATCCGCCCTTCATCATTAAGAAGCATCTCGAAGCGCTCGCCATGCACAACGACCCCGCCACGATGGCAAACGTGGCGTCGCAAAACACCTTGGTGGACGACGGTGTTGGCCAGGTCATGGCCGCACTCAAAGAAAAAGGTCTCGACCGGAACACGCTGGTGGTCTTCTCCTCCGACCAGGGCAACTTTTACGGTCAACACGGGCTTTGGCAGCATACGGTGGTAACCACGCCTACCAATCTTTACGAGACCGCGATGAACATCCCGCTGATCGTCCGTCATCCGACGGTGATCGAGGCCGGTCAGGAAAGCGACGCGCTGCTGGCGCAGTACGACCTGCCCGCGACCATCCTCGATTATGTAGGAATCGATGACGTCACCTTCGAAAACAGCCCCGGCAGAAGTTTCGCCTCGGGCTTGCGCGGCGGTGACTCGCTGACCGGTCGAGAGATGGTTTTCTTCGAGCAGGAAGAAACGCGTGGGGTGCGGACACGGAAGTTTGCCTACTGGGAGCGGATCCCCGGTGTGGGGGCGCCTGAGCTGTACGACATGGAGCTCGACCCCGGGCAGCAGAATAATCTTGTGGACGATGAACGCTATCGCGAAACGGTGAAGCAACTCAGTGCCGCCTTAACCGGTTTTTTTGGTCGCTACGCTGACAGCCAGTACGACCTCTGGCAGGGCGGAATCGCCAAGGGGTCCGTCGTCCGTCCCAACATGTTCAAGAAGCTGTATGGCGATAGCTGGTCGACAGCGACGCCGCTGCTGCCGCCTTTTTCTGAATAGCCAGCTGTTTCCTTGAGTCCAAGGTAATCGCTCAGGCAGACGGTCAGCGTGCCTGACAACGCGCAACGGCGTTATAGTTTTCGCTCAGGGTCAAAACTCCTCGAGGAGATCTAAGCATGGGCGAACCACAGGCAGACCTGGCGGCGCGCGACGCCAACTACGTGCCGCTCTCCCCTATTTCTCTGCTGCTGCGGACGGCGCACGTTTACCCCGATCGCTGCGCCATCGTATTCGGCGATCAGCAGCAGACCTGGGGTGAAACGCACCGGCGCTGCTGCGCGCTGGCGAGCGCTCTTCGGCAGCGCGACGTTGGCAAAGACGACACCGTCGCGGTGCTGGCGCAGAACATTCCGGCATCGATCGAGCTGGCCTTCGGCGTTCCCGGCTCCGGCGGGGTGCTCAATATGATCAACACGCGGCTCGACGCGGCGGCGGTCGCCTTCATCCTTGATCATGGTGAGGCGAAGATTTTTCTCGTCGATGCCGCGCTGGCGGAGCTCGCGGCGGAGGCTCTGGCGCTGGCCGAGGCCACGCCGCTGATCATCGATATCACTGATCCGGCCTTTCCCGAAGCGCCGTCCATCGGATCGATGACCTTTGATGCGCTGATCGCGTCGGGCAGCGCGGAGGAGCCGCTGCAAATGCCCGAAGATGAGTGGGATTCCATTGCGCTGAACTACACCTCCGGCACAACGGGCAACCCCAAAGGCGTTCTGTACCATCATCGCGGCGCCTATCTGAACGCCCTGGGTAACGGGCTGGAGTGGAACCTCACCAAACATCCGGTCTATCTCTGGACGCTGCCGCTGTTTCACTGCAACGGCTGGTGTTTTCCCTGGACTGTGGCCGCGTATGCCGGCGTCAACGTCTGCTTGCGGGCGCCGGAGCCCAGGGCGATCTTGCGCGAGATCGACCAGCATCAGGTGACCCACCTGTCGGGCGCTCCTATCGTCTTGAATATGATCGTGACCGAGGCGGAGCAAACCGACGTGACCTTTTCGCCGCCGCTGGCCATGACCACCGCCGGCGCAGCACCTCCGGCTGCCGTGCTGGCGCGGGCCGCAAAAGTGGGCGTGGACGTCACGCACGTTTACGGACTC
This sequence comes from Lysobacterales bacterium, assembly GCA_028285525.1. GTDB lineage: Bacteria > Pseudomonadota > Gammaproteobacteria > Xanthomonadales > SZUA-38 > JANQOZ01. The sequence goes on from JANQOZ010000015.1 coordinate 149,332, forward strand.
ACCGAGGTCTACGGTCCAACGGCCGTGTGTGCCTGGCAGGAGGCATGGGATGAACTGCCGCAGGGTGAGCAGGCGGTGATGCGTGCACGCCAAGGGGTGAACTATCTGGTGCTTGAGGAGCTTTCCGTTCGCGACTCGGACACCGTGGAGCCCGTGCCCAAGGACGGCGAAACGATCGGCGAGATCATGTTTCGAGGAAACGTGGTGATGAAGGGGTATCTGAAAAACCCCACCGCCACCGAAGAGGCCTTCGCCGGCGGGCACTTCCATTCGGGTGACCTGGCGGTCTGGCACGCGGATGGCTACGTCGAAATTCGCGATCGGCTGAAGGACATCATCATTTCCGGAGGAGAAAATATTTCCTCAATCGAGGTCGAGTCGGTGCTGTACGACCATCCCGCGGTGAGCCTGGCCGCGGTCGTTGCCGCACCGCACGAGAAGTGGGGCGAAACGCCCTGCGCTTTCGTTGAGCTTGCGGCCGGCGCGTCGGCCACCGAAGAAGAGCTGATCGCGCACTGCCGTGAGCGCCTGGCGGGCTTCAAGACGCCACGGAAGTTTATCTTCGGCGAGCTGCCAAAGACCTCCACCGGCAAGGTGCAGAAGTTCGCATTGCGGGAAAGGGTCAAGGACTAGCGGCTCGGCAGGTTCGGCTACAATGTGAGCGAGCAACAAGCCGGAAGTCATCCATGGCCACGGTGTTTATCTCCTATGCCCGTCCAGACAGGCAAAAGGTCTCGGTCATCGCCGCAGAGCTTGAGGCTGCCGGCTACGAGGTTTGGTGGGACCGCCAGGTGGCCGGTGGCGAAGAGTTCACCGCGGTCATCGAGCAGGAGCTGCAGGCAGCGCAGCTTGTCCTGGTGTGCTGGTCGGCCGACGGCATCGTTTCGAAGTGGGTTCGGGATGAGGCGACGGTAGGCGCTGAGCAGGACAAGCTGGTGGCGCTGAGCCTCGATGGCTCGATGCCGCCGCTGGGGTTTCGCCAGTACCATTGCCTGGACGTTGACCCGGAAGCCGGTAACCCAGGCCCTTCCATGGCGGAGCTGCTGGCTTCGATTGCCGTGCGGCTGGGGCAGCCCCCGACTCGACCCTCTCCGCCGGCAACTGCGCCAGCGCAAACCGCCGCGGGCAGCGGCCAGAAACGGTTCATTCTCTCGGCGGCACTGATGGTCAGCATCGTGGTGGCTGTTGTGGCGCTGCGCACCGGTTCGGATGACGCCGCAGAGCGCAGCGCCAACGAGCGATCGTCGGTATCCGATACCGCGGCAACGCCGCCGACGGCAGAAGACCCCGCATCCGCGGCTGAGCTGGCAGCGGTCGGTACAACCAGCCAGGAGGCCTATCAGCTATACGGGGACGCCCGTCAGCTGCTAAACAAGCGGGGGCTGTTCCTGCGCGGCGCCATCGAAAAATTTGGCCAGGCGACGGCGCTGGATCCCCAGCTAGCCCGCGCTTACGCAGGTCTTTCTGTGGCCCACCTCGTGTCCAGCAACTACCTCAGGACGCAGCCGGCTCTATCGCGCAAGCGCGCACGCAGCAACGCCGAAAAAGCCATGGAACTCGACCCGACCCTTGCTGAACCGCTGGCGGTTCTGGGCTGGATCGAGCTTGAGGACAATCACTGGCAGGCCAGCATGGACCTGTTTTCCAAAGCGCTGGAGCTGGAACCCGACAATACGACGGCGCTTCAGTGGAAGAGCGAAGCGCTGATGTATCTGGGGTATTTTCAGCAGGCGGTTGAGCTGTCTGAAAGGGCGTTGGAAGTCGATCCCGAGTCGGCCGTCCTCGAGCTGATCATGGGCAACGCCTACTGGGCCATGCACGACCTGGAAAGTGCTCAGTTCCACTTTCGGCGCTCCGAAAACCTCGGAGGGCTGACGGCCGTGCTGAACCGGGCCGCTATTGATCTGGAGCGTGGAAGGACGCTGTCCGCGTCGCTGGATTTTGCTGAACATCTTTTTGCGTTCGAATTCATCACCGAAGCGGAGGTTCGGCCATTCGCACAGTTCCTGCTCGACGCGATCAATCACAGCGTAGCCGTCGATGACCGGGTCAGTGAGTTTCCGGCGCCGGCCTCTGACAGTGATTTTGTCATTGTCCTCCGCCTGTTTGCCGGCGAGACGGAGAAGGCCCTCAAGGCCATTGAGGCCGATGTTGACCGGGATAAAGACACCTTCGTAAAGATCTGGTCCGACATCCAGCCTGCGCCACGACACCATCCCTATTTCAAAATCTTCGTGCGAAATACCGGGATGCTGGACTATTGGCTCGCCAACGGCTGGCCTGATGTTTGCCGCCCACTCGCTGACGATGACTTTGTCTGCAATTGAATAGTCGGGTCCGTCGTGATGAAGCTGTGGGAGCAAACGTCGTCAGCGTCGCAACGGAGCTGCTAGCACTCGGAAGGTGGGACTGCGGCCAGGCGCACGGCCTGAAAAGTCTTTTCGCCATCCGCGCCGTCGAGGACGAAGGTCGCCTCACCGCAGCCGGAAAACTCGACAGTCAGGGAACCCCAGCTTGCAAGTGACTCGGGCGTCCCTGGCTCCTGAAAGGTGCCGGCATCGGCACCCAGCATGTTGAGGGTCACCGGGCTTTCCGAGGCAATTGGCTCAGCGACGCTCTCGCTGACCAGCCAAAGCCTCTGCCCGTCCGCGCCATAGCCGAAATAAAACACCGTAAGCGCGCCATCGGCCTGAATCACGTTGAACCCATCACCTTCGCTCGCCGGGTCAAACCACAGACCAGAGACGGACAGCCCGCCGGCCTCTACAACCCACTGCTGACGAAACAGGCGCTGTGGGGCGTTGAGCGCGCCCGCGAGAAACGGTGATCGGTCGACAACCTCAAGCGTCAGCTCATGGCGTCCTGGTCTCTGGGGCTGGAAATCGAAGCTGGCCACCAGCGGGCCCCCTTCCGCCGCTGATGGCGCACGTAGACCGGGCTCTGACGCGATAACGCCGTCGACCTTCCAAAGCGTCTCGACGCCATGAGCCGGCGCAACGAGCTCGGCGGACAGGGTCAGTGTTTCGCCGACCGAAACCGCCAGTGCCGAATCGCTTGCGGGGCTGGCGCTGCCTGGCTCGATCACCGAGACGCCGCCCGCCGGCAGCCCCCAGCCGCCGTCGTAAAGGGTCGCCACGTAAGTTTCGGCGCAGACCGGGCAGAACTCCTGGCCCAGCGAACGCATAGCGCACTGGCTGATCGGTCGATACATCCCCCTCGATTGGTAGCGTGCCCCCTCGAAAAGTCCGACGACGTCGCGATTGTTGAACGTCGCAGGCGTCGGAATGGCCGTCGTCGGTTCGATCCAGTTTCGCCATTTGATCCGATTGCGATCCACCACGTCGGTGGCGTTGGGTTCGCAGCGGGGCAGTGACAGATCCTCATCGCTGCAGGGAAAAACCTGAGCCGTGGTCTCGTACTCGTCGGTCAGCCGCGAAAAGGAGTGTCCCCACTCATGAATGAGCAGCTCGGGGGACAGCGGGTGGGTCGAAATCACCGGAAAGAAGCCGCCGGAGCCGCCGTATCTGCTGTCGTTGACCACCACAACCACACGATCCCAGAAAAAGGGCGCTTCGGCTGCGGCCTGGGCAACCGCCGCTTCATTCACCGTCAGCAGACGGTCGACATCAGCAGTACAAAAGGTGGCATCAAAGGCTGTGTCCACTTCCAGGGGCGCCTGCGGATCGGTGTCGAAACACCCGGGGTGGTCGGCACCGGATTCCGCCGAGGCAACAAAAAAAGATTCGATCGTGAGGAACGCTCGGTAGGAGCGGTAGGGCTCAATTGACAGGAAGCCCTCCAGCGCCCGGGCGACGTCGGCCTCGAACTTGGCCTCCTCGCTGGCCGTGTAGCCCTCGCTGAGCATCAGCAGGTTCACCCGGTTAAGCGGCGCTTCGTCGATCGCCTGGGTGCCTTTGCGGGCCGGTCTTGTCCGCTTGGCGCTGTCGATCAGCTCCTGCAGCGGCCAGCTGCCGCGCAGCGATCCGGTGGCGTCCCAGTACTGAACCTGCACGTCCTGCGCCGCCTGGGAAATTCTGAGCAAAAGTGAGGTCGTCGATCGAGGCGAATGATGGGCGGCGGTGGACTCTGCAGCAACGACGCTGCCGGATCGGTCAACTGCAACCAGAGCACTTCGCCATCGACGGGCAGGGATGGCACTCGCCGCGCGCTGCGGTAAATCCAGCAGCTGATAAAACGGGACGTCCGGCGCCAGCTGTCCGCCTGTCCCGCTGTTGATCTCAAGAAAGACGTAGTGGGTGGGGGCCGCGATGACCGCGGTGCCCGCGAGAACGGCAGACAGGAGAGCGAGTGCGAATCCAAGGCGGGTCAGAACAAGGAAGGGCGCCTTTAAGAACATCCGCGAAGCCTACCGGAGCCTTCGTAGAAGCGCCAGACGCGACAAGCTGCGCGAGGCTCGTTAGAGATTCGCGGCAGGCGTTCCTGCCTGATCGGTTGTCTCTTGAACCATCAGGTAGTGCATGGTGGAAGCGGCGTGTCGAAAGCTCACAGCCTCCTTGTAGTCCGGGTCGTTGAACCACGCATCAACGTGGGACTTGGAGGGGAACTTCAGGATCACCATTCGTCCCTCGTACGCCTCGCCTTCGAGGCAGCGGATGGCTTCGCCGCGAGTGACAAAGCTCCCGCCATGGCGGCGGATGATTTCTGGCGTCCGGTCCGTGTACTTCCGGTAGGTCTCCGGGTTGTCTACCGTCATCATGGCGACGACATAGGCTGGCACGAGAGTCTCTCCTTTGGCTGGAGCCGAGGTGGCTGAAGCGATACCCATCTTCGCGTTTCCGGCTGCCGGGAGGCAACAACGGTCGGGATCGCACCTTTGGGTTGACGTGCTATCTATCAGTAGATAGACTACACAGCAACAGTTACTAAAGAGATCTATTCGTGTCTGCAAAACGCAGCGAAATCGAACAAGCCGCAACTCGCGCGATCAAGGGAGACGGGTTCAAAAGCGTAAGCTTTCGAACGCTGGCCGAGCAGGTGGGCGTCAAGTCGTCCAGCGTGCACTACCACTTTCGCACCAAGGATGATCTTGCCGAGGCCGTGATCCGGTCCTACACCGAGGCGTTTGAAGCGGCGCTGCGTTCCATTGACCAGGACAACGAGACTCTTTTGGCGAAGCTGGACGGGTTTAACGACCTTTTCGCTGAGGTCGCCGCCGCGGATGACATCTGCCTTTGCGGCATGATGGCGGCTGAAGTCAGTTCGCTGGGGGACGGGGCGAAGCAGGCGCTCCGAGCGTATTTTCGCGTCTCTGAGCAGTGGCTTGAAAAGACACTGGCTGCACACGCCACTGAACTCAAGAGTGACCTGTCAGCGGCGCAGCTGGCCGCGATCTTCATGTCCGGCCTTGAAGGCGCCACGTTGATCGACCGCGTCGACGGCAAAGATGCCCGGATCAAGGCGTTTCGTGCGCTTTCGCGATCTCTGGCCGGCTGAACATTTTTTTGCCCGTTCAATCTACCTATCGATAGATAGCATTACCTGAGGAGAACGTTATGAATGAACAAACATCACCCGAGAAAATGGCCCTGGTTGTCGGCGGTACCACCGGCATGGGAAAGGCAAGCGCCCGAGCCCTGCTCGAACGCGGGATCCCGGTTCGCATTGTGGGTCGTAGCGTCGACAGGCTGAAGACAGCGCAGGCGGAGCTGAGCGAGCTTGGCCAGGTCGAGATTTTTACCGCAGACCTTTACCGGGATGAGGACGTGTCGGCCCTGATTACATCGATTGATACGGATGCGCGAGCCTACGGGTATCTCGTCAACGCTGCCGGCACCTTCAACCCCAAACCCTTTCTGGAGCACACGGAGGCTGACTACGACAGCTATCTCAATCTGAATAAGGCGACCTACTTCATCACGCAGGCCGTGGCGAGAAATATGCAGAAAAACGGCGGTGGATCGATCGTGAACATCGGCTCAATGTGGGCCAAGCAGGCCGTCAAGGCGACGCCCTCATCAGCCTACTCCATGGCCAAGGCCGGCCTGCACTCGCTGACTCAACATCTCGCCATGGAGCTGGGTGAGCAGGGAATACGCGTGAACGCCGTGGCGCCGGCTGTCGTGGCTACCCCGATCTACGAGACCTTTATCGATCCGGCTGAAGTCGACGAAGCGCTGGCCGGCTTCAACGACTTCCACCCGATCGGTCGCATCGGCAAGCCGGATGACGTCGCCAGCGCCATCGACTACCTGCTTTCCGACGGCGCGGGCTGGGTGACCGGCACGGTGCTCGACGTGGACGGAGGCGTGATGGCCGGCCGAAACTGAGTACCGCGGTGAAAGACCAAAACGGTTGAGCGCCTTGCTGCGCTCAACCGCCAGCGGATAGGCATTTCAGCCCCCTCCGGGGCTCCCCGCAAACGCGCTGGCCGCCAGCAAAAACAAGGCGGAGCTGGCCACCGAGCCAATCGTTCTAAGGTGATTCCAGCGGGTCCAGACTCTCAGGTAGTGCAGCCAATATTCGCGGGTTGAAGACTCACCGGGCCGCATCGCGTCGAGATTTTGATTCATCGGTACGTTGGCGGCAATGGTCGTCAGAAACACGGTGATCACATAGACGGCGCATGCTGCGAAGCCATAGAAGCGGCCAAGCCCCACTCCCTGCGTCGCCACCAGCCATGCATAGGCGATCGAAAAAGGAACCAGGGACAGGAAAGCCGTCAAAAAGATCGAACGCATCACGGTGCGATTGATTTGACGCATCGCGTCAGCGCCGCCGTGGTCTCCGGCCTGCCCCAGGCCCCGCATAACGAAGTCCGAGAAGCTGAGAAAGACACCGCCGACCAGGGCACTGACAAATCCCAGCCACAGGCTTGCGTAAAACAGCCATCCCGTCATGACAGACCCTCTCTTATAGCTTCTTCCTGGAAAACTGCGCGTTGCGCCATTGACCGTCGTGCCGCAGCGGCAAAGCAGGCGAGACCAATGATCCACTCAACGGTCATCGCCTGAACCAGCGTGGATGAGGGCATGCCGTCGATGAGCAGCCCAAGCAGTCTGGCGCTGCCGTACGAGCAGTAGACCACGCCACCCGCCCATAAACCTGTGGGCAGATGCCGTGCCGAAAACAGGCAAGCCAGCATAAGCAGGCCGACCACCGTCAGCAGACCACCGGGTGCGCGAACCTCGGAGAGGACGCTGGCGTCATTTGGCAGCAACGCGCCGTTGCTGGCGGCAAAGCCTAGCGGGTCGAGCAGTAGAGCCACTCCGATCACCAGTAGCACCAAACCGGAGAACCCCAAAATGAGTTTCGACAGCCAGTGCGTCATGCCGCGGCCTCCCATTGCCCTGTCGCCGCCACCTCGCGGGCGTAGTCGGCAAAGTCTTTGGGCTCGCGCCCGAGAGCGCGCTGAACGCCGTCGGTCAGACTTGCGTTGCGCCCATCCAGCACCACGGAAAACAGGTAGTCCATCATCCACGCCACGACTTCCGGCGCCCCGGATTTGGCAACCCCTGCCACAAAAGCGTCGTGAGGAATTTCTCGGAAGGTGATCGAGCGGCCGGTGGCGTGGGACAGCTCCGCGGCGACGTCATCAAACGTCAGCAACCGCGGACCGGTCACTTCGTATACCTGGCCGCTGTGGCCGGCCTCGGTGAGCGCGACGGTCGCCACGTCGGCTATGTCGTCCACGTCGACGAACGGCTCGGGTATCTGGCCTGCAGGCAGCTGAATTTCGCCACCTTTGACCATATCCACGAATGCCCCCTCAGAAAAATTCTGGTTGAACCAGCTCGCGCGGACCACCGTCCACTCAAGGCCGCTGTTCATCACAATCTGCTCGCACGCCTGGGCCTCCGGCTCACCACGTCCTGACAGAATGACCACCCGCTCGACGCCCTGCGCTCGGGCGGCGCCGATCAGCTCCGCAATTGAGTCCCGCGCTCCGGGTGCCGCCAGATCCGGCGCATAGCTGATAAAGACCGATCTGATTCCCGCGAGACAGGCCTCCCAGCCCGCGGGGTTCTGCCAGTCGAAAGGTGGGGTTGCTGAACGCGAGCCGCTGCGAACCGGGAGTCCGCGCTGCCTCAGGTTTCTGACGATTCGAGATCCGGTCTTGCCGGTTGCTCCGATAACTAGCGTTTCTGCTGAAACCGATGTGTTGGCTGCTGAGTTCATGCTGTCGTGCTCCGCTTGCTGTTGAACAAGGCATCAGAATGGCAGCGGGGGCGATGAAACGATTGACGTCGCGCGCCAGAGTTTTGACCGAGGACGCCAGATGGCGCTCCTAGGTAGTGCCCGGGTTAGCGCTCAGCTGGAAATTTCGGGGCGTGTGTCCGGACCAGCGCTTGAAAGCCCGGTTGAATGCGCTCTGTTCGGAAAAGCCCGTCAGAAAAGCCACCTCGACCAGCGAGTAGCTGGATAATCGCAGCAGCCGAAACGCAAGATCACGCCTCGCCGTTGTCACCAGCTGCTGGAAGGTGTGGCCATCCTGGGCCAGCCTTCGCTGCAGCGTTCTACCGCTCATGCCCAACGCTGAGGCAACATTGTTGATCGTGGGTATTCCTTCACTCAGCGACTCGGCGATCTGCGAGAGCACGCGTTTCGCCAAGGCCTCTTCCGACGGTAGGTCCGCCAGCTCCTGGTTCAGGTGAGACTCCAGGAACTGTGAGACCCCGCTGTCGCCCAGTTTGTTGGGCGCGTCCAGCGTGCGCTCGCTGACCACCAGCGCATCGCGGTCCATCGAGAACCGAACCGGACACCCGAAGTACGACTCGTGGGCCGAAGTGTCCTTGGGCGCGTCGTGAATGAACCAGACTTCTTCGGGTACAAACGGCTCCTGGGCGACCTCCCGGCTGATCTGCGCGATGGCCGAAATGGTCTGTTCGTTGGAAATGCGGAGACCGAGGCTGCGCTCGCCGCTGCGATGCAGCATCATAAAATTCCGGCCGCTTTCGGTGCGCAGCTCGTAGGTAGATACGCTGGTTAAGACCAAACCGTAACGCTCCGCCCGCGCAAAGGATCCTCGCAGCGTCAGCGCGGTTTTCCAGGCCAGGCCGAACGCACCGTAGTCGTCGCACCGCATCGATCCGCCAACGCGTAAGGACAACGACAACCCCTCAGGGTCCTCTCGAACCGCCCGCTCGCACAGTTCGTAGTAGGCCGCGTCCTCCACCATGAGCTTCGGGTCGATCGGCTGATCGGGGTCGATTTTCACCGCCGCAAAAAGACTCTTCCGCCGCGCGTTATCGCCCGGGTCAGAGGCCGTCGCTGCGGCAACAACCTTATGGACAAACAGCGAAGAGATCAGCCCCATGCGCCTATCGTAGTTCCGGTACGCAGCAAATCCCAAGCGGGCGAGCGTTTGCCGGAACCCTGGCGAGCGATACACATCGCCCCGGCGGGGTAACATGAGGCCTGTCATTCAACGACGCATGAGGAGAACCACGATGGCAAAGGTCACGGGTATCGGCGGCGTATTCATCCAGGCCAAGCAAGACAGCAAAGCGCTCAGCCAGTGGTACGCAAAACATCTGGGGTTGAAGCTTGAGGAATATGGCCACGCAACGCTCGAATGGCCTGAGGACACCGCGGAGGACCGCGGTCTGACCGTCTGGTGCACGGCTGCACCCGATTCCGACTGGTTCGCACCGAGCCAGGCCAGCTTCATGATCAACTATCGCATCGACGACATGGACGGCATGCTGGCCCAGCTCAAGGCGGGTGGCGTGGAGATTGTCAAAGGCCCCGAGTCTCACGAAAACGGTCGATTTCTCTGGGTGATGGACCCGGAAGGCAACAAGGTTGAGCTGTGGGAGCCAAAAATCTGGGACGACAAAAACAAAGACCTTTAGCGAGCTGTCATCAGATCCCGCCGGTTCACTCACGCCCCAGGCGTACTCTCAGCCGCAAGTTCGGCGTCGAAGGCCTGATCGGATCGCGTCAGAAGCTGATAAATCGACAGCACGTGCGCCCACAGCCACAATGGCGCCGGCAGAAATACCGCGTACATCATTGGGTGATGTGGACCGATCGTATCCAGGAGAACAAACGCCAGGGACGAGGCGACGATCAGGATATCGGCCAGGCCAAATAGGTTGGCGAACCAGGCCCGACGGCGCCCCTGGGTTGAGGCGGATAGCGAAAAGGCGGCGATCAGCGCAAAGAACCCCGCAGAGATATGGGTCAGCCCATCGATCATGCCGAAACCCGACGGCAGCAGACCCAGGCCGCCCTGGATGAGGAAGGTTGCGCCGAAGAAAATACGCACTCCCTGGAACACCATGAGCTGACGCTGGTCCAGGCTCAGGACGTAGCGACGGACAGGCGCAAAACCCAGCAGTACCAAGCCGAAGAGCCCGACACCCGACAGGATGACCCCAAAGAAAGTCAGGCCCGAGATCTCCGGCGAAAACGCGGTTTTGCTGGACAGCAATGCGTAGAGTATCGCGAGCCAGCCCAGCAGCCCGGCGCCAATCCAGCCTGTCCCCCTGCGAGTCCGCGGGGAGAGCGAAAGCACCCAAAGGGTGTAAACCACCATCAGTACATCAAGCGCCAGCATCACCGGCGTGGAGAACAAACTCGACATTGGACAGCTCCTATATTTTGTTTGAGGAGCTACAGTAAGATCCTTGTTTGGGTTTTTTAATAGCAATAATCGCTAAAAACTTACCCAAAACGACTTTTTAGTTGATGTTTTCGTATGATTCAGGCGGCATGGTATTTGGGTGCCGGTCGATGGGGTCTGACAGATCTTGCGGCCTGCATGACGGCAGGAGAAACAGATCGATGGACAAACAACATCAAGATGCGCTGGGGGACGTGCTGAGTTCTCTTAAGGTCAGCGGCCAGATTTTGCTGGCCGAGGAGTACCAGCCTCCGTGGGGTATCGCTATTCCGGGTGGTGTTGAGCTGGCCCGCGAGCTAGCGACTCCCCGACAGTCCAGAGTTGTGCCGTTTCACTTCGTTCGTCGCGGGAGCTTTGAGCTGCACCGACAAAACACGGATCCGCTGATCGTTCGTGCCGGTGAAATTGCGATCTGCACCGGGAGCCAGTCTCATCACATGATCCAGGGTGAGCCCGAACGAGTTGTTCCGTTTCCCGAACTATTGCGGGAAAGTGTCAATCCGCTGTCGGCCAGAGGGCAGGGCGGTTCGACCGAGCTGGTCTGTGGTGTGTTCTTGCTTAATCACACGGTCAGCAACCCCTTTGTCGAGGCTCTGCCTGCGGTGATTCACGCAGACGCTGCTGCGGGCCTCGGAGGACATACGCTGGATCTGCTGATGAGGCTTTTGCTGGCGGAGCTGAGGATGACCCGCGATGGATCGGCTTATATGGCGTCCCGGCTGGTGGAGCTGGTGTGCGCCGAGTCGCTGCGACAGTATCTGGATCAGCGTTCACATCTCCAGCCAGGCTGGTTTCGTGGCATGCGCGAACCAAAAATCGCGGCGGCGCTGCGGGCGATCCATGCAGCGCCGGAAGCGGAGCACGCGGTGGGCAGCCTGGCTGCCGGCGTCAATCTGTCTGCGTCCCGCTTTGCCGCTCGCTTCCGCGAGGTCATGGGAGAGTCGGTGATGTCCTACGTCACGAGGTGGCGCATGAATCTGGCCTGCCGGTTACTGACCGAAACCGACGCCAGCGTAGAACAGGTTGGCTGCCGCGTAGGGTATGACAGCGCCCCTTCGTTCTCCCGCGCCTTTACCCGACGGTGCGGCGTGTCTCCCAGCCGATTCCGAAACGCTCAGTTCGCGGCGGGTGCCGTGACTGACCTGCCAGCCTGAGCTTCGCATGCTTCTGAAGAGACTCAGCCGTAGCTTCTGAGCTCCTGGGACTTTTCCCTGAGCCGTTCCATCATTTCCTTAAAACGTTCCTGCTCTTCAGCTGACAGGGCTGACAGCAGAAACGATTCGCGGGCCAAGACCAGGGGCACGATCTCCCGATAGAGGCTTAACCCCCGGCTGGTCAGCGCGAGGCGCAGATGGCGCTTGTCGCTTTCGTCTGACTGTTTGTCGATCAGGCCTTTCTGATTGAGCTGCTCGACCGCCCGGCTGACCTGCATTTTCTCCAGCCGGGTCAGGCCCGCAATCGCTTTCGCTGACAGGGGTTCACTGTTGCCCAGCGTTGCCAGGACCCGCCATTGCGGTCGGGTCAATCGGTAGCGCTTGGCGTACACCTGCGCAACCGACTGGCTGATTTCGTCATAGAGGATCGACAGTCGATAGGGAAAAAACGTCTGTAAATCGAGTTCGGAATCGGTCATCTCAGTCAACGAAATGGTCACCTTGGTGACTATGATCAGGGAAATAGCTGATGCTTTCCAGCGCCATATGCAGGGGTCTAGTACGATTTTGACAAAATATAGTAACCAATGTTACTAATAGAGTCTTTCTGGAATCAGGACTGCCGCCATGATCGTTGAGCGAATTCACCACGTGGCCTACCGCTGCAAAAACGCCAAAGAGACCGTCGAGTGGTATCAGGACAATCTGGAGATGGGGTTTGTGCTCGCCATTTCGGAAGACCACGTGCCGTCGACCAAGGAGCCGGATCCCTATATGCATGTGTTTCTGGACGCCGGTAACGGCAACATCCTGGCTTTTTTTGAGACGCCGACGCTTCCGCCAATGGGGAGAGATCCCAATACACCGGAATGGATTCAGCACCTTGCGCTCAAAGTGGCGGACGTTGAAGCCCTGGAACAGGCGAAGGCGCGGCTGGAAGCGAACGGCATTGAGGTTCTCGGGCCTGTTAACCACGAGATCTTTCAGTCGATCTATTTTTTCGATCCCAATGGGCATCGAATTGAGCTGGCGGCCGACACGGTAAAGCCCGGCGTGATGGAAAAGCTTCACGCGCTGGCTCCGGAGATGCTTGAGGAGTGGGACGCGACCAAATCGACCGTTCGCCAGGCCGCCTTTCTTCACGCCGAAGAGTTCGCCGACTGACCGGGGGTAGATCGATGCTCAAAACCTATCAGTATCCCCGCTTTGACTACGTGCAGACCGAGGAGCAGCTCACCGGCGCTGACAAGACGCACCCGGTAGCCATTGTCGGAGCAGGGCCTGTCGGCCTCACTGCCGCCCTGGACTGCGCCAGCCGGGGTATCCCGGTGGTGGTGTTCGACGACAACGATACCGTCAGCGTCGGCTCGCGCGCGGTGTGCTACGCGAAGCGGCCGCTGGAGATCTGGGATCGACTCGGCTGTGGTGACCGCATGGTTGCCAAGGGCGTTGACTGGCAGGTGGGCAAAGTGTTTTTCCAGGACCAGCTGAGCTACAGCTTCGATCTGCTGCCCGAACCTGGCCACAAGATGCCGGCGATGATCAATCTGCAGCAGTACTACCTGGAGGAGTATCTGGTCGACGAGTGTCTGCGTCAGCCCGACCTGATCAAGCTGCACTTCAAACACCGGGTCTTGAGCGTTCAGCAGGAAGACGGTGCGGTGCAGCTTGCGGTGGAAACCCCCGACGGCATTTTCCACACCGGCTGTCGGTGGCTGATTGCCTGTGACGGCGCGAACAGCGACGTGAGAAAGATGCTGGGCGCTAAATTTGTCGGCCAGTTTTTCCAGGACCGGTTTCTGATCGCCGACGTGGTGATGAAAGCCGACTTCCCCCCGGAGCGCTGGTTCTGGTTCGACCCGCCCTTCAACCGGGGTCAATCGACGCTGCTGCATCGCCAGCCGGACGACGTCTGGCGGCTGGATTTTCAGCTGGGTTGGGATGCCGACCCGGTGGAGGAAACCAAACCCGAGAACATTATCCCGCGAGTGAAAGCGATGCTCGGAGACGATCGGGAGTTTGAGCTGGAGTGGGCGTCGGTCTATCAGTTTGCCTGCCGGCGGATCGACAGCTTCCGCCACGGCCACGTGCTGTTTGCCGGCGACTCAGCCCACCAGGTTTCGCCGTTTGGTGCTCGAGGGGCGAATACCGGCATTCAGGACGTGGACAACCTGGCGTGGAAACTCAAGCTGGTCCTGGACGGACGGGCCCCCGAGTCGCTGATCGACACGTATCACGAGGAGCGGGCCTACGCGGCGGACGACAACATCAAAAACTCAACCCGTTCGACCGACTTCATTTCTCCCAAGTCCAGGAGCAGCCGGTTTTTTCGCGACGCTGTGCTCGAGCTGGCGGAGTCCCACGACTTTGCCAGACCGCTGGTCAACAGCGGCCGTCTGTCGACGCCAACGCCCTACAAGCACTCTTCTCTGAACACGCCGGACAGTGATGAGTTTGCCGGGGCGATGCATCCTGGCACCAACTGCAGTGACGCGCCGATTCAGGTCGGAGGTCGGCCCGATTGGCTGCTGAGTCAGCTCGGCGATGACTTTACGGTTCTCCACGTCGACGACTCGAGCGGCAGTGACCCTATCCGGTGGCAGGAGCTGGAGGCGAAAGTGGTCAGCGTGCCTGGCGATGTCGGTGATCCGGAAGGATTGTTAGCAGAGCGATTTGATCTGAAGCTGGGAACCACATACCTCATCCGGCCTGATCAGCACGTTGCAGCGCGCTGGCGCCGTTTTGATAACGAACGCATCCAGGCGGCGATGGCCACGGCGACAGCCTGGGAGCAGCCAGGGGAGGCCCGATAACCATGCTGAATCTTGAGCGAAACCTTTCCGATCCGGACGATTTTTACGAAGAACTCATCAACGCTCAGCGTGATCTTGAGGAGAACGAGGTGCAGCTCATGAACGCCAAGCTGATCCTTCTTCTCGCCAATCATGTCGGTGATCGGGAGACGCTAAGTCAGGCGCTTCGAGCCGCGCGCCCGCTGCGGTCTTCTACATAAAAAACGGCCTTGCCCGTCCGGGGGCAAGGCCGCAGCTGTTCGGCGGTTCAGGGTAACGGGAGGTTAACCGCCGAGCAGATCATTGGCCTCCTGCTGTTCGCGAAGGCACTGCCGACGAGCCTGCCGCAGGCGCGCGGCCCGACGCAGCGGACGCCGGACCTCGCTGCGCTCCAGCTGGCCATCAGCATTTTCGTCGAGATTCATGAATCGCTCGACCGCGCGACTCTCAGCGTTCGTTAGGGCCTCATCCAGCGTGATGGCGCCATCGCCATTGAGGTCGGCCGCGTCGAAGCGGGAGCCGGGCTCCGGGCGCTCGGGAAGCTCAACGCCAAGCGTCTCCTCGATGCACGCACGCAGCGCTTCGCGGTCCACGTCCGGTGGCTCCGGGCGATCCGCCAGGTCGGCTTCGGTGATCTGGCCATCCTCATCGCTGTCCAGCCGGTCAAAGCGACGCTCAGCCCTCGCCAGCCTGGCCGCCAGAAACTCGTCCTGCGAGACCATGCCGTCGCCGTCAGCGTCAAGCGGCGTGCGATCTCCCGCGGCGGTCCCGGTCTGCGCGTGGACCGTTCCGAGGGTTAACGCTGCCAGAGCGGCGGCCATCAAAGAAAGTTTCCCGTGATTCATGAACGTACTCCTGTGGTTGGGTTCATGCTCTCATCAACGTTCCGCCCGGCATTTGGTTGACACGTCGGCGGTGTCTTTCGGGTATGCTCTTCTCGGGGCTCAGGACAAGGAAATCGTGTGGCGGAACTGTCGATGCGGCCGGCTCAAATCGCGATCAAAACCAATCAAGCGATTTTTTCTATAGCTGGTATAGACAAATTGTGTTGCCCGATCACTCAATACTGAGGCCTTATACGCGCTGTCGTAACTTTGTTTCCCGAACGCGAAGGAGCTGACCCGAGATGACCACACCGATTAAACGCCCGCTGGCGCTAGCCATAATTTCCGCCGTAATGGTGGCTGAGCCCGCGCTGGCACAGCTGGAAGAGATCACCGTGACCGCCCGCCGGGTGGAAGAGAACCTGCAGGACATTCCGATCTCCGTCAGCGCCTTCTCACAACAAGATCTCGAAGTTCGGGGCATTCAAAACCTTGAAGACCTCGCGAAATACACGCCTGGTCTCGCTTTCGAGGAATTCTCGGGCGCGCTCGAAGCGCCGGTTATCCGTGGCCAGACCCAGGTTCGCCTGAGCAACCCGGTGCAGAACGTTGCGACCTTCCTCGACGGCGTCTACCTTCAGCGGAGCTATATGATCGACACCGGCATGGTGGCCCTGGAGCGCGTTGAGGTTGTGAAAGGCCCCCAGTCCGCGCTGTATGGTCAGAACTCGTTTGCGGGCGCGATCAACTACGTGACCCAGAAGCCGACCGACGAACTGACGGGCGACTTCGAGCTGTCCGGCGGGTCGGAGGAATTCCTGACCGCGCGCGCGACGGTTGCGGGACCGATCATCAAAGACAAGCTCCTGGGCCGTATCACGTACGGCTCCCAGGAATATGACGGCACCTGGCGCAACGCGCACCCGCTGGCCAACAGCGGCATCAGCCCCGGAACGGACGGCAATCTGGGTGGTTTCGACAACGAAACCATCGCTGCCAACCTGACGTTTCTGGCGACCGACGATCTGAAAGTCGAGCTCGGCTACTACCGCACGGAAATCGAACAGGAAGCCCAGCCGATCTTCACCCGCATGGGGCGTGACGGCATCGCGTTCTTTGGCTTTGCCCAAGAAAACTCCCTGAACTGCTCGCCAACGTTCCAGCCCGGCCTGCCGTTTCTTGGCGCGAACAACGCGCTCATCTGCGGCGAGCTCGACACGACGCTGCCGACCACGGCCAGCGCTGACGGCGAGAACCTGATCTTCGATCCGCGGTCGTTTGGCCAAAGCGGTGTAAATGAAGTCACCACCTTCCGCGTTGAGTATCAGATCAACGACGAGTGGGACGTCACCTACCTGTACGGCAACGCCGATTCGCGGCTGCGGTCCGGCGGTCAGTCGATTCCCGACGCGCTCAACGGCTCGGGTAACCCGAACTCGCTGCTGAACTTCTTCCCCGGCGCCGTGATCTTCGACTCTCAGCCCAACGGTGGTCTGGAGGCCGATTCTCACGAGATCCGGTTCAACTACCAGACCGATGGCCTGATCGATGCGCAGGTTGGCCTGTTCTACTACGAAGCCGACGACACCTACGAGGCGATCGGTTACTTCCTGCAGCCGCTGGGTACTGATTCGCTTCCCTCGCTGCCCAACTTTGACGCCAACCCGGATTTCTTTGCGGATGAAACCACCGCCATCTTTGGTCAGGTGGGCTTCAACCTGATGGACGGGCGGCTGAAGATCAGCGCTGAGGCTCGCTACTCGCAGGAAGACAAATTTGTTGAAACCATTGGCGTGGCGAACACGGCTGCCTCGGAGACCTTCAACATCCTCACGCCGCGGGTCACGGTCGACTATGCTCTGACCGATCAAAACCTGCTGTATCTCTCCATTGCTGAGGGCACCAAGGCCGGCGGCTTCAACAGTCCGATCCTCGGTGGCTCCGGCAACCCGGTTGATCCGTCGCAGGCGAGCTACGACGAAGAGAGCAACATCACGTTCGAAGTCGGATCAAAGAATCGCTTCCTTGACGGCACCCTGGTGACCAACGTGGCGCTGTTCTATATCGACTGGACCGACCTGCAGATCAACACCTCTGCTATCGGCGGCGCAGCTAACGACCCGGTCGTGATCGACAACGTTGGTGGCGCGTCAACGTGGGGTATTGAAGTGGACGGCATCTGGCAGCCCACCGACAACATCACTTTCAACTACGGCTTGTCTTACAACGACCCCACCTTCGACGGCGGCACGATCTTTATTGAGGCGGCGAACGACGGCTGGTGTGATGACGTGGTCTGTAACGCCAATGGCGACATTGGCGGCAACAACCTGAACCGGACGCCCAAGTTTCAAACCAACTTTGGGGCGCAGTACAACGGCGACTGGAGAGACGGCTGGGAGTACTACGCTCGCGCAGACGTTACCTACCAGTCCCGCCAGTTCCTGAGCCTGCTCAACACCGGCTGGGTTCCGTCTCGGCAGCTGCTGAATACGCGTCTTGGCGTCTCCAACGACAACTGGGATATCTCGCTCTGGGCCCGCAACCTGGCGAACGAGCGTTATGTGTCCAACTCGCTGTTCCTCGGTTTCTCCAACGCCTACGTGGCGGCTCTGGGTGAGCAGCGAACCTACGGCCTGACCGCTCGGTACCGGTTCTAATTCAGAGACCGGTATCCGGCCAGTCAGGGAGACGACATGAAACGACGCAGTTTTGTAAAAGGCTCCCTGACCGCGGCGGGTGCCGGGGTGCTGGGTCAGCTTCCCCGGGAAGCTGTGGGACAGTCTGCCGGCTCAGACCGGCAGACCTACCGCGCCTGGGAGGTTGGACCAAAAGGACCGTTCAACACGATGCGGCTGGTCGACCGGCCGCTGACGCCGCCCCCTGGCGGCCATGTGCAGGTCAAGGTGGCGGCCAGCGGGATCGCCGGCCGCGACCGAGCCATCACCCGAGGCTGGTTCCTGCAGGATAAGAAGCCCGAGCGGATTCCACTCAGCGAAGGTGTGGGCGTCGTAACGGCGGTGGCGCCGGGAGTCAGCCGCGTTGAAGTCGGGGACCGCGTCACCAGCATTCATTTCCCTCGCTGGGTGTCCGGAGACTGGACGCCGGCGAACTACGTAGCTGACGTTGGCAACACCGTCGACGGTTGGCTGACCGAAATCGCCACCCTGAGCCAATACGGTCTGGTCAAGGTGCCGGCGTCAGTTGATGACGCCACCGCGGCCACCCTGTCGGGTTCGGCGCTGACCGCCTGGCAGGCGCTTTACCACGTGGCCAAGGTCAAGTCGGGTGACACCGTGCTGTCGCTGGGTACGGGCGGCGTCTCCAGCTGGGGCATCATTCTGGCCAAAGCCGCCGGCGCGCGGGTTGTGCTTACCTCGTCGAGCGACGAAAAGCTCGAGATGATGCGCGAAAAGTACGGTGTTGATATCACGGTTAACTACCGCAAGACCCCGGAGTGGGGGCAGCGCGTGACCGAGCTGACGGGCGGCAAAGGCGCAAACATTGTGCTGGAAAACGTCGGCTGGCCAACGCTGGATCAGTCGCTGCAGGCGGCGTCGGTCAACGCGACCGTTGTGATGATCGGCACCGGCCCGAGGCCCAAGAAAATCCTTAGCATGCCGGACTTCTACATCAAGAACGTCACCATGAAAGCGATCAGCAACGGTAGTCGCGCCATGATGGAAGAGCTGGTTCGGGCGATTGACGCGGTCGGCATGAAGGCGCTGATCGCCAGGGAGTTCGCCTTCGAGGAGGCGGTTGCCGCTCTGGAGTTTATGGACCAATCCAGCCACGTGGGCAAGGTGATCATCCGCAACTCTTAAGCCTGAAGATCAGGATGCCGGAGCCCGGCTGGGCCCCGGCAGAGTTTCCAACTATCGAACCTTCTCGCAGCTGATCAGCCGATCGCTGCCACCGTTTCGCTCGCAGCGGTCGCGTCTGCCCGCTCCACCGTTGAGCACGTCCGCCCCGTCACCACCGATCAGCAGATCGTTGCCTTCGCCGCCGTCCAGGTCGAGCGAAATCAACCCGTTCAAACCCACCGATCCGATGATCACGTCGCTGCCGCCCTGACCGTTGACGTCCAGATTCTCGACGGTGCTGAGGTCGAGCGAGAAGGCTGACGGTGCCGTCCCCTCAACCCTGACGCCGGCCGCTGCGGGCATGATCATGACGTCGTCAGCCCCGTCGTCAGCGCCAAACAGCTGGGCTCTATCGTCGCCGTCGCCGCCCTCCAGGAAGTCGCTGCCGTCCCCGTTGTTGACGATCAGCAGGTCGTTACCGTCCTGGCCGAGCACGATGTCGTTGCCGCGGTTGCCCAGCAGCGTGTCGTTCCCGGCGCCGCCGCGCAGGACGTCTGCGCCTTCGCTACCGATCAGCAGGTCATTGCCTTCACCACCATCCAGGTCCAGCTTCGCCAGGCTAGCGGCAAGGCCTTCGGCAGATATTGAATCGTCACCACCCCGGCCACTAACGCGAATTGCTTCCACCGCCTGGACGCTGGTGGCTGGTCCTGCGGTTGTCGCGTCGGTGATAAAGATCACAGAGCCGTCAGACCTCAGTTCGATCTCATCCCGCTCGGCAAGCTTTCCCTGAAGCTGCAGCGTGTCGTCGCCTTCGCCGCCCTCAAGGAAGTCACTGCCGTCCCCGTTGTTGACGATCAGCAGATCGCTGCCGTCCTGGCCTTCGACAGTGTCATTGCCGGTGTTGCCCGCCAGGTAGTCTCGGCCCGCCCCACCAATCAAAAGGTCGTTACCGGCGCCCGAGAGCAGAATGTCGTTTCCGTCCCCGCCGTCGAGCAGCGCGTCAGGCAACGGCGCCTGCCACTCGTTCAGGGCGATGAGATCGTCTCCTCTCAGGCCGGCGACCTTGATCAACGCCGTATCAGCGAGCCGCGGCACGCCGCCCGTGACCTCAACGAGGCCGTTGTTCACGTAGATCACTCCGTCTTCGGCAGCGACCGTAATCTGGTCATCGCGATCGGTGCCGGTGATAACCAGTTCACCCTGGTCCCAGCTCGCGGTAATCGACTGATCCTGTGCGGTCGTCAGACCGGGCGCCAGCAGCGCGATGATCAATCCTGGCAGCATCGCCAGAGCCTTTGATTCGGTCGTGGGCTTTGTTGTTTTGCAGTTGCTTTTGTTCATTGTTGCTCTCCTTTTGTTTGCGTCACGGGGCACCCCTCGGGCCAGCGCCTGTAGGGTCATCCGTTCCCCTGGCTGCTGTTGCCCCGTATATCCGGACAAACGCAAACGGATTGCCGAAGCGACAACCAACGAAAAAAAGTTGAGAGATCAGGCGTCACGACGCATCGCGGCGAGACGGTCGGGATGTCAGAGTTGGGTGATCAGCCGCCGGCGAACAGTGGGAAGCTGACGCCCAGCGCCCAGGCGAGGCAAAGCCCAAGCCCGAAACCGGCTGACGTGGCGCCGCTGCGCTGGCCAACCCAGCGGCCCATCAGTCCCTGCACCAGAAAGAACAGCACAACCACCGGCAGGATGATCAGCACAAAAGTGAGGCGCTCCGGGTCCAGCGCTGCCGCAGCAACCAGCGACGCGATGAAAGCGAGCCGGGCCCCGACGCGGCGCCAAACGCCCGCTCGCCCGGCCTGTGTTATGACGCTGTCGCTGACCATAAACGGCACTGTGCCGAGCGCCAGCACGGCGATCAGGGGCAGCCGTTCGGTGGTTGGAATAAAGCTGGCGGCATACCGATCCAGCGCGATACCAAAGACGCCGATGCCCCAGACCACGAGCAGCGCGGTTCCCCATAACGAGAGCTTGCGCAGCTCCGACCACGGGGCGCCGAGCAGCACCCACTGAAGCAGCCCGTACAACACCAGATGGACCATCAGATAGTCCGCGACGAGGACCGGGAGGAACTCGACGTAGACGGTGGTGGCAACCAGGGGTACGAGCAGCGCGGGTAACCAGGCAGCCAACATAAATCTGCGCCGGGATACGGCGGGCGGTGGTTGTGGGCCGGCAGGAAGACGGCCGGCGATCGGGCGGAGCAGCACCACAACCGACAGCAGCAGAAGAAGAATCCACAGGCCCAAAGGTTTCAGCGTAGGCTCGCTGGTGCGATCAAAGGTGCGATCCAGCCACTCCCGGGCCTCGCTGACCGCCGTCTGGCTGTAGAGGACGCCGACATGCTCCACGCGCGGCGCGACCACCGCTCGACGCTCAACCTGTCCGGCGCGAACGGTTTCACCCGCCACCGCGTCTGGACTGAGCTGGCGCAGCGCGGTGAGTGCTGCTTCGCGAAGGTACGACTCAAATTGACCCGTGATCATCAGGAGCCGTTCCGGGGTCTGAGCCGTCACGGCCTCGGAGAACATGGAGATCGCCACAACGGCGTCCACGGGACGGCCCTCTTCCTGCTCGTCTGAAGCTGCGCGAACAATGATGTCGGTGGCCATGGAGTGTCCGAGCAGTGCCGCGCGGCCGTCGACTCCTGGCAGGTCGCGGCCGGCTTCGAGCACCCGCCGGGTTTCGGCCACGAGTAGGGCTGTGGTTCCGTCGATCTGGGTGACGTCTCCGGACATCGGTATGGGGTTGCGACCATGACCCTCAAAATCGAACGCCAAAACGATATAGCCCGCCTGAGCCAGGTTGAGCGAAAAGGCGTGCATTAGCTGGCGGGATCCGGCAAAGCCGTGGGCGACGACCACAAGCGGGCCTGTTGAGTCGGGCAGCTGGTAGAGCGTCATCGGGGTATCGCCGGCCGCGAGCCGCGTTATCTCGAGACCCGATCGGACCCGCTCGAGCTGATAGACGGCTAGGAGCGCTGCCAGCAGCGCCGCCAGGCCCAAGGCTAGATTCGTCCGTCGAGTCATCAGAACCGCTCGGCCTAGGTTGCCTCGGGCCCCTTCGTACCGGTAGCCGCGCTGATTTCAGAAAGCAGGCGGCTGAGGTCTGCCGCGGACCAGGGTTTGGACAGCAGCCAGGTGTAAGGATCTGCGCCAAGGTTCATCAGCCTGCTGGTGTCGCCGCTCGACAAGATCAGCGGCAACGTTTCGTTCAGCTCACGTACCACCCTCAGCACGTCGCCTCCCGCAATGCCCGGCATGGAGATATCGCTGATCACGAGATCAAAGTCTCCATGCCTGTCACGCAGGACCTCAACAGCCTCGGTGCTGTCGGTGTACGACTCACCCTTCACGCCGGTACGCGTCAGCATCGCCAGCGTTAGATTCGCGACGAGTTCATCGTCGTCGATCACCAGCGCGGTCTGGATGGTGTGTGTCCGCTCCTTCTTACTGACCGGCTCACCCGCTTTCTCCGGCGTCGCTTCGAAATGCGGGAAACAGCATTCAAAGCGCGTTCCTTTCCCAGGCTGGCTGCTGACGCGTACTGCGCCCGAGCAGCTTTTGACGATGCCGATCACGGTTGCCAGCCCCAGCCCATGTCCGCGCTCCTGGTCGCTGAAGTAGGGCTCAAAGATTCTGGCCAGCAGCGCCGAGTCTATGCCGTGCCCGCGGTCTTCAACAGCAATACAGGTGCCCGACCTGCTGTCTTCCGGCAGCCAGGAGTGAAGGCGAGGGTCTGCGTCGTCGCGAAACGCGCCGAGCTCTGTCCGACAGCAGGAGAGCGTTATCGGGCTGTCTTTTGCTGACGCCTGACAGGCGTTGAGAATGAGGTTGACGACAATCTGCTGCAGCTGACCCCCGTCCGCTCGGACCACACCCGAGTCGTCCGCCAGATCGGTCTCAAGTCGACACTGGTTTTGCAGCGTGAGTTCGAAGAGGTTCATGCTGTCCAGCAGCACCTTTTTCACGTCCACCGCCTCGGACGCGCTGTGGGCTTTGCCTCCCAGCGTAAGCAGCTGCTTGCAGAGCGTTGCCGCGTGATTCGTAGCAGCGAGAATGGTCTGGAGGTGCTCCTGCCGCTCTTCGTCTCCCGCGCCCAGCGCCAGCTCGGCTTTGCCCGCGATGGAGAAAAGCAGGTTGTTGAAGTCATGGGCGATGCCGCTTGCCAGCAGGCCGAGGCTTTCGAGCCGCTGTGCCACCTCGAGCTTCTGCTTTGTCTCGTGAAGTTCTGTCAGGTCGAGCGCAAAACCGCCAACGCAGCGTTCGCCACTGGCGATATCCTGCACCGGAAATTTCACGTCCCACACGTAGCGCGTCGTCCCGGATGCAATCTCCGCCTCTCCGATCCAGCTTACTGTGCGGTTTTCCTCCAGGACGCGTCGATCGTTATCCAGTACCTGCTGTGCCGCTTTTGTCGTGAAAAGATCCAATGCCGACTTGCTCATGTAGTGTTCGAGCGTTGTGCCAGCCATTTCTGCGGCCATGGCATTGCCATAGAGATAGCGGTTGTTTCGATCCTTTATGAACACAGCCGCAGGTGCCTGATCGAAAAAAGACTTGAACAGGGCAATGCTCCTGGTCTTCTCCTCAACCGCATTTACTCGATCAGTCACGTCATGGACAAAGCCGAGCATGGTGTGCCCCAGGGCCTCTGTAGCGACCCAAAGTCCGTGAGCCTGCAGCCAGCGGTATTCACCACTACGATCAGACATCCGGACTTCGATCGTGTAGGCAGAGCGCCTCCTGATCGAGTCATTCACCGCGTCCAGATGTCGCTGCCTGTCAACCGGGTGGGTTAACGCGAGAATGTCGGGCGTTGTTTCCTCTGACTGCGGATCAAAACCAAAGGTCTTCCAAAGTGTGGGTGACCACCACACCGCGCCGGTCTCCGGCTGCAATACCCACATGCCGGCGGTCGCCTGATCGAGCAGCTGCCAAAGGTGATCTTTTCCGAGCTGGGCTAGATCCAGGTTTCGACGGTTTACGAGTAAGTTCATAAGCCTTCAATTTTCGATAAACACCCATGTCGGTGCTGTGAAAGATCCGTTCTTCAGCGGAGCAAATCCAATCAACCTGCCACGGATCAACCGGGATGATCGGTGAATCACTGGTCCAACGACCACCATCTAACCACGACGAGGTTTTTTCTTGCCAGCGATTTTAAAAAAAGGATGAGGGCCCCGTCAGGTACCCGACCAAACGAGATTTACGCAGCGCCCGCGTCCGTCACTTCAGCCTTGTCGCGTGGAGCGACCCGGCGCTGGCGATAGGCTGATGCGCTGATGCCATATTGCTCCCGGAAGGCTCGCCCGAAGCTGGATAAAGAAGAAAAGCCTGCGCCGTACCCAATTTCTGAAATCGACAGGTCCATGTCGTCGAGCCACGCGCGGGCGGTCTCCAGGCGAATGCGTCGAATGAGCAGCGTCGGGGTTGTCTGCAGTTCGCTTTTGACCTGGCGGAACAGATTGGATCGGCTCATTCCCAGAGCCGAGGCGATGGCGCTGACGCTGAGTTCCGGATCGTCCAGATGCTCCAGGACAAAACTACGAATGCGCTGCTCCAGTTCGGGCCGCGCTTCGGGCTTTGCGTCCTGCTCGCATGTCGGCCCGGCGGGCAGCGGTCGGCCTCGCAGTCGGTCTGCGCTGGCCATCACCGCGTTGACGCGTGCCAGAAGAATCTCGCTGTCAAACGGCTTCGCCAGAAACTGATCACCGCCGGCCGCCAGCGCCGCAATCTCGTCGTTGGCGCCACCGCGGGCGGTCAAAAACACGACTGGAATTGCTGCCTCGTCCCCGCCGGCTCGCAGCTCCGACACCATGGCTATGCCGTCAAGGTCCGGCATCATGACGTCGGTGACGATGACGTCGGGGAGCTGCTTCCGGGCCAGGTTAAGTCCCGCCACGCCGCCGGCGGCTTGCAGCACAATAAAACTCTCGCTGAGGATCGAGGCCACGTAGGATCTCAGGTCCGGATTGTCGTCCACCACCAGCACTTTGCGCTGCCCGGTCGGGGTGACCGCCGGCTCCCTGAAGGCCTCGACAGCGGGGAGCTCCAGCATCAGCTTTGCACCACCCAGGGCTTCGCTGGTCTTGATGCTGACCGTGCCCTGATGCAGCTCGACCAGCTCCTGGACCAGGGAAAGGCCGATGCCCGTGCCCGGCTCGCGAGCATCGCGCTTCAGTCGAGAAAAACGGGCGAAAGCTTCAGCTCGGTCTGACTTCGCAATGCCTGGTCCGGAGTCTTCGACCGAGATCAGGACACGGCCATCGATGGTTTTGCAGGAGACATGAATATGACCGCCTTTTGGCGTGTATTTGACGGCGTTGGAGAACAGGTTGGAAAACACCTTTTCCAGCTGTTCGCGGTCTCCGAGCACGGGGCATCCATTGGCAATTTCCAGTTTCCAGGCGAGGCATTTGTCAGCGGCCAGCTGGGAAAAGGGTCCGGCAACTGCGCGAACCAGCGCGCCACAGCTGATGGGTTCAAGGTTCAGCGCCATCACCCCGGACTCCACCCGTTCCAGGTCAAGAATCTGGTCAACCATCCGGCTCAGCCGGCGCGCGTTTCGCAGCATCATCGATTCATCTTCTGCGGTCACCGGTCGCTGCCTTCGTGACCGCTCCTCGAGCGGCCCGAGAATCAGCGACAGCGGCGTTCGAAGCTCGTGACTGATGCTGCCAAAAAGCCGGGTCCGGGCCTTGGCGCTGGCTTCGATTTCGTCTTTCTGCCGGCTGATCTGTTCCACCGCCCTGGAGAGTTCGCTGGTGCGTTCATCGACGGCGAGCTGGAGCTCGCGCTGGCGCACGCTGAGCTGCCGGATTCGCCACCAGGCGGCGGTCAGAATCAGGCTGGTTGCCAGCAGCGCCAGGAAGATCCGGAAGCCCAGCGTCTCATGTAGGTGGGGCAGAACCTGGAGCGTCAGCCGATCAGATTCTCCCGACCAGCCGCCGTCTTCGCCGCTGGCCTCCACCTCAAAGACCACGGTGCCCGCCGGCAGCGACGTCAGGCTGGCGAAGGTCCGCTGCCCGGCGTCGAGCCAGGCGCTGCCCGAACCGCCCAGCCGATAGCGATAGCGAATGCGTTTGCGATTGCCGAAGCTGGCTGCGGAGTAGCGGATTTCCACGTTTCGGTTCTCAGGCTGTATCTCGAAAGAGCGGCTGGCCTGATGCGGCACCGAGTCATAAAGGATGGCGTCAATTCGAACGCGGGTCTTTGCAGGCGCCGCCACGTCGGCGGGCTTGATGCCGGCAAGACCCGCCTGAGTCGGAAACCAGAGCCAGCCGTCGTCGGTTTTGACGCCGGCGTTCTGGCCGCCGCCGTTGGCTTCCCGGTTCGCCATGCCGTCACTATCGTCAAACGCCATGCCCAGCAGCCAGTCGGCAGTGCCGTCAGCCACCGCGTTCAGCGAGCTTTTTGTGGCATAGAAAAGGCCGTCGTTGCTGGACATCCACAGTCGCCCCTGGCTGTCGTCGAGCATCTTGTGCACGCCGTCGCTCCATAGTCCCTGCCGGGTGGAGATGCAGCTGATGTCGGGCGCGGTTTGCCAGCTCCGTATGCGGCAGATGCCACCGTCCTCGGTGCCCGCCCACACCGACTTGGCTTCAGCGTCGAAGTACAGAGACCGGATACGGTTGGATGACAGGCCGGCGCTGGTATCGATCACACGTGTTGCGTCACCCTCATCTAACAGCACAATCCCGCCGCCGCTGGTGCCGAACCAGACCGTTCCGTCGGGCGTTTCGAGGCCGGTGCGAAAGCCGACTTCCAGCTTCTCCCAGGGCAGTTCGACCAGTCTCCACAGGTTCGTTTCGTCCCGCAGGGCCAGAGACTGCTCCGCACCGACCCACATGTTGCCTTTGGAGTCTTCCAGCAGCGCATAGACGAACTGATGGCGCTGAACGTTGGTCAGGGAATCAATGTTCCGACAGTCGTCCTGTCCCTGTGCAGCTACGCAGATGCGGGCGCCGGCGCGCCACCGGTTGCCCTGGCTATCGGTCAGGAAGGTGTAATAGCCATCTTCGGCTTCAAGTGGGTCAACGACGACGTCCGAGCCTGCCAAGGACACCTGATACGCCACCGGGTCTACGCTACCCGCCAGCAGCCTGTCGTTTTCCTGGGTGACGGCGTAGAGGTTGTCGTTGGTCAGGCCCTGTTCCTGGCCGACGTTTAACACCGGACGCGGCCGCAAGCGAAAAAGCCCGGCCCCGTTGGTCGCAATCCAGGCGTGGTTGTCCTCGGACGTGACAAAATCGCTGATGATGCTGTCGGTCTCGAACACGGTCTGACCGTTTCGCTCAAGCTCGTACAGGTGGTTGTTCCACCAGGCGCCGTCGACGCTTTGCATGATCATCGCGCCAGCATCGATCGGGTGCCGCGGCATCGATCCGGTCCGCACCCAGCGGTTTTCCTCCCAGCGGAGCTGATTGGGGTAGGCAAAAGCGAGCAGGCGATCTTCGGCCGCGATGACCCGCACCGACTCCATGGGTCCCTGTTCCACGGCGTAAAAGTTCTGGATACCGGTGCGGTCCAGCAGCGCGGCGCCGCCGGACGCACCAACCGCCATCAGGCCTTCGAAGTAGGCGAGGCTGCTGATCCCTCCGAGCCCTCTAGGCATGGGAAGTGAGCGTGGTGGCCGGCCCTCCTTGAGCAACACCAGCTGCCCGTTCTTGGTGCCGGCAGCGAGTCCCTCGTTGGGCCAGTGAGCCAGCGACTGGACGGGGCCGGTGAACGACTCGACAAACGGCTCAAAGGTGCCGTCCGACCGCAGCTTGGCCACGCCAGCCAGCGTTCCGACATAGAGCGCCCAATCGGTTGCCAGCAGCCGACCGACCTGTGGGTGGGGTAGGCCCAGCGATTCGTCCACCAGCTCGAACTTACCCTGTGAAGACATGCGCACCAGCCGTTGGTCCGCCGTCTCGATCCACAGGTAGCCATGAGACCAGAGCATGCGCACAAACCGATTGCCGGGCAGCTCGGGATTGGAGGCTCGATCGAACACGACAAACTGCTCGCCGTCGAACCGCGCCAGCCCATCAAAGGTGGCAATCCAAAGATAACCCTCGGGCCCCCAGGCGAGCGCGTTGACGCCGTTCACCGGCAGGTCGTCGTCCACGTCGAAATGGTCGAGCAGCCAGTGCTCTTGTTTCAGGAAAGATTCCTGAGACCAGGCGTTCGATGCCAGGAGCAGCAGGAACAGTATGAATGGTGCGAGCCGGTCCATGGCGTGTCAGCAGCGTTTGCAACCTCCCGTTGAATGATCGCAACGTGGAGTATACCGGGCGGCACCGTGCCACGAGGGATAATTGACAGGCTGCCAAACATTTCAAAAAAGAGGTTCACCGCCGCAAGTGCGCGGCCTAAGAATCCCGGTTTGAGCTGGCGTTGTGTGGGTCAACGAAAGGATGTACGTCATGCGTAACCGCGGTCTTTCTGGTCGTGGAGTCTCCCTGTGTGGACGACTCCTGGTACTTTCTCCCTTAGCCTTGCTGCTGCTTTCCCTAAGTGTTGGTGTGCAAGCCCAAACAACCCATACGGTGTGTCCGCCGGGCAACCCGTCCGCACCTTGTGCATATGACTCGCCAGAGGCTGCCCTAGCGGATAACGGCACCGTTGTTGCGGGCGACACGCTGAACATACTCAATGACACCTACGTACTGACCACGCCGCTGTTGGTCGACCGTAGCCTGACGCTTGACTTCAACGACTCGCTGGTAGACGCCGATGGCGATCGCGGCATAGCGGTGATTAATGCCAGTACGGTTGCCACGATCAACGACGTTGTGCTGATCAACGGCCTGGTGGTCGGTGCTGATCTGGGTGGCGGGATCTTAGTGCAGGACGCCAGCCTCGACCTGAACGGTTCGCGGCTGGAAAACAACACCGCCCAGGCGGCCGGGGGTGGCCTGGCGAGCGTTAATGCGACCGTCAACGTGACCGACACCGAGTTTATTCAGAACAGCACCGACGGCGAGGGCGCCGCGGTACTCTCCGTGGGCATCACCTCCGTCCTCAACCTGACCCGGGTAAACGTTGACCAGAACTGGTCACGCAGCCCGGCTGGTGGTTCCGTGGCTGCGACCTCCGACGGCGCCATCAATATCGTCGACTCGGCCATTATCCGTAACGCAGGGGTTAACCCCATCCTGGCCGTTGACAATTATGGCAACCCCGATCTCCCGGGGAGCAGCTGCTTTAGTCCTACCCTCCAACGCGGCTTTGTCGGCCAGACCTTTGTGGCGACGCAGGAGGCGCTGTCAGGGTTCCGCTTTCTGAATGCGGTGGGAAATACCGGCGTAGTCGCTACCGACATCCCGGTAACCGGCGTTGTGCGCAGCGGCGGGCCGACCGGTCCAGTCATTGCCAACGCAAGCGCGCTGATTCCCCAGGGAACGCCTTCAGGCACCAATCTCGATCTGGACTTTACGCTGGATGCTCCCATCAGCGTTGCCGTGGGCGCAACCTACGCCGTGGAAATGAACTTTCCTGGATCGCGATCTTTCATCGTGAATTCTCTCAATTCCTATCCTGACGGCGCAGGCTATCGCTGCACCGAAACGACGGGAAGTTTCGACCTCGAGTTTCAGGTCTTCGGCGGCATCGCCACCATCGGCGGCGTCTACTCCCGGGGTGCCATTGATATGCTCAACGTCACGCTGTCTGACAGCGTGGGCGTTGGCGCCATCGCAGTGCAGAGGGGCTCTGGAACGCCGTACACGGTCAACGCCACTCTCAGCACCATTTCCAACAACTACCGGACCGGCCTGTGGGGCGAAGTGGGTCCCGTTAGCGGCATCGCCACCATCAGCAACAGCCTGCTGGCGTTTAACCAGGGTGGCCAGAATTGCCTCGGCGACAGCACAAGTGTCGTGTCTGCTGGCTACAACATCCTGCGCAGCGATTTGAACTGCGGCGCGCTCCAGGCGGTGGGTGACCAGTGGGGAACCCCCGCCTCACCTCTGGAACCATTGTTGGGCCCGCTGCAGGATAACGGTGGACCTACCTTGACCCGGGCGCTGGATCCGTCCAGCCCGGCCGTCGACTCCGGCTTGAACGATCCGACCTGCGGCGGCACCGGGACTACAACCGACCAGCGCGGTGTGTCCAGGCCCCAGCTGAACGCCTGTGATGCGGGTGCGTTTGAGCTACAGCCGAGTGTTGGACCCCTGCAGGCGTTAATCGACGCGGCGGCGCCGGGCGGGACCGTGGTGGTGCCCGATGGTACCTACACCGAGTCCATCACGCTGGCGAACAGCGGCATCACGCTGCAGGGTTCCGGACCGGACAACGTGGTCATCGACGTGACCGGGCTAGGCACGCAGGGCGTGTTCGCGACCGAGAGCTTCACCATGACCGGCATTCGCGTGACCGGTGCAGATTTTGCCGGCCAGGGTGCGGGCATCGATATCCAGAGTCCGTTTCTCGACGTAGTGCTCGACAACGTTCGGATCGACAACAACAGCGCCGGCGTTGTCGGCGGCGGAATCTTTGTTGAGTCCAGCAGCAACTTGACGCTGACCAACAGCGAAATTCTCAGCAACTCTGCCGGGAGCAATGGTGGCGGCATTTACCTCGACGGCAGCCAGACGGTGGTGATCAACAACACGATTATCGCCAACAACATTGCCGACAACGACGGCGGCGGAATCTACTCGCAGGCGTCTACGCTGCAGATCGGTGCGCCGGCCTGCACGATTCCTGCGCCGGTGGGCCAGGGGACCAACTTTATTTCTAACAACCAGGCGGTGAACGGCAACGGTGGTGGGCTCTGGACGCAGGCCGCGCTCACGGTGACCTACACCCAGTTCTCCGACAACTCGGCGGTCAACGGTGGCGGCATCCACCAGGAGTCGCTGGCCAGCAGTCTCAACATGGACTGTGGTTTCATGAACCTGAACTCTGCCGATCCCAACAGCGGGCAGGGTGGCGCCATCAACATCGCCGGTGGCCCAGCGACCATCAACGACACCACCTTTGAGGCTAACGATGCGGGCGGCGGCGGGGGCGCGATCAACCTCGTGCTCGGCGCCACGATCACCAACTCGTCGTTCCTCACCAACGTGGCGCCTTTTGGTCCGGGCGGTGCGATCCGGTCCCCGCTGGGAACGCTGAACTCAACTGACAACACCTTCAGAAACAACTCCACCACGGTTAACGGCGGCGCCATTTTTGCGTCGACGCTGGTGTCGAACACCGACGTATTCGAGACCAATACGGCCCGCAGTGCCGGTGGCGCGATTGCGCTGGACGCTCCCGGCACGGGCCAGATGCAGCTCTTTGATGGTCTCCTGGTCGGCAATACGGTTGGCGAAGGCGGGCTGAGCTTTTCCGGCCAGGGCGGTGCGCTGGAGTTCCGCGGGGTCATCGGGCTCATCGAAGACACGCAGTTCATCAACAACCTGGCGACTGAAGCCGGGGATGGTGCAGGTCAGGGCGGCGCAATCTATAACGCAGCGACGCTGGAGCTGATCCTGGCTGACTCCACCATCAGCGGATCGAACTCCGGAGACGGTGGCGCCATCTACAACGAGGGCATCCTGTCCGTGGCGCGTTCGACCCTGGTCTCCAACTCGGTGACTGATGCGAACGTTGAGCCCCGCGGCGGCGCCATCGCCTCGACGGGCACACTGAACCTCTCCAACAGCACGCTCAGCGGCAATGTGGTCAATCCAGGGCCCGGAAACACCGGCGACGGCGGCGCGGTTGCCGTGTTTGCCGGAGGCAGTGCCAACGTCAACAACGTGACCTTTGCGTTCAATACGGCGCCCGACGCAGGAGCGCTCTATGCCGAAATCGGACAGGGGCCGCTAAATTTTCGCAACAGCCTCTTTTCCGGCAATACGGGCGTGACAAGCGACTGCGACCAGGTGCTGTCAGGTGGTTTCAACATCTACGACGTCAATCCGTGCCAGATCCTTGCGCCGAACGACCTTATCGGCGACCCGCTGATTGGCCTGCTCGCCGACAACGGCGGACCGACGGAAACCCATGCGCTGCTGCCCGGCAGCCCGGCGCAGGACGCCGGTGGGCCATCCGAGGTGGTGTTTTTCGATTTCCCCGACCTGGCGGATTTTACGACCCGGGGTTCAACGACGCTGGTCGACAATCAGTCGCCGTTGCAGCCGGGCAATGAAATTCTGCTGGCCGGCTCAAACGCCGGCGGAACCGTTGGTTCTGCCTACCTGACCAACCCGGTGGACGTGACGTCCGACTTCGAGGCCCTGTTCTCCTTCCGGATTGTCCCAGGCTCAGGGGGGAATGCGGCAGACGGCCTGACCATTACCTTTACCGATGATCCGACGCTGCTTACCGATGGCGGCGGCGCGCTGGGTATCGGCTCGTTCGACGACCTCGGCCAGCCAGGCTACCAGCCCGCCGGTCCGCAGGTACCTGGCGTTTCCGTCGAGTTTGATACCTGGCTGAACGGTGAGGGTGTCGGCGCCAACGAGCTCGATGAGGACCACGTCGGCATCAACGTCAACGGCAGCATGGACAGCATTGCGGTTCAGTATTTTGGCAGTCGCGGCGTCCTGTCCAGCGGCAACCGCTGGAACGTTTGGCTCGACTACGACGCCGATACCAACCTGCTCGAAGTCAGACTGGCTGAGCAGTCGGGTCTGACCGTGACCAGGCCAGCGCTGCCCAACGTGTCGGCAACGGTCGACATCCTGTCGCTGGCCGACGTAAACGCCGACGGCGACGTGTTTGTTGGCTTTACCGGAGCGGCCAGCGTCCTGACGGGCATCGGCGGTGAACAGCGCATCTCCAACTTCCTGTTTGAGAACGAGACCAAATGTGAATTGGTCGACCAGCGCGGCGTCAATCGCCCCGAAGGTCCACGCTGCGACATCGGCGCTTTCGAAGGATCCTCCATTCCGGCCACCATCGACAACGCGCTGCTGAGCGTCACAACCAGCGTCACCCAGCCGGGTGTCGAGAACATCCCGCTGATCGATATTCCAATCGAAACGTTGACCGGCGTAGTGGGCGACAACGCCAATCCGCCAGAGGCTGCGCCGCTGTCGTCGTTCCCGCTGTCATCGTTCCCGCTGTCTTCGCTGGATCTGCAGGCGTCACCGCTGTCCTCCTTTCCACTGTCGTCCTTTCCGCTGTCGTCGTTTGCCGTCACCGGTGCGCCGCTGTCGTCATTTCCGCTTTCGTCATTCCCGCTCCTGAGCGAGCCGGGCGGCTGGGCAGAGGTGATTGAGCAGGTGCCGTCGCTGAGCGGCGCGCCGCTGCAGAACATCACGCTGCAGCAGGTGCTGGAAGCGCCGGACGCGCCGTCAGATCTACTGGACAACATCACGCTGGGATCGCTGGCGATTCAGCAGTCTCCGCTGTCTTCGCTTTCGCTGGCCGGGCTGAGTCTGGGAGACGGCATCACGGTCGGTATCCTGGACGAATGGCTGGCCAACGCGGGCGGCACCAGCACCGTTTGTGGTGAACTGGCAGGAGAGGGATTCACGGACTGTCAGACGACCGATACGGTTGTCAGCCTGCAGGTGAAGAGCGCGCCGCTTTCGTCGCTGCCGCTGTCCAGCCTGCCGCTGTCGTCCTTCCCGCTGTCGTCTTTCGGCATCACGGAAGCGCCGCTGTCGTCATTCCCGCTGTCGTCGCTGCCGCTGTCGTCGTTCCCGTTGTCGTCGTTCCCGCTGTCGTCGTTCCCGTTATCGTCGCTGCCGCTGTCGTCGTTCCCGTTATCGTCATTCCCGCTGTCGTCGTTCCCGCTGTCGTCTTTCGACCTGCTGGCCGCGCCGCTGTCGTCATTCCCGCTGTCATCGTTCCCGCTGTCGTCGCTGCCGCTGTCGTCATTTGAGGTGGGCGGTGAGCCGTTCTGCGACTTCTACAATGCGCTGGCGCAGGCCGACAGCCAGCCAACCTGCACCGATTTGGGAATCGATCCTTCGACCGCGGGCCTGCTGGACCTGGTATCCGCGCTAAGGGATCTCGGCACTACGTCGCTGGCGGCAACCCCGCTGTCGTCGTTCCCGCTGTCGTCGTTCGACATCGCCAACGTGCCGCTGTCGTCATTCCAACTCGACTTTGCGGACGTGGCCGGTGCGCCGCTGTCGTCGTTCCCGCTGTCCTCGTTCCCGCTGTCGTCGTTTGACGTGGGTGGCCAGCTGTTCTGCGACTTTTACGACACGGCCGCGCTCGCCGAGGGACAGGCCACCTGTGGTGACCTGGGTGTGAACAATGGATCCGACTTCGGTGAGCTGATCACGGCGCTGCTGGCGGCCGGCGAGTCAACGTTTGCCGCGACGCCGCTGTCGTCCTTCCCGCTGTCTTCGTTCCCGCTGTCGTCGCTGCCGCTGTCTTCGTTCCCGCTGTCTTCGCTGGAGATTAACGGCGCGCCGCTGTCATCGTTCCCGATGTCATCGTTCGACATCCTCGGGTCGCCGCTGTCGTCGCTGCCGCTGTCATCGTTCCCGCTGTCGTCGTTCCTGATCGGCGGCGTCGCATGCGAAGGCTGCACCACCGTTGGCGACGCTTTTGTCGCCGGCCAGGTGATCGCGGACGCACCGCTGTCGTCGTTCTTCCCGTCGCCCCAGTTCGGCGACATCCTTTACGGCGAACTGCTCGACGCTTTCACGCTGGAGTATCTGTTTGGCATCGAGCCGGGTGACCCGGAGACCCTCGGTGAGGTGGCCAATCCGGGCAACCTGACCTTTGGCCAGCTGCTCATATCGCTCGTGCTGCGTTCCGACTTCCCGTGGGAAAACCTCTCGCTGTCGGAGCTCAATCCGCAGGAGTTTGCGGCGGACAACTTTATTGGCTACGCCGTCGACTTCGAGCTCAACGGCACGCTGGTCGAGCCGGTGACGGTGAACGTGACCGTGTCGGACCAGTTCTACCTGGTGCCGGGCTCTACGCAGTTCATGACCCAGAGCCAGGGTGGTGGCAGCACGATGATGTCGCCGGTGCCTGATCCGGTCATGACCCCCAACGCGGGGGAAGGCACGGTCACGATGAGTTTCGGCCCGGTCGATCCCGGCGCCTTCAGCGACAACACGCTGCAGTTTGTGGCCGTGCCGCCGCTGACGCTGGGCGACTTCCCGGCCGAGGCCAGCCTGGACTTAGGTGGTGTGCCCGCAGCTACGGCCGACGCCACCGCGGCGGCTGTCGAGGTAGTTCCGAGCTTTATTAACGAGTCGGACAACATCAATTTCCCGCCGACGCCCGATCCGGATCAGCTCATCCTCGGGCACATCAGCACGCCGGATGACAACGATTACTTCCGCATCGGCGCGCCGCCGAAAGGCAGCCGGATTACGGTGTTTATGAGTAACCCGACGGGCGACAACGATCTCCTGCTTTATGAGCCCCTGTCGGCCATTGAGGCCAAGGGCCAGCTGGTGGAAGCCGCGTCGCTCGACTCCATTCCGTTTGAGGATGACGGCATCAACTTCGCCGGCAACCAGACGGAGGAACCGGATTCGCTGGAAGACATCAACATCGGTGTCCTGCCGCTGTCGTCGCTGTCGACCAACCGGGACAACAACGACGAGGAGGTCTCAGCGATCTCCGACGGCGATCCGTTCACCATTCAGGTATCGGGCTACAACGGCTCGGTGTCTGACGATCCGTACACCCTGCGGATCAAGGTCACGCCGGAGGTGCCGGTGACGCAGTGCCCGTCCCGAACCTGGCCCGGGACCGCTACCGGTCCGCAGACCTGGACCGCGGCCGGCAGCTGGACGCCGGCGACCAACGCGGTGTTCCTGGTGAACTGGCAGCGTCTGGCGCAGAGCGAAGAAGCGCTGAACGGCGGCGGTGCTGTAGCGGCAGACGAAGCGCTGGCAGCGATCAACGCTTTGGTCAGCGCTCCGGGTATCGTCGACGGTGTTGTGGTGGACGTATCCACCATCGCCGGCGTAAATTACGCGGCCTGGGACCTCGATCCGTGCGACGTGGACGCCGCCAACAACGTGGTCAACGCCATTACGGCCTACCTGGAACAGCAGCGGGCAACCTCTCCGCAGCTTGCCTACGTGACCATTGTGGGTTCCGATGAGGTGATCCCGTTCCAGCGTAAGGGTGACGAGACGGCCATTGCCAACGAGTCCACCTTTGCGACCACGTTTGCCGACAACGCGCTGTTCGGCTCGATGATCAACCGTAACTTCCTGTCGGACGACACCTACGGCGATATCGACCCGGTCCGCTGGTTCAACCGCTTCCTGAACGTGCCGGAGCTGGCGGTCGGGCGACTGGTGGAGTCGGCGGAGGACATTCAGACGGCAGCGGAAAACTACGTGCTGTCCGGAGGCGTGCTGACGCCGACGACGGCGCTGTCAGCCGGCTATGACTTCATTGCCGATGCGTCGACCGATATCCAGCAGACGTTTGGCAGCTACGGGCTGGAGTCGACGCCGCTGATCGACTTCCCCAACGCCGCTGATCCCTGGGATCGGGTGGACTTCCTGACGGCCGCGGGGTTGACCAACAACACCGCCAGAGACGTCGTGTCCTTCAACATGCACTTCGACTATGACGAGGCGCTGCCTTCCAGCGGTGATGCGTCAGGAAACTACTCGACCAACCTGATCAACGTCGGTGACCTCACCGGCAACGATCTGACGGGTCGTGTCTGGTTTACGGTGGGCTGTCACTCGGGCATCAACGTCGCCGACATTTCGGTGCCGCCCACGCAGTCCTCGCAGGATTGGTCGCAGACGCTGAACAGCCTTGGTGCGGTTTACGTTGGCCAGGCGGCTTACGGTCTGGGTGATACGGTGGCGCTCGCGCTGACCGAACGGCTGCTGGCGAACTTTGCCCGTAACCTCAATGGCAACGTCACCGCGGGCCAGGCCCACGCCTTTGCCAAGCAGGAGTATTTCAGCGACCTGGGCGTCTACGGCGAGTACGACTACAAGGCGCTGCAGGCGTCTGTCTACTTCGGCCTGCCGATGTATCAGATCCAGAATCCGACACCGATCGACGACCCGCTGCCGACGCTGCGTCCGACGCTGAACGACCCGATCTCCGGTCTGGCGTCAGCCTCGATCAGCCTGGCCTCGCCACTCGACTACGACGTGGACTTCGTCAACACCGACAAAGGCCGGCTCTACAGCGCTGAGGGCACAACGGTTGAGGGGGCCGTGCAGTTTGTTCACTACCGGCCCCTCCAGCCGATCATCGGCGTCGACGTGACCAGCGACAATCCGGGTGAGGTGGCGCGCAGCGCGTTCATCACGGGTCTGACGACCCGGGATGAGATTGTTCCTGACATGGCCTTTGCCCGTCCGGTGATTGACGAGGGGGCGCTGGAGCCGGAAATCGAAACCGACGAAGTGGTGTTCCCGACCAGCTTTACCAACGTGGTTGGCTATCGGGTTCCGGCTGACCCCGGCCCGTTCGAAGACCGCCAGCAGCTGAACATCATCACGGGGCAGTACACGTCCAACGCCGGCGAAGACTTCGGCACGCAGCGAATCTTCGAGAGCGTCGACGTGCAGGTCTTCTACCAGCCCGCACCGGTGACGGCGCTGAAAAACGCGGCGGCCAAGAACAGCAGCGGTGACGATATCCGTCCTGAGCTGGACAACATCAACGCGAGCGTTGTCCAGGCCGGCAGCGGTTTCCAGGCCGCCTTTACCGTCGAAGCGACCGACGCTTCACCCGGCGTGGTGACGCGTGTTGCGGTCCTGTACCGCCAATCTTTCGACGGCGTGAACTCGACCTGGGTGCTGGAAGACCTTGTCCAAAGCGGCAGCAGCAGCACCTGGACCGGCGGCGGCGCCGTTAACAACAGCGGCCTGATCAACGGCGAAGTGGACTACCTCGTCCAGGCCCTGGACAGCGGCGGCAACGTTGCCAACAGCACGTTCAAGGGGACGTTCTACGTGGCCGAACAGACGCCGCTGCCGCCACCTCCCGGAGGCGGCAACAACGGCACCTTCGGCATTGATCTGGAGGACACCAACGGTGTCGACGTGAATCCCGGTGAGTGGAGCCGCAGCCAGCCGGTGATCGTCAGCGTGACCAACCAAGCGCCCGGCGTGGCGTATGAGTTTGCCGTCGATTCGCCAAACTTCCAGCCGCTGACGGGTGACATCGCCGTAACTGGCGAGGGTGTGCACTTTGTCACCGTGCGGGAAGTGGGCGGCGACAACACCGTCACCTTCAACGTGTTGATCGACACGCTGTCACCCGACGTGATCCTGGCAACGCCGGCTCCCGGTCAGTTCATTGAGATCGGTGAAGACGTGGCAGCAGACTACGAATGTCTGGACTCCGGCTCCGGGCCAGCATCCTGTGCCGCTCCGGTTGCGGACGGTCAGCAGGTCCCGGCATCAACCGCGGGTGCGCAGACCTTTGGTGTCAGCTCCCAGGATTTTGCCGGCAACACGCCAAGTTCGGTCAGCAACGTTTACTACGTGGTCGAGCCGCTGACGGTGGAGGCCTCCGACGACAAGATTTCCGTGGGGATTCCGCTGGAGGTGACCGGTTCGATTACGGACCTGGCTGAGTTCACCGAGACGGTCAGCATCGACTGGGGTGACGGCACTACCGAGACTCTGGCGCTGGTGGCCGAGAACGGCGGCTGGACTTTCGCCGGCGAACACGTTTACGCGGTTGCCCAGCCTTACACGGCGGTGCTGGTTACAGCCGATTTTGGTGGCGCCTATGAACAGTCAGAAACGCTGGAGTTTGCGGTGCTCGGGCCCGTGGGCGTCTGGGCGCAGGACGGCGGCGATAGCGGCATCGACTGGGCTGGCGGCGCGGGATCCGTCACGGGCGTACTGCACAGCAACAGCGACATCAAGATTGCTGGTAAGGCCAAGACCGTGAACGGGCCGACTCGATACGGCAAGGATCTGATCATTAACGGCAACGGGCATACCTTTGAGAGCCCGCCCGTGGAAATCGAAAGGGCCGACTGGCCGTTCACCTATCTGATCGGTGACTACCGTCCTGGGGGCGCGGTTGCTCAGTCTGTGGGCGGCAGCTTCTTCGATATGAGCCATGTCTGCGGCAGCAAAGGCAAGTGGCAGCTGAAGAAAACTGCTGCACCGGGCCTCTATTGGGTGCCCTGCGACGTGGAGGTTAAAGGCTCGCGGGTTGAGGTGAACGTGACCGTCGTGTCGAACCACAAGATCAGCATCAAGGGTAATCGACACAAGATCACGCCGTTTGTGGACGGCCTGGCCTTCTTTACCAACGAAAACAGCCGAAGGGCTATCAAGATTACTGCCGGACGGACAGAGGTGGACGGCTACGTCATCGCTCGCCGAGGCCGAGTGGTTATGTCCGGATCTCGGCAGGATGTGGGCTGCGGCATCGCTGGCCAGGAAATCAAGCTGACGGGCGCCAATCGGACTATTGGTGAGAACTGCTCAGCACTAAGCCACTGAGGGGAGCGATGAGGGTGCCGGTGTGCATGCGCCGGCGCCCGATTCGTTTTGTCCGGTCAGGATGCGGGAGGTGTCTGGCTGACTTAGGGCTGGCTGTAATGCGATAATCGAGGCGTTCTCTCGACGACAGCACCGTGTTCACTCTGAGGGGTTACCTTTGTCTTTTTTCCAGGAACTGAAGCGGCGAAACGTCATTCGCGTGGCTATCGGCTACGTGGTAGTGGGCTGGGCGTTAGTGGAAGCATCCGATCTTCTGCTCGAGACCTTCGACGCCCCCGGCTGGATCATGCGGGCTGTCGTGTTGACTCTGGCCGGTGGCCTGCCGATCGCGCTGATCGTGGCGTGGATGTTCGAGCTGACGCCGGAAGGCATCAAGCGCGAAGACGGGGTCGACACCACGGAGGAGGCGCGGTTCAAGGCTCGCGCCGACCGCAAGACCGACCTCGTGATTATGGGGGTGCTGGCGCTGGCGGTCGGCTACTTCATCCTGGAAAAGATCTGGCAGTCGGACGCGGTCCGCGGTGAGCAGCTCCGCGCGATAGCGGTCCTGCCTTTCGCCGATATGAGCGCGCAGCGCGACCAGGAATATTTTGCGGAGGGCCTGACGGTCGAGCTCCTGAATCTGCTGTCGCGTAACACCGACCTCAGGGTCACCGGACGAACGTCAGCTTTTCAGTTTAAAGATCACACTGGCGACTTCAGAGCCATTGGAAAAACCCTCGGCGTCGGAACAATCCTGGAAGGTTCGGTTCGCGCGGTGGACAACAACGTCCGCATCAGCACCAGCCTCATCGACGCGGATCAGGGTAAGACGCTGTGGTCAGCGAAATTTGATCGCCAGCTCACCAACATCTTCCAGGTTCAGGATGAAATTGCGCAGGCGGTGGTTGACGCGCTCGAGGGCCGCCTGCTGAACAAGCCGGAAGAGGAATCCGACGAACGGGCTGTCGTTGCGGCTGCCTATAAGGCATACCAGCAGGGCAACTATCTACAGGGCCTGATCTCCGTCGAGAACCAACAGCAGGCGATGGACTATTTCAACCAGGCCCGCGCCGCTGACCCCAACTTTGCGGAGCCTCTGGTGGGCCTGGCGAATGCCAATATGATGCTTGCCCTGAACCTGGCGGCACTGGACCGCGAGCTGGGCATCGACCGGGCCACCGCCCTGATCGATGAGGCGCTGAAGCTGGAGTCGGAGTTGCCCGACGCCTACGTGGCCCGCGCGTTGATCAAGCAGGTGATTGCGCGCGATTACACCGGTGCAGAAATTGACCTCAAGCGAGCCCTGGACATTAATCCGAACCACATCACCGCCCTGCGCAGGCTCGGAACCATCTACGGCCGCTTCGGGCGCTATGACGAGGCCATGGAGTCGTTCCAGCGCATCGTCGATCGCGATCCGCTCAATCATCTCACCTACTCCAACTACAGTCTGAACGCGCTGGCCGCCGGAAAAGTTGACCTCGCTGAGGAGATGATCAGCAAGGTGCTGGAGTTCAAGCCTGACTCCGGCTTCGCCAACTACCAGCTCAGCAAGGTGATGCTGGCGCAGGACAACCTGGCCGCGGCGCGCGAGGCGAACGCACGCGAAACCTCACCCATCTGGCAAACGATCGGTAACGGCATGATCGCCTGCAAAGCTCAGGAGAGGGAGGCTGCCTACGCGATTGCCGAGGAGCTGATCGCGCAGCGCGAGGTGTTCAACGCCTCGGAGATATACGGCCTGTGTGGCGACACGGAAAAAGTGTTTGAGCTGCTCAACCAGGCGGCTGAGGCCCGGGATCCGGCCCTGATTGAAATGAAGCTCAGCTGGCAGCTGGCCTACCTGCGAGATGACCCGCGTTGGCATGCGGTCCTCAAGAAAATTGGACTGCCGATCTGATCGATTCATAATCTCCCCGCTAACGCGAGGTAAACCGCCATGAGATTCTTACCGATCGTCACAGCCTTGCTGCTTGGCCTGCCTGTTTGGGCCTCGAACGCCGCAGCTGAGGAGGCCTTGATGCGAACCACTTCAAACCCCGCCATCATGCAGGGCTACGTCAACACGCCAGGCGGACAGATTCATTACTGGCAGGCCGGGCAGGGTGAGACGCTGCTGCTGGTGCACCAGTCGTCGTCTTCCGGTGAGGAGTACGCCGGCCTGGTGCCTTATCTGGCGGATCGCTATCGGCTGATCACCTGGGACTGGCCGGGCCACGGACACTCAGACGACCCGGATCACGAGCTGGGCGTCGACGAGTACACCGCCTCCGGACTCGCTGTCCTGGAGCATCTCGATGTGGATAAATTTCACGTACTCGGCCACCACGGCGGTGCGCTTGTCGCGATGAACTTCGCCTGGAAATACCCGGAGCGGGTGCAGAAGGTCATTTTGTCCGGCACCAGCGGCGTTAAAGACAAAGAAGAATCTGAGGCCTTCACCGAGAGTCTGGACCTGGAAAACCGCAAGCGTGTGGATCGGGAGGGTGTCTCCCTGAGCCAGGCCTGGCAGCGTTTCGTCGGCTACATGCCGGAGTCGACTCCCGAGGAGGTCCTCATCCCCTACATTGGCAATATGGCTACCCGGCTGCGTCCCTATGATGCGCACTACGGAGTCTTGCGCTGGGACCGTCGCCCGGCCCTGGCCAGCCTGAAGGACCGCGACGTGCTGCTGACCCAGGGCGCGCGCGACGAATATGTCAGCCACCAGGAAACGCTGCTTGAACTGCTGCCCAACGCCCGCCGGCAGGTGATCGAGGATGGGGGCACCTTTTTGTTTTTTGAAAAGCCCGAGGCCAGCGCCAAGCTGATCGCCGGTTTTTTAAGCGAGTAAGTTCCGCACTTAATGAAGATCACGGACATCCGCGTCTACCAGGTCGACCTGCCCCTGGTTGAGGGTCGCTATTCCTGGTCCGGCGGAAAATACGTGGAAGTGTTCGACAGCACGATCGTCGAGCTGATTACGGAAGAGGGGACGATCGGCTACGGTGAGGTCTGTCCCCTGGGTCCCTTCTATCTCCCCGCCTTCGCAGACGGTGCGCGCGC
Source organism: Lysobacterales bacterium (assembly GCA_028285525.1). Taxonomy (GTDB): domain Bacteria; phylum Pseudomonadota; class Gammaproteobacteria; order Xanthomonadales; family SZUA-38; genus JANQOZ01. The sequence goes on from JANQOZ010000015.1 coordinate 191,879, forward strand.
CGGTATCGGCGAACTGGCGCCAACCCTGCTGGGCCAGGACCCGACGGCGGTCGCAAAAATCAATCGCCGGATGGATCAGGCCCTGCTGGGCCATCCGTACGTCAAGTCTGCCCTCGATATGGCCTGCTGGGACCTGCTCGGAAAGGTCAGCGGTTTGCCGGTTTGCCATCTGCTGGGGGGCCGCTTCGGCGAGAGCGTAGAGCTCTACCGCGCCATCAGTCAGGGGCCCGCCAACGACATGGCGGACAACGTGGCCGGCTATCGCGATGAGGGCTATACCCGTTTTCAGCTCAAGGTCGGCGGCCTTGTGTCTGACGACATCCGCCGCATCCACGCCGTCGCGGACGTGCTCAAGGATGGTGAAACGCTCGTGGCTGACGCCAACACCGGCTGGCGGCTCGACGACGCGCTGCGGGTGGTGGCTGCCGTCAGAGACAGGGATGTTTACATCGAGCAGCCCTGCGCCCTGTATGAGCACTGCCGAACCGTCCGGGAAAAAACGTCCCTGCCTTTTGTGCTGGACGAAAACGTGACTGGCCTCGATGCGCTGCTGCGAGCCCACGAAGACCGGGCCATGGACGTGATCAACCTGAAGATCTCCAAGGTGGGCGGTCTGACCCGGGCGCGGCAGATTCGTGATCTTTGCGTGTCGCTCAACATCCCGATGACCATCGAAGACAGCTGGGGTGGCGACATCATCACGGCGGCTATCGCGCACCTGGCGCACTCAACGCCCGAATCGCTCAGGTTCTCGGCGACCGACTTCAACAGCTACGTCACTGTCAGCAGTGCCGCCGGCGCACCGCAGCGGCAGAACGGGACCATGACAGCGTCAGAGGAACCGGGCCTTGGCATTTCGCCCCGCATGGAAGTGCTGGGCAAGCCCGTCGCTGAGTACCGTTGATGCCCCAATGTGCCTTCGCTAAGCGACTCGGTCTGCCCGCGGCCGCTCTGGCGCTGGTTTTTGGTGGCGGAGCCTGCGCGCAAACCGGAGCGCAGACCGAATCCGAGCCCGGCGCATCGCAACTCCTGACCGTCGACCATATTTTTCACGACAAGGCGTTTGATCTGGGTACCGTCGTGCCGAGCAAGTGGCTGGGCGACGGAGACCAATACACCACCGTGGAAAAATCTGCGGCGGTGCAAGAAGGCTATGACATCGTCCGGCACGACGCCCGATCGGGCGAGCGTGACGTCAAGGTCAGCGCTCGCCAGCTGATTCCCGAAGGGCAGGAGCGGCCGCTCGAGATCAAGGACTACGCCTGGTCTGACGACGGGCAGTTTGCGCTGATCAGCACCAACACCAAGAAGTTTCGGCGCTATGAGTCGCTGGGCGATTACTGGCTGCTGAATCTGGCGACCGGCAAGCTGCGCCAGGTGGGCGTGGACGCTGAGCCTTCAACCCTGATGTATGCCCGGTTTTCACCGGACAGCCGGCATGTGGCGTACGTCCGGGAGAACAACATCTACGTGGAAAGCGTGGACGGCGGGTCGCCTCGGCCGCTGACCCGTGACGGATCCGAGCTGGTGGTGAACGGAACGGGCGACTGGGTGAACGAGGAAGAGTTCGGTCTGCGCCTCGGGTTTAAGTGGAGCCCCGATTCCAGGCGTATCTGCTATTGGCAGTTCGATACCGAAGGCGTCGGCACCTTCTACATGATGAAGGACACCGACGACGTCTACTCTCAGCCTATCCCGCTGCAGTACCCGAAGGTCGGAAGCATGAACTCCGCGGTTCGCGTTGGCGTCGTGGAGCTCGAGTCGGCGCGCACCACCTGGATTGAGTTGCCTGCTGATCCACGCCAGAACTACGTCCCACGGATGGACTGGGCCGACAGTTCTGACGAGGTGCTGCTGCAGTACGTCAATCGCCGCCAGAATCGAAACGAAGTGATGCTGGCGAGCGTAACCGACGGATCAGCCAGGGTCATACTCACGGAAACGGACGATGCGTGGATTGATATCCACGACGACGTCAAATGGCTGGCCGACGGTGAGTCTTTTACCTGGCTGAGCGACCGGGACGGCTGGCGTCACCTTTACCGCGTGTCGCGCGATGGCTCAAAGGTCACGCTGCTAACGCCGGGCAAATTCGACATCATCGAGGTGGCGCACATCGACACCCAAAGCGGGTTTGTGTACTACCTCGCCTCGCCGGACGACAACGCCGCCCGCTACCTCTTTCGCTCCCCGCTGGACGGTCCGGCGAGGGTTGAACGACTCACGCCGGACGGCCCATCCAGCGTACACGCCTACGACATCTCGCCCGACTCGCGCTGGGCTTTCCACACTGCCTCAACCCTTGGGTCTCCGCCGCGGGTCGACTTTGTGGCGCTACCCGACCACCGGTCGCTACGGACGGTGCTGGACAATCAAAAAGTGGTCGACGCGCTGGCCGCCACGCCGCAGGGCGAAACCGAGTTCTTTCGGGTAGCCATCGAGGATGGCGTCGAGCTCGACGGCTGGATGATGAAGCCGCACAACTTTGACCCGAACCAGAAATACCCGCTGCTGATGTATGTTTACAGCGAACCGGCGGGCCAGACAGTGATCAACCGCTGGCGCAGCGACCGTCACGCGTGGCATCTGCTCCTGACGCAGAAGGGGTACATCGTTGCCAGCGTGGACAGCCGCGGCACGCCGGGCCCCAGAGGTCGGGCGTGGCGAAAGTCGATCTATGGCCAGATCGGCATCCTGGCTTCCGGGGATCAGGCGCGTGCGGTCAGGGCACTGCTGGCTGAGCGTCCGTACCTGGATCCGGAGCGGGTCGGCAGCTGGGGCTGGAGCGGCGGCGGACAGATGACGCTCAACGCGCTGTTCCGCTACCCCGAGCTTTACCATACGGGGATCGCGCTATCGTTCGTCAGCGATCAGCGCCTTTACGACACGATCTACCAGGAACGCTACATGGGCCTGCTCGAGGACAACGAGGAGGGTTATGTTCAGGGCTCACCGATTACGCACGCAGCCGGCCTGGAAGGAAATCTATTGATGATTCACGGCACCGCGGACGACAACGTGCACTACCAGAGCTCGGTGCAGCTGATCGATCGGCTGATTGGCCTGAACAAGACCTTTACGTTCATGCCCTACCCGGACCGCAGCCACAGCATCGACGAAAAGCCCAACACGAAGCGACATCTCTACGGGCTGATGACCCGGTTCCTGCTGGAGAACCTGCCGCCAGGCCCCCGATCAGCGGCTGATCAATAGCCGAAGGGGTTTTCCAGCGACGGGCTGGGGGAGGTGAACCACCGGGGACCCTCAGCGGTGATGTAGAAATGGTCTTCCAGGCGCACGCCAAACTCACCGTACAGGCACAGCATCGGTTCGTTGCTGAAGCACATGCCCTCAGCCAGCAGCGTATCGTCACTGCGAACCAGGTACGGCCATTCATGGATGTCCAGGCCGAGACCGTGACCGGTGCGGTGGGGCAGCCCCGGGACCGCGTAGTCCGGGCCGTATCCCAGTGACTCCAGGTAAGACCGGGCGGCCCTGTCGACGTCGCCACAACGGGTTCCCGGCTGTGCTGCCGCAAAGGCGCGGGCCTGGGCCTGCTGCTCCGCCATCCACACCTCGCGCTGACGCTCACTCGGAGTACCGAAAACGTAGCTGCGCGTGATGTCGGAGTGGTAATGCTGCAGTCGGCAGCCCGTGTCGATGAGCACCATGTCGCCGTCGGCCAGGACCTGCGGGTCGGGGACGCCATGCGGGTAGGCGGTGGCTTCGCCGAACTGGACCGCGCAGAAGGTCGAGCCGGCGGTGCCCATCGTTCGGTGCGCTGAGTTGATAAAGTCGACGACCTCCGTCGTCTCGATACCGGGCCTCAAGATCCGGGCAGCGCTCTTGTGCACTTCGAGCGTGATGTCCATGGCCTGCTGAATCAGCGCCAGCTCGGCCGGCGACTTCTGCATCCGGCAGCCGGCCGTGACCGGCCGGGCGTCCACGAAGCGCAGACCGTCTCCGAGAGCGGAAATTTCGCCGAAGTGGTGGAAAGGCGTCGCCTCGTCGATGCCCACCGTGCCTCCGGCTACGCCGCGAGACTCAAGGACCTGATGCACGAGCTCAAACGGCGACTCGTGCTCCTGCCAGAGGTTGAGCTTGCCCGACACCTTCATAAAGGCGGAGAAGGTGCCCTCCTCGAATGCGGGCAACACGTATTCAACAGGTCCTTCCGGAAAAATGATGGCGCCCACCAGGCGCTCGGTGAGCGACCATTTGGTGCCGGTGAAGTAGAGCAGGTTGCTGCCCGCACACAGGTAAACGGCCTGCAGATTATGCTGGCCCATCAGCGCCCGGCTTTGGGTCAACCGTCGCTCAAACTCGGTCAGCGGCAGCGGCTGTGCACCGGACGATCCCTCCAGTTCTGCCAGCCGCGCCAGCTCCGCTTCTGCGGTCGATCCACCAACACCTTGGGTCACGGGCAAGCACTCGGTAAACGGGATGGATGCAAGCATAGTTCTTGCCGCGGTCGACTTCGACCTTCCGTGCCGGCGATTTGCTAAAATTTCGCCCGATTTCTCATCACAACTTCAGGAGTTTTGCCATGCATCGAGTGATCCTCACGGCGCTCGCGGTCACCGTACTGCCAATAACCCTAGCTACTGCGGGGCATCACGAGTCTGCGGACATGGGCAAACTGCTTGCCGCCGACTACCGCGACGAAGACCGGGCCCGGGACCAGTACCGTCATCCGGCTGAGACCCTCGCTTTTTTTGGCCTCACGCCCGACATGGCGGTCGGCGAATACGGACCCGGCGGCGGCTGGTATACGCGAGTGCTGGCTCCTTGGATCGCCTCTGACGGCACCTACGTCGGCATCAACGCAGACGTCGAGCGCTACATGGCCAACGCCAGCCCCGAGCGCCAGGCGCGTGCCAAAGCCTTTCCCGAGACGTTCCCGGGTCGCGTCGCCGAGTGGACCGGCGTCGACGCTGAGCGCGTTCATGCCGTCGAGATCGACGAAGCGCCGGACTGGCAGGGCAAACTCGACGCCGTGCTGACGTTTCGCGGGCTGCACGGACTCGCCCGGGAAGACCTGGCCGACGAGACGATCGCCCATTTCTACGGGCTGCTGAAGCCGGGCGGTATCGTCGGCGTCGTGCAGCACCGCGCCAGTGAGGACGCTCCCTATGACTACACGCGCGGCCACAACGGCTACCTGAAGCAGTCCGAGGTGATCGCGATGTTTGAGAGCGAGGGTTTCGAACTCGTCAAAACCGCCGAGATCAACGCGAATCCGAAGGACCCGGCCAATCACGACACCGGCGTGTGGACTCTTCCGCCGACGCTCAGGAAGGGCGACACCGATCGGGAGCGCTACGTCGGGATCGGCGAAAGCGACCGCATGACGCTGGTGTTCAGAAAGCCGGCCTAAGGCCTCACTCAGAGCCAGTCTGTATGCACGGCGGGGCCGTCGGGATCGTCCACCCGCTGGTAGTTGTGGGCCCCGAACGCGTCCCGCTGAGCCTGGGTCAGGTTCTGCGGCAGCCGTGCGGTACGCACGCTGTCGAAGTAAGCCAGGCTGGCGTTCATCGCCAGGGCGGGGATCCCCGCCTGCGCCGCGAGCCCCACAACCTGGCGAAGCGCTGGAACCCGCTTCGCCAGCTCCGCCCGGACGGTCGCGTCGAACATCAGGTTGGCGATGGCTGAATTGCTCTCGTAAGCCTTCATGATCGTATCCAGGAACCTTGCGCGAATGATGCAGCCAGCCTTCCAGATACGCGCCATTTCCCGGTTGTTGATGCCCCAGTTGTTGGCAGCGCTTCCCTGGGCAATGAGATCCATCCCCTGGGCGTAGGACGCGATCTTCGTCGCAAACAGCGCGTCGTGAACGAGCTCAGCCATGTTGTCGGGTGCCTCGACCGAGGCTGGCCCCGCAAGCAGCGTCGCCGCGTGTTCGCGCTGGGCCTTGGCACTCGATAATACGCGCGCGTCGATGGCGGCGGCGATGGTGGGAATGGAAACCCCGAGCTCAAGCGCGAGCTGGGCGGTCCAGCGCCCGGTGCCCTTCTGCCCCGCCTTGTCCAGCACCTCGTCCACCAGGTGCTGGTCGCCATCTTTTTTCTCGAAGATGCGGGCCGTGATTTCTATGAGGAATGACTGGAGCGGTCCGGCGTTCCAGTCGGCAAAAATCTGTGCGAGTTTGTCGTTGTCCACGCCGCCGACCCGGCGCAGCAGATCGTAGGCCTCGGCGATCGCCTGCATGTCGGCATACTCGATCCCGTTGTGCACCATTTTGACGAAATGCCCGGCGCCGTCAGGACCCACGTGGGTCACACACGGCCCGGAATCGCTGACCGCGGCGATGGCCTCCAGCACCGGGCTCAGGTGCTTGTAGGCGTGTGTACTTCCCCCCGGCATCAGCGACGGCCCGTTGCGCGCCCCCTCCTCGCCGCCGGAAACGCCCATCCCGACAAAGTGCAGTCCCTGCTCGGCCCACGCCTTTTCCCGTCGCTGGGTGTCCGTGAACAGGGAGTTGCCGCCGTCGACCACGATATCCCCTTCCTCGAGCAGCGGTGCGAGCTGGTCGAGCACCATGTCGACGGGCTTGCCGGCTTTGATCATCAGCAGTATTCGGCGAGGTCGTTCCAGTTCACTCAGCAACGCTTCGAGCGAGTCGGCGGCCACGAGACGCCCTTCGCTTTCCTGTACCGCCCGATCCAGCAGGTCCCGCTCCAGATTCCAGGCGGCGACCGTCACGTTGTGATCCAGGATGTTCAGGGCAAGATTGCGGCCCATCACCGCGGTGCCTATCACGCCAAACTGACTACTCATGAACACGTCCTTCGAGCGCGCTTCCGGCGCTTGTGTCGATAAAAAAGGTGAGTGTGCCGTCGTCGGGCCGGACCCGCGCCGCCGGCAGCGGGTTAGTGGGACCGTTGCTTAGCACCTGGGCCAGGGCAGGGGCTTTGCCTGCGCCCGTGATCATAAACGCCACGTGCCGCGAAGCGTTGATGGCGCGCAGTCCAAGGGTTATCCGCTCGGGCGGTGGCTTTGGGCTGTCGTCGATGTACAGAACCTGCTCCAGCGAATCGAGACTGCTCGCCTCCGGGAACAACGACGCGGTGTGCCCGTCCTCCCCCATGCCGAGGAGCGTCACGTCGAATCGGTCCGGCAATTGCCCAAGGTATCGCTCTGCGGCCGCCGCCCCCTGTTCAGCCTGTATGCGATGGATCTGCTCCTGACCCACCGGCACCTTGGAGAGCAGCGACTCCTGCGCGGCTCGAAAATTGGAGTCCGCGTGATCCGGCGGCACGCACCGCTCGTCACCGAAATAGAACGCCATTGACGACCAGGGAAGGCTGCGGGTTGCCAGATGTTCATGCAGGGCGGCTGGCGTACTGCCGCCGGCCAGCACGATGTGCGCCACGCCCCGAGCTTCAACGGCCTCTTCGATCCAGCCTTCGAGGCGATCGGCCAGCGAGCGGGTGAGGGAGGTGATCTCGGGATAGATCTGGATCTCGGGCTTCATGAACGGAACAGCGTGTGCGCCTCGTCCACGCCCAGGAAGTCAGCGGCCTCCGGCCCCCATGAGCCCGAAAAATACGGCTTCGGTTTCGGTGGGTTCGTGATCAGGTCCGAATACAGTTTCCAGGAAGCCTCGACCTCTTCGGCGTGGACAAACAGCGTTTGGTCTCCTTCGAGCACGTCCAGCAGCAGCGTCTCGTAGGCTTCCGGGATCTCTTCGAAAGACTCCTCGTAGCTGAAGTGCAGCGGCCGGCGCTGAACATCAAAAGGCGAACCGGGCGTTTTGACGTCAAAATACAGGTCGAAACCTTCATCGGGCTGAAGCTGTAGAACCAGCACGTTCCGTGCAACGCCCACCTCGCCCATACTCTGGAACAGCGACACCGGCGCACCTTTGAACTTGATCACCACCCGGGATGTCTTCTGCGGCATACGCTTGCCGGTACGCAGGTAGAACGGCACGCCCTGCCAGCGCCAGTTGTCGACCCGGAGCTTCAGAGCCACGAATGTCTCTGTTGCGGAGCCAGGGGCGACCCCTTCTTCATCCAGGTAGCCGATCACCTTTTCGCCATCGATCGCGCCGCTAGCGTACTGGCCGTAGATCACGTCGTCCGGCGTCGGGGGAAGCGTTGAACGCAGCACCTTGATCTTCTCGTGGCGGACCGCCTCGGGCTCGTAAACGGACGGAACCTCCATCGCGATCAGGGAAAACAGCTGCGTCAGATGATTCTGGATCATGTCGCGGAGCGCGCCGGACTTGTCGTAGTAGCCGGCGCGGCCCCCCGTGCCGAGCGATTCACCGACCGCAATCTCGACGCTCTCGATCGAATTGCGGTTCCACAGCTGCTCGAAAATGGGATTGGCGAAGCGGAACACCAGGAAGTTCTGGACGGTATCCTTGCCGAGGTAGTGATCAATCCGATAGACCTGCGATTCGTCAAACTGTGCGTGAATGCGGGCGTTCAGCGATTCAGCGCTCGCCAGGTCATGGCCGAAGGGCTTTTCCACCACGATCCGAGTCCAGCCCGCGGATCGGTTCAGGCCTGCCCGTCCCAGACCTTCGATGGTGTGTTCAAAAACGGTGGGGGGCAGCGCCAGGTAGTACGCGCGGTTCTGCGGAAGATTGTTGTCCTTCTCTATCGCTTCGATTCGTGCTTTCAGCGTTTGAAAGTCCTCGTCGCTCGAGTTGTTGATGCACTGAAAAAACAGCCGCGACTTGCACAGACTCGCGCAGGCCGATTCGCTGACCCCGGCTTTTCGCATCTCTTCGTGGGCAAACTGGCGAAACGACGCGTCGTCGAAGTTGTCCTTGCGGGATAGCGCGAGCACGTAGCTGTGGTCGCCCAGAAGTCCCCGGGCCTGGAGACGCGCCAGCGACGGCATCAGCTTTCGCCGGGCCAGGTCTCCGGTGCCGCCGAAGAAAACAAACAGGCTGGGTTCAATCGATTTCCCACTCATTCACTCACGCTCCTCATGGCGGTGTCTGGCCCGGGCTGAACCCTGCCACGGCAAGCATAGTGGGTTATGCCGACGCAGACTATTTCCCGCAGCGGATTCGGTGGCTTGATCCTCGCAGTGCTGTCAGGCATAGATGGGCGCCATTACAAGAGGAGCCGTCATGGCGCACAACATCAGCACGCCGACCCAGGCACTCTCGCTGGCCGACATCGAGCGTCTCGTGACCCGGGTTTTCAGGGTCAACGGATGCGATGAGGCCAACACCGCCGCCCTGACGCGGACGGTTGTGGCCGCAGAGCGAGACGGCGCGCTGTCGCACGGCCTGTTCCGGGTTCCGGGCTACGTGGCTTCGCTGCGCAGCGGTAAGGTCAACGGGGCCGCAGACCCCCAGGTTGCCGCCAGCCTGCCCGCAGTGGTCCGCGTGGATGGGGACAACGGCTTTACGCCGCTGGCGATCGAGCGCGGCATCCCGGCGTTGGCCAGTGCCGCGAAGAAGCTCGGCGTTGCGGCGCTGGCAATCCGGCGGACCTACCACTTTGCGGCGCTCTGGCCGGAAACCGAAGCGCTTGCTGACCAGGGGCTGTTTGGTCTGGCCTGCGTGAACAACATGCCGGTGATGGCGCCCTTCGGTGGTGACGCGCCGCTGTTCGGCACAAACCCGCTGGCCTGGTCGTGGCCGCGGCCGGGCAAGGCGCCGGTCACCTGCGACATGGCGACCTCTGCGATGGCCTATGGCGACATCCAGATTGCAGCCCGGGAGGGAGAGACGCTGCCGCCCGGGTGCGGCATTGATGCGGACGGCCAACCCACCACCGATCCCGCTGAGGTGCTCGCCGGGTCGCTGCTGCCTTTCGGCGGCCACAAGGGATCGGCCATGGCGCTGCTCGTGGAGCTGCTGGCCGGTGGCGCGATTGCCGAACCGTTCAGTGACGAAGCCGGTGCCGCGGACAACGGCGACGGCGGTCCGGTAAGGGGCGGCGAGCTGATCCTGGCTCTCTCGCCGGAGATGCTGGCGGGCGACGAGTGGGCGAGCCACTGCGAGGCCTTCTTCCAGCGTTTCGCGGCGATTCAGGGCGCGCGGCTACCCGGGGCCGCACGCCACAAGATGCGGCTCGACGATGCGACCCGCGAGGTCAACAGCCGCCTGCTGGACGAGATCGAGGCGCTGGCCCATTAGCGGCGGCCTGGCTAAAGACCCTCGGCTTCGAGGCGGTCGTACCGGCCGTCCCAGATGGTTGTCCAGGTGGCCCCCTCATCGGTGGAGGTCTGCCAGAACTGGCGGACGCTGCCGTCGTCGTTTTGCGTGAACTCAAACTTGTGCTGGGTGACCGCGCCGTCAGCCGGATTGGTGGTTTGTGCGGTGTAGAAGATGCCGCCGTCTCTGGCCTCGCCGGTAAACTCGATGAAAGTCCCGCTGTCGGAAACCCAGATCTGACGCCAGCGGTCCTGGCCTGGGTCGTAGTAGTTGAAGCTTTTGCCCTCGCCACCGCTGGCGCTGGTCCACTCCTCGAAGATCAGACAATGCCCCATGATCGCTGAGATACGGTTCTCGCCGGCAAACTGGCCGTTCTGGGTGACACGCCAGTCGCCGATCCAGAAATCGAAGTCGTGGTGCTTCGGGTCCGCTTCACAGGGAAAGCGCGCGGCGCGGATGGTCGCCACGGCCTCGGTGAAGCGCGGTGAATCTTTGATCTCGCTGTAGTCAGCCTCACCCTCAATCAAGTTGATCAGTCCGAATCTGCCAGTCGCGAGCGTTTCGAGTTCCTTCAGGGCCAGTTCGGTCTCGCCCGCGCGGGCGTGCAGCCTGGACAGCCGGTAGCTGACCCCAAGCGGCTGAAAGCCGAGCTCGGCGGCTTTCCTGAAGTGCTTCTCAGCGTCATCCAGACTGCCGCTGCGCTCAGCGTCGAAGTCCATCAGCTGGACGGCGAGCTGGTAGTGGCTTGCGCCGTCCTGCGGGTCGGCCGCCAGCGCGGCCCGGTATTGATCGATGGCCTCAGCATGCTTGCCGGCGGCCGCCGCGGCGGCGGCGCTGGCCTTGAGTTCTTCCGCCTGGGCTTCGGCCTGATTCGGCATGGCCCAAACCAGGAAAGTCGCGAGCGCCGCTGTCAGAATTCCTTTTTGCATGATTGATCCCCTCCCTCTTATTTGTCAGCCATTATCCGACGTTGCGCATCAGGGACACGGCACAGAAGTTGCTCGATTCGTGTGCGCACGGCGTACTTGACCCCATCACCCAAGCTTGATCCGGCTCTGCTATTCTCTCCCATCGCCAAAAACACGACCCTTCATGCCGTTGAAATCTGTACGCCGTTTTCTCAAGTGCCGCTGCCTCCTGGCAGCGATTTTCGTTGCCGGCGCGGCCGGCGCCCAGCCCACCGTAAAGCCCGTGCTGCACGGCAAACACTGGGTGGCGATTACCGGTAAACCGCTGGCGGCAACCGCCGGCAGTCTGACCTTCGCCAAGGGTGGCAACGCGGTCGACGCCGCGTGCGCCATGCTCGCCGCGACTTCAACGATGTGGGACACGCTGAGCTGGGGCGGTGAGACGCAGGCGCTGATCTACAACCCGAACACCGGCAAGGTGGTGGGCATCAACGCGCTGGGTGTCGCGCCCAGCGGCGCAACGCCGGAGTTCTTCCAGTCTCGCGGCATGACCTACCCACCGGAGTACGGCCCGCTCGCCGCCGTCACCCCGGGCACGCCCGGCGGCCTGATGGTGATGCTGGCGGAGTACGGGACGCTCAGTCTGGAAGAAGTGCTGGCGCCGGCCATGCAGATGGCGGAGGGGTATCCGATCGAGGCGGCTCAGGCCGACAACATGGAGCAGCGCAAGGACATCCTGATGCAGTGGTCCTACTCGCGTAAGCTCTTCCTGCCCTACCTCAAGCCCGACAACTCGCAGGAGCGCGCGGCGCCCTACGCGGGTGAAATTTTCCGTCAGCCTGACCTGCTCAAAACCCTGACAAAGCTGGTTGAAACGGAACGCAAAGCGCTCGCTAAAGGGAAGAATCGCAAAGACGCGATTATGGCCGCGTACGATCGCTTCTATCGCGGCGATATCGCCCGCGAACTGGTCCGGGCATCACAGGAGTACGACGGCCTGATCACGCTCAAGGACCTCGCGAGCTGGGAGGTAAAAATCGAGGAGCCGGTCAGCACGACCTATAAGGGGGTGGAGGTCTATAAGCTCACGCACTGGGTCCAGGGGCCGGTGCTGCTGCAGGCGCTGAACATTCTCGAAGAGATCGACCTGAAGAGCATGGGCTACTCGACCACGCGCTATATCCACGCGCTCTACCAGGCGATGAACCTGGCGTTTGCCGATCGGGATTTTTACTACGGTGACCCCTACCTGCCGCCGGAGGAGCCGATCGAGGGTCTGCTGTCGAAGGAATACGCCAAGCAGCGGCGTGAACAGATCAATTGGGAGAAGAACGACCCCAACGTTAAGCCCGGCGATCCTTACCCGTTCCAGGGTGACGAGAATCCCTTTCAGCATCTGCTCGGTCAGTGGACCAGCAGCCCGCCGAACGCTGACGCTGACGGCATTGAGGGATTTCAGCAGGCTGGGCTCGAAAGTCATGACGAACGCTTCCTGGCGGGAACCACGTCGATTCAGGCGGCTGACGCTGAAGGCTGGGTGGTGTCGATCACCCCTAGCGGCGGCTGGATTCCGGCGTTTGTCGCGGGCAAAACCGGGGTGGGTTTGAGCCAGCGCATGCAGAGTTTTGTGCTCGACGAAAGCGTCAACCCCTTCAACGTGGTCGCACCCGGAAAGCGCCCGCGGGCGACGCTGACGCCGAGCATTGCGCTCAAGGACGGCAAACCGCTGATGGCGTTTTCCGTTCAGGGCGGAGATACCCAGGACCAGAATCTGCTGCAGTTTTTTCTCAACATCGTCGAGTTCGGCATGAACGTCCAGCAGGCGGTCGAAGCGCATATGATCACCAGCTATCAGATGCAGAGTTCCTTTGGGGCGCACCAGTCCGAGCCGGGAAGGCTTCAGGTGACCCGCAAGGTGCCCGACTGGGTCAGGGCAAATCTTCAGAAGATGGACTACCAGGTTGAGGTCATCGACCGCACCTACAGCCCGATCACGGCGATCTACTTCGACCAGGAAAATGGCACGCTCTGGGGCGGCGCCAGCGACTACGGCGAAGACTACGGCATCGCCTGGTAGGCGCGCTGTTTTCGAACGGCACCCGGGCTTAAGCCAAACACCTGCGTCAGCGCCTGGCTGAAGGCGCTGCGGTACTGGTAGCCCGCCAGCTCGGCGGCCGTCTGTACGTCAACACCTTCCGACAGCGCTGCCAGTCCGCGAGCCAGCAGGTGTCGACGTCGCCAGCGTGCCGGCGAGAGTCCCGTGCTGTCGCGAAATAATCGTTCGGCCGTTCGACGGGTCACGCCAGCCGCACGACAGAGCTCCAGCAGCGGCACGTTGACGTGCTGTTCGTCCATGAACAGCTCAGCCAGGCGAGCACCTCTCGGATCGGTGGGCAGCCGGAGATAGAGTCCTTCGGAGCTGGCGCAGCTCAGCTCGGTCAGGATCAGGTCATAGAGCTGGCGATGGTGAGCCTCCCGTTCGTCCAGCGAACCGACGCTGCACACCCGCAAAATCAGCTCGCCGAGCAGTGCACAGACCTCCAGCGTCCGAACTGCTGCTGGCCCGAGCTGACCGGTATCGAGGCATGCCGGGTTCAGGTACAGCGTTCGCAACCTGGCCGGTCCGTACATCGCCAGGGCATGCGCTTGCTCCGCGGGCAGCAACACGGCCCGACCGGGCGCCACGATCCAGATGCCATCCGCCGCCTGCAGCCGCAATGAACCCGCCTGAACAAAGACCAGCTGGCTCCACGGATGACTGTGGGTGGGTTCCTGAGCGCCGGCCGCGTAGTCGATGCTGAGGCTGCGCAGCAACAGGTACGGCTCGTCTTGTGGTTTGAGCGGTTGTCGCATTTCCGACTAATTCTGTCGTTTTTGTCTGTCTGCGACAAACCCGGCTCGTGCTAGCTTAAGTCACCGATAAGGAGCAGCCATGCCAAACAGACTTGCACACTTCGCCATTGAAGCCGACGACGTCGATCGCGCGAGAGCTTTCTATCAAGCGGTTTTTGAGTGGGAATTTGAACCCTGGGGTCCGCCAGAGTTTTATTTGATTCACGGCGCCGGCGTGCATGGCGCGCTGCAGAAGCGCCGAGAGCCGATGCCGGAGGGCCGGAAAGGTTTTGAGTGCTCCTTTGCTGTCGATGACCTGACTGAATCGATCAAGCGTGTCGAGGGTGCCGGCGGAAAAACTCTGGGCGCGGTCGTCGGCATTCCCAACGTGGGTCAGCTGGTGACTTTTGCCGACTCCGAGGGCAACGAAGCGATCCTGATTCAGTACGAGGCGGAGCGGCTCAAGGAGTTCGGCTGGTCGTAGGAGCTATTCCTTTAGCCTCCCGACGGCAACGGGGTAACCCAGGGCCGACCAGCCGGCGTAACCTTCCCAGAGGACCGCGGTATTTTCGTAGCCCAGTTCGCGCAGCTTGATGACAGACGAGTCCGCCGCTGCCCTGGGGCACTCGCAGTAGGCGACGATCCAGGTGCCGTCGTTCGGCAGGGCGTCGAGAAACTCCTGCTGGCTGCTGTAGTACGGGACCGGCGACGACCCTTCGATGTGGGCCATGGCCCAGAAGTAGGGCACGCGGGTGTCGACGAGCACCATCTTGCGCCCCTGCTCCAGCGCCTCGTTGAGGTCTTTGGCCATCACGTAGCGACCGTCTTTGAGCGTGAACTCGGGCGGGTCGCCCTGCGGGTTCAGAACGATGTTGTCGAGCGTCGGCGGCTCGCTGTACTGAAGATCCGAAGCGTCCCAGCCCTGGGCACGCGACCGCAGGAAGGCCACGAGGGAGTCGATCTGCGTGTCGCTGAGCGTATCGGCAAAACTATTCATCGGCGTACCCTCACGTCCCCCGGCGATGGCCAGGCGCAGGAACTTGTCGGGAGAGGTTGCCAGCATGGTCGGATTGCCCAGCGCGGTGCCGGGCTGGTCTTCGCCGCCGCCTTCACCGTTGGCGCCGTGACACTCGGCGCAGTTGGCCGCGTACAGCTCCCGCCCTTCGCTGATGTCGCCCGGGACCGGATCCAATCCGTCAGGGCCCGCACCGGCAGGCTCCACGCCGACCTCGGTGGACAGCCAGGCGGCCAGCGCCCCGATCTGGTCGCGGCTCATGGGGCCGCCGAGTTCGTCCAGGTAAGGGCCCATCGGCGTGCCGGGGCGTCCATAGGATATCGCCATGTAGGGCGGCAGAAGGCCAACCCCGTAGAGCGTTTGGGTGTTCAGGGCAGGCGCGTTGTCGTTGGCGTAACCCTCGCGATGTTCGCCGTGGCACAGCGCGCAGTAGCGCTGGTAGTCCTGCGCGGGTGTTGAGTGAATCTGATCGACCGTCTCGGCTGCCGAGGCCGTAGCGTTTTCCGCGGTCGGAGTATCGCCCCCGCACCCCGAAACCAGCAGCACGATCAGCGCAACCAACGCGAGCAAAGACGGAGCGGTTCGATACATGCTGGCAACCCACGACCGTAGAAGCGGACTTCAAGTTAATGTGGCTTCTGGCGGGTTGCAAGGTCCGTAGAGATGGCACAATGCCGCAAAGCTTTTGGAGCTCAGGCTATGGACAAGCTGGTGGCGGTTGAGCCCCGCGAGGAGATGCTGTCGGTGCAGGGCGACCCGATGGTGATGCAGTTCTTTTCACCGCCGCAGGGTGAGTGGGAGCGGGCGGTGATCATCGTTCCCGCCATGGGCGTCAGCCAGCGCTACTACGCGCCGCTGGCAACCTGGCTGGCGGAGCAAGGGATGCTGGCGGCAACGTTTGATTATCGAGGCATGGGAAAGTCCCGGACGCGACCGCTACCTGAGCTTGATGTCGACGTCATGAGCTGGGCGCAGCACGACACCGAACTGGCGCTGCGCCGGGTTCGTGAGACGGCAGGCACGGTCCCGATCAGCTGGATCGGACACTCCCTCGGCGGACAGATCCTGCCGATGGTGCCCAGCCACGGTGAGGTTTCCCGGGTTGTGACGGTGGCGGCCGGCAGCGGCTACTGGCGGGAAAACGTGCCGAAGCTGAAGCGCTTTTCCTGGCTGCTCTGGTTTGTCATTACGCCCCTGACGCTGACGCTGCTCGGGTATTTCCCGGGTCGACGCCTCCGGATGATCGGCGATCTGCCCGCCGGCGTCATGCGCCAGTGGCGACGCTGGGTGCTCAACGCGGAGTATGCGGTCGGCGCTGAGGGTCCCGAGATGCGCGACAGGTACGCCGCCGTCGACGTGCCGATCACCGGTTTTTCGTTCACCGACGACGAATATCTGTCCAGGCGGAACATCGAATCACTGCACGGGTTCTACACCGGTGCTCAGGTCTCGCTCCATCGTATCGACCCCAGGGAGGTTGGCCTGTCGCGCATCGGGCACCACGGTTTCTTTCGAGCCAAGAACCGGGAAGCGCTGTGGGAGCCGCTGCTGATGCCGGCGTTGACCGGCGTAGAATGACCACTGGCTGAGCCCTAGCCCGAGGGCTGACGGGCGAGGCGCAGTAGATCAACACGCTGCGGGTACAGGCGTTGAATCCTCGCGAGCGGCTGAGAAGCTGTTTCGGTTGAATCGTCGGATGATTGCTCCGCGCCGGGAAGCTGCGCAGCCAGCAGACTTGCTCGCAACGAGTCGGGATGCTCCGGGTAAGATTCCACCGTCCCGGTGATCCGATCCAAGGCCCGTCGGGCGCAGGCCGAATCCTCAAGCTGCACGCAGATGTCGGCAAGATCCACCAGCGCCGAAAAATACAGCGGGTTGTCCAGCCGAAAGCGCTTCCCGGTCAACGCCACATAGTTCCGAAGCTGATCGCGGGCCGACGCCAGATCGCCGGCTCGCCAGGCAAACTGATAGCCACGCAAGGACCAGCTTTGATACTCCTCATCGTCTTCGCCGCGGAGCGAAGCCAGGCCCGCCAGCGATCGATCAAAATACGCACGTGCCTCTTCTTCTTTTCCCGCCGCAAGCAGCAGGTAGCTGAGTTCGCGCTGCGAATCGAAATCGCCATAACTTCCTTCTCCCTGCAGCGCCTGGCGCAAGGCCAGCGATTCTCGGCTGGCGGCAACGGCCTCGTCGATGTTGCCGGCGAGCGCTAGAAAGCGGCTGCGGTTTGCCAGCAGCACCTCAAGGTTTCGCCGGCCTTCCGGACCTTCCCGGCTGGTGAGGTCAACCAGTAGCCTCTCGCTTTCTGCCAGGGCCTGATTGATCAAACCCGCTGTTCCCCGATACAGCACCAGCGTGTTGCGAGCGACCAGCGAGTCCCAGGAGTCCCCGCCATACAGCTCCTGCTCAATCCGCAGGGCCTGCTCCTCGTGTTCAATCGCGCGTTTGACGTCACCCTGGCGAAAAAACTGGCTGCCAAGGCTGCTGTGGACCCGACCGACAGATCGATGCGACTCGCCGTAGTTTGCCCGGGCAATCTGCAGTGCCCGCTGATTAACCTGCTGCGCGTCGTCGTACCGGTCGAGCAGTCCCAGCGCCAGCGCCAGTGTCCTCAGCGGATCAATGAGTCGGTGGCTCATCGGGGATTCCGACTGATCGAGCAGTTCGACCGAGCGGCTGGCATACTCCCGGGTCTTTTCAAACTCCTCGCGACCGATATGGACCCAGGCAAGGTCGGTCAGCAGATCCGCACGCTCTCGATCATGCTCGGGTCCGTACGCGCTTAGCTGGTCGATCGCCTGAAGGTAGGCGGTGTCAGCAGCGTCAAATTCGTCTTTAGCGTGATGCAGGTAACCGCGGGTTCGGTGGTAGCGCGCCTGGGTCAGGGGGCTCAGAGCGTCCAGGGAAACGTTTGCCTCGAGTTTGGCCAGGGCAGCTTCCGCCGGACCAATCTGTCGATCTTCCAGCGCCAGACGGATCGAATCGAGCTGGATCTCGGCAAACAGCGAGGGATCGTCCTGCGCGGAGGACAGCATCTCAGCCTCCTGAAAGCTGGCTGACGCCTCCTCGAGCCGCCCGAGCCGCCACTCGGCGTTGGCCCGAACGCGAATCAGATCGGCCTTCGCGGCGTCGTCGGTCCCCAGTTCCTGAGAGGCCAGTCGGATGGCGTCTTCAAAAACCGATTTCACCATCGTGGAGGCGCCGACCTCGTTTTCGGCAACCTGATCCTGCAGGTCCGACATCGATTCGGTCAGCAGCCGCGACAACGCTTTGGTGGTGCGCGTTGCGCTCTGCGCCCGCGACTCGGCCAGCTCCCGCGACTGGGCCAGCGACCGTGTGTAGCTGTAGGTTGCGCCGGCCAGCAGCGCAACGGCCACCGTGACCACCCCCACCATGGCTTTGTTGCGCCCGAGAAAACGGTTTGCCCGGTAGCGCCAGCTGCGGCTGGCCACCTCGACCGGGTAGCCGCCCTGAAACGCCTCGAGATCCTTACGCAACGCATCCGCCGAGGGGTAGCGCGCCTGCGGTTGGCAGCGCAGGCAGCGCTGGATGATCAGCTGCAGGTCTCGCGGGATCGACCGACGATTCTGCGCCGGGAGGGGCAGGTCCTGCCCGCGAGAGGCGTGGGCTATGGCCCGCTCAACAGCGCCCGGCTCCAGCAGAGGACAGCCGGCGACGAGTCGATAGAGGAGCGTGCCCAGCTGATAGATATCGGAAGCGATGGTGACCGGCCTGCCGAGCAGCTGTTCCGGGCTGGCGAACTGGGGCGTCATGGGCGGCGCCAGCGTCCCTTCGCTGCCGCCACCCTCCAGCAGCTTGGCAATACCGAAGTCGAGCAGCTTCGGCTGGTCGAAGCGATCGACCATCACGTTTCCGGGCTTGATGTCGCGATGCACGATCAGATGGGCGTGAGCGTATGCAACGGCGGCCGCGATGTCGCGAACGAGCGTGACCGCGGTGTCGGTCGTATTGCCGCGAGCGTCGCAGTAGGCGTCGACCGTCTCGCCCTCGATCAGCTCCATCACCATGTAGGGGCGGCCGTCGGCGCTGAACTGGGCATCGTAAAGGCGAGAGATGTGGGGATGATCAAGCGAGGCCAGCAGCGTTTGCTCCTGGCTGAAGCGACGGCGCAGGTCGGCGCTCAGGGAACCACCGATGGATACTTTGATCGCCACCTGTCGCTCAAACGAGCCGTCGGCGCGCTCGGCGCGATAAACCCGGCTCATGCCGCCGTCGCCGATGACCTCAACGAGGCGGTAGTCTCCGAGCACGGTTCCGAGCAGGGCGTCTTCCTCGGTCGCCAGCAGCGCCGTGCCCATTCGCAAACCGCCGCCGGTCGCGAGCGCTCGATCGTCGGCGGCTGTCACGTCCCCTCCGACACGGGGCGCATGCCCTTCAACCACATCAGTCGTGAATCACCCTGGAAGGATTTCCTACACAGTTCTAAAGACGGACCATAAACCGCCTGTGTCTCAGCATAGCGGGCATTCGGCGCGCGTGCGGCCCTGAAATTGCCGGTGTGCCGCAGCCTATTCCCAGATCCAACCGGACTCTTTGGCGATGCGTTCAGCCGCCGCGTAGTGTGCCGCCAGCCCGGCCAGCGGCTGATCGTCCTCTCGGAATTCTCCGAACAGCGCTGTTGATGATCGGGACCGTACCGAGTCGACGACCGGGAGTTCTCTGCCGGGCTGGGTCAGCAGACGCTGCGCCAGCGGCGTCACCGCATACTCCATCAGCTTCACTGCCGCCTTGCGGTTGGCTGCATTCCTGGCCAGGGCGACGGCGCTTACGTTCATGTGCACCCCGCGCCCGTCCTGCTCTACCGCGAGCGGCTTGACCTCAGCCAGCATAGCGGCTGCAGCTTTGCCGGCTTCTGGCATCAGCGGGTCGTAGCGTTGGGCCAGCAGGCGTTCGTAGTAGTAACTGTTGGCGAGCGTGATGTCGCAGGCACCCTGGAAGACGCCCTGAAGCTGAGCGATGTCCAGATCGGTGGGGGGGCGCGCGAGGTTGGCGACAAGTCCTTCGACAAAGCGCCTGGCGCTCGCCTCACCTTCGGCGGCAATTATGGAGGCCAGCAGCGATTGAACGTAGATCTTGTTGGCTGTTCGTACGCAGATCCTCCCCCGCCAGCGGCGGTCGGCAAGGGATTGATAGTTCGTGATCTGTGAGGGATCTACGCGGGATTCGGCGTAAAAGACCGAGCGGCTCCATTTGGCGATCGCAAACCAGAGGTTGTCGGGATGGCGGAAATGGTCCGGTACCGCCTGCCGCAGTCGCTTGGACGCCACCGGAGCCAGCAGATTGGCGCTGACGAGGTTCGCGAGGCGCCTGGCCTCCAGCGTGAAGACAACATCGGCGGGCGCGGAGCCTTCGGTGAGCGCCTGCTGAAGACCGCTCGCCGAGAGATATTGAACGTGTACATCGATGCCCGTCTCGACCTCAAAGACCTCGAGCAGCGGGTTGAGCGTGCCGGGATTCTGGTAGGCCAGAACATGCAGCTCGTCTGCGTTTATCGATAGAGACAGGCCCAGGCCCAGGAGCCAGCAGGTCGAAAGGCGGAGGCACCGGAACCAGACCGTCATGATCATATGGCTGCAGTCAAACGCCATGACGCTTTTGCCAGCGTGCTCTGGCGCGCGCGGCCTCCGTTTCCCGGTTTCTGGGTTCGGCGCGGGTCACCAGGCTGTCGAGGAGCTGCTGCGAAGCCTGGGCCACGGACCGCACCGCTGCGTCGAAGGCCTCCTGGTTGGCGACGGACGGTCGGGTACTGCCGGAGATTTTGCGAACGTACTGCAGGGCGGCGGCCTGAATTTCGTCGGTCGTCGCCGGCGGCTCGAAGTTGAACAGGGTGCGGATATTTCGACACATGACTGAGAGCGACCTTTGGGGGGCTTCGATTGACGCTATTATGCCTACTGGAACGGGGTGCGACGGAATGACGTCGGCAACAAAGCACAAGGGGAACAGCCATGAGGAAACCAGCTGCCGCGTCTGCTGCGGCCGGCTCAACTCTGTTGCGTAGATCTTCGCCGCGGCGCATGCCGGGGCAAAAGCAATGATGGGTGTCATCGGCAAGGCGGTCCTGTACGCGGCGGGCATCGTCGGTTGTCTTTTGCTCAGCGCCTCCGCTGAGACCTGGCTTTCTCTGGTCGGCGCGGCAGACAGCCCCGCGCTGCTTCAGGGCACCAGGCAGCTTCTGCTCGTCGCAGCCTGGCTGATCGGGGCGATGCTGGTGAATCACCTGATCCGGGTGATTGTCTGGGACGGGATTGTCGGCCGAACTCTCGGCCACGCGGTGCCGGTGCTGCTTACCCAGCTTTCAGCGGCAGTGGTGCTGTTCATCGCTACGCTGTTCATCGTCCATCACGTCTTCGGCGCCAGCATTCTCGGCTTCCTGACCGCCCTCGGCGCCGTCAGCGTGGTGATTGCTTTTGGCCTCCGGGGTCTGGTTTCGGACTTGTTTACGGGCCTGGCAATCAACGTTGAGCAGCCGTTCCAGATCGGCGACTGGATCGCCTTCTATGACACCCAGGGAGGGCGGCATGAGGGGCAGGTGGTGCAGATCAACTGGCGCACGACGCACCTGGTGGCAGAAAACCAGAACTACCTGGTCATCCCCAATCGCGAAATCGGCGATTCCACCGTCATCAACTACTGGAGACCTAAGCGCGCGAATCGCTTTGAGCTGACGCTGACGCTGGATTATGCCGTGGCGGTCGAGGAAGCACGCCGAATTCTGCTGGCCGCCGTATCAGCGGTCCTGGACGCGCCGGGCTTCGACAGCGGTCCAAAGCCGCAGGTGCTCGTGGACAAGCTGGACGAAGACGGCGTGAAGTATCTGGTGCGTTACTGGATCACGCCCTGGGACGGCACGTCCCCGTCACTGTCCCGCGATGTGGTGCAAACCAGCATCATGAAGCACCTGCGGCTGGCGGGCGTAACGCCAGCCTACGCCAAGCTGGAGCACTTCCAGCAGCCGAAACCTGAGGTGCTGACCGCCGGTGCGTCAGCGCACCTGCCGATTCGCCAGATGCTAGGCCTGATGGACTTTTTCTCGCCGCTTAACGAAGACGAGCTGGATCAGGTGGTGAGCAAGGGCGAGACCGCCTCCTGGGCCTCGGGTGACACCCTGCTGACCGAGGGTGATGAGGGCGCGTCCATGTTCGTCGTGCTGCAGGGGCTGCTGGACGTTTGGCTGCAGCCCGAAGGGCAGCAGGAGATCCGCGTTGGGCAAATCGAAGCCGGCGAATTTTTTGGCGAGATGTCGCTGCTGACCGGCGAGCCGCGCGGCGCCACGATTCGTGCCGCGACACCGGTGCTGACTTTGGAGATCACCAAGGCGGTGATGCAGCAGCTCCTGACCGATCGGCCAGCCCTGATGGAACGGATTTCAGAGCTTGTGGCCAGTCGTCAGCGGGCGACACGACAGGCTCGGGACGAGCAGGTCAGCGAGCTGACGCCGGCTGATGTCGGCAACGGGACGGCACAGCTGATTCAGAAAATTAAGGCATTCTTTGGTCACGTATGAAGCGAAGTTTGCGGGCTTTTCGACCATTTCACTTCATCAACTAAAAGAGAACGATTTGAAAAGAATAATCAATTTCAAAGATTGATAGCTCCGCGCTATGGTTGCGGCTGTTCTCAATAGGTTCGCACCATGGCACAGGTAAACAGCCAGCCGCTCGGCGTTTCGGGCACCGGTCTTTCGCTTGCGGCAACGCCGGCTGAGGCGATTGTCCAGGTCGACGGTCAACCTGCTGCGCTGGCGCAGCTCCAACCGCTCGCCGCGCTGCTGCGGGCCGCAGGGGCGCGCCTCGCGCTGACCCAGGATTCGCTGACCGAACGGTCGGCACAACCCGGCTTTGCGGAAGGCTCCTGGCTGCGTATGCACAGCGAGCTGACGCCGCTGGCGACGCCTGAACAAGGCGGCGCCGGAGAATTCTCTCATTACCCCGTGCTCGGCCTGCGCGGTATCCTGCCAGGCAAGAACAGCCGGCTTCGACTATCGATTCTCGGCGTTTCCCCCGACATGAGTCCGGAAACGCTTCGGGCCGCGGTGGCTTTTGCCGCGCCCGGGATCAGCAGTCCGGTGGTCGGCGTCTGTTCGAGTCTGTCGGCAGACGTGATGCCGGGTGATCTGCCGGCGATTGCGGGCGAGGACGATCCTCGCGTGGAGTCGGTCGATCTGGGATTGTGCGCCGCACAGCTCATTCACGGGGAATGCCCGCTCGATCTCGACGTCCTGGTGGTGCCCGCCTCCGAGGCTCCGCAGCTGGCCCGGCAGGCGACCGCCGCAGCGGGCACTCGCGGACTGCAGGTCAAGGCGGTTGTTTCAGAGGCCGGAACCCGCGTCAGCGTTCTACCGTATTCCTGGGTCAATCAGCCGCACATGGACCCGTCTGGCGCCATCCTCGCGGCCGTCACGCTGCTGCGGACGACGGGTCAGCGAAACGTTGCCGAACGGCTGCACAATGCGTGGCTGGCAACGCTCGAAGCTGGCGTCCATACGGCCGCCCTCAAGCATATTGCGCCCTACACAAGGCAGGTGTCTTGCGAAGCGTTTTTCGACGCGGTCGAGGCCAGCCTCGGGGCAAGGCCGGAGCGCCTGACGCCCGTTCGCTATGGTCACCAGCCGCAAAAGGATCGCGGCACGCCCCCCACGCTTCAGCTCGTCCGCTAGTCCGCTTCCGCTAGCTCAGGGCGCTCGCGTCGGCGAGCGCCTCATCCTCTCGAGCAACCGTCGAGAACCCAATCCCCAGCCTTCTATCTCCGAGTCCTGAAGAGCGGCGCCGTTTGCATGATCCTGCGCATATCTCGGACCCTCTCAGTCGGGCCGGCCTTAGCCTTGGTGACCCAAAAGCGAGGCAGGCAGAACTAAATCAAGCTCTCGAATGAGCACAGAAACGACAACGGCCGGCCCGTTAGAGGGCCGGCCGCTTAACGAACCAGCAAAGGTAAAGGGGGCGCCGCCTAGTGACGGCTGGGTGAGAACGCCCCGACCCAGAGCTTGCGGGCGTCTTCGAGCTGTTCGTCGGTAACGCCGTGGATGTTGTTGGCGATAAAGTCCACACCCTCAACCAGCCACCAGGCCAGCCGGCTGGAGGACAGATCATAGAGCCGCTCTCGTCCGCGGGGCGTTTCATCGACCAGGCGGTTGGTGCGCAGCGTCGACAGATGCTGGGAGACCCGCGTCGGCGGCAGCTCCAGGCTTTCGGCAATGCTGCTCACGCTGTGCTGACCGCGGCTGGCGAGGAGCTGCACGATCAGAATCCGGTCAGGGTGCGCGAGGACCTTTAGAAAGCCAGCCAGCTCACGCGCTACGATTTTCCGATTGGGCATCGTCAGGCAGCCTGAGTTCGTTCAGCGTCAGCGGCATGGTCGGCGACGGCCGCCCACTCGGCGCCGCCGGGCCGGCGCCGCCAGAGCTGGCCGCGCTTGTCGAGGACGTGGAGCTGAATCCACTCGTTGTCGACCAGTTCGCGCAGCGACTCGTGGCGGCTGATGATGTCGTTCACCGCGGCGCGAGGCGCCTCGATGATTGCGGTCAGCCGCAGCGGCTCGTGCACAAACTCCGTACCGTTGTGAAGCGACTGCATGGGCAGGCCGGAGCGCAGGTCTCCGCCGACGCCCTCGAGCACGCCGATGCCGCCCACCACGTTATGCAGCGTTTTGTCGCCGCTGCCGAAGCGCCGGTTGTCCACGGTCGATCCGTAGTACTGCAGCGTGATCCAGCTGGCGACCACCAGGGGCGCGGTGAGGATTGTCTCTAGCACCTTAAACTGCGGATCGCTGTCCGCGCTGTAGTTGTGGAGAAAGCTGCGGCCTTCGAGCGAAAGCTGACGCGTCCGCTCCCGCGGCGCGGCGATGAACGCCCGGCAGCCCGCCAGGCCCCACTCGGGCCGGACCTCTGACCAGTCGCCCGCGCGCGTCGCGGCAGCTTCGTCCAGATCTGCACCGGAGTTTGCCATCGACATGGCGCGCTCCTGACGCACCAGCCGACCCGCCTGGTCCAGCTGCTCAGCCAGTTTTTCAAGCTGCGTGGCGTCGCTTGAAGGCACACCTTCGAGATCGAAGAGGGTCACTTCGTCGGTGGTCGTGTCGTGAAGACCGGCGACAAACAGGGTGTCTTCCGGAATTGCGATCGAACGGGCATTCAGCCGACCGCGAACATAGCGATCGTTCAGCAGTTCGGCCGCGAGGCGAGCGTTGATGTCACCGGCGTGGCCGCCGCAGGCGCCGCAGTCCAGCGCTGAAGCGTACGGGTTGTTGCTGGAGGTGGAGCCGTGACCGACAAACAGCACTAGCGGCGCAAAGTTGCGGGTCAACGACATGCCGCGAAGCAGGCCCTCAGCCATGTCGACTTTTTCAGTGAGGTCCAGCGCGACGGTTGGCTTGAGTTCGCTGGCGCTGTGGCTGCAGCGATGTTCATCGCCCTTGATCGCCTGGTAGAGCTTCGGCAGGTAGGTGACACCGAGTGCCTCAACGTAGCCGAAAGCGGCCACGGCAGCCCGCTGGAAACGGCTCCAGCGGCTGCTCAGCGCGCGCTTAACCGAAGAGGTCAGCAGCTTCTCCGACGCGATCGAGTCGCCACCATCGACGGCGTAGTGGCTCGGTTCGAGCAGTACCGGGCATCGTGCCGACTGTCCGGTCTCGTCCTCATAGCCGATCGGCAGCCCGAAGAAACCGGCAAAACCAATCGTTTCTGCCTGCGGGCTGACTGACTCCAGCGCCCGGCGAAAACGCTCCGAGCGTACGTCGATGCAGAACGCCGCCTGAAGCTGCGGCCGGCTTTCCTCGGTATCCGATGCCGTGTTCTGTGCTTCCAGAATCTGCGCCGCCATCCGGCGCTGCTCGGCTCGCTCGAAGGCGAGCTGCATGACCTGGTCGGCGCCGCGGGTGCCGTACCACTGCGTTTGGTCTTCCTGCGCGTACTGGGCGAGGCTGATCTGCCAGTCGCGCTTGAGACGCTTATCGCCCAGCGACTGAAAAAGCGTCAGCTCCCAGGCTGCGCGAATTGCCAGCAGCTGGCGGGCGGCCGAACCGTTCTCACCGCGCAGCTCGCGCGTCCAGCCCCGATAGCGGGCGTAGCCGGCCCAGCCCGCGACGTCACAAAGCAGCCGGTGGAAATAATCGGACAGCAGCTCCGGCGCGACGCCCAGCGTCTGCGGAACCTGCTGCAGCAGCGAGAACGCATCCGCGGGCAGGCCGGCGAAGATTGCCCGCGCGCCGTTCAAGCCAAGCAGCTCAGCGCTGCGGTCGATCGACGCGCGTTGGCGGTAGGACACCCAGGGATCCCGAGCTTCGCCGCGCGCTGACCAGACGGCGACGCCCTGGTCAAAGTAGTCGCTGGCCCAGTTCGAGATGTTGTTCACCAGGAAGGCCTCCCAGGTGATCCCGGTCGCCTGTTCAGCCAGCGTTGCAAACGTCGGCAGCTGAAACTGCGCATGGTCGGGCGCGGCGCGAAGGGCCTCCGCGCGGATGGTGTCCGGCGTTGTGCCGAGCGGCATTTCACCGGCGAGCTCGGTGATCGCCAGCTCGAGATCCTGGTCTTCAATGCGCTCTTCGGCAAGCAGCCGCGCATAGTAGCTGCGTGGCATGGTCAGCCGGGCGCCGGCCGCTCGGGCCATGCTGCGGCCGGCTTCGCCCAGACCCTGTGAAGCCAGGCCCAGCAGCGGGTTGACCGCAACAAAATGCTTCAGCGGCCAGAGCGGCGCGATGCGGGCGCTCGCTGCAACGGCCGCTTGGTCGACGGTGAGGTCCAGATCGGCTGGGGCGTTTTCGGCGTCAGGTCCGTTGACGGCAGAGGCAAGAGCTTGAGTCGAGTTTTGCATAACGGTTCCTTCAGACAGCGTCAGATCGGCGGCTTGAGAACGCGCCCAGCCAGCGGTTTACGATGAGATTGATGTAAAGGCCCTGCGACAGGTGGTGGCGAAGCGCCGCCATGGTGCCGTCGCGCCCGTGCAGCCAGCGGCCCTGGGCGACGGTCATCAGCAGGCAGGCGGTCAGCAACGATCCCAGCAGGATTTTTGCCGCCAGCCCGAGCTCCGGCGTTGCCGGCAGCGTGGTTGCCAGCAGCCAGTGCGCCACGAGCTGGATTCCGAAGTACAGCGCTGATGCCCCGGCAACGGAGGCGAGCAGCAGGCTGTACACCTTCAGCGTCTGACGTCCCGCGTCAGCGTAGAGCCAGGCGCCCATGACAAAGATGGCGCCAAGGGACACCACCACCGGCGCTTCCTGCCACGACATGCCGAGCGTGGCGCCCACGGTGACGTAGGCGCCCAGCATCAGCGCGAGCAGAGGAAGGCCGGCGTACCAGGAAGATGCCTGACGCGCGCTGGTCCAATGCCCCTCGCGGACGCTCGCGACCGCGCCGCCCGAGCCCAGAAACGCATAGGCCTTATAAAGTGAGTGGCCGACGAGGTGTACCACCGCGGCCGAGTACGCGCCGAGGCCGCATTGGGCCATCATGAAACCCATCTGGGCTACCGTTGAATAGGCCAGAGAGCCTTTCACCGTGGGCTGGGTCATCATCATGGCGGCGCCCAGGATCGCCGTGGTAATCCCCACACCGGCCACCACCAGCGACACGGTGGGCGTCAGCGTCATCAGGTCGGCGAAACGCAGGATCAGAAAACCGCCGGCGTTAACCACACCTGCGTGCAGAAGTGCTGACACCGGCGTCGGCGTTTCCATGACTTCAACGAGCCAGCCATGAGAGGGGAACTGCGCCGATTTGAGCATGGCAGTCAGGGCGATGAGGGAGGCAGCGACCGCCAGTCCAGTGGTGTCGCCCGTGGTTGCGTCGAACGCTTTTAGTGCAGCGAGCAGCTCCGACAGATTGGCGGTGCCAAGCGTGTCGATCAGGATGCCAAAGGCGATGATCAGCGACAGGTCTCCGACCCGCGCCAGCATGTACTTTTTGCCTGCCGCAACACGTGCGCCGGGGCGCTCGGGCCGAAACAGCAGCAGCTGATGCAGACACAGGCTCATCGCAACCCAGGCAAGCATCATCAGATACAGGTTGTCGGCGATCACCAGGGTGGTGACAGCGGCCAGCGTGAGAGAGAGCTGGCTCATGAACTGCGGATGGCGCGCATCGCCCTGCAGATATTGCCGGCTGTAGTGCAGTACCGTGCCGCCGATCGTGCTGACCAGCAGCAGCAGGGTGACGCTCAGCGCGTCCAGTCGAGCCGCCAGCCCAAGGCCTGCCTTGCCCAGCAGAGGACTGTCGCCCGCGCCCGTCAGAGCAGCCACCAGCGCGGCGAGCACCGCAATGCCGGCGGGCGCGAACGCAGCCGCCGTCGGCCAGCCGTAGGGCTGTCGGCGCAGATAGACGGCCAGACCCAGGAAGGTCGCGGGCGTCAGCAGCGCAATTGCATGAAACCATTGAATATTCATGGACGAAAACACCGGGCGTTAATAACGAGCGCTAGTTTGCCTGAGCACGTTTGATTGATAAAATTGAAAGAATTCATTATTTCATTCGTTTTTTAAGAACGATTTTGCGGGGGCGGATAGAGCCTTGAGACTGAATTACAACCATCTGCGCTATTTCTGGGCCGTGGCCCACAACGGCAATCTGACCCGCACCGCGGAACAGCTCCACGTCTCGCAGTCAGCGCTCTCGCTGCAGATCCGCAAGCTCGAGCAGCAGCTGGGGCATGATCTGTTCGAACGTCGCGGCAAGCAGCTGTTGCTGACCGAAGCCGGCCGACTGACCCTCAGTCATGCGGATGTGATATTCGCCAGTGGCGCAGAGCTGCTGAGCCAGATCCAGGGCCAGGCGCAGGGCGTCACCATGCTTCGGGTCGGCGTGATGTCGACGCTGTCGCGGAACTTTCAGGCGGAGTTTCTGCAGCCGATTCTGCGCCGGCCGGATGCGCGCGTGACGGTTCGATCCGGCGATCTGGCAAATCTGCTGGAGCAGCTTGAGGCCCATCGGCTGGACGTGATCCTGACCAACACCTCACCGCAACGGGACGCCGCGACCCCCTGGATCGTGCAGACGCTGGCCACGCAGCCGATCAGCCTGGTTGGTCATGCGGCGCGGCACCGCGATGGTGAATCGCTGGCAGAAACGGTTGGCCGGGAACCGGTGGTGGCGCCGACGCTGGAAACGACCATTCGCGGCGGCTTCGACGCGTTTTGTGAGCAGCACGGCGTGGCGCCGAACTTCGCGGCCGAGGTCGACGACATGGCGCTACTCAGGCTGCTGGCCAGACGTGACCAGGGCGTGGCGATCACGCCGGCTATTGTGGTGCAGGATGAGTTGCGTTCCGGCGAGCTGAAGGAGTTTGGTCAGTTCGAAGAGCTGCAGGAGAGCTTCACCGCCATCACCCTGTCACGGCGTTTTCCTAATCCGCTGCTCGCAGAGCTGCTCGAAGCGTTTTCGCACAATCCGATCGGACAACACTAGAGGCGATCGTTTTCCCCAGCACCCTCAGCGGGAAGACAGGCTGCGTAGAAGCGCCTGGATATTCGGGTCCTCAGGGAAGGTATCCGCCAGCTTCTGCGCGTAGTGCCTCGCCGCGTCCCGGTCGCCGCCGTCTCTCAGCATGGTTGTCAGCGCCCAGCCAATATCCCGCTCGTCGGGAAAGCGCTCAAACGCCTCGCCCAGCAGCTTGAGCGCAGCCTTGGGCTGGCCGAGCGAGTTGAGCGCGACGCCCAGCACGTACACGAGCCGGGGGTTTTCGGGGGCCAATTCGACCGCTTGCTGGAGCGAGGTCAGCGCCGCCTGACGTCTGCCCTGGCGGACCAGAAACAGACCGTAGGCGTGATGGACCAACCCGAGCTTCGGCGCCACCTTGAGCGCGTACAGATAAGCGCTCTCCGCCGCGGCGACGTCCCCGAGGGCGCCTTCGAACTCGGCGAGCCTGACGCCGTTGAGCGGCTGCCACAGGCCAGACCGGAGACTGTTGCGGGCCTCCGTCGCGGCCCGCTCAAAGGCTTTCCTCGCGGTCTGAGGCAGCATCGACTGCTGCCCGGCAAAAGCCCTGGCCGCGGCGATGCGCACCGCCAGCATTGAATCACTAAGCGCCGCGATGCCGTTAAGGCCGCGCTCCTGCGGGGCCAGGTTCGGGAGCACGCCGAGCGCGGCAACTCGAAGCAGCGGGCTGCTGTTCACAAGCGCCTGGAAAATGGCCGTGCGATGCGTGGCTGAAAACGGCGGTGAGAGGAGCGACAGTGCTGTCGCTCGAGCGATCGCCGGATAGTGTTCCTCCCCCATGGCCGCAACCAGCTGGTCATTGGCGTAGCCCGCGCGACCGGCCGCGATCGCCTGCCCATAGTGGTCTGAGCGTTCACCGGCGCCCGGAATGCGGAAGCTGTGGTCGCGGCGGGGATCCACGCCCATGTAGGTTCGCGCCGGCATGTGGCAGTCCACGCAGCGCTCGGGCGGCACCTTTGGATCCGGGGCGTGGTCGGCGTTCGCGAACACCGCCGGCGCGTGACACTGGCTGCAGACCCCGCTTGGGTCACCGGCGGTTCTCAGTTTGCCGCTGTGAGGATTGTGGCAGTTGGTGCAGGTAACGCCCGCCGCATACATCGCGCTTTGTTTAAATGAACCGTAGACGTAAACCTCGTCCTGAATCCGACCATCCGGAAAATACAGCCCGTCCTCCAGCAGCGCGGGCATGTGGGTAGCCGTCAACGGCTGCCCGTAGCGATAGGTCTCGGTGAGGACGCTGCGTCGGGCATGGCAGCGGCCGCAGGCCTCCGTTTGCTGGCGGCGGGCGGGGGGCTTGCTGCGCCGGGCGATGCCGTCGTCTGCGGTCATCAACCAGCGGGCTTCTGCCTGATCGTCGAGATCGAGTGCCAGACCCCAATCATCGTCGAAGCGGTTCCGCTCGGCCTGCTGCACGTGATCCGAGCCCGGGCCGTGGCACGCCTCGCAGCCGACCGAAACTTCAGAGAACCGCGTGTCGAAGCTGTCGGTTTCTGCGCGGTAGCCGACGGTCAGATTGGTGGAATGGCATTCGGCGCACATGCCGTTCCAGTTGGCGTTGGGGCCGAGCCAGTGCAGCTCGTCACCCGGTGGAGTCGGCTCATCGGGATACAGGTGATACCAGCGCTGTCCGCCGTCCGCGGCAGGGCGGCTGTCCCACGCAACCGTCAGCGCCTGCTTTCTGCCGCGGGGCGCGGTAATCAGGTACTGCTGGAGCGGGTAGACGCCAAACGTGTGGCTGACCTCATGACGCTGTTCCGGCCCGTCCTCGCTGGCGCTGAAGACCAGGAACTTGCCGTCACTCTGCTCGAAGCGGAAGCGCTCGCCGAAGTGTTCAAAGCGTTGACCCGAAAAGTCACCGAGCACGGTGTCGGGTGTCGCGCGCTGCATGGCGGCGAAGTGGTGGGACTCTCGCCATGCTTTGAAGGCCTGCTCGTGACAGGTTGCGCAGCGAGGACTGCCGATAAAGTCGGCAGCCAGCGAGCTGCCAGTTGCGGCCAACCCAAAGGCCAGCGCGAAGAGAATCCTCGAGAAGCCGGTTCGATGTGCGCTTTTGGCGCTGTCAGGTGGACGGGACAGACTGACGGGACTGCTCGGGCCGAAGCTGATCAATCATCTCCAGTAGTGCTTCCACCGGCTGGGCACCGCTCATGCCGGTTTGCTGGTCAAAGATGAACGTCGGGACGCCGGAGATGCCGATTTGGCGCGCCTGCTGGTCCAGCGCCCTGACCCGATCGATCAGCGCTGCGTCGTCCAGGATATTTTTGGCGGTTGCCTCGTCGAGGTTTCCTGCCGCCGCCAGCTCCAGCAGCGTCTGTTCATCCCCGATGTCTCTGGCATCAACAAAAAATGCCCTTAGCAGCGCTTCCTTCAGGGCGTTCTGCTGCTGCCAGTGGCCGTCCAGCGCGTGCAGCAGCGCGTGCCCCTTCAGCGTGTTCGGCTGGCGTTTGATCTCGCCAAACGCAAACGGAATCTCCAGCGCGTCACCCACCTCTCTTAGTCGATCGACCATGCCCTGAATGCGGTCCGAGTCGCCAAATTTTTTTTTCCAGTGGGTTTCCCGGTCGACACCTTCCATCGGCATACCGGGGTTGAGCTGAAACGGCTGCCAGTGGCAGTCGAACGTCACGTCGGGCCGCTGTGCCATAGCGGCCTCCAGATGCCGTTTGCCGACATAGCACCACGGGCAGACCGTGTCGGACACAATATCGATGCGGAGAGGATCGCTCATAAAAGACCGACGAACTTCGTCTCAGTTGGGGTGCTCCAGTCTCGCGGCAATCGAGGGCAAAAGCAAAGGTGCCTTGTCGCCGCTCAGAAGGTGAGGGTAAAGACCGCGCCGCCCTCGGGAGCTTGCGCGTGCTGGATATAGCCTCCGTGGGCGGTCATCACCTGACGGGCGAGAGCCAGCCCCACACCGGAGCCGTCGCTTCGCGTCGTGAAGAACGGCACGAACACCTTCTGCGCCAGCTCCTCCGGCACGCCGGGCCCGTTGTCGGCCACCTCGATCGCAACGTTGCCCCGGCGGTTGAGGGTCCCGCTCAGCCTGATGACCGGCTGGGCCACGTCAACCGTTGCCTGGCGGGCGTTGCGGAGCATGTTGAGCAGTACCGGCTCGAGCAGCACCCGGTCCGCCTGAACCTCCAGGCCAGGCGGTTCGATAGACACCTGAATTTCCGGGCCGCCGTCGCCGCTCTCCGCCAGCGCCAGCGGCCGCACCGACTCGAACAGTTCGGCGACCGACACGCGCTCTTTCTCCGCCGGCGCCAGGCGCGACACCTCGCGATAGTTTTCGACAAACTGCACCAGGCTCTCGGAGCGGCGGGCCATGGTGGCGACCGCGTCACGCAGGTCCACAAGGTCCTCGTGCACCTCCGAGGATTCATCTGTTCTGGTTAGCACGTCTGAGACCAGGTCATTGGCGGTCGACGCCAGCGACGTGATCGGCGTGATCGAGTTCATGATCTCGTGGGTCAGCACATTGACGAGGTCCTGCCACGCTTCCGCCTGGTTGGTGTTCAGCTCGCTTTGAATGTCCTGTAGCGAGATCAGCCGCTGTCGTTCTCCGGCGACGACGACTTCTGTCGTGGCCAGGGCAAGGCGGTAGTCGACGCCCTCGACCTCAAACGACACCAGCTCGCGTTTCCCCGGCACCGCCTCCTCCACAGATTTCTGGAACCCGAGGCCGAAGTCTCCCAGGTCGGAGATCCGGGTTACCTGGGTGGCCCCGAACAGACGCCTGGCTGCGTTGTTCTGCAGCGTGATACTGCGGTCGGAGTGCACGGTGAGCAGCGGCACCGGAATGTGGTCGATCAGGGCCCGGAGTCGGCGCAGCTCGGTCTCGCGGTTTTCCCGCTGAGCGAAGATGCGGTCGAGAATGTCGGTGAAGGTCTGCGACAGCTCGCCGAATCCGGTTCCGATATCGTTGAGCTGAAACCGCTGGGAGTAGTCGGCATAGCGCGCCGCGTCGAGAAACCTGGCCACCTCGCGGTTCGTTCGGCCCACAAACCACCAGAGCTCCGCCGCCGTCAGGCCCGTCACCCCCAGCGCGATGGCGGTGGCGCTGTGCAGGCCGGGCTGCATAAAGAGCCAGAGGCTGGTGCCGATCGCAAGCGCGACCACGATCAACCGCAGCGCCAGGAATAGTGAATAGCTTCTATAGACCATGTTTTTCCATGCGGCGATAGAGGGATGCACGGGTCAAACCCAGCTCGCGCGCTGCGCGGGAGATGTTGAAGCTGTGCTTTCGCAGGGCCCGCTGGACCGTTTCTTTCTCCAGCTCGTCCAGATTGAGCTCATCATCCTCGGCGGGCTGCGGGGTTTGTTCGCGCCGCACGGGCAGATCTTCCGGCTGGATCACGCTGTCGCCTGCGAGAATGACCGCGCGTTCCACGGCGTGGCGCAGCGCGCGCACGTTGCCGGGCCAGGGATCTTCCTGGAGAACCTGCTGAGCGCTCGACGAAAATCCGGAGATGTCCCGTCCGTAGCGGCGCGCGTAGTGCGCCAGATAATGATCGGCGATTGGGAGAATGTCGGAAGGCCGCTCCCGCAGCGGCGGCACCGTGACCTCCACCGTGTTGAGCCGAAACAGGAGGTCCTGGCGAAACCGGCTTTCATCGTGAAGTTCGGCGATCGGCAGGTTGGTTGCTGCAATCACGCGGACGTCCACCGACTGGGAATGATCGCTTCCCACCGGCGTCACTTTCCTCTGCTCGAGCGCGCTCAAGAGCTTGGACTGCAGCGTCAGCGGGAGATTGCCCACCTCGTCAAGGAACAGCGTGCCTCCGCTGGCCGCCTGGAACCGGCCGAGCCGATCGCTGGTAGCGCCGGTAAACGCCCCCTTTTTGTGCCCGAACAGCTCTGACTCGAACAACGACTCGGTGATCGACCCAAGGTCGACGGCCATGAACACCTGGTCAGCCCGGGCGGACAATCGATGCAGCTCCCGGGCGACGAGCTCTTTGCCGGTGCCGTTCTCCCCTAGGACCAGGACGTTCGCGTCCGTGGGCGCGGCACGCTCAATGACCCACAGGACGGAACGCAGGGCCGGCGAATCGCCGATGATGGTCTGCGGTTTCACCGTGGCGTCCTTCAGGGCGCGATTGGCCTGACGCAACGACTCGGTCTCGATCCGGCTGCGGTGGAGCTTCACGGCGGCCGAGAGCGTTGCTACCACTTTCTCGTTTTGCCAGGGCTTGGCCACAAAGTCGGTGGCGCCCCGTTTCATCGCCTCCACCGCGTTATCAACGTTGCCGTGGGCCGTGATCATGACCACAACCAGCTTCGGGTCCTGCTCCTGGATTCGCGACAGCCAGGTGAGGCCCTGGTGGCCGCTCGACTCGCCGGGACCGAAGTTCATGTCGAGCAGCACCGCGTTAAAGGTGTGACCGTTCAGGAGTTCGGGAATCTGAGCAGGGTCGCTGCAGGTCACAACTTCCGCGAAGTGCCGCCGCAGCAGCAGCCGACCGGCGGTAAGAATGTCCTCATCGTCGTCAACAATCAGAATGGAGCCGCTTTTGTCCATGGATCCCGCCGCGAAAACTGTCCGAAATCGTACACAAGAGTGAACGCAGGCGCACAGTTTTAGTTTCCGGGCCGGCAGTGCGATCAATAAAAACAATAAGTTAGAGTTGGCATGCGCTTTGCTTTGACTTAGCCAGAATCAGCCGACGGGAAACCACGTTGACCACAATCAGCCACATAGCCGATTCGCCGAGCCAGGCGACCGTCAGCATCTCAGGTCAGGGGATGGACCGGGTTGTCGCCCCAAAAACATCAAAGCTGAAGCTGTTGGGCGTTGCTGCCATCGTCGCGGCGATCGCGGCGTTTGCCTGGTGGCTGGTAGGCGTCGTGACGGGCGGTCGAAGCCTCAGCGTCGACACACAGCGCGTGATTATTTCCCCGGTCACCGTCGGCACGTTCGAAGACTTCATTCCGCTGCGCGGTCGTCTGGTGCCCCGCAGCACCATCTACCTCGACGCGATTGAGGGGGGACGGGTTGAACAGGTGCTGGTTGAGGATGGCGCGCTTGTCGAAGCCGGACAGCCGATTGCCGAACTGTCCAACACCAATCTTCAGCTTGAGGTGCTCAGCCGCGACGCGGCGGTGACCGAGCAGCTCAACAATATGCGCACGATCGAGCTGCAGCTTGAGCAGAACCGGCTGAACCACAAACGCAATCTGGTGGAAATCGACTATCAGATCGTTCGTCTGGGTCGGAGCATCGAGCGACAGCAGGATCTGGTAACCAAGAGTCTGGTTTCCCAATCCACGCTTGATGACCTTCAGGACGAGCTGACCTATTTCGAGAATCGCCGGGCGGTGACGCTGGAAAGTCAGGCTACGGATGCCCGGCTCCAGGAGGCTCAGCTGGCGCAGCTGAAAGAGTCCGGGGAATCCCTGAAGGCCAGCCTGGACTTCGCCCGCAAGAATCTCGATGACCTCAAGGTCAGGGCGCCGGTCGCCGGCAAGCTCTCCGGCTTCAACATCGAAATTGGCCAGTCGATAGCGCGGGGTGGCCGGCTGGGTCAGATCGACGACCCCGATTCATTTAAGGTCAATGCCCGGATTGATGAGTTTTACCTGTCGCGCGTCGACCTGGAGCAGGTTGCCCTGGTCGACCACAAGAACCGCGACTACGAGTTGCGGATCGCCAAGATCTATCCACAGGTGAACAACGGTCAGTTCGAGGTTGATCTGACCTTCGACGAGGAGCCAACCGGGCTCCGGCGCGGACAGACGCTGCAGCTCCGCCTCACGCTTGGCGACAACTCCGAGGCGCTGCTGATCCCCAACGGTTCGTTCTATCAAGAGACCGGTGGTAGCTGGGTCTTCGTAGTGTCGCCGGATCAAAGTGAGGCGGTACGCCGAAGCGTCCGGCTCGGCCGCCGCAACACCGATTTTATTGAGGTCCTCGACGGATTGGAGGCTGGTGAGCGCGTGGTGACCTCACCCTACACCAGCTACGTCGATATGGATCGCCTGACTCTCAACTAAGGGAAACGCTCATGCTTAAGCTGCACGACCTCTACAAGATTTACCGTACGGATGAGGTGGAAACCGTCGCCCTCAACGGCGTCAATATCGAGATCGATCAGGGCGATTTTGTGGCCATCATGGGTCCATCCGGCTGCGGTAAATCGACGCTGCTGAACATCATCGGGCTACTCGATAACCCCTCCAGCGGTGACTATTTCTTTTTTGACGAAAACGTCGCCGGCTACAACGAGTCGAAGCGCAGTGATATCCGCAAGCGCAACATCGGCTTCATTTTTCAGAGCTTCAATCTGATTGATGAGCTCAACGTGGCGGAGAACATCGAGCTGGCGTTGCTCTACCAGAAGATCCCCGCCGCGGAGCGTCGGCGTCGGGTGAACGAGGCCATGGACCGTATGGGTATCGGGCATCGGGCGAAACACATGCCGGGGCAGCTTTCCGGCGGTCAGCAGCAGCGGGTAGCCGTGGCCCGCGCAGTGGTCGTCAATCAATCGCTGATCCTGGCGGACGAGCCCACCGGCAACCTCGACTCGGCTCACGGTCAGGAGGTGATGGAACTGCTGCGGTCGCTGAACAACGAAGGCACAACCATCGTGATGGTGACCCACTCGGCGACCCACGCCGACTACGCCAAGCGAACCGTGAATCTGTTTGACGGACACGTGGTCACCGACGCCATGCGGGCTGCCTGACCGCACCCGCAGATTTGCCGCCTTCGATTACGAGTTAAAGGACACCGCCTGATGGTACTGAACAACTTTAAAATTGCATTCAGAAACCTGCGCAAGCACAAGCTGTTTGCTGCGATCAACATCATCGGCCTTGCTTTGGGTATGGCTGTTTACGTTCTCGCTGGCCTGATCGCCCGCTATGAAAGCAACCACGACGCGTTTTTTGAAAACAGCGATCGGATTTACACCCTCGGAATCAACGCTGCTCCTGGACTGAACGTCGGCATCGACAAGATGAACGTCGTCAACTCCGCCGTTGGCCCAATCCTGGAAGCAGAGCACGGCGAGGAACTCGATGCCGTCGCCCGAACGCTACGCTATGAGTACCTCGTCTCGCGAGGTGCCGACGGCTTTTATGAAAGGGTCACGTTTGCCGACCCCGCGTTGCTGGAGATTTTTGACTTCGACTATCTGGCCGGCGATGCAGAAGCGCTCAACAGCAGCAGCGGGCTGGTCCTGGATCGGTCCACCGCCATCCGCTTCTTCGGGACCGTAGATGCGGTAGGCCAGGTGCTCACGTTTGACAACCAGTATGACTTTTCCGTCCTTGCGGTGATTGAAGATGTACCGCTGGATTCTCACTTCAACTCGTCTCTGATTATGGATGGCGAGCTCCGAATCATTGCACCGATCGGCGCACTTGCGTCCCTGCGCGGGTTCGAGGCCGAAGGCGAATGGAGCAACCTCTCGATGGACAACATGACCTACGTGATGCTGCCGCCAAGCCTTGATGCTCAATGGCTCCAGGCTCAGATGGACGGCCTCTATGAACGACTGATGCCGGAGCAGCAGCGCGAGATTATCGCCAGCTATTACGTTGATCCACTGCAGCAGGCCAATCTCGCGATCTGGGACGCTATTGGGATGCCGGCGATCACCATCATTCAGCTCCTTGGCTTGATGGTGCTCATTGTGGCCTGTGTGAATTACACCAATCTGGCGACGGCGCAGTCCCTCGGTCGGACCCGCGAGGTCGGCATGCGGAAAACCATGGGTGCCGACCAGCGACAGCTGCTGGTGCAGTTTCTCGTGGAGAGTCTGGTTATCGCCGCTATTGCGATGTTTGTAGCCGTGGCGTGTATCGAGCTTGCTATCCCGGTCTTCAACAACCTGACGAACAAGGCAATGAGCCTCAACTATCTGGATACGCTCCCGTGGCTTGTTGCAACAACGGTTCTCGTTGGGCTCGCGGCAGGTCTGTATCCAGCGTGGCTGATC
The DNA here is from genome assembly GCA_028285525.1 of Lysobacterales bacterium. Taxonomy (GTDB): domain Bacteria; phylum Pseudomonadota; class Gammaproteobacteria; order Xanthomonadales; family SZUA-38; genus JANQOZ01. The sequence continues at coordinate 230,145 of JANQOZ010000015.1, forward strand.
ACCCGAACCAGCCCGATTGAGGCCCTGCGCGACCTCGCGCGAAAAGGGCGCAAGGGGGCGGCCATGAGGTCCACGATGATCGGCCTGCAGTTCGGCATCTCGGCGTTCATGCTGGCGCTGGTGGCGATCGTCTATGTCCAAAACGAGAAGGTCAAAGAGGGCAGCTTCATTTTTCCGCGCGATGAGGTCTACAACCTGTCGCGGCTGGGCGTCGATGAAATTGCTCCGAGGCTGGACACGTTGAAGAACGAGCTGGAGGCGTTGCCCGGAGTTGCGGGCGTGGCCTATTCGTCCCAGATCCCGTTTGAGCAAAGCAACGCGCAGCGCGACTACGCGACTAAGCCAGGCGACGAGTCCACCGAGTTCCGGGTGAACACCCTGCGGATGAGCCCTGCATTTCTCAGCGTCTATGACATTCCGCTGCTGGCGGGGCGAAACCTCGATCGGGACATTGCCGGCGACGTGCTCGTTCCTGAGGAAACAGAAGTGCTCAACGTGGTGGTCAACGAGCTGACCCTCGAGCGCATGGGCATCACAACGCCGCAGGCAGGCGTTGGGCAACGCCTTTACCGTCTCGGTGAAGAGGGCACGCTACGCGAACTGGTGATTGTCGGCGTGGTGCCTACGCAGAATATTCTGGGTCTTTTCAACCAGGAGAAGCCCTGGATCTTTTCCTACTTTGCGTCGCAGATGAGCACCGCGTCGCTGCGCATCAGCAGCGGCAACATGCTGCAGACGATCAGCGACGTCGAGGCCGTTTGGAAACGGGTCATCCCGGAATACCCGATTCAGGGAAGCTTTTTGAACGAGACCTTTGACGAGGTATACGACGTCCTGAAGTACATGAACTCAGCGCTTGCGGGCTTCGCGGCCGTGGCGCTGGCGCTCGCCATGATCGGCCTTTTCGGCCTGGCGGCGTTCATGGCTGCTCAGCGCACGAAAGAAATCGGCGTGCGAAAAGTGTTGGGAGCCAGCTCATTTCAGATTGCGGGGCTGCTCGTCTGGCAGTTCTCCAAGCCCGTGCTGTGGGCGCTGGCGGTGGCGCTGCCGGCGGCGTTTTTTGCCACCAAGATCTATCTCAATTTCTTTGCCGATCGCATCGAGTCACCCATCCTGCTGCTGGCAGCCGCCGGCGCGACGGCGGTGGTGCTCGCCTGGGCGACCATCGCTGGTCACGCCTGGCGGATCGCCCGAGCAAACCCGGTCATGGCGCTGCGTTACGAGTAGCCGGTATGGCGCGTGAGCCGCCAGGCGTTTGTCCTGGTGGCTCACGCCGATTTCTTCTCAGCGCGCGAAGAGCGCAACCAGATCCGCCTGGCCGCTGGCGCGGGCCAGATCGACAGGGCTTGCGCCCTCTTTGTTCAGCATCGAGGTATCGGCGCCCGCATCAATGAGTGCTGCTGCCAGCTCCACCAGCCCGTGATTAACCGCAATGTGCAGCGGCGATCCGAAGTGATTTTTGGCGTTCACGTTGGCGCCATTGCGGATCAACAGCAGCGCCAGCTCTGTCTGCTTGTTGAACACCGCGTTGGAAAGCGGCGTGCTGCCATTGATATCCAGCGCCTCGAGATCGAGCTTCAGCGGGACCAGCAGCTCGCCCATTTCCACGGTAGTGGCCACATGCCATAACGTCCAGTCCCACTCGTTTTTGATCTTCGGGTTGGCGCCGGCGGCCAGCAGCTGCTTGACCACGTCAAGGCGGTTTCGCTGGACGGCCGTATAGAGCGCCGTATCGCCGCCGGCGTCGGCCGTAGCCAGGTCGGCGCCGGCATTGAGCACCATCTCAACGATTTCCGGGTTGCCCACCGATGCCGCCAGCGTGCCCGCGTCATTGTTGTTGTCGCT
>JANQOZ010000025.1 GCA_028285525.1 Lysobacterales bacterium
CCACGGCAGCGCTCCGTACCGACGTGACGAGAACTTATCCAGCCCGCGGTTGAGCTGGTCAGGGCGGGATTTCCGATGGGCGCGCCATCCCATCGCTACCTCAGCGCCAGCCACGAGCTGATCTTCGGGCGAGAGCCGCAGAGCTTTGCAGCCCTCCACGATCAGCGCGGCGAACTGCTGCCTGTCGGTGCGCTGATTCACATCCCCGAGCTTGCTGACAGCCTCGAGCTCATCGCCCTGGAGGGCGCGGAGGCGTTCTATCACGGTGACCTGGCTGCCATGATTGCCAGCGACGTCGAGGCGGCAGACGGCATCCTGACGCGAGCCGATCTGGCCGCCTACGAACCCCGGGTCTCAGAGCCCATGGTTTATGAGCTAGGACCCTGGCAGTTGGCGTCTTCGGCCCCGTCTTCCATCGGTGGTGCGGTGCTTGGCGTGATGGTGCATCGCAGTGCTGAGCTCATGGCGAATGACGAGCCGTGGAGCGACGCGTGGGTTCACCACGTGGTTCAGATTCAGAACGAGGTGCTGAGCTTCCGTTATCAGGAGCTGGACCTGACGCCTCAGTTTAGCGAGCTCGCCCGAGCCTACTTCGACGCGGCCGTCGCCCCTTCAGCGGGGGACGCAAAGGACTCAGCCAGCACCGTGCACAACAGCGCGGCGGACATTAGTGGCCTGTCGTGCGCCATCACGATTTCGGCCGGCTACGGCTCCGGGGTCATGCCCGCCGGTACGGGCATCTGGCTGAACAACTGTCTTGGTGAGCTGGAGCTCAACTGCACGGGGTTCCACGCGCTGGCGCCGGGCAGTCGACTGCTGTCGAACATGGCGCCCACCGTCGGGCGTTCCAGCGCAGGCGGAACCCTGTCGATGGGTTCACCGGGCTCCGGCAGGATCACCACCGCTCAGTACCAGTCCCTGATCAATCTGGTGCTTGCCGGCTGGCCGCTGGAACAGGCGATTGCACACCCGAGGCTTCATCTCGCGCACGCGGGCGGTTTTCCGGAAGTGCACGTGGAGCCGGGCATCGACACTTTTGCCGGAGATCTCGAGTGGAAGTCGGTCGATCGGCTCGACACCTATTTCGGCGGAGTCGGAGCCGTTCTGATCGAAAACGGCGAAATCGAAGCAGCCAGCGACCCGCGGCGGTCGGGCGCCGTTGCGAGGGCCTGAGGACCGGGCTTGAGAACCGGCGGCCTTTTTCACGGAATTTTGCTTGCCACGGGTTGTGGCTGCGGTACCATTTCGCGACTGTTCGCAACCTAACCCTGCCCGTTGGACGCCGAAATCATCACCGCTGACACATTTCTCGAACCTGGAGAGCCGGGGCCGTTCGACTGCCTGCAGCCAGGTACCGAGTCCAACGTGGTGCTGATCTGCGACCACGCCAGCAAGCGGATTCCAAACGTTCTGGACGATCTGGGGCTCGATTATCACAACCGCGAGCGTCACATCGCCTGGGACATGGGTGCCGGCCCGCTGACCCGCTACCTCTCGCGCCGGCTTGGCGCCGTGGCGGTCATGGCCAACTACTCGCGGCTGGTCATGGACCTGAATCGCAACCCCGATTCCGACGACGCGTTCCCTGCGGTGAGCGACATCACGATTGTGCCCGCCAATCAGAACCTTTCGCCCGAAGCGCGCGCGATCCGCCGGGCGGCCCTGTTTGATCCTTACCATAACGCGATCGAGGCGCAGCTGGACGCGGTAAGGGCCCGCGGGGTGTGTCCGGCGCTGGTCGCCATTCACAGCTACACCCAGGAGCTGCTGTCCGGTGGGGGAGAGCGCCCGTGGCACATCGGCGTGCTGTACGACAAAGACGTTCGGATTGCCCATCGGCTGATCGAGTCGCTGAGCCGCAACCCGCTGGTCGAGGTGGGTGATAACCAGCCTTACTCGGGGACGCACTACCACGACTACTCAATCGACACGCACGGCGAGGGGGCGCGGATCGCTTGCTGCGGTATCGAAGTGCGTCAGGATCTCCTGGCGACCCGCGAAAGTTTTAACCAGTGGGCCACGATCCTCGGCGACGCGCTCGCTGAAACGCTGGCTGATCCGGTCATCTACGAATCCACCTGCACTGAAGCTTAAGTCGTGTGCCTGCACGTTGTGCTTTGCATCGATGTGTATTAATGTACTAACACGCTATTACATTATTACATCGTGAAAGATCACCCAGGTCAGGACCCAAAGCTGCTGGAAACGGCGCGCACCGAGTTGTGTGAGGTGCTGTCGCGGCTGGGCAGCGCCGCAGAGGTTCAGGCGTTCTTGCAGGACCTCTGCACGCCTGCCGAACTAGAGGCCATGGTTGATCGGTGGCGCGTTGTGCCGCTTCTTAAGGAAGGGCGGCCCTACCGCCAGATTCACGACCTGACCGGCGTCAGCGTGACCACCATCGGTCGCGTGGCCCGGTTTTTGGATACGGGAAACGGAGGTTACGAAACCGCTTATGCAAAGCTCGCTCGCTACCAGCGATAACCGGCTCAAAATTGCCGTCCAGAAATCCGGCCGGCTGGCAGACAAGTCGTTTGCGCTTCTCGAACGCTGCGGCCTGACCTTTTCGCGCAGTAAAGACAAGCTGTTTTGCTACGGGCGCAACGTGCCGGTCGACGTGCTGCTGGTCCGGGACGACGACATCCCCCAGCTGCTGGTGGACGGGGTGTGTGACCTCGGCATCGTCGGTGAGAACGTCAGCGAGGAGCAGCGGCTCGTGCGCAGCGCCCGCGGGGATACGGCCGACTACACGACGCTGAAGAAGCTCAGCTTCGGCACGTGTCGGCTGTCTCTGGCGATTCCCGAGTTTCAGGAATACACCGGTCCGGCAAGCCTCGAGGGCAAGCGAATCGCGACGAGCTATCCGGGCCTGACGAACCAGTACCTCAAGGAAAACGGCGTCAGCGCCCGGGTTGTCCACCTGTCCGGCTCCGTTGAGATTGCGCCCAGCATGGGAACCGCGGACGTGATCACCGATCTGGTGTCCACCGGCACCACGCTGCGCGCCAATCACCTCAAAGAAGCTGAGGTGATCATGCGCTCGACTGCCGTATTACTCCAATCCGCCAGCCCGCTGGACGAGGGCCTTGAGCCGGTCCTGAAGCGCCTGCTGGCACGAATCGACGGGGTACTCGAAGCCCAGGAGAGCAAGTACGTAATGTTGCACGCACCGGCAGACCGGGTCGCGGAGATCCGACGCATCCTGCCCGGGGCCGAGTCGCCAACGGTGCTGAAGCTCGAAGGCAACGATGATCGGGTCGCAGTGCACGCCGTTTGCCGCGAAACGGTGTTCTGGGAGCACCTGGAGGAGCTGAAGGAGGCGGGTGCCAGCGCGGTGCTGGTGCTGCCGGTGGAGAAAATGTTGGCATGAAGCGCGTCAACTGGAGTCAGCTGAGCGCCGCTGAACGGGTGAGCGCCCTGGCGCGAGCGCCGTCGACGAGCAGCCAGGAGCTGGTGTCGGGGGTTTCTTCCATCATCGAGCGGGTTCGTCGTTCCGGTGATCGGGCGTTGATCGAACTCACGCAGCAGCTTGACGGTATCGACAGCCCCCAGCTCAAGCCTGACGAGGCCCACTTTTTGGACGCCGTGGCTTCGCTGGACGAGACCGTCTCCAAGGCGCTCGATCAGGCCATCAGCCGCGTTGAAGAGTTTCATGCGGCGTGCCAGGGCAGTGATGTGGCCTGCGACGTGGCCGGCGTG
>JANQOZ010000034.1 GCA_028285525.1 Lysobacterales bacterium
CGAGCTTGGGTTTGAGTTTCTACCCGGCTACGCCCTGCAGTCCGAGCAGCTGCTGGCCGAGTCCCGCAACTGGCGCTGATTGGCGGCCCGCATCGGTGGCGCGGGCTGCGCCAGCCGGTTAATATTGCCGGCTCGCTAACAAATTCGAAGCATTGCCCCATCATGAAAATTCTGGTTGGCCTGAAGCGGGTCATCGACTACAACGTGCGCGTCCAGGTCAAGCCGGACGGCAGCGGCGTCGTCACCGACGGCGTCAAGATGAGCATCAACCCTTTCGACGAGATCGCGCTGGAGGAGGCCCTGCGGCTTCGCGAGGCGGGCGTCGCTGAGGAGGTTGTTGTCGTGTCCATCGGCCCGGGCGCCGCGCAGCAGCAGCTGCGAACCGGGCTCGCGATGGGCGCCGACCGCGCCATTTTAGTTGAGGCCGACGAGGAGGTGCAGCCGCTCACCGCAGCGCGGGTGCTGCTGTCGCTGGTCGAAAAGGAGCAGCCCGGGCTGGTCATGCTGGGCAAGCAGGCGATCGACGACGACTGTTCCCAGACCGGCCAGATGCTGGCCGCGCTGTGGGACCGGCCGCAGGCCACGTTTGCCTCCGAGGTGGTGGTTGCCGACGGGGTTGCCACCGTCACGCGTGAAGTGGACGCCGGTCTGGAGACCATCGAGGTGGACCTGCCCGCCTTGATCACGGTCGACCTGCGGTTGAACGAGCCTCGCTTCGTGAAGCTGCCGGACATTATGAAGGCGAAGAAGAAGCCGCTGGATGAGATGCCGCTGGCCGAGCTGGGCGTCACCGCCGGAAATTTTGTCAGCACCAGCGCCTACGCGCCGCCGGCGCAGCGCGAGCGCGGGATTATGGTTGAAGACGTGGACGGGCTGATGGCGGCCCTGAAGGACAAGGGATTGGTTTGATGTCAAAGATACTGATTATTGCGGAACACGACGGCCAGGCGCTGAACCCCAGCACGGCGAAAACGCTGACCTGCGCGGCAGCGATCGGCGGCGACATTGACATTGCGGTCTTTGCCGACAGCGTCGACGCGGTTGCCGCTGAGGCGGCGGCGCTGGACGGCGTGTCGAAGGTGCTGACCGTCGAGACGAGCGGAAACGGCTTCCGCCTCGCCGCGGCTCTGGCCCCGAAGATTGTTGCGATGGCCGAGGGCTACAGCCATATCCTGGCGCCGTCGACCACCTTTGGCAAAGACCTGCTGCCGCGGGTCGCCGCGCTGCTCGGCGTGGCCCAGATCAGCGACGTGATGGCGGTGCTCGGATCCCATGAGTTTCAGCGCCCGATTTACGCGGGCAACGCGATCGTCAACGTGACGGTCCCGGCCGATCAGGTCATGGCCGGCACGGTGCGCACGGCGTCTTTTGCCGCCGCCGGTGCCGGCAGCAGCGCATCGATCGAGTCAGCCGGCTCAGCGGAAGCGCCTTCCCACACGCGTTACGTCAAGCTGGAGGCCTCGGGCGGCGAACGACCCGACCTGCAGTCAGCGCCTCGCGTTGTGTCCGGCGGACGCGCCCTGGGCAGCGAAGAAAATTTCGACATCATCTACCAGCTGGCGGACGCGATGGGCGCTGGCGTCGGCGCGTCCCGTGCCGCGGTGGATGCGGGCTACGTGCCCAACGACATGCAGGTCGGGCAGACGGGCAAGATCATTGCGCCGGATCTGTACGTGGCGATCGGGATCTCGGGCGCCATTCAGCACCTGACCGGCATCAAAGACGCCGGGACGATCGTCGCGATCAACAAAGATGCTGAAGCACCGATTTTTGAGGTCGCAGACATCGGCCTGGTGGGTGACCTGTTCAATATCGTCCCGGAGCTGACCCAAAAGCTCGCGTAAGCCAACCGGGCGGCCGCGGTGGCTGACGACCCCAAGTGCTGGCTGCCGCCGCCGCAGCCCAGCCCGTGGCAAAAGCTGGCCACCCGGGAAATCTACCGCAACCCCTGGATCGACGTCCGAGAAGACCAGGTGGTGCAAGCGGGGGGCGAGCCCGGGATTTACGGGGTGGTTGAGCCGGCGGGCCTGGCCCTCGGCGTCGTCCCGATCGATACCGAGGGGTTTACCTGGCTGGTCGGCCAGTTTCGCTACACGCTCGGCTGCTACAGCTGGGAGATCCCCGAAGGCGGCGGCGATCCCGCCCGGGACCCAATCCAGGAGGCAGCGCGGGAGCTCAGAGAAGAAACCGGCCTTACCGCCGCCGACTGGCGGCACCTCATGACCCTCCACACCTCAAACTGCTTCACCAGCGAGCGCGCTGAGATCTATGTCGCGACCGATCTCACGCCCGGTCCTCCTGACCCCGATCCCACGGAGCGGCTGCAGGTTTGCCGCCTGCCGCTTACGGCTGCCCAGGACCTGGCGAGGCAGGGTGTCATCACCGACGCCATGTCCGTAGCGGCTCTCCTCAAGTTAGCTGGCTAAAGCCACCTGTCGACTCATCCGATGAAAAATAAGGTCAATTCAGCGGCTTAAAGCCAGACTTTGCGTTAATATCAACGTTGAGAGGGGCCCAAGACCGCGCAGGCCAGGGAAAGCTGAAGGATCAGGGGAAGGGTGAGCAAGACGGGACGTACAGCCTACGGTCAGCACAACCGATGTCGGTAGACCTGCAAATCGAAGGCTATGAGCTGATTCGCGAAATTGGCGAAGGCGGCATGGCGCGCGTGTTCCTGGGAACCCAGCTCAGCCTGGGCCGGGAGGTTGCGGTCAAGGTGCTGCGCAGCTCGCTGTCGGGCGGCGAAGATTTTCAGCGACGGTTCCTGCACGAAGGCCAGCTCCTGGCCAAGCTGAATCATCCCAACATCGTTCCGATTCACGACATCGGCCAGCAGGGCGAACACTTCTACATGGCCATGGAGTATCTGCAGGGCGGCACGCTGTCCGAGCGGATGAAGAAAGGGATTTCGGTCGCCGAATGCATCCGGATCTGTACGCAGGTGGCCCACGCCCTGCACCTCGCCCACTCCCATCGCATCGTCCACCGGGACATGAAGCCGTCCAACATCATGTTCCGGGATGAGCTGACGCCCGTCCTGACTGACTTCGGCATCGCCCGCAAGACCGACTCCGAGCACCGCCTGACCAAGACCGGCATGGTCGTCGGCACGCCCTATTACATGAGTCCTGAACAGATCACCGGAAAGGACATCGACGGGCGGGCCGACCTGTACAGCCTCGGGATCATGTTCTACGAGCTGCTCACCGGCGAACTGCCGTTCAAGGCCGAGGAGCCGCTTGCCCTTGCCATGCAGCACGTGCAGGAAAACCCGCCGCCGCTGCCTGACAACATCAGCGAGCTGCAGCCAGTGCTGGACGACATGCTGGCCAAGGACAAAGACGACCGGTTTCCCGACATGCTCGGCTTTTGCGAGGCGATCAAAGAGCTCGTCATGACCGAGGCCGCGTTTGCCGAACGCCTCAGCGGTGAGACCAAGCTGTTCAACTCCGATCAGTTTTCCGATCCTCGCTTCGGCTCAGGCCCGCTGCGGGTGCCGGAACGGGTCACGCGGGACATCGCCCGGGCCACCGGGCAGCGCGACGCCGCCACCAGCGGCCAGCGGCGGGCATCGTCGAGCGCGGAGACCCGAGCGGCGACCAGCGTTTCCGGCCAGACGCCGGCCCCACAGGCGGCTGCCGGCAAGGGCATGCCCCGCTGGCTCATCCCGGCGGCGGTTGCCGGCGTGCTGATGATTGCGACGGCGGTCACCCTGATGATGCGCGGCGGCGGCTCCGGCCTGACCGACAAGCAGCAGGCGGTGGTGGAAGATCTGCTGAAAAAGGTCGACGCACATATCGTGCTCGAGCGGATCCGCGAACCGGCGGACGACAACGCGGTCAGCCGCCTCAAGGAGGTGCTGAGCATCGCGCCCGAGTATGCGCCCGTGCTGGAACGGGCGGAGGAAGTCGCGGTCTTCTTCGAGAACGACGCGCGCAATCTGTTCCTGCAGGGCAGTCTGACGGAGGCCAGGGAACTTGCAGACGAGGGTTTGGCGCTGGCTGCCAGCTATGAACCACTCGTTGAACTGAAATCAGAAATCGAGGCGCAGCAGGTAGCCGAAGAGCGTCGCCGCCGCATTTTTGATTTAAACCTGGCTGCACAGAAGCTTTTCTCCCAGGGGCAGCTGATCGAGCCGGCTTCCGATAACGCGCTCAAGAGCTATGACGCAGCGCTGGAGCTTGACCCGCGCAACGAAGCCGCCTCCCTCGGGCGTAAGCGGGTCCAGGAAACGGTGGTTGCCCAGGCCCGGGACGCGCTGCTGGGCAACAACCTCAATGAGGCCGAGCGCCTGGTATCGCTTCTGGAATCCCGATTCGGGTCGTCGTCTCTGATCACCTCGGTGCGCGGCGAGCTCGACACCCGGCTGCAGGCCGTGAGGGAAGCCGAGCAGATCGACCAGCTGCTCACCGAAGCGGCGTCGCTGATGGCCAACAACAGTCTGATCCAGCCGGCGGGCAACAGCGCTGTGGATCGTTTCCAGGCCGTGCTGCGGCTGAACCCGGCCAACGTGCAGGCCAAACAGGGCCTGGCGGATATCGCTTCGGGTTTCGAACAGCAGGCCCGCGACGCGCTGGCCCAGGAAAACTATGTGCGCGCGGTGGATCTGGCGAGCGCCGGCCTGCGCGCAGAGGCCGACAACACCAACCTGGCCCGCATCCAGGAGCAGGCGACCGGTGCGCTCGACGCGGTCGATCGGGAAATCCAGCAGTCGCTTCAGGAGGCCGAGCGCCTGGCGAGGGCTGGGACGCTGCTCACCGCCAGCGGACCCAACGCGCTTGCGGCTTATCAGCGGGTGCTCGAGCTGGATGCCGGCAACCAGCGCGCCCGCACCGCCATCGACAGCCTGCCGGACGAGGTGTTCGACCGGGTTCGGCAGCTGCGTCGCAGCAGTGATCTGGCCGAGGCGGGAGCGCTAGCTGAGCTGGCGGCGACCACCTACCCCGCCGATACGCGGTTTGTCACGTTGAGCGAAGCGATCAGCAACGAGGCCGCCAGCCAGGCTCGCCAGCAGCGGCTGGCCGATCTGCTCGCGGACAGCCGTCAGAAAATTCGACGCACCCCGCTCGATCAGGCGGCGATCGCGGCGGCCAGCGACGCGCTGGACGCCATCAGCGAGGAGTTTCCCAACGACGTTGAGGTCGTAGCCCAGCGCCGCGAGCTGACGCGGGCCATCGCCGACCAGGTCCAGCAAACCAGTGTCGACGGCAACGACGAGGCCGCCCTCTCGCTCACCCGCTTTGCCCTGGAGCGCTTTCCGAGCAACTCGGCGCTGGTGGCCGCGCGCAGTGATATCACCGGCCGCCGCGACCGTCGGCAGCAGGAGGAGCAAGCGAGGCTGGCGGCCCTGCAGGGCCAGCTGGCGATCGACGCAACGCCGTGGGGTGAGGTGATTGAGGTGACCGGACCGCAGGGGAACGCTTCCCTGCCCGCTGACGCGACCACGCCGCTGATCCTGTCGCTCCCCGAGGGCACGTATCAGCTCGTTGTTCGAGGCAGCGGCGGCGCGGCGCCGGTTCGTTTGACGGCGCAGGTTCGCCGCCAGCAGCTCGTCCGCGCCCGGGCGGAATTTTCCGAACTGGACGCTACCAGCTATTTCGAGCGGTCGGGGTGGTGATGCGCGGTTGCGTCGCCAAGACCGTCCTTGCTTTGGGGCTCCTGCTGCCAACGCTGGCTCTGGCGGATTTCAAGCGCGACTACGGTACCGGCCTCAAGGCGCTGCAGGACGGCGACCTCGATCGCGCCGTTGCCGATTTTGAAAAAGCGATTGCCGAAAACCCCGACTCTGCCGAGCGGGTGCGCATCTACGGCATGCGCTTCGAACCTTACCTCCCCCACTTCTATCTCGGGGAAGCGAAGTTTCGCCGCGGCGACTGCCCGGGTGCGCTGGCCGCCTGGCAGGAGGCCGAGCAGCGCGGCGTGATCCAGGGGCAGGATGGCTATGCCTCTCTGCAGGCGAACCAGTCCTCCTGCTCGCGGGCGGTCCTCGACCCGGCCCAGCTGGCTGCGGCGCGGCAGGCAGTCCAGGATCTGCGAGACACCGTCGCGCAGATGGAGGAGCTCAAGGCCCGCATGGGCGACGACTGGACGCGCACCTGGCAGGACGCGCTCACCGCCGCCAGCGAACGGCTGGCCCAATACGCCGAGCAGCTCGTTCGCGCCGAAGCCGACAGCGACGCCAGCGCCGTCGACACCATCGCCGCCTCGGCGCAGGGCGAAACGGCAAATCTTCAGGCGCTGTGGACCGAAGCTTCTCAGCGCCTCGCCACGCTGGAGCGTCAGCGCGAAGCTGAACGCGTCGCGCAGGCCCGCAACCGGGCGAGGCGCGAACTGGCCCAGGCGGTTGCCAGCGCTCGGGGTGCGCTCACGGAAACGGCGGCAGACCCGGCGCTGAACCAGAGGGTCCAGGAACTTACTGCGCTGGCCGACCGCGGCAGCAACCTGTCACCCAGCACCGAGGTCCGGACGGTACAAAACCTGACCCGCCAGATCACTAACGGCGTGCGCGAATACCGACAGGCGGCTCAGGACCTGCGTAATCAACAGCAGGCGATCGCCCGCCGCACGCCGCCCGACGAACTGCGGCGCGTCGCGGAGCTCTACTTTGCGGGGCGCTATGCCGAGGTGCCGCAGCAGGTGAACCCGGCCAGCTTCAGCGACGATCGTGCGCGCCTTCAGGCGCTGCTGTTCCGGGCCGCGGCCCGCTTTAACGCTTACACCCTCAGCGGCGCGTCGGAGGAGAGCCTGCTGCGGGCCGCGCAGAACGACATTCGCTCCATCAAAAGAATGCAGCGTGAGTTTGCCCCATACCTGGCCGCTTTCCCTCCGAAGTTTCTGACGCTGTTCGAAAACACCCTGTAATTTTTCGCTGGTATTTTTGGGATTTCGTCGATTGACAAGGTGAAAACCCGGTGCTTCACTGAAGTGAGCACCGAGGGGGTGTGTGAATGACCAATCAATTCAACACAAAGGGAATTACCATGAAAAGCGCAAAACTGGCGCCGCTTTCGCTTGGCGTATGTGTTTGGGCCCTGTGCGGCCCGGTGTCCGCACAGCCGGACCTTCCGGATTCACGTGGGCCGTTCGGCAGCACCGCATCTGCCACGCTGCCGATCGATGTACTGCCCCCGGGCGCCCGGGCGCTGGGCCTGGCAGGCGCCTTTACGGCGGTTGCCGACGACGCCACTGCGGCCGAGGCCAATCCGGCAGGACTGACCATCCTGAACCAGCCGGAAGTCTCTCTGCACCTGCGCAACTCGGATTTCTCGGTGGATTTTGTCGACGTTGAGGCGCTCGACGCCAGCTCCTTTGGAGGACCCGGCGGGAGCTTGATCAAGACCTTCGAGGACAGCAGCGACAACGTGTCGTTCGCCAGCGTCGTCAAGCCTTTCGACCGCTTTGTCGTATCCGCGTTTTACGGCAACCAGCTTGATATCTCGGCCGCGACGCCAACCGAGGTTCGCTTCGACCCGGGCTTCATCGACACCTTCACCAACGATAACTTCCTGGACGCCGAAGTGGACGGCTTTGGGCTCTCCGCAGCGTTCCGGGTCAACGATATGGTGAGCGTCGGGCTGACGGTCAAAAGGACTGACCTGGATGTTCGGAGCGTCGACCGGCTGCGGGTGGATGATTTCAACGATTTCGAAGACGTCTTTGGAGATCCGCAGTTCGGGCTCGGATCGCGACAGGATTTTGCCGACGTCATCGACGACATCGGCACCGTCGAAGCGGTGCTCGACGGCGACGACTCCGACACCGTTTTCAACCTCGGCGTGTTGGTTAATCCGAACGGCAAATGGTCTTTTGGCGCGGTGTACAAAGAGGGGGCATCTTTTACCGTTTCCGGCCTCACCACCGTGACCACCCAGCTGAGCTGTCCGGGTTCCGATTCGCTTTCCACGTTCTGTAACGACGTCTTCGCGCTGGTACCGGACATTGTGGACAGCCTGAATAATCAGACCGTGACGCCAACGCGTCAGGAAATCGGGATCCCTGACCGCTTGACCCTGGGCCTGGCGCTCCGCCCCTCCGACACGCTGCTGCTGTCGCTGGACCTCAACCTGGTTGAGTACGAAGACCTCCCGGCCCCGCGTCGCGGCGCCCTGGGCTTTGGCGCCACCAGCGCCGGGGAAAACCTCAGCAATGAAGTCCAGTATCACGTGGGCGTGGAAAAAGTCTTCCCGCTGTCCGGGGAATGGCTGAACGTCTTCACCGTTCGCGGCGGCGTCTTTGAAGAGAAGGACCGCGACGGGTTTCGCCAGCTGGACACCAACGACCGCCACTACACCTTTGGGCTCGGCGCGGTGATTCGCAGCCTGCAGGTGGACCTGGCCTACGAGTCGTCGGACACGGTTGACACGTTTCTCCTGTCCGGCATCTACCGTTTCGACTGACAGACCGGCTCCGGGCCCGGCGTCGCCGGGGCCGAAGCCGCCATCTCACAGCGAGGTGATCTTATGAAGAAAGTGCTTATTTCGCTGCTGCTTGCAGGACCGTTGGCAGGCCAGGCCACGGAACAGGACTATCGCTACGGGCTGGAAAGCCTGGAGCGCGGGGAATTCTCGGCGGCTGTGTCAGCGTTCGAAAAGGCGGTTGCTCACGATCCTGAGCCACGCCTGGCTATCCGCGTCAACGACGTCGACTATTTACCCCACCTGAACCTCGCGGTGGCTCGACACGAGGCCGGGGACGCCAAAGGCGCGCGGGAGGCGCTCGACCGCAGCGCCGGCTTCGGCGTCGTTCGGCAAAGCTACCTGGGGCGCCAGGTCTGGGACCGCTACGCGCTGAACATTATGGCCACCGACAGCGAGATGCTGGCGGCGAACGAGGAAGCGGATTTCCGAAACTTCGAGCGCCGGGATTTCACGCTGCCGGACTCGGAGGTCACCACCATCAAACGCCAGGTGCTCCGTCGCTGCGCACTCACCGGCAAAGGGCCGACCGACGAAATGCCGTGGTATTTCCACTACGAGTTCGGTCTGGAGCTGATGGAGGCCGGCGACGCACAGCGGGCGCTGGATGAGCTCATCCTCGCCGCCAATCTGCGGGAGGACTCCAAGCGGAACTCGCGGATGTACGGCATGTGGTTTACGAACTACCTGCCCTACTTCCAGATCGCCCAGGCGCATTCGAAGCTGGGCAACTGGCAATGCGCTATGGACGCAATGCGGATGTCAGCCCGCCAGAGCGAGTTTTCGCCGGTCGATCCCGGCTACGAACAGTACTCCGATCTGCAGAAGCTGATCATGCGTCAGAGCCAGGGCTAGCGAGCCCAGTGAGAGCCGGCAATCAGCCGGCCCTGCATCCGGCTTACATGTTGGAATAGTTCGGCCCGCCCCCGCCCTCGGGGGTCACCCAGTTGATATTCTGCGACGGGTCTTTGATGTCACAGGTTTTGCAGTGCACGCAGTTCTGGGCATTGATCTGAAACCTCGGGCCCGCCTCTTCTTCCACCACCTCGTAAACGCCAGCCGGGCAGTAGCGCTGAGCCGGCTCCGCGTAGTGCGGCAGGTTCACCTGGATCGGGATCTCCGGATTGGTCAGCTGGAGGTGCACCGGCTGATCCTCTTCGTGGTTGGTGCTCGACAGGAACACAGAGGACAGCAGATCAAAGCTGATCTCACCATCGGGCTTCGGGTAGTCGATCTCTTTGAACTCGCTCGCCGGTTTCAGCGCCGAGTGGTCAGGCACCGGTTGCTGCCAGGTGAAGGGCAGCCGGCCGCCGAAAATGTTCTGATCCACCCAGGTGAAGCCAGCGCCGAAAAACGTACCAAACTTGGCCAGCGCGGGCTCAAAGTTTCGCGTACGGTGCAGCTCCTCGTGGACCCAGGAGCTTTTGACCGCCGAGTCGAAGGACTCCAGGGTGGCCGGTGCGTCTTCCCGGCCCAGCGCCTCGAACGCGGCCTCGGCAGCCAGCATGCCGGTCTTGATCGCCGTATGGGTGCCTTTGATTTTGGCGGGATTGAGAAAGCCCGCGTCGCACCCGACCAGCATGCCGCCTGGAAAGCTCAGTCGCGGTAACGCCTGGAGACCGCCTTTGTTCACGGCCCGTGCGCCGTAGCCGGCGCGCTGGCCGTCCCTGAGGTAACGCGCGATGACCGGGTGGTGCTTCCAGCGCTGAAACTCCTTGAAGGGGTGTATGTACGGATTGTCGTAGCCGAGGCCGAGGACAAATCCCAGCGAGACCTGCTGTTCACCAAAGTGATACAGAAAGCCGCCGCCTTCGGTGTGGCCGTCCAGCGGCCATCCGAGCGTGTGCACCACGAGCCCCGGTTCGTGCAGCTCCTTGGGAATGGTCCACAGCTCCTTGAGTCCGATGCCGTAGTGTGGCGGACCGGCCTCGCTGCGCAGGTCAAAGCGCTCGATCAGCCGCTTGCCGAGGTGGCCTCGCACCCCTTCCGCGAATACGGTGTAGCGAGCCCGCAGCTCGTAGCCGGGCTCAAAGCTGCCTTTCTGGGAGCCGTCCCGGGCGATACCCATGTCTCCGGTGAGCACACCCTTGACCTCGCCGTCCTCCTCGATGACCTCGGAGGCGGCAAAACCCGGGAACACGTTGACCTCCAGACCCTCAGCGTGTTCACCGAGCCAGCGGCAGAGCGTACCCAGGCTGATGATGTAGTTGCCGTGGTTACGCATGGGCTTCGGAATCAGGAAGTCCGGAATGCGGGTGCTTTTGCTGTCGGAACGCAGGTATTGAAAGTCGTCGCCGGTCACCTCGGTGGTGACGGGGGCGCCGAGCTCTTTCCAGTTGGGGATCAGCTCGTTGAGCCCGCGGGGTTCGAGCACCGCGCCGGAGACGATGTGGGCGCCGATCTCTGAACCTTTCTCCACCAGACAAACGCTGACGTCCCGGCCGGATTCTTCAGCAAGCTGGCGCAGGCGGATTGCCGTGGCGAGCCCCGCGGGACCACCGCCAACGACCACCACGTCGAACTCCATCGATTCACGTTCCATGCAATACCCTGAATACCTGAAATTTTTGAGCGAGGTATGATACCAACTGCGCCGAACGAAGCGCAGACTTTGGGGCAACCGTGGGGACCGATCGTTGAACAAAATCTTCGACAACGCCGAGCAGGCGTTGGACGGACTGCTGACTGACGGCATGACCATCCTGGCCGGCGGCTTCGGCCTGTGCGGCATACCGGAGAATCTGATTGCGGCGCTGGTCGCGGCAGGCACCCGCGACCTGACCGTCGTTTCCAACAACGCCGGCGTCGACGGGTTTGGGTTGGGGCTGCTGCTGGAGACCCGGCAGATCAAAAAGATGGTGTCTTCGTACGTCGGCGAGAACAAGCTGTTTGAGCAGCTCTACCTCAACGGCGAGCTGGAGCTGGAGTTCAATCCGCAGGGCACGCTGGCTGAGCGGCTGCGGGCCGGCGGCGCCGGAATCCCGGGCTTCTACACCAAAACCGGGGTCGGGACGCTCATCGCCGAGGGTAAGGAACACAAAGACTTCGACGGCGAAACCTACATCCTGGAGCGGGGAATCGTCGGGGACGTCGCGCTGGTGAAGGCCTGGAAGGGCGATCGGCAGGGGAATCTGGTCTATCGAAAGACCGCCCGAAACTTCAACCCGATGGTCGCGACGGCCGGCCGGGTCACCGTGGCCGAGGTCGAAGAGCTGGTCCCGACAGGCACCCTGGACCCCGATCACATCCACACACCCGGCATCTTCGTTCAGCGCCTGATTGCCGGACAGCACGAAAAACGCATTGAACAACGAACGGTTCGGCCCGGCTGAGGAACTGTTATGCCCTGGAATCGCGAACAAATGGCGGCGCGTGCCGCGCAGGAGCTTGAGGACGGCTTTTACGTCAACTTAGGGATAGGCATCCCCACACTGGTTTCGAACTACATCCCGGACGGCGTCGACGTTACGCTGCAGTCCGAAAACGGGATGCTGGGGATGGGACCGTTTCCAACGGAAGCCGAAATCGACGCTGATCTTATCAACGCCGGCAAACAGACCATCACGGAGCTCGACCGGACCAGCTATTTCTCCTCGGCCGATTCCTTCGGAATGATCCGCGGTGGGCACATCGATCTGTCGATACTCGGAGCCATGGAGGTTGCCCAGAACGGCGACCTCGCCAACTGGATGATTCCCGGCAAGATGGTGAAAGGTATGGGCGGCGCCATGGACCTTGTCGCGGGCGTCAAACGGGTGGTCGTGCTGATGGACCACACCAGCAAGTCCGGCGCCCCGAAGCTGCTGAGGGCCTGCACGCTGCCCCTCACCGGCCAGGGGGTCGTCGATATGGTGATTACCAACCTCGGCGTATTTGTCATCGGCGACGGTGAAATGAAGCTGGTCGAGCTGGCGCCGGACGTGACGCTGCCGATGGTTCACGACAGCACCGAAGCGGAGTTTACCAGCGCCGTCGAGGCCTGACGCGCTTGATGTGATAAGCAGGAGGCTACCGCTGGTCGCAACACCATCACCCGAGGTGATCTGCTAGGCTAAATCGGTATGTTGGGAATCGACCGGTCGACGTTCACGCGCCTGATGTATCCAGCCCGGCGGCTGGGATTGATCCTGCTCGCCGTTTTTGCGGTGAGTTCCTACGCCCTCGCACAGTCTGATGGACCGACAGTCGGCGCCAGCCGCACCTCGCTGGCGGAAGACATCGCGGCGAGCCGGGAGACCCTCAGAGCACTCATCAGAGAACAAGGCGGAGACAGCCTGGCCGTTGCCCGCGAGCGATCCCGGCTGGGTTCGCTGCTGTATCTCAACAATGAGGCGATGGCAGCCACGCGCGAGTTCCGCACGGCGCTGCCTGCGCTGCAGCGCGAGCTTGGGCTTTTCCACCCAGAGCTGGTCGAGCCTTTGGGCTACCTGGGCCTGAGCCAGCAGGCGCTGGGGCTTCATGACCAGGCGGCCGACTCCCTGACCCGCGCCCAGCACATCACCCACCGCACGCTGGGAACACTGAACGAAAACCAGATTCCGCTCGTCTACTCCAAAGCTGACTCGATGCAGGCCCAGGGTGAAATGTGGGAGGCAGAGCAGCTCCAGTACATGGTGTATCGCCTGCACGAACACAATTTTGGACCGGCGGCCGACGAAACCCTCGGAGCGCTGAATCGGCTGGGCACCTGGCTCACCCGAGCTGGCCGAACCGGCCCCGCGCTGACGCTCTACCGTCTCGCGCTGCGCGACATGCTCGACGATGAGGGGAACGACACGCCCGAAATGGCGCCGCTGCTGGAGGGCATGGCGAGGACGTTTCTCTTCACCTACGGGGTACGGGGTCGCTCGCTGAACCTGCTGCAGCGCGTGGTGAACCTGACCGAAAATTTCCCGGACGATTTTGGCCCGGGCGACCGCTTCATGGCCAACCTGCAGCTCGGCGATACCCTGCTGCTGTTCTCCCTGGAACGCGACGCGCTGAAGCGCTACACCAAAGCCTGGCGTATCGCGCAGGAAAGCCCGGTCCTGGGTGACTGGGAGCGTCGTCAGCTGACCGATCGAAAGCTGGTTTCCGGGCCTTTTCAGGAGCTGACCGAAGACGGGGCCAACACGCGAACCTGGTTTCGCTTCACCTTTGACCTGCGTCCGGACGGTCGGCCGGGTAACGTCAAGCTGGTCGGCACCAATGCTCTTGCGGGCGTCGTCACCCAAACAATCGCCCGCTTCCGGGCCGCGCGCTTCCGCCCGCTGATCATTGACGGCGAGCCGCAGCCTCGTGCTGAACAGGAAATCCTCCTGGCTTATCGCAACGTCCGGCGCGCCGCCGGCAGCTAGCGTGTTGAGTTAGCTGAGGCGCCGCTTCACTGCTCAAAACCGTCTGCGAACAGCGGCTCCGAGAGCGTCGTCCCGCTGAGGATAATCAGATTCCCTACGTCGATCGCGTCAGGCGCCAGACCATTGCCGACCATCTCGTTGGTGATGATGTCGGTCCGCCCGTCCTGATTGATGTCTCCTGCCGCGCCGCTGTAGGCAAGCGTATCACCCTCATCGCTGGCGCTCTGGCGACCGCGGCCGCCGTAGACCTCGGTCATGCGCAGCGCAGAGGGTGGCGGCAGCGCCCCAGGGGCAAGGTCGATCAGCGACGGCCAGCCCTGCGTCGATCCAAACAGTACGTGGATGGTGCCGGCGAAGATGCGGCCAAACGGGGCGTCGTGCGGTGAGCTGAAGGCCAGGTCATCGATGCCGTCGGCGTCGAAATCGCCGTGCATGGCCGTATCAGCGCCGATCGCTCCGGTGATCGGCCCGTAGATTCGCGATTCGACCAGCCCGGGCGGCGGGTTGTCGAGGTCAAAAGTCTGCCCCTTCAGCGATGCAGCGTTGAACAGCACGTGCCCGACGCCGCTGCCGAAACCTCTGCCCGGCGCGCTGCCGGTGAGGTCGCCGACAAACAGGTCGGCGCTGCCGTCGCCGTTGTAATCGAGCCCCGCCAGGATCTCCTCGCCGAATACGTCGTTAATGCTGCTGCCGGTGACCGCACTGACGCCGCCGCTGGCGTTGAGCGGATCGATCAAGAGCGGGCTGGGCCAGACGCCCGCGGGAAAGTTGTCGTCCCAGATGATGTGCATCGTGCCGCGGGGCGTGCCGCCGCGACCGCTCGCCGGCTCCGTCCGCGGCACTGGACCCAGGCTCCCGCCCGCCCGATTGAGCGCCGTTGCCGCCAGCACCTCGGCGGTGCCGTTGCCGTCCAGGTCCGCCACCTGCACCGTGGCGCCGAAGTGGGCGTCGCGTACGCTTCCCGGAGAGAGAATCTGGGCGAGATTGCCGGCCAGCGGAAACCCTGGCTGGTTCGCCTGCGCCGCATCCACCGCCAGCGTTTGATTCAGATGTGGGCCGCCGCGGATGACGTAGACCCGACCGATATGATCCGCGCCCGTACCAAACTGATCCGCCCCCACGGCCAGATCCAGGATGCCGTCGCCGGTGATATCGCCGGTGCGCGCCCACATGCACATCCGGTCCTGAACGTCGCTGCCGAACAGCGTAAACAGGTTGACGCCGGGCGGCGGCGCGGCAAGGTTCAGCGCCGTGCCGGCCTGCGCCAGCGTTTTAAGGCTCGCACTACCCACCACAATGGTGATGGCGCCCGCGCCCGTTCGGCCACTGACCGGTGTGAAGTCCTGACGGCAGATGAGGAGGTCCGCCAGACCGTCGCCGGTCACGTCGTCCATCCAGATCTCGCTGCCGACGTGCTCGTTAGCCTGGGTACCCGGTATTTCGAGAATCGCTGGATCGTCGACCGCCGTATCCAGCGAGCCGCCGATGGTTCCGTCGCCGAATACCAGATAAACGCGGCCCGCCTGCATCAGTGCGCCCGCCGGCGCCTGGAAGGCGGCAAAGCCGTAGTCCGGAAAACCGTCGCCGTCGACGTCGCCCCCGCCAGCCACCGGCAGCCCGGCCTTGCCAGAGCCGATGGAGCCATACACGCGGGTAAGGACGTTGTCATTGTCGCCGGTCGCGGCAAGGTCGATCCGGTTGGTGGGCTGGGCGAAGAGGGTGACTGACGCGAGCAGCAAACAGCCAAAGCAAATAGATTTCAAGCGTTGCGTCCGAAGCTTCAGGTTGCCTTAAGTTTAGCAACCCGGCGCGCAAGTGATGAGTTCTCTGAACTCCGTGAAAGACGTGATGCGTCGAAAGGAAGGCTGCCTCAGTCGCCAGCTGAGCCTGGGTAAACCGGCCTGAAGTGGAGGCTGGAACCGGATGCAGGCCAAGCAAGGGGCCTGAACTGTTTTCGAGTGCCAATCGATGCGCCGGAAGAGCGAGTCATCACACGCTGCTGCCAGCCTCCACATCACGCCGGTCTACCCTTACGACAACACGCGGCGTCACGAGTTGCGTTGTTTTCGTACCTTTCATTACGGCCGCGCGCCCGCCGCGCTTGAGCGCCACTAACCATTAGACGCAGGTTAGAAGTCTACGGTTACACGAAAATAACCAAACCGGCCCGGAACGCGATAATCCGCAACATTGAAGCTGTTCACGAACGCGATGGTGGACACCGGTGGCCCCTTGTCCCACAGGTTGTTGACCCCCAGCGACACGCGGGCGTCGTAGCTGTCGAGATAATAGGAGAGCTGCGCGTCGTGGTAGGTCACCGAGCCGATGCGCCGAGCCAGGTCTGAGCCGTCCACCTGGCCGTCGCCGTTGCGGTCGCGGGTGCCGGTATCGTTAAGACCGTCACCGTTGGTATCGACACCCTTGCTGCAAAGGCCGAAGGCGGCCGGCACGCCGCAGTCTTCCACGGTCCCGTGAATATAGTTCAGACCGTAGGTGGCCTCCCAGTCGCGATAGCTCCAGTTCAGGTCGAGGCTGGATTTCCAGCGGGTGTATGCCTGCTCTCCCTTACTCTGGCCCAGACTGTTGATCCTGACGCTCTGCCCGTCCGGTGCCGGCAGCACGCGGCTGTTCTCGCCCTGGTAGGCACCGTCCAGGACCACGCGGAAAAATCCCCAGTCGGTCTCGGCAAAGCTGTAGCTCAGCAGCATATCCACGCCTTCGACCTTCGCCGTGCTGCTGTTGGACGGAAGATCCAGCAGCTCGCTGATCGCCCCGCTGGAGGTACGGCTCAGCAGGTTGCAGAACGTTGTGCCGCTGGCGGCGCAGGTATTGAGAATCGTCTGTGCGCCGATGGTGGCGATCGCGTTGTCGAGCTGGATGTTGTAGTAGTCCACCGTGAGATCCAGCCCGGCCGCCCAGCCCGGGCTGTAGACAAAGCCGGCGGTGAACGTGTTTGCCGTCTCCGGCTGCAGCTCCGGATTGGCGCCCTGCGTAATCCGAATCTGCGAGCTGGCCTGCGAATACCCGGCCGGCACCTCGCTGCAGCCCGGGGCTTCGGCCCGCTGATCGACCTGACCGTCACCGTCGCTGTCGATCCCGTTGCAGGGGTCGATCAGCTGGGGGAAACCGTCACCCCGCCCGCCGAACAGTTCACCGATCGAGGGCGCCCGAAACCCCTCGCTGAATGTCGCCCGCAGCAGCAGGGCCTCCAGCGGCTGCCACTGAATTCCCACCTTGGAGTTCAGCGTCTGGCCAAACGTGTCGTAGCTGGACCAGCGCGACGACAGCGACAGATCGAGCCGACGGGCGCCCGTCACGCCCGTCAGCAGGGGGACCGCCAGCTCCAGATAGACCTCGTCGACCTCAAAGTCACCGCGGGTGGGCTGCCTCGCCGTGCCCGACGTCAGCCCCGCCGCGATCAGCGGGTCCGGAGAGTCGAAGGCCTCCTCCCGGCGCCGTTCCAAACCCAGCGCGAAACCCACCGATCCGGCCGGCAGGGTCAGCAGACGGCCCGACACGTTGGCCGTCAGGTTGTTCAGCGTGCTGCCAACGATTTCGTTATCGGTGTAGAGGATGTAGTCCAGCATCGCAGGCGTGATGGTGCCCTCGCCCCGGGGACCAAGGCCGCCGAAAAGGTTGAGCTCGACGCAGCCGTCCCCGGCGACATCATTCCGGCACGGCGCGCCGCTGAGCGCATTGTTTACCCGCTGCATGTTGACCCGGCCGCTGTTACGGCCGGCCTGGTCGATGTCGCTGTGCGTGAATGCGACCTGCCAGTCCAGGTAGCGGTCCTTGAGTTCGATCGCGCCGTCGATCGCCAGCGCAAAGCGAAACAGGTCGACATCCTGACGAAAGATCCGCGGCCCCGCCTCGACGAGCCGCCGTCCGAGCACAAAGCCGCTGTCCGGGCTGAGCGCGACGCCAAACGGATTGAACGCGTTGTCCGCCGCGACCCCGGTTCGTGCGCCCAGATTGGTCCCAAACAGGCCGAGGAACAGGGGCGTCGGCGCCAGCAGCTGACTGGACTCGCGGTTGTTGAACTGGGCCTCCAGCGACAGCTTGAGATCGCCGGTCAGATCGAAGACCCCCTGGGTAAAGATGTTCCGGCGAGTCTGCGGCGTGACGAGATAGTTCAGCGGGGCAAAGTTGTAGCGATCACGGCCAAGGCCGGGCACGCCGAGCGCAAAATCGCCGGGTCGAAACGCGTCAGCCCCTTCGCTCGTCAGATCCGCACCGGTTCGAACCGTCAGCGCCTCAGCGCCGAGCGCTTCCGCGGCGAACAGCCCCTGCGGCGTAGCGGATGAGCCGAACGCGAGTCCCGTGCCGAAGCGGGGCTCCGAGGACAGCAGCCGGTCGCCGGCCAGCACCGGATCAGCCTTGACGAAAGAGGCGTTGAAAAACAGCGAGCCACGCTCAGCGGTGGCGCCCAGTGAGAAGTCGTAGGCCTGCTGTTCACCGTCGCCGTCAGCGCCGAACTGCCCGAGATAAGCGTTGGCCTGAAACCCCTCAAAATCGTTGCGGGTGATGATGTTCACCACGCCGGCGATCGCGTCGGAGCCGTAAATCGAGGACGCACCGTCCTTCAGAATCTCGACCCGCTTCACCACGGTCAGCGGAATGTTGTTCAGGTCAACGCCCAGGTTGCCGGACGTGCCGAGAAACGACGAAAAGCGCCGCCCGTTCATCAGCAGCAGCACGCGGCGAACACCCAGGTTTCGCAGGTTGAGCTGCGACTGTCCGTTGCCGCCGTTGTTGAACCGGGTGTTCAGCGCTGAGCCGGCGATCGGCAGATCCTGCAGCAGCTCGCCGACCGACGTAAGGCCGGTTCGCTCGATCTCCTCGCGCTGAATGACAAACACCGGCGACGCGCTTTCGATGTCGGCACGCCGGATGCGGGACCCGGTGACCCGAATGCGATCCAGACTGGAGGAGTTCTGTTCCTGATCCTGGGCGCGAGCGGGAACCAGCAGCGACGCAAGCGCGCCGCCGCTGATCGCCAGCTTCCACAGACGGATCCTCAACCCCACTCCCTTTTTCTTTCGAATATGGACCCTGCCGGGCCCTCTGCCCAGAGGCTAAACGGGCGAGTTGCCGGGGGTTTTGCGATTGCTGCGGCCGGAGGTTGCCAAAAGCGACGACCTGGCGAAATTTGCGTGACTACCAGTCGCGGGAAACCATGATGTCCTGCTGAGTGTTTTGCCAGCGCACCATCAGCATCCGGCTGCCGTCGTGGCTGACATCCTTCAGGCTGATCATGTCGCTGCCGCCGTTGATGGGCGAGATCAGCTCCGGTGCCGCCTCCGCGGACCAGGGGATGCGATAGATAGCCGATGGCGACTGGTCGACGATCAGCGTCAGGTAAATCCCGCGCTCGTTGAGCACCCAGCTGTCGTGGTTGTAGAACTCGAGCAGATGGGTCACGAGCTCCTCGTCACCTCCGCCCGCCGGGATGCGCCACAGGCCAAACCGGCTGAGCTTGGTGTAGTACACCCAGCCGTCGTTCAGCGGATCGACCGGCAGCGTGCCGCCGTTGACCGTGAGCTGTGTGTGGGACTCATCCGCCAGGTCGAGACGCCAGATCTGCCAGTCGCCGCTCCGGTTGGAGGCGTAGAGCACGCTCGAGCCATCGCGGGAAACGGAAACCGCCCTCACCTTTTCCGAGTTATCGGTCAGGCGTCGAACGATTCCCGACGAGACGTCAGCCTCGTACATCGCCTCGCCGCTGCCGCCCCGCCCCACGTAGTAGACGCGCCGGGCGTCCGGCGTCCAGCTTGGGTCAGACAGGTTCATGCCCTGATGACGCGTGAGCTGGAATACCTCTCCGCTTTCCAGGTCACCGATCCAGAGCTGGTTGTCACCGCTGCGGTCCGAGACAAACACAACGCGGCGCCCTTCCGGATCGTAGGATGGCTCGGCCTCGATGCGCGTCGACATGAACAATGCCCTCACCGGATCATTCGCCGCGTTGAGGTTCACCTCAATCAGGCTCGGATCGACGGTGACGTGCTGGTAAGCCATAACCCGCGCATCGCGAGCGATGGACAGCATGTAGGGGCAACCGATCTCCATCAGCTGCACCCGGCGGGTGGCCAATTCGATCTGCCACAGCGCGTTGCGGCCACCGTAGTCGCTGCAAAACCAGGCGGCCTTGCCGTCAGGCAGCCAGTCGAAACCCAGAATCTGGCCGCCGAGGTCCGTGAGCTGGGTCAGCTGCGAGCCGTCGCTGGCCAGCATAAACAGATCGCTGCGTGGGTAGGCTCCGCGGCGAAACATGATCGACTTACCGTCCGGAGAAAACTGCGGCTGCAGGTCGTGCTCGCTCCGTGCCTTGGCGTAGGGCAGCGCGCGGGTTTCCCCGGTGTTCACGTCCAGCAGCGCAACCCCGCCGATGCTGCTCTGGTCGATGGGGCCGGTGATCGCCAGGTGACGCCCATCCGGCGACCAGTCGAGATAGGTCACGGCGCTGGGTTCGCAGCCTCCGATGCGTCGCTCGAAGCCACCGACAAGTGGCTTGATAACGAGTTCGCACTCGTCACGGGAGTAGCGGAAGAATGCCACCTCCTCGCCGTCGGGCGACCAGGTCGGGACCAGCTCGCT
Organism: Lysobacterales bacterium; assembly: GCA_028285525.1. Classification (GTDB taxonomy): domain Bacteria; phylum Pseudomonadota; class Gammaproteobacteria; order Xanthomonadales; family SZUA-38; genus JANQOZ01. The sequence continues at coordinate 20,348 of JANQOZ010000034.1, forward strand.
GGCCTCCTCGGTGGCCGTAAAGCGAATCGGCTGATCCGCGCCGCTGCGGCGAATAAACAGGTCATAAGCCTGACCCGGCGCCGATTGGGCGGCATAAACGATCTGGCGCCCGTCCGCGGAGACGGCGGGCATCCGTTCCTGCCCGGGCGCCACGGTCAGCGGAACCGCCTGCGACAGCGGCGCCGGCAGCGCCTGAGGGCTTTCGACCGGGCCCTGCCGGCTCATCGCCAGATAGGTCAGCGCAGCCCCGACCAGCAGCCCCCCGAGGCCCCACAGGGCCGGAACGGGCGGCGCGCTCTTAAGGGCGTTGATAGCGACCGGGCCGGTGGTCACGGTCAGCTCCGGCGTTACAAGCAGCCGATAACCCACCCGTGGGATGGTCTCGATCACCCGGCTGTCTCTTGGGTCGTCGCCCAGCGCCCGACGAAGCTCGGTGATGGCGTGAGAGAGCACGTCGTCGGTGGGAAACGCCTCGCGCCAGACCTCTTCAAGCAGGGTGTCGCGGCGCACCGCCCGCCCGGCGTGCGTTGCCAAAACACGCAGTACCCCGGTCGCTTTTGGCGTAAGACGAATTTCCCGATTTAGGTGAGAGATGAGCTGAGTCGCGAGATCGACCCGATATTCACCCAGGGAAAAACGCTCGGGCAGGCCCGCATCGGTAATTGGATGAAGCTCAGCGGCCATTGATTAACCGATTGTATTTGTTGGTTTTTTCAAAAAACCTCATAACTTCTGCAGATCAATCTCACGACGTTTCCGTGAGTTTCACGGCAACTTCGGGCCGAAAATTTCCGAATAAACTAAATTTGACGTTACTACGTCGAATGTCATACGTAAAGTTTCGTTTTTCGCGCTAGAGTGTGACAGAAGTGAGCAATCAGGAGGCCATAAAGATGACAGGAACCACCGCGGCAGCACGCCAGTTAAGACCCGACATTATTCGCCGATTGAACCGCGCCCGACAGTTTATTGAGGACAACTACGATCGCCACATCAGCCTTGACGACATGGCGGCCGCAGCGTTTATGTCCAGCGCTCACTTTCTGCGGCAGTTCAAGCAGCAGTTCGACATCACGCCGTATCAGTACCTGACCGAGTGCCGCCTGCAGTCGGCGCAGGAACTCCTGCTGAACACGGAAATCGCCATTACGGATATCGTGTTTGCCAGCGGCTTCGGCAATCGAAGCGCTTTTTCGCGACTCTTTAAGGAACGATGCGGCGTTTCACCGCTGGAGTTTCGACGGCACTATCCAAGGGCGTAAGCGCCCGGCAAAGCCGGCGCGCCGGCATGGAGCGACAAGGAGTTGCCGGGTCATCCGACCCGGCGACGGTTGCGCCGATCAACCCAAGTTAACCCAAGCTAACCTAGGGCCTGGATGAGATCCTTCTTCAGGTCTGCCACGTCCTCGATCCCCACAGACAGGCGAATCAGGCTGTCGGTCATACCCAGCGCCTCGCGGCGCTCAACCGGTACCGACGCATGCGTCATGATCGCCGGATGGTTGATCAGACTCTCGACCCCACCGAGCGACTCGGCGAGCGCGAAGTACCCACAGCGCTCCATCATCCGGGCTGCCGCCTCCCGGCCGCCCCGTATCTCGAACGACACGATGCCGCCAAAGCCGGTCATCTGGGCTTTTGCCAGCTCGTGCTGCGGATGATCTTCGAGCCCGGGATAGATCACGCGCTCAACCTGGGGGTGGTCCACCAGAAACCGTGCGAGCTCGCCGGCGTTCTGGCAGTGACGCTCCATCCTCAGGTGTAGCGTCTTCAGGCCCCGCAGCGCGAGGAACGCATCGAACGGTCCGGCCACCGCCCCGGCAGAGTTCTGCAGGAAGCCCATCTGTTCAGCGAGCTCCTGGCTGGCAACCACCGCCACGCCGCCGATCATGTCGGAGTGACCGTTGAGATACTTCGTGGCCGAATGCATCACGATGTCGGCGCCCAACGCGAGCGGCCGCTGCAGCATGGGCGTGGCAAAGGTGTTGTCGGCCACCAGCAGCAGCCCATGCCGCCGGCAAAAATCCGACACCATGCCCAGGTCGGTCACGTTGAGCATCGGATTGCTGGGCGTCTCCACCCAGACCATCCGGGTCTCCGGTCTGCGGGCCGCTTCCAGCGCCTCCACGTCGGGCATCGGAATAAAGTCGAAATCGAGATTCGCACTGCGTTTGCGAACCCGCTCAAACAGCCGGAAGGTACCGCCGTAGAGGTCGTCGAGCGCGATGATGTGGCTGCCCGCGTCCAGCAGCTCTAAGATGGTGCTGGTCGCCGCCATGCCCGAAGCAAAGGCAAAACCAGCCTCGCCACCCTCCAGCGCCGCAACGCAGCGTTCGTAGGCAAAACGCGTAGGATTTTGCGTGCGCGAATACTCAAAGCCCGTGTGCTTCCCAGGGCTTTCCTGGACGTAGGTGGACGTGGCGTAAATCGGCGGCATAATCGCCCCGGTGGTGGGGTCAGGTGACTGGCCACCATGGATGGCCAGAGTGCCCATGCCGTTGTTCTGGCCATTGCCCTGGCCGTTATCCTGGCCGCTGTCTTTGTTTTTGTTGCTCATCCCCGATCGGTGCTCCGTCTCAGGTAGTTCAGTAGGTCGATCCGGGTAATCAGACCGAGAAAACGGTCATCTTCTCGCACGATCGCCACCTTGCCGGCGTCAAAGATCGGCAGCAGCGAGCGCAGGTCCGCGTCCACCGCCACAAAATCCAGATCCGAGGTCATCGCGGAGCTGACCGGGTCCGAGAACCGCTCTTCGTGATCGTAGACGGCGAGCAGCACGTCGGATTCGTCGATGATGCCGACCAGCTCCTCGTCGTCCATCACCGGCAGCTGAGAGACGTCGTACAGCTTCATCCGCGCGTAGGCTGAGGTGAGCGGCTCGGCCGGCCCGACGGTCACGGTGTCATGCTTCCAGTATGGACGCATGATCAGGTCACGCAGGTTGCCGTGCTGCTGGCGCTCCAGGAATCCGTTGTCCAGCATCCAGTAGTCGTTGTACATCTTGGACAGGTACTTGTTGCCGGTGTCACAGACAAAAGCCACGACCCGTTTGGGCTCACTCTGTTCCTGGCAGTACTTCTGCGCCGCGGCGATGATCGTGCCCGTCGAAGACCCGCCGAGAACGCCCTCCTTGAGCAGCAGCTCCCGGCCTGCAGCAAAGCTTTCGGCATCCGTGATGGCGTAGGCCTTGGCGATGCGGGAGAAGTCGCTGATCACCGGGAGGAAGTCTTCGCCGATGCCCTCCACCATCCAGCTCGAGCTCTTTTCGCTGAGCGTTCCTTCGTTGACGTACTCGGCGAGAATCGAGCCCACCGGGTCGGCAATCACGAGCTCGAGCTTCGGCGCAACCTCGCTGAAGTACTGCGACAGGCCGGTCATCGTGCCGCTGGACCCAACGCCGAATACGATCGCGTCCACGTTGTGGTCCATCTGTTCCCAGATTTCGGGACCGGTGGTCAGCCGATGTGCCTCGGGGTTGCTGGGATTGCCAAACTGATTGATAAAAAAGGCGTCTGGCGTTTCGTTGGCGATCTGCTGCGCGAGATCCTGGTAGTACTGCGGGTGCCCCTTGGCGACGTCTGAGCGGGTCAGAATGACCTCCGCGCCCATGGCCTTGAGGTTAAAGATCTTCTCCCGACTCATCTTGTCGGGCACCACGAGGATCAGCGGATAGCCTTTCTGCGCGGCGGCCAGCGCGAGCCCGAGCCCGGTGTTGCCGGCGGTCCCCTCGACCAGCGTTGCGCCCGGCTTCAGCTCGCCGGACTTCTCCGCCGCCTCGATCATGTGGCGACCGATCCGGTCCTTGATCGAACCGCCGGGATTCAGGGCCTCCAGCTTCAAAAACAGCTCGCAGCGGCCCGTATCCAGGCGATTGGCGCGGACCATCGGGGTGCGTCCGACCATTTCCAGCACGTTGTCGAATACTTGCATGATTGAGCGGATATCCTGTGTTCGGAACGAATGCAGGTGTCAGGCGCGATGCCGTGCGGCCGACCCGGGGCGCAATTTTAGCGCTTTCCGGATCGACTAAGACAGTGTCGGTGGTGCGGCCAGCGAAGGGTTGACCGCTGCGCCGGAGGAAACGTTTTCCGTGTTCCGGCGCCTGCGGTGACTGGCCCGAGCGGCGGTTCCCGGCTCGGCAGGATCAGCCGCGGGTTGATCGACGTTAGTGCTGCGAGTCGAGCAGCCTGGCCATCTGATCTTTGGCCCAGAGCTTTTCTTTTTTCAGCTGGACCAGCGCCAGGTCTTCCATCGGATTGAGACCGGTTTCGGCGGCGTGGACCTTTTTGTCCAGCTCCTGATGTTTGTTGTACAGGCGACGAAATTCAATATTTTGGTTGAGCAGGTTTTCGACATCTTCCTGTCGGTTACTGAACATAGAAATCCTCCCTCGGATTGATCAAGGTCATGCGTGGTGGATTGGGAAAAGCTTTGAAAAGTTGCTGAATACGGCTTGCGGCCGAAAGGCCTGCGGACTGATCAACGGTAATTACAGGCTGCACTGACACTCCGCGTCAGCGGGTTGGTGGGTAATTTGGCTTGGGACTGTTATTTGCATTCAAATAATGTGCCGCGGGTGTCCGGCTCTAGCGGCCGTCTTCACCGTTTCTTGACGATAGCGCATATCGGGCAGACGGGCAACGGCGTCGAGCGTAACACTTGGTTGACAGGCCGGACCTACTCCGACGGCGGATTCAGGATGATGATCTCGACGCGTCGATTCTGGCGGCGGCCGCTCTCGCTGTTGTTTTCCGCCACGGGAAACTCCTCACCCAGACCGACGGCCTGCATGTTTTCGCCATCCAGCCCCCGCTCCACCAGCGCCGCGCGGACGGAGTCGGCACGAGCCTGAGAAAGCTTGAGATTGAAGTCTTCGCTGCCCACGCTGTCGGTATGCCCCTCGATGCTCACCGTCCGATCCGGGTATTGCTGCAAAAAACCCACCAGGCGGTCGAGGTTCGCCAAAGACGCGGGCTTGAGGCTGGATTCCGCGTTCTCAAACAGCACGTCGCCAAGGGTAAACATCAGACCTCGGCTGGTTTCCCGGGCCTGCAGATTGTTGAGCTGGCGCCGGAGTGACTCAGCGGCGGCCGAGGCAACCTCCGCTTCCTGGCGGGCCAGATCGGCTTCCCGCGCCTGTGACTGCGCCAGCGCCCGGGCCTGCTCGGCCTCCCGTCGCGCCAGGTCGGCGCTGCGTTCGACCTCGGCAGAGTATTCCCGCGCCTGCTGCACCTCTTCTCTTGCTCGCCTGGCCTCCTCGTCGCGCGCGAGGTTTTCCAGCCGCAGCCGCTCGGCCTCCGCTCGGGCGCGCTCGGCCTCACGCAGCGAAGCCTGCAGGAGAATCCGGTCGCGCTCCCGCTCGAGCTGGGCCAGCTCATCCTCAGCGCTGGCGGTGCTGGCCACCGCCCGCGCAATATTCATGCGCCGCTCGGCGAGATACGCAAGGTGGGCACGCTCCTCGGAGTTGGTCGCTGAGGCGATGCGGGTCATCAGGCTGCTGACCGACTGCAGCTCAAGCGCCGCCTGCCGAGAGATCTCGGGATCGGAGCGCAGCGCCTGATAATCGGCCTGGAGCTTCTCCATGTTCAGGTCTTTGCGCGGCGCGGACCCACACGCCGTGAGCAGTGCCAGCGCCAGCAGCAGCGCCGGCGTGCGGGCACGCGCGGCGTCCAGGCCGAGACGCTTTACGGTTGTGATCATCGCTGCCCTCCGTCACCCAGTTCCTGGATCAGCGCTGCGTTCGACTCCCGCGCCTGACGCGCCTTGTCGCGCGCCTTGGCGGCGGCGGTCTTGGCCATGGCCAGCTCGCTGTTGACGCTGGACTGGGCGGCCAGCTGCCGCGCCAGCGCGTAGTCCCGGCCGTCGGCCGCGACCCGGGCCTCGCCGAGCTTTTCGCGGGCGTACTTCAGTTCGAGTGGCGCATGCTCCAGGGCGCCCGCCCCGGCCGCGTCCAGCGCGAGCTGATCGGCTGCGTCAAGAAAGTCGAGCGACGGCGGTGTGGAGGCACAGGCGCCGACCAGCGCAACAAAGCCGGCCAGCAGCAGTCTGGAAATGGGTCGTTGGGTCGGCACGGCGCTCATGACAAATTTGTTAAAGAAATGTCGGACAGCGCCGTAGTGTGTGAACTAAGTCCGCCCTTTGCAAGCCTCGCGGCGCCGCTGAGTCACGTTTGCCCTGCCGCGGGCCCGGTGGCAGCGGCTTCGGTTGCCTGGCTCGATAGGCTCGCCGCGGCAAAAAAGGCTATGATTGGCGGGCAGCGCGCTCTGTTTGGGGCGCAGCTGCAACAACTGCTTGCTTAAGGACGAATCAGGCCGAGGTATGGGGGCTTAAATATGGATATTGGTTATTTCCTCAAGCTGATGAAAGAAAAGAACGCGTCGGACATGTTTCTGTCCACCGGCGCGCCGGTCAGCATCAAAGTTGAGGGACGCATCTTTCCGTTGGGAAAGGCGGGACTGCCGCCCGCGATGGTCAAGAAGATTGCCTACTCGCTGATGGATGAGGGCGACGTGCCTGAATTCGAGCAGGAGCTGGAGCTGAACCTGGCGATCTCGGTCAAAGATGCCGGGCGGTTCCGGGTGAACGTCTTCAAGCAGCGGGGCGAAGTCGGCATGGTGATCCGCGCGATCAAAGGCGAGATCCCGCAGATCGAGGAACTCCACCTGCCGCCGCTGCTGCACGAGATGGTGATGGAGCCACGCGGGCTGATTCTGGTGGTGGGCGCCACGGGCTCGGGCAAGTCCACGACGCTGGCATCGATGATCGACTATCGCAACAGCAATTCCAGCGGCCATATCCTCACCATCGAAGACCCGATCGAATTTCTTCACAAGCACAAGAAGTCGATCGTCAATCAGCGCGAGATCGGCATCGATACCCACAAGTACAGCGCCGCGCTGCGTTCGGCGCTCCGCGAGGCGCCCGATGTCCTGCTGATCGGCGAGATCCGAGACACCGAGACCATGGAGGCGGCGCTCACCTTCGCCGAGACCGGACACCTCGTCCTGGCCACGCTGCACTCCAACAACGCGGACCAGACGATGGACCGCGTTCTCAACTTCTTTCCTGAAACGCTGCACAAGCAGGTCCTGCAGAACCTGTCGCTCAACCTGCGCGGCATCATTTCCCAGCGGCTGGTCATGACCAAAGAGGGCAAGCGCCGGGCGGCAGTCGAGATTCTGGTCAACACGCCGATGATCCGGGACATGATCCGGCGCGGCGAGATTGCGGACCTCAAAGAAGCCATGGAAAAATCTCTGGACGCGGGCATGCAGACCTTCGACCAGGCGCTTTACGAGCTCTACAACCAGGGCGTCATCGAGCTGGACGAGGCGCTGCAAAAGGCCGACTCTCGCGACGGCCTCCAGCTCAAGGTGAAGTTCAACGAAGGCGGCCAGGCGCCAGAAGCAACTTTCTCCGACGATCTCTACGATCCCTCAAGCTTTTGATCAAAAAAAACAAAGGACGCTAGCGTGCAAACCACATACCTGACGGAACAAGACCTCCAGCTGCTGAAGGATCGCGGCAGCATCGTCCAATACGCACCCCAGCAGGTGGTTCTGCAGCAGGACACGACCCCGGACCGCATTTACTACCTGCTCGAGGGCAATGTGAAGGTCGACTTCTCCCGCGTCTACGGGACCGACGTGCTGGCCTACGTTGGACCGGGCGAGTTTATCGGCGAGGTGTCCTTTCTGGATCAGGGTGAATCGAGCGCGTCGGTGACCGCGGTCAAAGACGTGCAGATGCTGGAGCTGTCTCGCAGTGATCTCGAGGCGCTGCTGGATGCCGATCCGGCGCTAGCCGCCCGCTTCTTCCACACGCTGGCCACCACGCTCGCCCGCCGCATCAGAGCCAGCAACTCCCAGTAACCGCCTCCTCGTCCGTTGATGCGCCGCCAGCGGGGATTCTTCGAGCTTTTGGCAGACGCCGGCGACGCGAGTCCGGCCTGCGAAAGCCGACGCCGCTGGCTGACCGACACCGTCTTGCTGGCCTCCGTGGCCGGCGGCTCTCGGGCTCTGGGCCTGCTGCCCGCGGGGCTGCTTCCAGCCGCGGCTGCTGGCGCCGCCAGCGGCGATCTCCTCGCCAGCCACCCGGAGCTGGAAATCCTCAACGATCGCCCGATCAACGCGCAAACGCCGGCGCACCTGCTGGACGACAGCGTGACGCCCGTGTCGCGAATGTTTGTCCGCAACAACGGCATCCCGCCGGAAAACGTCGACCCAGAGACCTGGCGGCTGGCCATCGGTGGTGAGGCCGTGCTGAAACCCCACACGTTCTCCATCGCCGAGCTGAGGGAGCGGTTTGAGTGGCACACCTACCAGCTCCAAATCGAGTGTGGCGGCAACGGACGCGCGGAATTCCGCCCGCCGGCGCCAGGCAACCAGTGGACAACCGGGGCCGTTTCCTGCGCGCGCTGGACGGGCGTGCGCCTGCGGGACGTGCTGGAGTTTTGCGGCATTGGCCCCTCAGCGGTCTACATCGGCTATCGCGGCGCCGACCGTCACCTCTCCGGCGACCCGGCCAAGGCGCCGATCTCCCGCGGCGTGCCGATGAGCAAGGCGCTGGAGGATGAGTCGCTGATCGCCTGGGCCCTGAACGACGAGCCCATCCATCCGCTACACGGAGCGCCGCTGCGGCTTGTGCTGGGGGGCTGGCCCGGATCGGTCAGCGGCAAATGGCTGACGGGCATCGATATCCGCGATCGCGTCCATGACGGGGCCAAGATGACCGGCACCGCCTATCGGGTTCCCTGTGAGGCGGTGGCGCCCGGCACAACCGTGGCGGATGACGCAATGTGCATCATCGAGTCGATGCCCGTGAAGTCGCTGATCACCCACCCCGCCAGCGGCGTCACGGTCGACAGGTCGGCGACACTAGCCATCCGCGGTCAGGCCTGGGCCGGGGACCGGTCTGTCGCCGAGGTCGCGGTCAGCACCAATTTCGGCGCAACCTGGACGCCGGCCAAGCTCGCGCCCGCGCCCAATCGTTTGGCCTGGCAGCGGTTTGAGGCCAGCGTCCGCCTGCCGGGCGCCGGCTACTACGAGGTGTGGGCGCGCGCGACAGATTCCGCGTCGGTCACTCAGCCGATGCTCGTACCCGGCTGGAACCCCAAAGGCTATCTGAACAACGCCTGCCACCGGATTGCCGTTCAGGCTGTCTAGCCTTGCCGATAGAAACCCACAAACCGCTGACGGCCGGCATGCTGGCTGTGGCGCTGCTGATCGGCCGGACAGCTGACGCCGAGCCGGCCACCGATCCCACGACGGGACTCAAGATCGCGCCCGGCTGGGAGCTGGTCCGCGCGCACTGCAGCGGGTGTCATTCGCTGAAGCTGGTGACCAGCCAGCGGGGCAGCCGCGCGAGGTGGCTGAGCACCATCCGCTGGATGCAGGAAAAGCAGAACCTGTGGGAGATTCCCGAGGCGCAGGAAACGCAGCTGCTGGACTACCTGGGGACCGCCTACGCCGCCGGGCAATGGGGGCGTCGCCCTCCTCTCCCGGCCTCGCTGCTGCCGCCGACACCGTCGTCGTCACCAACGCCGGAACCCTGACGCGATCAGCCCTCGCGCTGCTCGCCGTCCTGATACTTCCGGAGCACCTTGACCGCCTCCTGGGTCAGGTAATGATCTTCGCCGTGGACGGCCGTACGCAGCGCGACCGCCTGCGCCGCGGCGCTGCTGGCGGCGTCGAGCTCCTGGCGGTCGGCGTGAATCAGCGCGATGTGCAGGTGAACCTGGGCAGTGACCTCACCCACTTCCCGGTGATCGATGGCGGCGAGATCGGCCAGCAGCGCATGGCTGTCGTCGAGGGCCTGCTGTAGATCACCCCTCGCATGGCGGATCCGGGCAACGGTCAGCCGCAACCGCAATCGCGTGTCGCTGGAAGCCGGCTGGCTGGCGTTGACCGTCTCCGCTTCACGGACCGCCGCCTCGGCCTCGTCCAGCCGCGCGGCCTTCAGGTTGACCAGCGCCAGATTGCCAAGTGCCCGTCCGAGGCTCGGATGTTCGGGGCCGAGGATTTCGCGCCTAAGCGCGATAGACCGCTCCATCAGCGGCAGCGCCTCGTCGATCTCGTTGCGTTCGTACTTCAGCGTCGCCAGGTTGTTGTAGCTATACATCAGGTTGGCGTCCGGCGACCCCGGCCGCGATTCCTTCAGCCGGATATCCTCGAGGTAGTAGGCTTCCGCCTGCTCGAGATCGCCAAGCTGATGCGTGGTGACTGCAAGATTGCCGACCACCATCGCCGGATCGTATTTCGGCGTCGAGGGATCGACCTCGTCCAGGAGCGCCTGCGCTCGGTGAAGCACTTCCGCTGACGCGGCGTTTTCCTCGTACCAGCCCAGCACCACGCCGTAGTCGTTGAGCACGCTGGCCTGCAGCAGTTTCGGCGTCTCCGGGCCAAACCCGCTGATCGCCAGGTCGTACCAGCGCCGCGCTTCGGGCAGCTCATCTTTTTCGTGGGCAAGCCAGCCCAGGTTGGACTGGTTTTGAATGGTTGAGGGATGGCCAAGGCCATGGGCCGCCAGGTTCTTCTCGTACGCAGCCGTCAGCTGCGGCTCAGCCAGATCGAGCTTGCCCAGATTCACGAGCGTCCAGCCGAGCGTGCGACGCACCGCCGCCTCAACCTCGGGGTGGTCAAGAAAGCGATCGCCGACCTGTTCGCCGGCCGTTTCGAGAACGTCCCGCACCGTAGGCGCCTGGGGCGCCTCAAACGGATCACCCTGAGAAATCAGGTCGAGCAGAAACTCGCTGACGGCCTCCGCTTTCGCCGCTTCGCTCTGCGCGTCGGCTGCGGCGAGGCTGGCCTTCCGGGCCTGGCCAAAAGCCAGCAGCAGCCCGACGCCGAGGGCCGCCACCACAGCGCCGGTCGCGGCCAGCAGCCCGCGGTTGCGACGCAGAAATTTTCCCAGCCGGTAGCGCCGGCTGTTGCGTCTTGCGCGCACCGGCATGCCGGAGAGAAACCGCTCGATATCCGCCGCCATTTCGAAGCTCGAGCTGTAGCGCAGCGCAGGCTCCTTCCGCAGGGCCTTCATGATGATGGCGTCCAGGTCACCGCGCAGGTCCGCCGGACCGTGTTTGATATGCGTGGGAGCTGACTGGCGCAGGCTGCTGCTCGGCAGCGTCGGCTCGTCCTCGCAGATGATCTTTTCTGCCTCCGCCGGAGTCAGCTGGGAAACCTCGTAGGCGGCGCGGCCGCCGAGGAGCTGATACAGCAGCAGGCCCAGTGAATAGATGTCACTCGCCAGCGTCACCGGTTCGCCGCGTACCTGTTCGGGACTGGCGTAGTCGGGCGTCATGGCCGAGGCGCCGGTCATCGTGTACGCCCCGGCGCCCGGTGCGTCGCTGTCCAGCACCTTGGCGATGCCAAAGTCCAGGAGCTTCACCTCGCCGGTATCGGTCACCATCACGTTGGACGGCTTCAGGTCGCGATGAACGATCAGGTTGGCGTGCACTGCGCCCATCGCGCTTAGCAGATGCATGAACAGATCCAGTCGCTGCCGCAGCGACAGCCGGTGTTTGCGGACGTAGTCGTTGAGCGGCTCGCCCTCGATGAACTCCATCACGAGATAGGGCAATCCGTCGCTGGTGCTGCCGCCGTCCAGAATTCCGGCGACGTTGTCGTGCTGAATATTAGCTAGCACCTGCCGCTCCACCTGGAACCGGGCCAGGAGCTGCTCGCGGATGAGCTGAGGCGCCTGGAAGAGCTGTCCGCGGATCACCTTGAGCGCCGCTCGCTGCTGGAAATCGCCGTCCTCTCGGTGGACCCGATAGACCGAGCCCATGCCGCCCTCGGCCAGCAGCTCATCCACCCGCCAGGCACCGAGCTTCTGGCCGACGAGGTCAGCAGCGGTCTTGAGCCCCTGATCAAGGAAGCTGTGCTCACCGCCGTCTGCAGCCAGCAGCCGGTCGACCGCGGCCGCCAGCTCGGGCTGACCCAAGGTTTTCTGCGACAGCCAGGCGCGGCGGTTAGCGGTGGTTTGTTCCAGGGAGAGTTCGAAGAGCGCGAGCGCGGCCTGCGACACCGAACCGGCTTTGTCAGCCACCCGGGGTCTCCTGCAGCCGGTCGATCAGCCAGGCGCGGGCGGCGCGCCAGCGTCTTTTGACCGTGGCCGGCGAAATGTCCATGGCGAGCGCCGTATCGTCGACGTTCAGGCCCGCAAAAAACCGCAGCTCGACAACCCGGGAAAGCTCCTCATCCACGTCGCTCAGCTCGTTGAGCGCCGCGTCCAGGCTCAGGATTTCCACGTCTTCGAACTGGGTGAGCGCTGCGCCGCCTGTCAGGGTGATGCGGCGGCCCCAGTCCCGCTTGGCGGCGTTGCGGCGGCGCGCCTGGTCTACCAGGATCTGTCGCATCACCCGGCCGGCCAGGCCCAGAAAGTGATTCCGGCCCTGCCAGTCGATGCTGTGGACGTCCACCAGGCGCAGGAAAGCTTCGTTGACCAGAGCGGTAGGCTGTAGGGAGATCGCCGCCTGCTCTCCAGCAAGGGCTCGTGACGCAACGGCTCGCAGATCCGTGTAGAGCACGTTCATAAGCGCGTTGCGGGCGGGCTCGTCGCCGGCCCTCCAGGCTTTCAGCAAGTTAGTGACTTCCGCCTGAGACACGAAAAACCGCCGTTTTAGCAACCTCGAAGTATACCTGCCCCTCGCCGCTGGCGTCGTTCCGGCAACAAAATTTTGCACGCGATGGCAGGGCACTAACCCTGGACCAAAAAAAAGCCGCGCTGAGCGCGGCCTTCTGGTGGTGTTCAGGGTCGGACTAATACTTGTGCCGGCAGCGAGGCAGCCACTGGTTCTCGCACAGGGACCGCAGCTCGCGCTTATGTCGGGTGGTTGCCGCGTAGCGCCCTTTGCGCTTGGCGACGTCCTCCAGCACCGTGATGCAGTCGTTGCGCAGCGCCGGCTTGTCGTCGTCGCCTTCGGGCATACAAACCGGGACGGGATCTGCGACTGTCTGGCTGTCGGATACTTGGAGAGTGGCAGCCGGTTCGGCTTCAGCTTTGGGCTCAGCCCAGGCGAGGGAGGTGATACACAGCGCTAGCGCCGCGATAACGATTCGGGAATATTGCCCAGTTTCCATAAGTGCCCTCAACCCTACTGCTTAACATCGATACTACGCCAAACTTCGTAGGTGGTCCAGCCCAGGCAGTAGACAGGGCGACAATAGATGAGCGGGCCGGCCAATCAGTCGACTGGCTGCACCTCAAACACGACGCCGTCGACGCCGACCACCATCACCTTTTCGCCGGAACCGAGGTCCGGTCCGGACACCCGCCAGCTCGTATCGTCCACCTTGACCTTGCCGACACCGTTCACGATCGGCTCGTCCAGCGTAAAGACCCGCCCGACATATTGCTCGCCGCGACGGTTGAGCTTCGGCTGATCGGTTGGCGCGGGCTGGCGCTTCCGATAGCTCAGCCACGAGAGGATGCTGAGCACGGAGAACACTGAGAACGACACCCACTGGATCTCCCAGCTCATGGGCAGAAAGAACAGCAGGATTCCGGTGGCCGCCGCCGCCAGACCCAGCCACAGAAAGAAACTCGCCGGCGCCATCAGCTCGATGATCAGCAGCCCCAGCGCCAGGGCAAGCCAATGCCAGCTGTTCAGCGACTCCAGCAGGTCGATCACGGCTGCGGGTCACCGGGCATGAAGGGGTTGCCCGGGCCAGGCGTCCGGGGTGGTGACCGATCGTCATCCTCGTCCCCACCACCGCCGCCGCTGCCTTCCGCCGCCGAGGCTTTGGCCAGCTCCATCACGCCGGCCACGGTGCCCAGCACGCCAGCCGTTTCCATCGGCAGCAGGATCATCTTCTGGTTCCTGGCCGTGCCGATTTCGCGCAGCGCCTCAACGTACTTCTGCGCCACAAAATAGTTCACCGCCTGCACGTTTCCTTTGGCGATCGCCTGGGAAACCATGTGGGTGGCCTTGGCCTCAGCCTCCGCCAGACGCTCTCGGGCCTCGGCGTCCCGAAAGGCCGACTCTTTGCGACCTTCAGCTTCGAGCACCGCAGCGCGTTTTTCGCCTTCCGCGCGCAGTACCTCGGACTGCCGCTGACCTTCAGCTTCAAGCACGGTTGCGCGCTTCTCCCGCTCCGCTTTCATCTGCCGGGCCATGGCGTTGACGAGATCTCTCGGTGGCGTGATGTCCTTGATCTCGATCCGGGTCACCTTGATACCCCAAGGGGTGGTGGCCTCGTCGACAACGCCGAGCAGGCGAGCGTTGATCTCGTCGCGCTTGGACAGGCTCTCGTCCAGATCCATGGCGCCAAGCACGGTCCGAATGTTTGTCATCACCAGGTTCAGCACCGCGTGCTCAAGCTGGTTCACCTCGTAGGCGGCCTTTGCGGCGTCGAGCGCCTGAAAAAAGACGACGCCGTCAACGGTGACCACCGCGTTGTCGCGGCTGATCACTTCCTGAGAGGGCACGTCGAGCACCCGCTCCATCATGTTGATCTTGTGTCCGATGGCATCAACCCAGGGGATGATCAGGTGGAAACCGGGGTTCAGCGTTCGGATGTAGCGCCCGAAGCGCTCCACCGTATATTCAAACCCCTGGGGCACCACGCGCGCGCCCTTGATGACGGTGAGTACGGCAAACCCCACCAGCACGAGTACAAAGATGGTTGACGGTTCCACGTTCCGACCTCAGTTGCTGTCCCGGAGATAAGTATAGCTGTCCAGACTGTCGTGCAGCAGATCGAGCGCGGCGGGATCGTCCACGGCCAGCGCGGCAAACTTTTCCTGCAGCCACTGACGCTGGTAGCCCACCTCCTGCAGCACGTCCGCCGTGCTGTCTCCCCTGGAGCGAAGCACCACCTTCGGCTCGCCGTCCTCGGACCGCACCTCACAGATCTGGGTTCGGCCCAGCAGGTTGTGGTTATCGCCAAGAATGTCCTGATAGGCGCCCACCAGGAAAACGGCCAGGCGCCGGTCCTGCCGCTGACCAAAGTCCGGGAGCGGCAGCGTCGGCTCGATGCCCCGTTCGGTGACGTAGCGGCTGATCTGTCCGTCAGAGTCGCAGGTCAGATCGTGCAGGACCGACGGCTGGGCCGGCGCCTCGGCCAGGCCCGACAGGGGCATGATGGGAAACACCTGTCCGATCGCCCAGGCGTCGGGTATCGACCGAAACACCGACAGATTGCAAAAGCAGCGCTGCGCGAGCAGCGTTGCCAGCTCGTCCGCCAAAGCGCGGGTGCGCCGGTTTTGTGGATCCAGCCTCTTGGCGACATCGCGGCAGAGCGCATAAAAGATTCTGTCCAGGCGCGCACGCTCGGCCAGGGACATGGCGCCGGCCGCGAAGGCGGCCTTGCCCGCGTCGAAAAGGTGCTGAGCTTCTGAAAAGCGTTCGCTGGGTGGTCCGTCCGCGGCGTCCGCCAGGAGCTGGGCAATCCCTTCGCCGTACTCGTTGCCGCTGGAGGCCTTCGACTCGTCGCTGCTCGTCGCCGAAGCGGTCCGGCTTTCGTCCAGCGCGGGCGGCGATTCGCTGCGGATGACCTCGGTCACCAGTACCGCATGATGCGCACTCAGGGCCCGGCCGGCCTCGGTGATGATATCGGGGTGCGCCAGGCCGGCCGCGTCGCACGCTCGGGTAATGCCGCTGACCACCGCCGCCGCATAGTGGTCCATCCGATAATTCATGGAAAAGAACTCGCGCGAAGCTGCGCCCTCGTAGTCCACGCCCAGCCCGCCGCCGACGTCCACCTGGCTGATCCTGATGCCCCGCTGATGAAGCTCGCCCAGGTAGCGGCCCAGCTCGTCGAGCGCCTGCTGAATATCCCGGATGTTGGATATCTGGGACCCCATGTGGAAATGCACCATGTGCAGCCAGTGACTCAGCGCCTGACGCTCGAGCTCGTTTAACAGCCGATCGATCTGCGCCGGCCCCAGGCCGAACTTGGAGCGCTCGCCGCCGCTGTTCTGCCAGTGCCCGCCCGCCACCGAGGCCAGCTTCAGGCGCACGCCAAGCGTCGGCGTCTGGCCGGTTTCGCTGCACAGCCTGATGAGCAGGGGCAGCTCGTCCAGCGACTCCAGCACGATCGTTACCCGGCGGTCGAAGCGCTGACCGAGCAGCGCCAGCGTTAGATAATCCGGATCTTTGTAGCCGTTGCAGATAATCAGATCGTCGGGCGCACTGACCGCCAGCGCCGCCAGCAGCTCAGCCTTGCTGCCGGTCTCAACGCCCAGGCCCGAGCCTGCCGTCAGCTCTTCGACCAGCGACTGATGCTGGTTGACCTTAATCGGGTAAACCGGGGTGTAGCGCCCGCGGTAACCCTGCGCGTCGATCTGTGCCTCGAAGGCAGTCTGGAGCTGTGCCGCGCGGGTTTGCGCCAGCTCGGGAAAGGTCAGCAGCAGCGGCAAGGCTGCGCCGTGCTCCTCACGGGCCAGATCGACGAGGTGCGACAGCAACAGGGGCGGCTTTGAGGGGCCGAGCGGATAGACCATCGCGTCTCCGGCCGGGCTGATGTCAAACAAGCCCTCCGACCATTCCGGGACGCTGTAGAGCCTGGCCGAGCGACCCGCGCTCCAGGTGGGGTCAGCTCCCGGCAATGGTCAGGTCACCGACCAGGATCGACCCGCACCGGGTGCCCGCGCGTTCGTCGAGGTCGCTGCCCAGCGCCTGCACCCCGGCAAAGATATCCTTCAGATTACCGGCGATGGTCACCCCTTCCACCGCATGGGCAATTTCGCCGTTTTCGACCCAGAAGCCGGCGGCGCCGCGGGAGTAGTCGCCGGTGGTCACGCTCACGCCCTGCCCCATCATCTCGGTGACGATCAGGCCTCGCCCCATGTCCTTGATCAGGTCATCGAAGCTACGATCGCCGGGACGCAGCGTCAGGTTGTGCACACCGCCGGCGTTGCCGGTGGTGGTGAGGCCCAGCTTGCGAGCCGAGTAGCTGCCGAGCACGAAGCCGCGCAGCACGCCGTCAGCGACAATCTCGCGCTGTCGGCAGGCCACACCCTCACCATCGAAGCTGCTCGACCTTAAACCCCGCGGCAGCAGCGGTAGCTCCTCGATGGTGACAAACCCGGGAAAGAGCTGCTGATCGAGCTGGTCGCGCAGAAACGATGAACCGCGATAGAGATTTCCGCCGCTGATCGCCGACACCAGGTGGCCCAGGATCGTTCGCGCGGTCTCCGGCACAAACAGCACGGGAGCGCGGGTGGTGGCAATCGGTCGCGCACCGCAGCGCGCGGCAGCCCGCTGCGCCGCCCGGCGGCCGACCGTTTCGGCGTCCGCGAGGTCCCCAACGTGACGGCGGGTGTCGTACCAGTAGTCTCGCTGCATCGAGTCTCCGTCGCGGGCCAGCACCAGGCAGCTCAGCGAGTGCCGGGTGGAGCGTCGGCGCCCGACAAAGCCGTGGCTGTTGGCGTACAGCGACACGGCGCTGCCGCTCGCCGTGCTGGCGCCCTCGGAGTTGTCGATCCGGTCGTCGGCGGCCAGCGCCACGGCCTCGGTTTGCGTGGCGAGTTCAATGGCCTCTTCAGGGCTGATGTCCCAGGGCGACCACAGGTCCAGGTCCGGCTGGTCGACCGCCATCAGGTCCGGGTCGGCCAGACCGTGGCAGGCATCTTCCTGCGTCACGCGCGCAATGGTGCAGGCCTGATCCAGCGATTTTTTGAGCGACAGGTCGCTCAGATCGGCGCTCGATGCGCTCCCCTTGCGCTGGCCGAAGTACACCGTCAGATTCAGCCCGCGGTCCTGGCTGTATTCCAGCGTCTCGACCTCTCCCATCCGCACCGTGGCGGAGATGCCCAGGTAGTTGCTGGCGCTCACCTCAGCGCCGTCAGCGCCGGCGGCACGTGCGCCGTCGAGCACCCGCTGCGCAATTTCGTGCAGCCGGTCCAGCTGATCGGCGGACCAGGCGTCTTTACCCTCCGAAGGACTGTCGTTATGCTTTTTTTCTTCTGTCATGGCGGTGTTTGGTTGTTATGTCCGACGAGCTTCCGGTCAGTAAATCTCAGCGCAAGCGCGAGGCTGCGGCGATGTTTGAGCTGGCCGGCCGACTGGTGGAAATGACCCCGGCCGAGCTGGCCAGCTTGAGCCTGGAACCTGCGCTTGTCGACCTGGTAAAAAAGGTTCAGGGCATCACGCGTTTTGTCGCCCGCAAGCGTGAGCTGATGTTTCTGGCCAAGCAGCTTCGGCGGGGGGACCGCAGCGAGCTGCTGGCCGAGCTCGCGGCGGCGGAACAGCCGCAGCAGACCGAACGCGCCCAGCTTCATCGCCTTGAGGGCTGGCGAGACTATTTGCTGGCGGGCGGCCGGTCGGCGGTGAACGAGCTGAGCAGTCATCACGCGGGCATCGACCGCCCGAAGCTGGTCAGCCTGGTGAAAAAAGCCAACCTCGAGCGGGAGCGACAGCAGCCGCCGGCGTCGGCCCGGCTGCTGTTTCGGGCGCTGCGCGAGATCGACCAGGACACGCCGCTGCCCTCGCCTCCGGAGACAGCCAGCGAAGCAGAGCGGACGACGACGCCCGAAGGCTAGCGCCGCGCCGACCCGCGCGCTGCACGCCAGCGGGCGCAACGCGTGTTCGTGCGCCATCAGGCCTGGGTGCCGCCGACAGTCATGCCGTCGATGCGGAGCGTCGGCTGACCCACGCCCACCGGCACACTCTGGCCGTTCTTGCCGCAGACCCCGACGCCAGCATCAAGTTCGAGATCGTTACCCACCATGCTGACCCGGGTCAGCGCCTCCGGTCCGTTACCGATCAGGGTTGCGCCCTTGACCGGTGCTCCGACCTTGCCGTCCTCGATCAGATAGGCCTCGCTGGCGGAAAACACAAACTGACCTGACGTGATATCCACCTGCCCGCCGCCGAAGTTCACCGCGTAAAGTCCGCGCTTCACCGACTTCAAAATCTCCTCGGGCTCGCTTTCGCCGGCCAGCATATAGGTGTTGGTCATGCGGGGCATCGGCAGGTGCGCAAAAGACTCGCGCCGGCCATTGCCCGTACTGGCCGTACCCATCAGGCGGCTGTTCATTTTGTCCTGCATGTAGCCGGTCAGTCGGCCGTTTTCGATCAGCACGGTGCGCTGGCTGGCGACGCCCTCGTCATCGACGGTGAGTGAGCCGCGCCGATCGGCGATCGTGCCGTCGTCGACCACCGTGCAGAGCTCGCTGGCCACCATTTCGCCCATGCGGCCGCTGAACGCTGAGGTGCCTTTCCGGTTGAAGTCCCCCTCGAGACCGTGACCCACCGCTTCGTGCAGCAGCACCCCGGGCCAGCCCGGCCCGAGTACAACCGTCATGGAACCCGCCGGCGCGTCGACCGCCTCGAGGTTCACCAGGGCCTGGCGAACCGCCTGGCTCGCTGCCCGCTTCGCGTTGTCCTCGGTGAGCAGTTCCTGGTAGGTGTAGCGACCGCCGCAGCCGAAGGTCCCCGTCTCGCGCCGCTCGCCGCTGGCGGCGATGACCTGCACGTTGAGTCTGACCAGGGGCCGAACGTCACCGGCCAGCGTGCCGTCGCTGGCCGCTACCAGCACCACATCGTGGGTGGCAGCCACGCTGACGATCACCTGCTGAACCCGGCTGTCCTCCGCCCGGGCGAGTGCATCAATCTTCTGCAGCCAGGCGATCTTGTCTTCGTTGGGCAGGCTGTCCAGCGGGTCGGTCGGTACGTAGAGCACCGGGCTCGTCTGCGACTGCCAGGCCTGGGTGACCCCGCTCCGGCCCCCTCGCGCAATGGCGCGGGCGGCTTCGCTCGCGCTGGTCAGCGCGGGCAGCACGAGCTCGTCGGAGTAGGCAAAGCCGGTCTTCTCGCCGGCCATGGCCCGCGCGCCGGCCCCCTGCTCGATGTTGTGGTGGCCTTCTTTGACGATGCCGTCTTCGAGCACCCAGGATTCATGTCGGGAGAACTGAAAATACAGATCTGCGGCATCCACCGAGGGCGCCATCAGGGTGCCCAGCAGCGTTTCGAGATCACTTTCGTTGAGGCCGCCGGGCTGCAGGAGCTGCTGCCGGGCCAGTGCCAGAGAGTCGGTCATGGAGGTTAACTGTGTGTCTACAGGGGTCATTTCAACAGATGCCCGCGGCGGAAGCGAGCGGGCGGAGGCGGTTGCTCAGCCCGACTGGCGCTCGGGGTCGCGGCGCAGCGCGCGGGCGGTTTCGAGCTCCAGGCGCTCGTCGCTCGCGCCGATCAGCTCGACGACGGGCTCTTCGAAGCTGCCGGTGACCGAGTAGTGAAACTGGGAAATGGCGTCGATCTGGCGATCGAACAGGTTTTGCAGCAGAAAAGCGGCCGCCGCTCCCCCGGCGCCGCCGGCAAGCGCCCCGACCACCGGCAGCGTGGCGCCAACCTCCGGAATCACCGTTACCACCTGATCGTAGCCCTGACTCGCGAGGTCCGTTCGGCCCCGGATTTCGATATCCGCCGTCGGTCCCTCGATCATCAGGTTCTCGCTGAACGCGCTGCCGCCCTCGAGCTGAAAGTTGCCTTCGATCGAGTCGAAGGTCAGGCCCGTCTTGAACAGGTCGGAAAAGTCGAGCGTCAGCCGCCGCGGCAGCGCCTGCAGGCTCATCAGCCCGAAGATGCGTCCCGCGCCCGGCTTGACCTCAACAATCTGCCCGTTGGAAATGTTGACGTCCATATCGCCGTTCAGGCTGTTCATTTCGAAATCGGACAGCGCGCCGGGCCAGTTGACGTCCAGCCGGACGATGGTCTGCCCACCTTCGATCAGCCGCCCGTAGCCGAAAGCCTCAAAGATCGCGCCGAGCTCGTCGCCGGTGATGGTCAGCCCGAACTGGCTGAGGTTCTTGCCGTCGACCTGCAGCCAGTCGCCGCTGGCGCTGATCGCCATGGTGTCCGACTGAGTCTCCAGGTGATCGATATGCATGCCGTCCCGAACGGGATAAGACTCGAAGCTGACGCTGCCGTACGGCACGCCGTCGAAGCTGACGCTGCCCGCCACAAAACGCAGGGGCGGTATTCGGCCCGGGTCGATGGTCGGCGGACCGAGCGTCTGGCTGGACGGCGGCCACTCCAGGCGGTCGAGCTCAGCCAGCAGCAGGCGTCGACCGTCGGGATCGAGCGGCACCCGCAGCGTGCCTTCCACCTGGTCACCCGTCAGATGCAACGTCCAGTAGTCTTCGTCCCGGGAAGTGCGCAGGTTCAGGTTGGTGAAGTCGCGGTACGCAAAACGGAACTGGTCGATGGTCAGGTCCATGGAGGTCAGCCAGCGTTGCCGATCATCCGGCAGATCCTCGCCGACCAGGCCAGCCAGCAGATCCTGCCACTCGTCCAGATCGATGTAGTCGATTCGGCCTTCGATCAGCAGCCCCGGATCGTTGTTGACGGCCGGCTCTCCCGGACCCAGATGCAGCGTGCCACCCCAGGGCTGGTCGTCAACCGGCGGGCGAAAGCGCAGCTTCAGCAGGTCGGCGATATCGAACGACAGGTTGCCGAACTGGGGTAGATCAACACCCAGCTCCATGGGCAGTGCGTCTCCGGTCGGTTTGCTGAGCGGCGCCGGGAGCTGTACTTCGCTGCCCTCGAGGAGCGAGCGAACCGTCAGCCGGGGCGGGGCCCCGTCGCCGGACAGCTCTCCGTCGTTTTGAATCGCCAGGTTGGCGACCCACTCACACGCTTCGGGGATCCGCTCGAGCAGCGGCGCAAGCTGCGGAATCTCGACGCTGAACACGCTGGCCGGCGCCGTACCGGTGAGCTTCGCCTCCACCGCCAGTTCGGGGTTGCTGACAAATTTTCCGGTCGCCAGACTCAGCGACGAGGCAAAACCTTCCCACTCGGTGGACACCTCCTCCGCCAGAAGGCCCTGGTGGGTGAAACGCACGTCGCCGTTGGTCTGGGTGAAGTTGACCTGCCAGCGGTCGTTGTTGACGTCGGCGTCCACCAGGGTGAACTTGCCCTCCACCTCACGCGCATCCTGCCCTTCCCTCAGCGGCAGCTCGATGTGCGCGCTTGCGCGCGCCCGGCCGTTGACCTCCAGCCCTTCCAGGTAGGCGGAGAAGTTTTCGTACAGCGGCGACGCGGCGAGAAAAGACAGAAACTGCATGCCGTCGCCGCTCGCGCGGGCGTCCAGCTCGATGCGCGGATCGCGGTACTGCGGCAACAGGAACTCGACGTCGGTGACACCGAGATCGAGCAGCTGGCCCGATCGCGCCTGCGCCGCCATGCCGACGCTGTCAAACGTGAGCGTCGCCACCAGGTCCTCGGCAACCGGCCAGCCGGGATCGAAGTCCAGCCGACCGTCCTCCACCAGCGCCACCGCCTCAAATCGCCCTTCCCCGTTTCGGAAGGGCCAGTCGTCGAGGTCTCCGTAGAGCAGAGCGCTGCCGCCGGTCACCTGCCCGTCCAGCAGCGCGCGGTCGAGCCAGCTGATCAGCTTGTCGCTGAACTTGTTCTGCGGCCAGAAGCGCTTCGCCTCACCCACCGCGCCTTCGCTCACCGCCAGCTTCAGATCGACGAACGGTTTCCCGCCGTTGCCCAGCATCTCCATGCGGAGATTGCCCCGCACGCTCTCGTTGCGGAACGCCAGTGAATCGGCGGCGACGCGCCAGCGGTCACCCCACGCAAACGTCACCGGCCCTTCCACCTCGCTGAGGACCAGCGGCCAGCGAAGCACTGTTGGAATCGACAGGGTCATCTCATCGGTCGGCGAGGGTTCAAACGTCACCTGCTGCCCGGCAAGCTCTGCGGTGAAAGCCAGCCCGCTGAATCCCGGCATCGATCCCTGGGCCTGCCAGGAGAGATCGCTCGCCTCGAAAGACCCGTTGAGCTCGCGCCGCGCGGGGGCTTCGGCGTCAGACGCCGCGTCAGCTTCACCGGTGGAGGCGGCCATCGTCAGCCGAATATCGTTAATTTGGCCGGCAGGCGCGCCGAGCGTGAGCTTGTCCCGCAGCGGTTCCGGCACCGGCTCCAGCAGGCTGAGCAGCGCAGCAACGTCGGCCACCGGCAGCGAGTCGGCGGCCATCGTGAGCCCCTGCGCGCTGCTCGAAAGCGACACGCCGACGCTGGGCCAGGTGCCGGATATCGTGGTCAGCTCGCCGTCGATCAGTTGCGCTATCCAGCGCCCGCTTCAGCCGAACCGACGGCGG
>JANQOZ010000035.1 GCA_028285525.1 Lysobacterales bacterium
ACGCCGCCCAGGCCTCCGGCGTATTGACGTTCAGCAGCTCCTCCGGACGCGGCGGAAGCCGCTTGACGACGAGCTCTGTCAGCAGACCCATCAAGCTGAGCTCTCGCGCCTCAAACCGTTCGGCTGCCGGCTCCGCTGACGTCGGTTCATACAGAGCGCAGCAGGGCTCCAGCAGCGCACCGTCTTTAGCCTTTCCGTCAGGCTCCAGGCAAAACGCAACCGCTTCGGCGTCGGGGTTTCGCGCCGCCAGCAGGCGCTCAAGCGTGCTGACGGTCACTGCCGGCATGTCCACCGCCAGCAGCAGCCAAGCCGCTTCCGGACAATGACGCTGCGCTGAGACCAGCCCGGCCATCGGCCCGAGACCTGGCTGGATGTCGGGGATATGGGGCCAGTGCTCAACCTGCTCGACCTGCGCTGCGTCACTGGCGACATAGACCGCTTCGCACAGCGGCTGCAGCACCGAAACCGCCCGCTCGAGCAGCGTTTTGCCATCGTGCATCAGCCTCGCCTTGTCCTGCCCCATTCGCCGACTGGCTCCACCGCTCAAGACCAGCCCATGGACCGGCGCCTGAGTCATAGGGCTGCTTTGCTAAACATATTGTCCGTGCCTCAACCAATCGGCTCGCTGCGGGTCAAACGGTATAATCATAGCCACCTTTGCGACACGACCCGTCCATGAATCGCGTTTCTACTTTGCTCTATCGCGCAGCGCTGCTGCTTGCCCTGCTGCCGGCCTGGCAGCTCAGTCTGGCCCAGAGTGCTTCAGCCCAGCCCGTCCAGGCATCGGAACCGCTGATCACCAGCACCGAATCCGCGGACGATGGCGACGTCCAGTGGATGGCGGTGTTCCTGGACGGCCAGCGGGCCGGTCACGTCAAGAACGTTCGTCGGGTCAAAGACGGACAGGTCGAAACCAGCGAAGAGTTCCTGCTGCGGATCAACCGCGGGGGTGTCACCATCGAGGTGCTCAGCGAGGAAGGCTACCTCGAAACCACCAACGGCGAGCCGCTCGGCTTCTACGCCAGTCAGCGGATCTCGGGTGGTGAGATGACCATCAAAGGCGAGATCAAAGACGGCCGCGCCTTTGTGACCACCATCAGCGCAGGCAGCGTCCAGGATCAGGAGTTTGACTGGCCGGACGATGCCGCGATGGCGGAAAAAGCGCGGCTGGAGGGCCTGGCCAAGGGATTTGAGCCCGGCACCTACTACGAGCAGCGGTTGTTTGTGCCGTCTTCCCTGCAGTTTGTCGACGCCACCACGCGCGTGGAGGAAAGCGAGCGCATCGATCTGCTGGGCACCGAACAGGATCTCATCCGCGTTGTGGAAACGGTCACGCTCGGCGCTACGCCCACGGTGATGACCGGCTGGGTCACGCCGGACTACGAGATCAAAAAGGCCCGCATGTCCATGATGGGCCTGACCTTCGAAGCGATCGCCTGCCCGGAGAGCTGCGCGACCGGCGACGTGGAGCCGGCCGACATCTTCGTACAGGCGCTGGTGGAAGTGCCGGAGAGGCTGAGCTGGAAGGACCGCGAGACGCCGATTACGTTTGAGTTCCGCGCCACCGATCCAGACCAGCCGCTCACCTTCGCTGAGTCCGACGAGCAGTCCCTGGAAAAGCTGGACGACCTGTACCGGGTCACGGTCTCGCCACTCGCCCTGCCGACGCCGCCGGCCGCCAGCCCCGCCACAGGCGCCGACGCGAACGAGATGAGCAATTTCCGCGGCGCCACCCGCTGGCTGCAGATCGATGCACCCGAGATTCATGAGTTGGTGCGACAGGCCCGGCTGGATGCCCAGACGCCCGCCGACCTGATGCAGCGCATGGAGCAGTTCGTGCGCGACTACGTGTTCGACAAGAACCTGTCGGTCGGTTACGCCACGGCCCTGGAGGTTGCCCGCAATCGTAGCGGTGACTGCACCGAACACGCGCTGCTGCTGGCCGCGATGGGCCGCGCCGCCGGCATCCCGACGCGCGTCGCCACGGGCCTGGCCTACGTCGAGGACTGGCTGGGTACGCAGAACGTTTTTGTGCCTCACGCCTGGACCCAGGCGTGGCTGGACGGGCGCTGGGTGAGCTTTGACGCCGCCCTCGGCAAGTTTGACGCGGGGCATGTGGCGCTTGCCTACGGCGACGGCGATCCCGCCGGCTTTTACGACGGCATTACGACGCTGGGCAACCTGGAAGTGGTTTCGGTCGACAAGGTTACCAACTAGATGCAGGCGAGCATGCAGGCCCATGGGCAAAACGTTAGCGGCCCAATTTTTCGCTGTACGCCCCGACTCATGCTGCGCGACCAGCCGGACGCAATCGAGCTAATCAGCAAAGCCGACTGGGCCCTCGCGGGCCGGGCCGAGCTGAACCGGCGGGGCCAGCTCGATCACCTGACGATCGTCTCGAAAGCCCGACGCCAGGGGCTGGCCACCGAGTTCTTTCAGTGCCTGGCCTCCGAGCAGCGCCAGGGCAGCCTGGACCCCAACCGCTTTGACGATCAGGAGGTTGCGACGCTTTGGCTGCGCAGTCTCGCTATGCGAGCGGCTTCGGAAGATCCGTCGACGCAGCTTTTTATCGAATACCAGCGCCAGCGCTCAGCACACTGGCTGTCGGAGCTCGGCATCGACAGCGACTACGGCGAACGCCGCGGGCTTGCCCTTATCGAGGAGCCCGCCGAACTGGAGCTGGCCGGCGACGACTGCTTCTCCCGACCGTTATATCTCGCACCCAGCGCGGCCGGCGCCTGGCGCCGCATGAGGTCAGCCGCCGCCGAAGTCGGGATCACGCTGCAGCCCGTGTCGGGGTTTCGAAGTATCGACTACCAGGGCCGCCTGCTGAGCAAGAAGCTGGCGGCGGGTGCCAAGG
This sequence comes from Lysobacterales bacterium, assembly GCA_028285525.1. Classification (GTDB taxonomy): domain Bacteria; phylum Pseudomonadota; class Gammaproteobacteria; order Xanthomonadales; family SZUA-38; genus JANQOZ01. The sequence continues at coordinate 2,861 of JANQOZ010000035.1, forward strand.
ATGCGCTGGCGGTCAGCGCCGCGCCCGGCTACAGCGAACACCACAGCGGCCATGCGCTCGACATCACAACCCCCGGCGCCAAGCCGCTGGAGACGTCGTTTGCCGAAACCGCCGCTTTCGGCTGGCTGGCCGCCCATGCGGCCAAATTTGGCTTTGTCATGTCCTACCCGGAGCACAACCCGCACGGGCTGGCTTTCGAGCCCTGGCACTGGTGTTTCAGGTCGGCGGATCCGTTGACTGACGCCTGATGCAAGAGTCAGGGTCGCACGCCGTAACTTCAGTTTCTGACTCCTTGTCAGCGTAGGCTCAAACGTCCTACCGCTTCCGGGCAACGATGTAGAGCCGCTTGTCTCCCTCAGGTTTCTTGCTGCGATGGCGCTCGACGGCCTCGATCTCAAAGCCGGCCCGCTCCAGGGCGCTTCGGAGCTCAGCTTCGGTGAAGAACAGCAGGTTTGAGGGCGCCAGGCGGACCAGACGCAGCAGCGCTGCCACGAGTCGAATCAGCGGGTTCGAATCCGCCAGGCAGGGGGTCTTGGAAATAAACCGTCCACCGGCTCCCAACAGGTCGTGGATATGCTGAAGCGTCACATCCAGATCCGGGACGAGATGCAGATAGTTAAAGCCGAGCACGGCGGCATAGCCGCCCTCCCGCGGCGCAACCGTCTCGGCGGTAGCGACCCGAAACTCGAGCCCTGGCGTCGGCTCCTCGCGCAGCCTTTTGCCGGCCTGCTCGATCATGCCGGACGATATGTCCGTCGCCAGGTAGCTGCCTGCCGCGGACGCGAGACGCAGCGCCGTCATGCCGGTACCACACCCAAGCTCCAGGACCGTGTCTTCCTGGCTCAATAGCGAGCGTGTGCGTTCAATCGTTCGCGCATACCCTTCCTCGTCGCCGATCTTGGCCTTGGCATAGCGGGAGGACATGCGATCCCAGAACGCAGCGTCCTTCTGGCTCCCGGGCGATGTGTCGTTCTTCGTACTCATATCAGTGCTTCAGCCTCAGCTTCATCCCGTGGTGGCTGTCAACAAACCCGATCCGCTCATAAAACGCGACCGCTTCCGGGCGACGACGATCGGTGGTGAGCTGGACCAGCGCGCAGCCGCGTGCACCTGCCAGCTCAATCGCATGCTCGATAAGCGCATGGCCAACACCCTGGCCTCGCAGCGCTGGCGCCACCCGAACCCCTTCAATCTGCGCTCGCCAATTTCCGGCGTAGGTCAGACCCGGCAGGAAGCTGAGCTGAGCACAGCCGGCGATCCTGCCCTCGCTGTCGACGACGATCAGCTGCTGGTTAGGGTCAGCCAGAATCGCCGCCAGCGCTTCCACATGCGTGGGAAGGACCTCTGCCGACTCCCGGTCGGCCGCGACCGCGTCGTCGGCGAGGAGCGCCACGAGCGTCGACAGGTCCTGGGTCACCGCGCTGCGGAAACTGAGCTTTGGCCTGGACATCAAATCAGTGAAGCTGCTGCGGCGGCGCGTCGCCGGCGGCCTGAATGATCTCCTGCGGCAGACGTACGCTGGCGATACCAAGCTGGCTGAACAGCGGCAGCAGCTGCTGGCGGATCAGCGGATAGAGCTGGCGCGTGAGCGATACGTGGTGCCGGCTGAACGTTTCGAACTCGATGGGATCACCCTGCATCTGCTGGTAGGACGCGTTAAGCACACATTCAAGCGTAAAAGCGGGTTTCGGATCAGCGACCTCATCGCCGACCTTTCGCGTGCCCCGACAGTAAAGTCTCACACCCACCTGGTAGGCGGTTCGCTGAGGGTCAGCCGAAGCCACCTGGCCGCGCGGCAGCACGGCCGGGGTCAGCTTCATCTCCACATTGGCGTTGATCACATCGTCAGCGCCGATCGACTGATGCAGCTCGGCGTGAATTTTGACAAGCTGCGTTTGGAACAGCGCAAAATGACTGAGAAGGTTCATGGAGTCGGATTGGATTGAGGCTTAGTCGCGCCGAGATTGCGGTGGTCTGCTTAGTCTACAGCTCCGTAGCCCGCCACAGGTACCAGCTCGCCACACTTCGCCAGGGCCGCCAGACCTCTCCACGCTCGGTGAGCTCTGCGGGTGTCGGCAGTGAATCAAAGCCATCCACAATGGCCATCCCCTTCTGGAGCCCCAGGTCGTTCGGCGCCAGCACGTCCGACCTGCCCAGCCAGGACATCAGCAGCATCTGCACCGTCCATTCACCCACCCCTTTCTGGCTGGTAAGCGCAGCGACAATCTCGTCATCGCCCATCTGGTCCAGTTCCGTTCGGCCCGGCAGCTCACCGTCAACCTGACTGCGGGCCAAACCTCGGATGTAGTCACTTTTCCCGCGAGAAAGGCCGACCGATCGCAAACCACGCATCTGCGCGCGCGCAACGCGCCGAGGGTCGGGGGATTCCCCGTCACCATATTTCGCGAGGAAGCGGCCGTAGATGGTTCCGGCCGCCTTACCCGAGAGCTGTTGATAGGCGATGGCCCGGGCCAGCGCCTCGAAAGTGCTGGCGTACAGGGCCTGCTGCATCGGGCGGGGGCCGACACGGTCAATGACCGCGGCCATCCTCGGGTCCGCCCGCCGAAGCGCGCGGCAGGCGCGCTGCCACCGCGAGCGCGGCCAGTGTACGGTTTCGGTCAGGGCGTT
>JANQOZ010000054.1 GCA_028285525.1 Lysobacterales bacterium
AACGCCACCGACTCACCACCCCAGGCATGGCGTTGCTGCCGCAGCGCGGCAATCGTTTCGACCGCTTTCAAAGGGTGGCGTCCAGGCGCTCCACGCGGCTGTCGTCGGGACACGCCTCCAGCAGCGCCGCCACCGTCTGGCCAGCACCCGGCACCTCATAGTCCGCCGCCAGATCCGCCCAGGGAACGAGCACAAACTTTCGCAGGTAGGCGCGGGGGTGCGGAATCTGCAGGCCGGGTCGGCTGATCTGCCATTCGCCCTGGGCCAGCAGGTCCAGATCGAGCGTTCGGCTTCCCCAGCGTGTCTCGTTCTCCCGACGGCGACCAAGCGCGTGCTCTACCGCCATGAGGATGTCCAGCACATGATGCGGATCGGTGGTGGTGCCGAGCGCCATCACCGCGTTGGTGAACGGCTCAACGGACTTTCCGCCCCAGGGATCTGTCCGGTAGAGCGGCGAGGTGCCCAGGAGCCGGATTTCGCGGTGTGCCGTGATCAGTTCGCGCGCCCTGGCGAAGGTTTGCAGCGTGCCCTCGCGGTTGCCCCCGAGACCCACAAACAGCAGTTCCGCCGAAACGCCGTGACTCGGTCCGAACTGCAGCTGGCTGGCGAAGGCCCGGCTCAACGCGCGCCCGCCGCCCGTCGCTGAGCCGGCGAGCGGAGCCGTTCACGGCGCTCGTCCGGATCCAGCTCCTGAAGCTCGGTCCACCAGTCGGCCAGATTCTGCAGCCGCGGGTCGGCCACCGCGCGCAGCAGCAGAAAATCGTAGGCGGCTCGAAAGCGCGGGTGGTTGTATAGACGCTGCGCGCGTTTCCCCTGCCGGGAGTTGAACCGGGGCTGAAGCGACCAGATTTCCCGCATCGGCACGCTGAAACGGCGAGGAATAGAGATTCGGCTGACCTGACGCGAGATCACCTTGTCAGCGGCCAGCTCTGCCGCCGGCAAAGGCTTCATCCCCTGCTGTCGATTGGCCGCCGCCTGGCGCTCGAGCGCCGGCCAGAGCAGGACACCGAACAGAAAGGCCGGCGTGGTGGGCTTCCCAACCCGAATGCGTTCGTCGGTGTTCGCCATGGCCTCGGCAAGCATTCGCTGCAGCCCGTTGTTGTCCGCCACCTCCAGGGCGGGAACCGTATCGGGAAACAGGTGCCGCAGCAGATCGTGTTGATCCAGCGACCGGTAGCTTGCCGCCGCATGTCCCTTCATGAACAGCTTAAGCGACTCATCGAACAGGCGCGCCGCTGGAACGTCGTCTAGCAGGTCCCCAAGCCCGCTGATCGGCGCCAGGGTGTCTGCCTCGATCTGGAAATTCAGCTTGGCAGCAAAGCGCACCGCCCGGAGCAGCCGGACGGGGTCTTCCCGGTACCGCGCACCCGGATCGCCGACCAGGCGCAAACGCTTCGCGTGTACGTCCTCGTAGCCCTGGTGATAGTCGTGGATCGTGAGCTCGGAGGGATCAAAATACATCGCGTTGACGCTGAAATCCCGCCGCGCGGCGTCCTCGTGCATCGGGCCGTAGACGTTTTCCGTGATCAGCCGACCTTTCTCACTCTCATGGACGCGCCCGTTGCCCCGGAACGTGGCAACTTCGATTACGTCGCGACCAAAATGAATGTGGGCCAACCGGAAGCGTCGCCCGATCAGGCGACAGCTGCGCTTGAAAACCGCCTTGGCTTCTTCGGGCGTGGCGTCGGTGGCGACGTCGAAGTCTTTGGGCTCCAGACCGCACAACAGATCACGGATGCAGCCGCCCACCAGATAGGCCGCAAAGCCGTGCTTCTGGAGACGGTACACAACCGAAAGCGCATGACGGTCGAAGTCCTCCGCCTTCAGGCCGTGCTGATCGGCGTGGATGATGTGGGCTGACTGGGTGATTTTTCTAGGTGCTACAGGAACTTCGATGGCGCGACATCCTACCAACGCCGCTTGGCAGGCGGCAAGCAGGCAGTGGGCCTGCCATTTCGATTAACGAGGGTTTTACCGACCCACGCAACATGCAAAAATATCGGCTGAATTCTCAGGGGCCTGTATTCCTTATGACCTTCGTAGTGACCGAAAGCTGTATCAAATGCAAGTTCACCGACTGCGTCGAGGTGTGCCCGGTGGACTGTTTTCACGAAGGTCCGAACTTTCTGGTGATTGATCCGGAGGAGTGCATCGACTGTACGCTGTGCGAACCCGAGTGCCCGGTGGACGCCATCTATCCGGAGGAGGATCTGCCGGCCGACCAGGAGCATTTCACGGCGCTGAACGCTGAGCTGTCGCTCGAGTGGCCCGTGATCACCGAACGCAAAGACCCGCCGCCGGACTCCGCCGAGTGGGAAGAGGTCAAGGACAAGCTTCAGCACCTCGAGCGCTAAGCCTGTCCTGACGGCTCGCTAGCCGAGCCTGTCGCGCAGCGGCACCAGCACGTCGTCCAGCACCCGATCGGCCACCCGTCCCGGCTCCTCGCCGCTGACTTTGATCAGCGTCACGTTGCTCCGGTGGGCGACCACCGAAAGCCGATAAGTGCCGCTGTGATCAGCGGGGCCCTTCTTACGAAGGAACCAGCGGGAAAGCACGCCCGGCCGCTGATCGCGCGCCGTGCGGTCGACGTAGTCGATGTCGTAGGTCGCCGTTTCCTCGTCCTGGTCTTCCACTTCCATCCCGAGCCGATCCAGTGCCAGCCCCAGCCGTCGGTAAACGCTGTTGGGGTTGTCGCTCAGCGCCAGTAGCTGCTCGCCTTCCAGCTCAACCAGGCGGACCCCGCTGAGGTTGGCCAGCGGATCAACCTCTTCGGGCTGCCCGACAGCGCCGCCGGCCACCGCAGAATAGGTTGACCCCGGGACTCGCAGCGAGGTGGCGCCGTCGGGACGGTCGAGATCCGGCGGAATCTCCAGCGCCTCGCCCGGATCAACCTTTTCAAAGGAAGACTGCTTGGGAAGCAGCCCACAGCCCGAAGCCGTGAGCACAAAGGCAGCGACCCCGGCTGCCAACCAGCTGTTTCTATTCATCATTTTCATTGTTTTTTCTATTCCGTCCAAGTCGCCGGCGCGCCGGCGACCAGCTCAGACAGCGTCATTTTAGTCGCTGTTGCCGCTGGTACCAACGGGAGCGCCAGATGCTCTTCCAGTAAACCCATTTGCGCCAGCGCCGCTTTGACCGGGATGGGGTTCGGCTCCATCATCATCGCCCGGTGCAGCGGCGCGAGCTGCTCGTCCAGCGCGGTGGCCTGCTCCGCTTCCCCAGCCCTCGCCAGGTCGGCCAGTCGGGCCATGGGCCCGGGTGCAACGTTGGCGGTCACCGAGATCACGCCGCTGGCGCCTCTTAGCATAGCCGCGCAGGCCGATTCGTCATCTCCACTTAAGACCGCAAAATCGCCGGAGGTTTCCCTCACCAGCGTTTCGATTCGGTCCATATCGGGCACCGCGTCTTTGATCGCAACAATATTGGGGTGGCCGCTAAGGCTGACGGTCGTGGCCGGCAGCAGATCGTTGGCGGTCCGCCCCGGCACGTTGTAGAGGATGACCGGCACCCTGGCAAGGTCCGCCAGCGTTCGAAAATGCGCCTCCAGGCCGCCCTGGGTCGTTTTCAGGTAGTACGGCGTGACGCACAGCAGCGCCTCAGCGCCGCATCGCTCGGCAACTTTCAGCTGCGCGGCACATTTGGCGGTGGACGGGGAACCGATTCCAGCAATCAGCGCAACGCCGCTGCCGCTGAGCGTCTCCCTGGCGACCGCCATACAGCCCTCGAACATCTCTTCCGACAGGGCTGCGCCCTCGCCGGTGGTGCCCGCGATGACCACCCCGCTGGTACCGGCCGCCAGCTGGCGCCTGAGCAGCTTCTCCAAGGACACGCGATCGAGCAGCCCGCCGCCGTCCATGGGCGTCACGCTGGCGACGATGCTGCCGCTAAGAAGGGTTGTGGACATGGTAAGTCGCGCGAAAAACGAGAGCCGCATGGTACTTGAGCGCAAGCGGCGCAAACAAGTTGCCGGTGTACCTCGCTGGTCGATCCCGATACACTTCGGCGGTCTTTACTCATCTTAAGGAGAACCTCCGTCGATGCCAGAACTGGGCAAAGTTGTGCCAGACTTCAAGGCCGAAGCCACCGGCGACCAGACCATCCAGCTGAAAAAACTGCGGGGTAAGAACGTCGTCCTGTACTTTTACCCGAAAGACAACACGCCCGGCTGCACCCGGGAAAGCCAGGGTTTTCGGGACCTTGCGGACGACTTTGCCAGCGCTGATACCGTCATCCTCGGAGTATCTCGCGACAGCCTCAAATCGCACGACCGATTTCGGGAAAAGCAGGATCTCAGCTTCGACCTGCTGTCAGACCCGGATGAAAAGCTCTGCCAGGCCTTCGACGTGATCAAAGAAAAGAACATGTATGGCCGCAAGGTCATGGGCATCGAGCGCAGCACGTTTCTGATCGACGCCAAGGGCAAGCTGCGCGCCGAATGGCGGAAGGTGAAGGTCCCGGGCCATGCCCAGGCCGTCCTGGACGCCGTCAAAGAGCTGGACTAAGTCTACGCCCCTACCCGCCTGACCGCGTGAGCGGCACCCCTAAGCCTCTCGCCACCCCTCAGGCCTGTGAACCGGAGCCGTTCGCCTATGACTCGTGACAAGCGCTTGTACGTGCTCGACACCAACGTGTTGATGCACGACCCAACCGCCCTGTTCCGCTTCAAGGAACACGATGTTTTTCTGCCGATGATGGTGCTCGAGGAGCTGGACTCCGCAAAAAAGGGCATGTCGGAGGTGGCCCGTAACGTTCGCCAGGTCAGCCGGTTCTTAAGCGAACTGATCGACGCCAGCGACGGTGATATCGGGTCTGGCATTGAGCTCAAACAGCCTGGCGACCTGGATCTGCGGCTGGACGGTGAGCACGGCCAGCTGTTTTTTCAAACGCGCAACGGCGACGCCAACGGCCGGCTGCCCGATAATCAGATTCTGGCCGCGGCTCTCCACGAGAGAGACGAACGGGGCACTGAAACCGTGCTCGTGTCGAAAGACATCAACCTGCGGATCAAGGCTTCCATCGCCGGCCTGCCGGCGGAGGATTACCAGAACGACCGCGCGCTTGACGATCTGGCGCTGCTTTACAGCGGCACCTCTGAGGTCAGCCATGAGCTCTGGGGCGTCGGCGAGGAGCTTAAGTCCTGGACTGAGGGGCCTCACACCTTCTATGAGGTGCGCACGGACGGGGCCCACGGCTGGCACCCAAACCAGTTCCTCTACACCGCTGGCGAAGCGGGCACGGAGGCGGTCGTGCAGTCGGTCGACAACAGCTCAGCGGTGCGTCTGCGCATCGCCACCGACTATCGCAACGAAGGTCACAGCGTCTGGGGCATCACGGCTCGCAACCAGGAACAGAATTTTGCGCTGAACCTGCTGCTGGATGAGAACATCGATTTTGTCACGCTGCTCGGAACCGCCGGCACCGGCAAGACGCTCCTGTCGCTGGCCGCTGGCCTGACCCAGACGCTCGAGCACAAGCGCTACACGGAAATCATCATGACCCGGGCGACGGTGCCGGTCGGCGAGGACATCGGTTTTCTGCCGGGTACCGAGGAAGAAAAGATGACGCCCTGGATGGGCGCCCTGACCGATAACCTCGAGGTGCTGACCGGCAGCAGCGAAACGGGTGAGTGGGGTCGGGCGGCGACCAACGACCTGTTGTCGAGCCGCATTAAGATCCGCTCCATGAACTTCATGCGCGGTCGAACCTTCCTGAACCGTTACGTGATCGTCGATGAGGCGCAGAACCTGACGCCCAAGCAGATGAAAACGTTACTCACCCGTGCCGGCCCCGGCACCAAGATGGTGTGTCTGGGCAACGTCGAACAGATCGATACACCCTATCTGACGGAGACCACCTCAGGCCTCACGTTTGCTGTCGACCGGTTCAAGAACTGGGAGCACAGCGGGCACGTGACCCTGCGCCGCGGCGAGCGGTCCAGGCTGGCGGATTTTGCTTCGAGTACGCTGTAGCGCGCTAGGCGACTCAGGCAGCGGAGCTTTCGACCTCAGCCGGGGCTGACACCGCCTCGCTCGTTGCCTCAGCCGCTTCGCTGGCCGCGATCTGGCCGGTCCTGATTGCGCGCAGCAGCGCGCTGCTAAGGGTCGCCAGCGGGATGGCGAAGAACACGCCCCAGAACCCCCAGACGCCCCCGAACAGAAGCACCGCGGCAATGATCGCCACCGGGTGGAGATCCACCACCTCGGAGAACAGCAGCGGCACCAGCGCGTTGCCGTCCAGCATCTGAATGATGCCGTAGGAGATCAGCACCCAGGCAAACTGAGAAGTCCACCCGAACTGATAGAACGCCACGATCGCCACCGGCAGCGTGACAACTGCCGCTCCGATGTAGGGCACCAGCACGGAAAAGCCCACGATGGTGGCCAGCAGCGCGGCGTACTGAAGGTTTAAGAACTGGAAGGTCACGAACGTCACAACGCCCACCACCAGAATTTCCACAGCCTTGCCGCGCACGTAGTTGCCGAGCTGGACGTCCACCTCGCGCCACACCGAAATGGCAAGGTGGCGGTCTTTCGGCAGAAACTGCTGAAACCACGCGATCAGCTGATGCTTATCTTTCAGCAGGAAAAACACCAGAATCGGCACCAGGACAAGAAATACCAGCAGGGTGATCACGCCGCTGATCGAGGCGAGCGTCTGCGTCACCAGCCCCTGCCCCGCATCGGCCAGCTGATCCCCCAGTGACCCCATAAAGGCGGTGATCTGTTCCTGGCTCACCAGCTCCGGATACTTTTCCGGCAGCGTTTCGATCGTGGTCTGGAGGCGATTCACGAACGCGGGCACCTGCTGGACCAGCTGGGTTACCTGCCGGGTCAGCAGCGGCACGATGCCGAAAAACATGATCAGCAGCGTGGCGACAAAAATCACAAACACCAGCGAAACGACCAGCAGCCTCGGGAGGCCAAAGTCCTGCAGTCGAATCACCACGCCTTCGAGCAGGTACGCAATGACCAGCGCCGCGAACAGAGGTGCGAGGATGTTGCCGAACGCCCAGACGGCCACAAACCCGAGCAGCACGAGCGCCAGCAGGATAAATACCTGCGGGTTGGAGAAGCGGCGCACAAACCATTCGCGCAATAGCTGCATGTGTTTCCTGTTAACTCGGTCGCCAGAAAAGCTGGACGCTTGCTGCTATGAAACCTGAAATGCCTTCACCGCACAAGATGGCGTAAGCAATGCATGAAGCGTTGCCAGCTTAAGAACAGAATTCCACGAATCGGGGTCTGGGCCGGCGCGACGAGGCCGGTGGGGGGAGGTCAGAAATTTAGCGTCCAGAGCAGCTCGAGCTCGATGCTGTCGCCTCGCAGGTCCGAGGGTTGGGCAAACTGCGGGTTGCCCAGGTAGTACTCCGCCGGCGCGTAGCTGGCGTTGACGTTCAGGCGGGAGTTCAGGCTCGTCTGATGAACCAGGCCGAAGCTGATGTTGCGGTCGGCAACGTCGCGCCGCAGCGCCCGAGCCAGCAGCGGGGAGTCCGGTTCCGGCTGCTGCGAAGTGCTGTAGCTGACCGACCAGGACGACCGGTCGCTGCTCTGCCAGTTCCAGCCCACCTGGTAGACCGTGAGGTCATCCCAGTTGAAGTCCGGGCTGGCGCTGTCGCCCAGCAGCGACAGGAAGCGGTCGGGCAGGAGCGCCGTCGTAAAGGTGCTGACTTCGCTGTAAAAGACTCGCTGTACGTCGAACGTCAGCGCAGACCGCCGTCCGGCGCGTACGGTAACGCCCAGATTTGCGCTGGCGGGAATGTCGAAGTCGCCGGGTTCAGCGTAGATGCCCCGGTAATTCTGAAACGCCTCCATGTCGATGCGCGACTGAAAGGACGCTCCCATGGTGACGTCCGGATTGAGCTCAGAGGTCAGCCCGAGGCGCAGGCCCGCGCCGCTCGACTGCTCACCCTGGCGCAGAAACTGATTGCGGTTCTGGTCCAGGCGTCGCATCTGACCCGGGTAGTCGTATGCGGTCAGGGCCGTGACGGCGCCGAAGCCCGGCGTCGCATAACCCTGCTGGGCGAAAACCGCCGCGACGTCGATGCTGCTCTCGTCGCCGAGCGCCTGGCGAAACCCCGAGGCGATCACCGACCGCTCGAACTCAAAACCGCCGACCCGCTGATCCAGCAACCGCTGAGGGCCGTTGCTGCTGATCTGCGCCATGCTGGGGCCCTGGCGAGACGAGAACTGAAATGTCAGCGCCGTCTGGGCGGGCGGTGCCAGGTTGGAAAATTCCGGTCGCAGCAGGTTTTCATTGAGGCTGATCAGCCCGATCTCCACGTCGACCTCAAACCCGAGCTTATCCGCAAAATCCGGCATCAGCGCGCGCTGCGCGTACTCGCGCCAGTCGCGAAGGTTCATGCGCCCGAAGGCCATCGCGGCAACCGGAGAGCGCAGCACGTTGGCCCCCGGCAGCGCGAGCGTGTTTGCCGCCAATCGATGCTTCACGGTGGTGATCGCGGACGGCGATATCGCCTGCGAGGGGCCCGCCAGCACCAGGCCGAGCGCAAGCGCCAGCCCACCAGCCCAGCGGGCAGCGGAATTTTCGCGGCTAACTCGTTGATTTATGGCGGTACGAATGTGGTTGTCCCCCAGCGCACATACACGCGTCCTCTACCCACGACTATGGCAAGAACACAACAGCCTGTCAATTGAACTCCATCACGTTCTGAGCCTTACGCCACAAGGGCTTGCCGCGCCCCCAATGCCTCTTTTATGTAGCGATTGTTGCTCAAAAACCACACCGTCCGGGCCGCGCTTTGCCAGGGCGACGGCGACGGGATTGCAGTCCGCGCCTGCGAACGACATCATAGCCCGCCCGGCGGATTGCCCAGCACCTCCCATGGACCAGCGCCCCCGAAAAATCACCGCACTGACCTCGTCCAGAGCCGATTACGCTCACCTGTATTGGGTGCTCAGGGCGCTGGAGACCGAGCCGAGGCTCGACCCGGAGGTGGTGCTGTTTGGCGCGCACCTGTCGCCGGAGTTCGGCCTCACGGCCGATCTGGTCGAGCAGGACGGTTTCCGAATTCGGGCGAAGCTGGAATGTCTGTTGAGCTCCGACAGCGATACGGGGATGGCGAAGACGATCGGCCTGGCAACGCTGTCCCTCGCGGACGAGCTCAGCCGCGACCGTCCGGACCTTCTCCTGCTCGTCGCCGATCGCTATGAAATGCTCGCCGCGGCCAGCGTGGGCCTGGCGCTGCGAATACCCATGGCTCACATGGAGGGTGGCGAAATCTCCGCCGGCGCAATTGATGACGCAGTCCGGAACGCGCTGACCAAAATGGCTCATCTTCATCTGACGCCCCACGAGGAAGCCAGCCGGCGGGTGATTGCGATGGGTGAGGAGGCCTGGCGGGTGACCACCACCGGCGCCCCGTCGCTGGACGCGCTGAGACAGCTAACGCTCAAGGATCCCGAGACCATCAGCCGAGAGCTTAAATTGCCGCGCGGCAAACCGCTGGTGGTGGCCTGGCATCCGCTGACGCTGGCCAGTGATACCAACTGTGAGACCGACGCCCTGTTTGCCGGCCTCAACCGGTTTTTGGCAAACTGGGAAGGGCCGGTGGTCTTCTGCTTCCCCAACGCCGACGCCGGTTCGCGAAAAATTGTGCAGCGTGCCGCAAGCTGGTGTGAGGCTGATGCCCGCGGCCGGCTGTTTACCAACCTCACATCCGTGGACTACTTTTCGCTACTGGCAAGCGCCGCTGCGCTGGTCGGCAACAGCTCCTCCGGCATTATGGAATCGGCGTCGTTCCGCCTGCCCTGCGTCAACGTCGGGAGGCGTCAGCTCGGCAGGCTGCTGGCGGGCAATATCATCGACGTGCCCGCCAGCGAGCAGGCGATTGTCGACGCGCTGAGCCGAGCGGTCAGCGATTCGTTTGCCGAGGGGCTTCGCAAGCTGCAAAATCCCTATGGCGACGGCAACGCCGGCCATACGATCGCTCGGGTGCTGGCCGAGGCACCCGCCGCGGAAAAACTGCTGATCAAGGAACCCACCCCTGTCTGAACTAACGACCGACCCATCCGCAGCGACGGTGGACCCAGCGGCGCCAATCCCGCTGGCCAGACCTTCCATCGGCGAGCAGGAGCGCGCGCTGATCGACGAGGTCCTCGGCAGCGGTCAGCTGAGCCGCGGACCGATGGTGAAACGCTTCGAGGCCGCATTTGCGGAGTTTCTCGGGGCCGCGCACGCGGTGGCGCTCAGCTCCGGCAGCGCGGCCCTGCACCTGGGTCTCAAGGCCCTCAGACTTCCGCCCGGCGCCGAGATTGTCACCAGCCCCTTCAGCGTTCCCGCAACCGCAAACATGGTGCTCGCCGCCGGGCTCAAGCTGCAGCTTTGCGACATCAGCCCGGTTCACCTCGGGCTCGACCCGCCGCAGGTCGCCTGCACGATCACGGACGAGACGGCGGCGGTCCTTCCCATACATGTGTTCGGCCAGCCCGCAGAGATCGAGGCGCTGACCGACGTGTGCCGCATCGAGGGAATCCGGTTGATCGAAGATGCCTGCGAAGCGTTGGGCACGCGGGTGAACGGAAAGGTGTTAGGAACCTTCGGCGACCTAGGCTGTTTCGGCTTCTACCCCAACAAACAGATCACCACCGGCGAAGGCGGCATGCTCGTTACCGACAACGCGGAGCTCGCTGAACGAGTCAGGCTCATGCGCAACCACGGCCGCAGCATGGACGGCCCGTGGCACGATCAGCAGCTCGTTGGTCTGAACTATCGGCTACCAGACCTCTCTGCGGCCCTCGGGCTTGGCCAGCTGCAGCGCATCGACGAGATAATGCAGCGGCGCGCCACGCTGGCGGAAACCTACCGTCGGCAGCTCGAGGAGGTGCCGGGCCTGCGGCCCGTAGCCGCCGAGGACGACGGCATCTGCTGGTTTGCCTGGGTGGTGATTCTGGACCCGGACCTGCCGCGCGACCAGATCCTGACGGACCTTCACGATCGCGGGATCCAGGCCGGTCGCTACTTTGCGCCGCTGCATCAGCAGCCTGCGCTGGCGCCGCTTGTCGGGGACCAGGGGCCGTTTCCCGTAGCCGAGGCGATGGCCTCACGGGCGCTCGCCCTGCCGTTTTTTAACGACATGACCCCAGACCAGGCTGAAAGGGTCTGCGAGACGCTGCGCAGCCTGATCGAGCGCTATCGCTAAACGAAGTGCTGGAGCGCGGCGAGTAAGAACCGCCAGGAGCCAGCAACAACAGCTCAAATACGGGCATTTTTCCTTGCGCCGACCCGCTTTTCTGGCATGACCAGGCCCATTCAGGCGGCGCTCGCTCGCGCGGGCGCTGTGTGGCTTTTTCGGGACAGGTTCCTCAAAGCGGTTGAGACGGGCCTGTTCAGCCACTACCCTAGCCTGATGAAAGCGCTGTTTGGCATGACGCTGCTGTTCCTGTCGGGGCTCTCCTGGGCCCAGACGGGCGCGATGTCGTCCATCCAGATCAGCTCGGTATCGGACGCATCCGGGGCGGCCATCGCCCTGTCGATCAGCGGGCGGTGGGAGTCAACCTGCACACCGCTCATCGACGACCTGCGCCTGGAGGGGCGGGGGCTGACCCTGCTGGCCTCTTACGACACCGACAAATTCTGCGCCAAGACACCCACCGGCTACTCACTCTCGGTGGATCTCGCGGAGAACGACTTGTCTGCGCTCTCCCCCGGCATTCACCCCATCTCTTTATATGTGCGGGCCCAGGGTCAACGAGAGGCACGGCTGCTCGGCTTCGATTTGGTGCAGCTCGGACCGGTCACCGCCATCACGCCAGAAACGGGGCTCTGGTGGCCGGAGGCCGGCGGGACCTTCGAAACGTCCGGCCCCGGCGTGGGTTTTTCGCTCGAGGTGCAGGATGGCGAGGCCATTTTGATGACCAACAGCTACGGCGATCAGGGGCGGGCGCGCTGGCTGGTGTCCACCGGTAGCCTTGAGGGACGGATCATTCGCGGCGACCTGACGGAGCTGGGCGGCGGTCAAACGCTGTTCGGCGAGTTCCGGGAGCCGGGGCAGGCCTTTCCCAGCGGGCGGGCGCTGCTGGAGTTTCATTCCAGCGCCACCGCCACGCTCTGGCTGGTGAGTGACCTCATCGGTGAAGATCTGCTGGTGCAGCCGCTATCGCTGGTGCGGTTTTCGTTTGGCCCACGCTCGATGCTCGACGGCACCTGGCTGCTGATGCCCGAAACCGGTGGCGAGGCCGTCCGGCTGGATCTGGCGGAGGTGGAATCGGGCGGCGGCACGGTGACGCTGCTCGATGGATCCGGCAGCACGGTGACCTGCAGCCGGCTGCTGAGCAAAAAGCTGTCGCCGCCAGACAGCTGCCGCCTTCGCGGCGTCCAGGATATTCGCTTCCACGACGTGGGTCTCGATCGCTGGCGCGGCATCGACGCCGACGGCGTTGCCTACATCGCCGTCAGGCTTGACCCTTAGAACCAGTCTCAGATACAGCTGACGGGACGCGGCAAGCCCGCATAACGACAGGCCTGTTTCGCGGGTCCATCCGGGAACAGGCGGTAAAGATAGCGACTCTCGCCTTTTTCACTGCCCAGGCGCACGGCCACCGCTTTCACCAGCACCCGCATCGGCGGCGCCATCTTGAACTCGTCGTAATAGGCCTGGAGAAACTCGATGATCTCCCAGTGGGCGGGCGTAAGGTCCACCTCGTCATCGGTCGCCATCCGTTCGGCCACCCAGGGCTCCCACTGATCACGCCGGGTGAGATAGCCACGCTCGTCCAGCTCTAGCTGAGCCAGGTCGTGTTCGAGGTTGTTGCTGGCGTCACTCATGCCCAGCTCTGCTGCACCGCATAATCGACGCTGAGCGACACCAGCTCGTCCATGGAGATGCACTCGATATCTGCAGCCACGTCCTCCTCTCGGAGGCCGAGACTGTGAAGATCAGGCCGCAGCACCAGCCAGCGGCCCCGGCGGCCCTGGAGCCAGCGTTCGGCAGCAACCGCGGCCAGCACCGCTTCAGCCTGGAGCACCACACAGTCGTCCACGCCGGCCGCCGCGATACAGCTCTCGAGCAGCGGGTCGATACTCGGGTCCTGCCACAGCCAGTGCATGACCGGCCGGGCAGCCTCGCTTCGATCTTGCGGCGACGCGGCAGCTACGTCAGACATGCCAAACCACTCATCAGGCCGCGAAGCTCGGCGGGGGATACCGCCGCTGCGCTGATGCGCAGGTCGTCGATGCCCAGGCCGTAGCGCTCAAGCGCTGTCGCCTCGGCATAGATCTGATCCACGCCGAACATCACCAGCGTGCCCAGCGCTGCGGGAAAATCGCGCAGCTCGTCAGTCACCGGGCGGTGGCGCAGCAGCTGTACGCCCGGGCCCAGAAAAAACAGCGTCAGCGGCCAGTCGGCTGCGGCCAGCGCGAGCGCCAGATCGAGTCGCTCGCGGGCGTCCGCGCCGGCGTGCGGGCCGTGCATGAAGGAAAGACCCACCGTTTTTGACTCAAGCTCGATCACGGAAAGCGCAGCACCCGGTCGGCGGTCGCCATCGCCGCAAGCCATTGCCCCAGGCCGGTGATGGCAAAGCCGCTGGCCAGGGTTTGCTCGACGACGCCACGACGTTGGGCTGATCCGACGCAGATCAGCAGCCGGAGCTCGTGCTCGAAGGCCAGCGCCTGCCAGGCCCGGCGCGGATCAAAATCGTCGCTGCTGACCTCCGCTGCCGCCAGGCCGATCGCTGCTGCGGACTGGTAGAAGAAGACGGTCTCCAGCCGATGACCGGCCCGCAGCGCGGCCTGCGCAAACGAGATCGCAGCGCGGGCCCGCAAGAGCTGATCTGGCGCGTGGCAGACCATCAGGGCAAAACGGTGCTGTACTTGTGGGTGTGTCACGACGTTGTAACAATGCGTCGTTTAAATGACGCGCAATTAGCTGGCGGCGGCGATTTCGCGCAGTCTGTCAGCATCACGGCAGCGGAGCAAGAATTTGCAGCGGCGCATACTCATCGTGGAAGACGAGGCGGCGATCCGCGAGATGGTTTCTTTTGCGCTCTCCCGTCACGGCATGCTGGGTGTCGAAGCCAGCGACGTACGAGGCGCGCAGGAAGAGATCATGCACGCGGTTCCTGACCTGATTCTGCTGGACTGGATGCTTCCCGGCATGAGCGGGCTGGACTTCGCCCGGCGCCTGCGCAAAGAGGAGCTCACCCGGGACATTCCTTTCATTATGCTCACGGCCCGGGGCGACGAGGATGACCGGATCCTGGGGCTCGAAAGCGGTGCTGACGACTACCTGGTCAAGCCTTTTTCAACCCGGGAGCTGATCGCCCGCATCCAGGCCGTGCTGCGCCGCTCTTCGCCAGCCGGCCTCGATGAGGTGGTCAGCAAGGGCGGCCTGAAGATCGATCTGGCGGCCCACCGGGTTTACGCCGACGAAAACCCGATCAACATGGGGCCGACTGAATATCGGCTGCTGTCGTTTCTGATGACGCACCCCGAGCGCGTCTACTCTCGAAGCCAGCTCCTTGACCAGGTTTGGGGCGGCGACGTCTACGTGGACGAACGCACCGTCGACGTCCACGTCCGCCGTATCCGCAAAGCGCTGGAGCCGTTTGAAAGGCACAAGTACATCCAGACCGTGCGGGGCGCGGGCTACCGCTTTTCCACCACCCTGTGAACCAGACCGAGATCACAAGGACCCTATGGATCTACCTGGGGCAGCTTGCGCTGAGCATTCTGGCTGCGGTTGCGATCGGCTACTTCGTCGGTTTCACCGGCTGGCTGGTCGCGGCGACCCTGGCTGCACACCTGGCGTGGCACCTGTCGCGCCTGGTCATGCTCAACCAGTGGACGCATGACCAGAAGCGTCGACCGCGACCCTCCGGCGGCAAAGGCCTGTGGGAATACGCCTTTACCGCCATCGCACGCGGCCGCAAAGAGTCTCGCGAGCGAAAGAAGCGGCTGGCACGGATCGTGCGGGAACTGCGCAACGCCTCGACCGCGCTGCCCGACGGCATCGTAGTCCTCGACGAAAAAGACCACATCATCTGGGCGAACCAGGGCGCCGGGCACCTGCTGGGCGTGCAGGCCTCGCATGACCGCGGTCGCCCCCTGGCAAACCTGGTTCGCGATTTGCGGATCGTGAACTGGATGAAGACCGCTGACGAGGAAAGTTCACTGACGCTGGATTCGATTCGTCAGTCCGGCCGTAAGCTCCGGCTCCGGGTTTTTCCCTACGCCGCCGACCAGCGGCTGCTGATCGCGCGCGACGTCACGGAGATGGCGCGCGTCGACGCGATGCGCAAAGACTTTGTCGCCAACGTCTCCCACGAGTTGCGCACGCCGCTGACGGTGATCAGTGGCTACGTGGAAACCATGGCCGAGGAAGTCGACAAAGACTGGACGCCGATCGTCGAGCGGGTGGAGCTCCAGACCAACCGGATGCGCTCGATCGTCGAAGATCTCCTCACCCTGTCGCGGCTGGAGGCCGGCGACTACGGTGATATGGAAAATCTGGTGAACTGCCAGTCGCTCATCAGCAGCATCGTGATGGAGGGTCGCGCGCTCAGCGGCGGCGAACACGAAATCCTGGTGCAGGTGGATGAGAACCTACATCTGCGCGGCAGTGCCAGTGATCTTCATGGGGCTTTCCTCAATCTCGTAACCAACGCGGTACGCTATACGCAGGCCGGCGGACGGATCGAGCTGATATGGTTCCGGGATGGCGATCGGGCCGTTTTTTCGGTCAGCGACAACGGGCCGGGTATCGCGAAGCAGCATCAGACCCGATTGACCGAGCGTTTTTACCGGGTTTCCACCGACCGCTCCCGCGAGTCGGGTGGCACGGGACTCGGGCTGGCGATCGTCAAGCACGTGCTGGCCACTCACGACGCTGAGCTGGTCATCGACTCCACGCCGGGCGAAGGCAGCACGTTTTCCTGCATCTTCGACGCCTCGCGCGTGCTGGACCACTGGCCCGAGACCCGCGAAGTCAGCTGAGCCGCCGGCCCTTCCACGCAAAGCCCAGCCAACACAGATGAGTGCGACAACAGCGGCGATCTGACGCTGTCCTCCGCAACCCCGTGGCGTGTACGCTCAGGGTATGGGGCTTGAGATCGTGGACTACCAGCCAGCACACCAGCCGGACTTTGCCCGGCTCAACCTGCGCTGGCTTGAGGCTTACTTCACGGTGGAGCCGATCGACGAGCAGGTCCTGGGTGATCCGGACACCCATATCATCAGCCCCGGCGGCAGTATTCTCATGGCGGTGGACGGGTCAAACGTGCTCGGCACTTGCGCCCTCAAGGTTCATGGCACTCAGGAACTGGAGCTGACCAAAATGGCCGTGGATCCTGCCTCGCAGGGCCAGGGGGCCGGAAAACTGCTCATGTCTGCCGCCATCAGCCGGTTTCGTGGCAGTGGTCGTCGGCTTCTGTGGCTTGAGACCAACCATATCCTGACGACGGCCATCGGTCTGTATCAGCACTTTGGGTTTCAACGTATCGGCGACGGCCCGCGGCCTGGATCAGGCTATCAGCGGTCTGATTACTACATGGTCTGGCAGCAAGGCGGCCCCGAAAGCCCCTGAGGCTTTGCAGGACCCGACACGCGGGTCGGGGAACCCGGTCTGCTAGACTGGGTCAGATTTAACAGTGCCGCTCAGGGCGCACGACACACGTCTGATGAACACCGACGCCTATCCAACACATCGCCTGAGGGTCAAGAGCCGGCTGCGTCTGCAGGGCCTCTGCCTGCTGCTGGGCGCGATGAGCGCCACCGCGCAGGACAACGTGCGTCTGCCCGACATCGGCGCCTCGGCCCAGGCGATTGTTTCGGAACAGGACGAACGACGCTACGGCGAGGCGCTGGTGCGGGAGCTGCACCGCGTGGCCCAGGTGATCGACGACCCGCTGGTGTCGGGATACATTCGGCATCTCGGCTACCGCCTCGCGGCCTTCAGCGACGAACCGGAGCGCGACTTCACCTTTCTGGCCCTGGATGCCGACGCGATCAACGCGTTCGCCGCGCCGGGCGGCGTGATCGCCATTCACAGCGGCCTGATGCTCCTGGCCGAAACGGAGTCTGAGCTTGCCGGGGTGGTGGCCCACGAAATCGCTCACGTCACCCAGCGTCACCTGGCGCGGCGGATGGAAAACAGCAAAAAGGTCACCATCCCCATGATGCTGCTGATGCTGGGAGCGGCGGTGGCCGCGAGCGGCAGCGGCGACGGGGTTCAGGCGGCGATTGTCGGCGGGCAGGGTCTGATGCAGCAGATGATGATCAACTTCACCCGCAACAACGAATATGAGGCTGACCGCATCGGCATTCGCACGCTGGCTCGGGCCGGCTTTGACCCCCAGGGCATGGCCGACTTCTTCGGCAAAATGGCGGCCGTTTCCCGCAACTACGGCGGCCGGGGCATTCCGGAGTTTCTGCGCACCCACCCGGTCGAAACCACGCGGATTGCGGAGGCCAAAGGCCGGGCCGGTTCCGTGACGGTGATCAAGAATCCGGATTACGACCCCGAGTACTTCCTGTTCGTACGGGAGCGGGTGCGCGTGATGACCGCCGACACGCCTCAGGAGCTGGAGGAATACTACGGCGTGAAGGAACGGGGCGACGGGCTGACGCCGGCCGAGCGCTACGGTCGGTCACTGCACTTCCTGGAGACCCGACGCCTGGTCGAAGCGACCGAGCTGCTGGAGGTGCTCCTGCGGGACCGTCCAAACTCGCTTCCCGTGGCGCTGGCCACCGCCGAAAGCGAAGAGCTGGCCGGTCAGTCCGACCGGGCGGAGGAGCGCTTCACCTCGCTCTACGAGCGCTATCCCGGAAACCTGGCGGTGACCACCGCCTTCGCCGAGACGCTGCTCACGCGTGGCGCGAGCAGCGACTTTCGCAAAGCGGAATCGATGCTGCGGCCGCTACTCAGTCGCTATCCGGATAACGCCAGCCTGTTCGCCCAGTATTCCCGTGCGGCCGAGGAAAGCGGACAGTACGTGCGTGCCCAGGAAGCCTACGCCCAGCACGTGTTTCTCCTTGGGCAGGTGTATGACGCCGTCTCACACCTGGAAAAGCTGATGAAAAAGCCGGAGCTGGATTATTACGAGCGATCCCGGGTCGAGGCACGCCTGAACGACTACCGCCCCATCCTTGCGGAGATTCAGCGTGAGGACGGCTACGATCCCAGCGAGCAGAATCGCCGCCGCGATGATCGCATTTCGGCACCCTAAGCGATGAAACTTGGGCGATGAATTCCGCAGCGTAAAACACTGCTGAGGGTCATGCGGCTGTAACCGGGTCCCTTCAGCGTTGTAAACTCTCGACAACAACTCGCTGACGGCGCCTGATGTCTCGGAACACATACTCCTCACGACACTTCCTCAACCGTGAGCTGAGCCAGATCGAATTTAATCTCCGGGTGCTGGAGCAGGCGCGTGATCTCGCCACGCCGCTGCTCGAACGGGTCCGCTTTCTGTGCATCTCGTGCACCAACCTTGATGAGTTTTTCGAGATTCGCGTCGCTTCGCTCAAGCAGCTCGAGCAGTTCGGTGCCGGCAAGCAGGGACCCGACGGGCTCGACCCGGCAACGGCGCTGGCCAAGGTCCACGAAGCCAGCAACATGCTGGTCAAAAGCCAGTACGCAACGTTTAACAACGAGCTGGTGCCTGCGCTGGCCGAGCAAAATGTGCGCATATTGCGTCGAGAGCAGTGGTCCAAAGCACAGAAAACCTGGCTGGCCGATTACTTCCGCAAAGAGGTGCTGCCGGTGCTGTCGCCACTCGGCCTGGACCCGGTTCACCCTTTTCCCCGCCTGCTGAACAAAAGCCTGAATTTTGCGGTGAAGGTACAGGGCGACGATGCGTATGGACGCGATGCGGGGATGGCCCTCGTGCGGGCGCCGCGCTCGCTGCCGCGCGTGGTGCAGATTCCGGGGCGGCGGGAGACGGGCTACGACTTTGTGTTTCTGTCGTCGATTCTTCAGGCGTTTGTCGACCAGCTATTTCCCGGCATGCAGGTCAGCGGCTGCTACCAGTTTCGCGTCACCCGCAACAGCGAGCTCTACGTGGACGAAGAAGAGGTCGAAGACCTCGCGCAGGCCCTCAAGGGTGAGCTGCTGGAGCGCAGCTTTGCCTCCGCCGTTCGGCTGGAGGTGCTGGAGGCGGCGCCGGACGAAATTGTCGACTACCTGGCCGGCTGTTTTGATCTCGAGGAGCGAGATGTCGTGCGCTGCGACGGGCCGGTGAACCTCCACCGGTTGGCGGAAATTTATCGGATGGTGCACCGACCGGATTTGAAGTATCCGGAGTTTCGCTCCCATACCCCGCCGGACCTGATGGCCGGCAGCCCGATGTTTCCGGCGATCGGCAAACGCGACTACCTGCTGCACCACCCCTTCGATTCGTTTGCGCCGGTGATCGATCTGCTCAGGCAAGCCGCCGCAGACCCGGACGTCCTGGCCATCAAACAAACGCTCTACCGGACCGGCAAGCGCTCGCCGATCGTAGAGCTGCTCATCGAAGCCGCGCGCGCCGGTAAAGACGTTACCGCCGTGATCGAACTGCGGGCGCGCTTCGACGAGCAGGAAAACATCGAGCTGGCCAATCAGCTGCAGGAAGCCGGCATCCAGGTGGTTTACGGGATTGTCGGCCACAAGACCCACGCCAAGATGCTGCTGATCGTTCGCCGGGAAGGCGGCAAGCTGCGGCGCTATGCTCACCTGGGCACCGGCAACTACCACTACCGAACCGCTGCGGCCTACACCGACCTGGGAATGCTGACGGCCGATCGACTGATCTGCGCGGACGTCCACACACTGTTTCAGCAGCTCACCGGTCTGGGCAAGCTCGAGAAGCTCAAGCGCCTGTACCAGTCACCCTTTACGCTTCGCGAGATGCTGCTGCGGAAAATCCGGCGGGAAATGAATCACGTCAAAAAGGGCAACGCTGGCCGGATCGTGGCTCGCATGAACGCCCTGACCGAAGCGAGCCTGATTCGAGCGCTGTACAACGCGTCGCGTGCGGGCGTGCAGATCGACCTGATCGTTCGCGGCGCGTGCTGCCTGAGGCCAGGCATCAAAGACGTATCCGAGAACATCCGGGTACGATCGATTGTCGGCCGATTCCTGGAGCATTCGCGGGTTTTCTATTTTGGCAACAACGGCAAGCGTGAGGTCTACGCCGCCAGCGCCGACTGGATGGACCGAAACATGTACTCGCGGGTGGAATGCTGCTTCCCGATCCGCAGTCCGGAGATGGCCAAACGGGTCGTGCACGAGACGCTCGAGGTTTACCTCAAAGACAACACCCAGGCCTGGGAGCTTTGCAGCGACGGGAGCTACCAGCTTCTTACGCCCGGCAGCGACAAACGCTTCTCGGCACAGGAATACCTGATGGAGAAACGGCCTTGAGCTCGGGAACCGTCGATTCCGCCGAGGGCGTCAGCCCGGCAATCAGTCCCGATTTCGACTTTTCCCCCGACCAGCTCTTTGCCGCTGTAGACCTCGGCTCGAACAGCTTCCACATGATCGTCGCGCGCTACGAACACGGCACGCTGATCATTGTCGACCGGATCAAGGAAATGGTTCGGCTGGCGGAAGGTGTCAACAGCAAGGGACAGCTTTCCGCCCCGGTGGCCAACCGCGCGCTCGAATGCCTGGCCCGCTTCGGCCAGCGCCTCGCTGGCCTGCAGCCCAACCGCATCGCCGCGGTCGGCACCAACGCGCTGCGCAAGATGCGCGACGGGTGGCGATTTCTCGAGCAGGCTGAGGATCGGCTCGGCTGT
>JANQOZ010000062.1 GCA_028285525.1 Lysobacterales bacterium
GGGATCGGAGGTAAATCGCGGGTTGACCGTCACCCGGCCCTGCACCTTCTGGGGTATCGGAACGCCGCGTTCCCGGATTTCGATTTCAAGGCCCGTGCCGTTCCAGCGAACGCTGGAGTTCTGCAGCCCGAAGTGATGGTCGCCCCGGCTGACCGTTGCCCGCGGCTTCTCCGTCAGCACCCAGCGCTTGCCGGCGCTGCGATACAGCGCCGCATTGATCGCGCAGTAGTCCATCGGGTCGGCCTGGCCGCGCTCGCAGGCCCTGGCGTAGAAGGGTGAAAAGACGCTGCCGACAAAAGCGATGATGACCAGATGCTCGCGGCCATCGCTGCTGCTGGCGTCGATATACCACCATTGATAGCCGCGCAGGGGCACGTCGCGAGAGAACACGGGGAAAGGGGACATAACTATAGCGAGTTGACGCTGCCTGACCAGGTGTCTATTCTACATGACACTTCTTAGTGTCAATAACAATTAACTGTCAACGGTGCGCCCATGGACCCAACCGCAATCATCAATGCCTCCCTGGAAAAGGTGCTGGCTAACGCCAGTGACGAATGCTGTCCGCCCCGTTTTCTGGAAGCGCTGAATTATGCGGTGATGCCCGGCGGGGCCAGGGTTCGCCCGAAGCTGACGCTGGCGGTGGCCAAGGCCTGCAACGCTGATGATCCGGCGGCCGTCGCGGCTGCGGCCTGCGCCGTTGAGATGATTCACTGCGCATCTTTAGTCCACGACGATCTGCCGTGTTTCGACGACGCGGCGACCCGCCGCGGCAAGCCCTCGCTCCACGTCGCCTACGGCGAACGCCTGGCTGTGCTGGCGGGGGATGCCTTGATCGTTATGGCTTTCGAAACGCTGGCCCGCGGTGCAGCCGGTCATCCCGGACGCCTCCCGGCGCTTGTGGGCGTGCTGGCATCGTCGGTGGGCGCGCCCTGCGGGATCGCTGCCGGCCAGGCCTGGGAGTGTGAGCCGGAGGCGCCGCTCGGTCGCTATCAGCGACAGAAAACCGGATCTCTGTTTGTCGCCGCGACGGCCATGGGTGCCGCGGCCGCCGGCGCTGAGGCCGGACCCTGGGAAATGCTGGGTCGACGCATGGGCGAAGCCTATCAGGTGGCCGACGATATTCTGGACGTGACCGCCGACCCTGAAGAAATCGGGAAACCGATCGGTCGTGACAGCGACCTGCATCGGCCCAACTCGGTGCTCGAACGGGGCATGAGCGCCTCGGAAGAGCGACTCAAGCGGCTGGTGACCGAGGCGATGGATTCGATTCCGAGCTGTCCTGGCGAAGAGAAGCTGCGGGGCCTGATCGAAGTGGAGGCGCGCGCCTTTATCGACCATGCATTGATGCGGAGCGCGGCCGCCTGACCCTCGGCGTACGCTCCGTTCAACTCGACTCAGGATCCTGGCGGGCCGCGCAAAGAAAGTAGGGTCTCGGTGTCCTGATTCAGTCGCTTCAAAAATCCTGGATCAACTGGCGTAATCGACGCCTGTCCGATCCGGCGTTCCACAGCCGCGTCGGCGCGATGCGCCTGCTGCGTCCGCTGGTGCGCCAGCGTGCCAGCGCGCTGTTCGATCTGGTTGCCGGTTTTGTGTACTCCCAAACGCTGCAGGCTTGTGTCCAGCTCGAGCTGTTCGAGATGCTGCGCGATGGTCCGCTGAGCGGCGTGCAGCTGGTGGACCGGATCCAGCTGCCGGCGCCGTCGCTGATGGCCCTGCTCGACGCCGCCGCGGCGACAGGCCTTGTGCAGCGCGTTGGCGACGAATATGCGCTGGGGCCGCAGGGGGCGGTGCTGCTGGCCAACCCGTCGCTGCTGGCCATGATCCGGCACCACGAACATTTCTATCGCGACCTGTCCGACCCGCTGGCCATGCTGCGAGGTGAGGTCAAGGCGGAGCTCGCCGCCTACTGGCCTTACGCCGCCGGCGAGGTGTCCTCGGACGCCGCGCAGCGTTACTCCGATCTGATGTCACAGTCGCAGATTATGGTCGCGGAGCAGGTGGTCGCCGCCTACGACTTCGGCCTCCACCGCTGTCTGCTGGATATCGGCGGCGGCGACGGCACGTTTCTGTCCGAAGTCGGCAAGCATTTTCACGCGCTGGACCTCAAGCTGTTTGATCTGCCGCCCGTAACGGAACTCGCCCGGCGCCGGCTGGCGGAAGCGGAGAGCCGAATCGAAGCTTACGGCGGCAGTTTCACCGAAGACCCCCTGCCGGAAGGCGCAGATCTGGTGTCGCTGATCCGGATTGTGCACGACCATGATGACCCGACGGTCATGGCGCTCTTCCGACGCATCTTTGACTATCTGCCGCCGGGTGGTCGGCTGCTGGTCGCTGAGCCCATGGCCGACACCACCGGCGCTCAAGCGATCGCCGGCGCCTACTTTTCGCTCTATTTCAAAGCCATGGGCTCGGGGCGCCCGCGATCCCTCAAGGAGCTGCGCGGATTCCTGGAGCGAGTGGGTTTTGTCCGGTTCGAACATCACCCCACGGCGCTGCCGCTGATGGCCAGCGTGGTGACCGTGCAGAAGCCCAGTCCGGCGTCCGCCGTTGAGGGCGAAAGTAACGTAACAAAAAGTTGACACTATTTGTAGTCAGCGTAAACTGACACTTCCCATGAGTTCCTTAGTTCATACTTCCGCCGAAAAGTCTCTGCCGGATTCGGCCGTGACCTCGCTGGCCGTTGTCATGAACGCCCCGGGAAGCCTGGATTTGCAGCGGATAGCGCTGCGCCAGCCCGAGGCTGAAGAGGTTTTGGTGGCCGTGGAGTACAGCGGCATCAGCACCGGCACCGAA
This sequence comes from Lysobacterales bacterium, assembly GCA_028285525.1. GTDB lineage: Bacteria > Pseudomonadota > Gammaproteobacteria > Xanthomonadales > SZUA-38 > JANQOZ01. The sequence continues at coordinate 2,797 of JANQOZ010000062.1, forward strand.
CGCCTGC
>JANQOZ010000064.1 GCA_028285525.1 Lysobacterales bacterium
GATGGCCGGGCGCTACGCGCAGCCCGGCAGCCGCTGCTACGACCTCGGTTGTTCACTGGGGGCGGCCACCTTCGCGATGCGAGATGCCGTAGCCGATCCGACCATCACCATTGTCGGTGTCGACAACGCCCCCGCCATGATCGACCGGGCTCGAGCGAGCCTTGCCGACCACCAGGACAACGGTCCGGTTGAGCTAGAGCTGGGGGACATCACCGCCAGTGCGCTGGAGAACGCGTCGGTGGTGGTGCTGAACTTCACGCTGCAGTTTGTGCCGCTGGGTGAACGCACGGCGCTGCTGAGCCGGATTGCTGACGCGCTGCGACCCGGCGGGGTGCTGCTGCTGTCGGAGAAGATTGCCTTTGAGGATCCGGCCAGCGATACGCTGTTCCACGACCTGTACCACGCCTTCAAGCGCAGCCAGGGCTACAGCCAGCTCGAGATTGCCCGCAAGCGCAGCGCGCTGGAAAACGTGCTCGTACGCGAGTCGATCGCTGACCATCGGACGCGACTAAGAAACGCCGGCTTTCGCCAGGTTGAGCAGTGGTTTCAGTGCTTCAACTTCGCCTCGCTGGTCGCCTTCAAGTAGTTGGAGTCCGATCGGTTCAAACCGGGCAGAGCCTTTCGTGAGGCGCTGGAGACCTCCAGGCTCAGCGCCTGGCTGGACTGGCTGAGTGACGCCGAACGCCTCACCAGGCTCGCTCATCACGGCGACCTGCCGCGCTGGCTGCAGGCGCTGGATGCCCTGCCCTGCCCGCAGGTGGACCGCGTTGATCTCAAACGGCCCGCGGTCACCGTCGACGGCACCGTCTCGGCCGCAGACCAGGCGACGCTCGAAGCTTCGCTAAGGGCGCTGCGCCCCTGGCGGAAAGGTCCCTATTCGCTGTTTGGCGTGGAGCTCGACACCGAGTGGCGGTCCGACTGGAAATGGGACCGCGTGGCGCCGGGGCTGGACAGCCTGGATGGCCGCATCGTTTTGGACATCGGCTGCGGCAGCGGGTACCACCTCTGGCGAATGCTCGGCGCCGGCGCGCGCGCCGCGCTCGGGATCGACCCCACCGCGCTGTTCGGCCTGCAGTTCGCCGCGCTGCGGCATTTCCTGCCGGACTTGCCCGCGGCGCTGCTGCCGATCGGCCTGGAGGAGCTACCGCCCGACCTGACCGGCTTCGATACCGTCTTTTCCATGGGCATCCTTTATCACCGCCGCTCGCCGCTGGAGCACCTGGAGCTGATCCGCTCGCTGCTCAGGCCCGGCGGCCAGGCGGTCGTCGAAACGCTGGTGGTCGAAGGTGACGAGACTCAGGTGCTGGTGCCCGAAGGACGTTACGCCAAGATGCGCAACGTCTGGTTTATTCCCAGTGCACCGCTGCTGGCGCGCTGGCTGCGGCGCTGCGGATTTGTGGACGTGGAGCTGCTGGACGTCACCGTGACGACCACCCGGGAGCAGCGCAGCACCGCCTGGATGACCTTCGATTCCCTGGAGACCTTTCTGGACCCGGCTAACCCGAGCCTGACGGTGGAGGGTTACCCGGCGCCGCGCAGGGCGGTCTTCTCCTGCCGCTCGCCGTCGAGTAAAACAAAGTCGTCAGCGTCGTCCAAAAAGCGGAACTTGTCTCGAAAGGCGTTCTGATCAGCCAGACTGATCGTTACGGTAGTGCTGGAAGGTTCCGTGCCGAGGTCGACGATGTCATGGCCCAGATAGTCGACGGCCGCTGAGCCGCCGGCGTATTCCCAGTTGTTGCCGTCGAATCCCGTGCGGTTGACGCCGACGGTGTAGCAGAGGTTTTCGATCGCGCGGCCCCGCAGGAGTGTGCTCCAGGCGTGGGCCCGCGGCATGGGCCAGTTGGCGACGTACAGCAGCAGGTCGTAGTCGTTGCGACAGCGGGAAAACACCGGAAACCGCAGGTCGTAGCAGACCTGCAGGCAGATATGCCAACCCAGGTAGTCCACGATCACCCGCTCACTGCCAGCAGCGTAGCGCTTGTGCTCGCCGGCGAGCGTAAACAGATGCTTCTTGTCGTAGCTCGCCAGCACCTCGCCGTCTGCAACAAACAGCATCCGATTGAAGTAGTGGCCGCGGTCCGCAATGGCCAGCGAGCCGGTGATGGCCGCTCCGGTCAGGCGCGACTGCTCGCGCATAAAATTCACCGCCGGCCCATCCATCGCCTCAGCCGCCTTTGCGGGCTCCTGGGTAAAGCCGCTGGCGAAGGTCTCCGGCAGCATGATCAGATGGCCGGGGTTCTCCAGCCGGGCGATCTGCTCAGCAAAGCTGGCCAGATTGGCCGCGCTGTCGTGCCATTTCACTTCGCTCTGGATCAGGCTGATCTGCAGGTTGGGTTCCGTCATTTCCGGGTCAGGACTTCATGGTTCAGTGTCGCGTTATTTTACCGCAAACTCGTGGAGCACGGCTTAATCGTTAGAGCAGTACCGCTTGCACAGTTCTGTGCCCTCTCGACGGGCGCGCCTGAATTCGCTTAACCCCAGCGCCGACCGTGCAGACGCCATAATGTAGTTGTCCTTCATTCCGGCCAGGTGTGCTGCATACCCCATCGCAAAGGCGTTGAATTCGCTTTTTTCATCCACGGTTCCGTCCAGGAAAAGTTTACCGAGCGTCAGAAAAGCCTGGGGGTGGCCGCTGCGAATCGCGCGCTTAGAAAAACGAAGGACGTTGAGCCGGTATTCGCTGGCAAAGCTTGGATACGTAAGAAGGAACTCGGTACTGAAGATCTGCCGGGTATGGAATGCGTAATCCAGCTGAGCGATCAGATAGTCCAGCTCTGCAGCGATCGTCAGCCAGCGGATCGCCAGAGCCGCCGGCTCTTCGCGGAGGTCCTGGCAGTTTTCGTAGTCAGAGACCGCCATTTCGGCAAAACCACTGTTTCCCTGATCCAGCCAAAAGTCGACTTTCCTGGCTAGCTCCTCGTCAGTCTTGCTGGCGAACTCGCAGGTCACATAACGGCGAAACAGCAGATAGGCGGCTTCGCCGTCGCCTGCGATAGCCTGCTCCTCGAGCGCGGGCAGGTCCGCAGATGTCAAATGGGTCGTCTGGCTCTTTGACAGCTGCAGCCTCAGTTCGTCCAAATCACTGTGCTGCCTCGCGTGCGCCCAGTACTGTCGTGTCACCATCGAGGGCGGATCATCGGGCTGGATCGGCGGCAGACGTTCTGGCACCTCACCCAACGTCAGCGGTTTTAGGCGCAGGGGCCTGCGGTACGTCACATCTGGCGGAGGGCTGGTCGACTCCAGAGCGGCAACTGGTATCCGCTTTTCTGATTGCAGAGCTCGTTTAGGTTCAGTCGCCGCTTTGCTTGTTGCCGGAGATTGATCGTTTTGCGGGGACGCCTCGAGCCTGGTGCTAGACGAGTCTTCGTAATTCTGGTCTGGTCGCTTGAGGCCAAACGACATAAACACCCACACCGCCGCGATTGCGGCGATAACAACGCCAAAAAGCATCACGCCTTTTCTAGAGTTTTGCTTCATCGCGCTGATGGCGCAGCCTTTTATCGGTTGGCACTTCAGGTTTCAGTGTAGATGCAATCTGCCGCGACGGAAGGTTTTTGAGCATCCCATCACAGCCCAAGAAAAGAGGGCTTTCCGAGCAGAGGAAAAATACTGTATAAATAAACAGTATGCCCGCTACGTCCCCGCCTTACGCTGAGCTGCACTGTCTGAGCAATTTTTCTTTCCTGCGCGGCGCTTCGCACGCGAAGGAGCTCGTGCAGACCGCCAGCGAGCTGGGCTACCAGGCGCTGGCCATCACCGATGAATGCACCATGAGCGGCGTGGTTCGGGCCTTCGAGGCAGCCAACGGGCTGCCGCCGGAAAAGCGCCTCCAGCTCATCATCGGCACCGAGATTGTCACCGAGGACGCCCTCAAGCTGGTGCTGCTGGCCACCACGCACCGGGGCTACACGCAGCTCTGCCAGCTGATCACCCGCGGCCGCCGCGCGGCGCCCAAGGGTCAGTATCGGCTGAGCCGCCAGGACGTGCTGGAGCACCTGCTGGAGACGCCGCCGGACGCCGCCGACGTGCTGCTGCTGTGGTGCCCTGACGATGAGCAGCGCGGCGACACGGACTCGGGACGCTGGCTGCAGGAGCATTTTGCCGGCCGCTGCTGGATCGGGGTGGAGCTGCTGTTCGAGAGCTGCCATGAGCGCCTGC
>JANQOZ010000068.1 GCA_028285525.1 Lysobacterales bacterium
ATATCCTCGCGCAGAACAGCGCCGGGCTGGTGCTCGTGGACATGCACGCTGCGCACGAACGCATCACCTACGAGCGGCTGAAGAGCTCCGTCGACGACAACGCGGTGCGCAGCCAGCCGCTGCTGGTGCCGCTGACGCTGCGGGTCAGCGAAAACGAGGCTGAGCTGGCGGCAAGCCGATCGGAGGTATTCAGCGAGCTCGGTTTCGAGGTGGATCGCACCGGGCCGGAGGAAATCAAGATCCGCCAAGTGCCGTCGATTCTGATCAAGGCTGACCCCGAAGCGCTGATCCGGGACGTCTTGTCGGATCTTGCCGGCGTCGGGCACTCGAGCCGGCTGCGGGAGGCCCGTAACGAAGTCCTTTCAACGATGGCCTGTCACGGGTCGGTGAGGGCCAATCGGCGCCTTGAAATCAGCGAGATGAACGCGCTGCTCCGCGATATGGAACGCACCGAGCGGAGCGGTCAGTGCAATCACGGCCGCCCGACCTGGACCCAGCTGGATATGAAGGCGCTGGATCGCCTGTTTCTGCGGGGCAGGTAGCGATGTCAGGGGCTGCATCGCCGCCCGTCGTTTGCATCATGGGCCCAACTGGGGCGGGCAAGACGGCGCTGGCGCTCGATCTGTGTGAGCGAGGCGGCGTCGAGCTGATCAGCGTCGACTCGGCGCAGGTCTATCGGCGGATGGATATCGGTACGGCAAAACCCGATGCGGCAACCCTGACCCGCGCGCCGCATTTCCTGCTGGACATTCGTGAGCCCTGGGAAACCTACAGCGCCGCCGAGTTTGCCGCTGACGCGGCGCATCTCATTGGCGAAATTACGGGTCGGGGCAATTTGCCGGTGCTGGTCGGCGGAACGATGCTGTACTTTCGCGCATTGATCGAGGGGCTGGCGGTGCTTCCGGACGCCGATCGCGAGGTTCGGGCCGCGCTGGAACGGGAGGCGGCCGTCAAGGGCTGGCCCGGTCTTCACAAGGAGCTGGAGCGGGTGGACCCCAATGCTGCGTCCCGTATTCACCCCAACGATCCCCAGCGAATTCAGCGAGCGCTGGAGGTGTTTCGGGTCACGGGACAACCCCTTTCCCGGCTGCAGGCCGACAAATCGGGAGGTTTTTCGGGTAGCTTTCTGAAGCTGGCCGTCTCGCCGCTCGATCGAACGACCCTGCATGAGCGGATCAACGCCCGCTTTGCGGCGATGCTGCGCCAGGGATTTCTCGATGAAGTAAAGGAGCTGATGAGCGACCCACGGCTGACGGCGGAAACTCCGGCCATGCGGGCGGTTGGGTACCGACAGGCGATTACCTATCTCGCCGGTCACGGGTCTGTCGAAGACCTCAAGGCGCGGGGCAGCGCCGCGACGCGACAGCTCGCGAAACGCCAGCTCACGTGGCTTCGACACCTCGACGGGGTAAGCTGGCTCGACCCTACGGAAAAAAGTTGGAAATCAGCCGCCAGGAGCCATATTGCACGGTTCCTACACACTCCCGTGTGCTAAAGTTTTGGCTTGGGATCTGTCTCCCGGCATTCTCCCTCGAGCTGGCAACGGCCGTTTCGACCTGCGCCAGGGCATACTGTGTACGTCGGACTCAACGGTGAGGCAGGTTAGGTGCGGCAGGAAGGATCCGCAGGGAATGCCCCTTCTTCAGCCCCGATACTAAGAAAAAACAAGGAGCGCCCCGATGTCCAAAGGTCATTCACTGCAGGAGCCGTTTCTAAACGCGCTCCGGAGAGAGCGTGTGCCGGTGTCGATCTACCTGGTCAACGGCATCAAGCTGCAGGGTCAGATCGACTCCTTCGACCAGTTTGTTGTGGTTCTGAAGAACGCTGTGAGCCAAATGATCTACAAGCACGCCATCTCGACGGTCGTCCCGTCCAGGAACGTGAAGATCACGGACGAGGACCAGTAAAGCGCTTTGTAGCATCCAAAACCGGCGCGGCGGCCGCCAAACGACGCCTTGTGGGGCGTCGCTTTGCGCGCCGCTCCCGTAACGCGCTTGCCTTGCGCCTCCGGGCGCCCCACATCAATACCTATCAGCACCAATCGAAACACCCGACACTTGATCGAATTTTTGCCCAACGACGCTGGCCAGCCGACCGCTGGCGGCGACCGCGTGCTCCTTCTGCACCCCAGGTTCCAGGCGCGCGAAAGTCAGGAAGACCTCGACGAATTTCGTGAGCTGGCAACCTCTGCCGGGCTGGAGGTGTGTGCGGAGATCGAAGCGCCGCGGGGTGTGCCCGACGCAGCCACGCTGGTCGGCAAGGGCAAGGTGCAGGAAATCGCCGACGCCGCGAACGAGCTCAAAATCGACACGATTTTGGTCAACCACACGCTCAGCCCGATCCAGGAACGCAACCTGGAAAAGATTACCTGCCGGCGCGTTCACGACAGGAACACGCTGATATTGGATATCTTTGCGCAGCGGGCTCGCTCGCACGAGGGCAAGCTGCAGGTGGAGCTCGCGCAGCTCAAGCACCTCTCGACCCGACTGGTCCGCGGCTGGACTCACCTCGAGCGTCAGAAGGGCGGCATCGGGCTGCGGGGCCCTGGCGAAACCCAGCTCGAAACCGACCGCCGGCTCCTCGGCGCGAGGGTGAAAACCCTCAACAAGCGCCTGGAGCGCCTGACGCGTCAGCGGCGCCAGAGCCGCCGCGCGAGAGCCCGCGGCTCCGTGCCGCTGGTTTCCCTGGTGGGCTATACCAACGCGGGCAAGTCGACGCTGTTCAATCGACTGACCGACGGCGGGGTTTACGCGGCCGATCAGCTGTTCGCGACGCTCGACCCAACGCTGCGCCGGCTGAACTTTTCGGCGGTTGAGGGTCACAGTGGTGCGGGGCCCGGCGCCAAGGACGTGGTGCTGGCGGATACGGTCGGCTTTATTCGCCACCTGCCGCATGAGCTGGTCGCTGCGTTTAAGTCGACGCTGGAGGAGACCCGCGACGCTGATCTGCTGCTGCACGTGGTTGACGCCGCAGATCCACAGCGCGATGAGAGGGTGGAGTCGGTGGCATCGGTCCTTGAGGAGATCGGCGCCGGGGACGTCCCGCAGATTGTGGTGAACAACAAGATCGACCTGATCGGCCGACCGCCCGAGCGCCAGCAGCGACCCGATGCTGAGCGTGTGTGGCTGTCGGCAAACAGCGGCGCCGGCCTCGACCTGCTGCTGACGGCGATCCGAGAGCACCTGGCGGGCCGTCTGGTGGACCACGAGCTGCTGCTCGAACCGTCCGAGGGCAAGCTCAGAGCCAGGTTGTTCAGCATGGGTTGTGTGACTCATGAGGAGTCCACAGATCAAGGCGGCTGGCACCTGTCGTGTGCGATCGCCGGTCGAGAGTACGAAGCTTTGGAGCGGGAGTGGCCAGACCACTTTCCGCCGGATCAGTGCCCGGAGTCAGCCGTTGGCGCAGGCCAGGAGGCCAGCGATGATGTTGCTGCTGCCGGGAGAGAACTTTAAAATGGTGGGCTTGCCGCTCACCCCGTCACTATAGGAATTAGCATGGCCTGGAACGAACCCGGCAACGGAAAAGACCCCTGGAAGTCCGGTGGCGGTGGCGATCAGCCGCCAGACCTGGACGAGGTTTTTCGCAACCTGCAGAACAGGATCAGCGGCATTTTTGGCGGCGGTGGCCGACGAGGATCCAGCAGCGGCGGCGGTAACGCCGGCCTGTTTTTCCTGGCGATTGCAGCGATTGTCGTCTGGCTTCTGGTCGACTCGGTTTACACCATTGACGAACCGGAGCGGGGCGTTGTGCTGCGCTTCGGCAAACACGTCAAAACGATGCAGCCCGGGCTGAACTTCACGCTGCCGCGGCCCATTGATCGCGTGTACCGGGTGAACGTCGAACAGATTCGCTCGGACGTTGCGGAGGGCTACATGCTCACGCTGGACGAGAACATCGTCGACATGCGTATGGCCACCCAGTTCCGGGTCAAAGACGCGGAGGCTTTCCTGTTTAACGTGCAGGATCCCGAAGGCACGATGGGGCAGGCCGCCGAATCGGCCATGCGCCAAGTGGTCGGCGACAACATCATGGACTTTGTCCTGCTCGAAGGTCGCGCCGAAATCGCCTTCCAGATCCGTGAGATCCAGCAATCCATCATGGATCGCTACGAGACCGGTGTCGAAATCACCGCGGTCAACCTGGAGGAGGTCCGTCCTCCTCAGGAAGTCAAAGACGCGTTCGACGACGCCATCAAGGCTCGCGAGGACAAAGAAAAGTCCCAGAACGAAGCCCAGGCGTATGCCAATTCCGTGGTTCCGGAAGCACGCGGCCGGGCGGCACGCCTGATTCAGGAGGCGGAAGCCTACAAGTCCGCCGTCACGTCGCGGGCCGAAGGTGAGGCTCAGCGCTTCAGCCTGCTGCTGGACGAGTATCAGCAGGCGCCGGAGGTGACGCGTCAGCGCCTGTATCTGGAGACCATGGAGCGCGTGCTCGGCAGCACCTCGAAGGTGATCGTAGACGTCAAGGAGGGCAACAACGTGATGTATCTGCCGCTGGATCAAATCATCCGCAACACGACGCCGGCGCTGCAGCGCAGCAACAACTCCGACTTCCGATCGGAGTCGAGTTCCAGCAACGACACCTTCGACCCGAGACAAACGCCGCGTCGCGGCCGGGATGGGAGCTGATCATGAAAGGATTAGGAATTGTTGTCGGCGCACTGGTCGCCATCCTGCTGTACCTCTCAGCATTCACCGTGTCTGAGGTTGAGTACGCCGCCAAGTTTCGACTGGGTGAGGTCGTGCGAACCGACTTCGAGCCGGGTCTGCACTGGCAGCTGCCCATCGTCAACAACGTGCGGAAATTCGATCGACGGATTCTGACGCTCGATGCACAGCCGGAGCGTTTCATCACGTCTGAGAAAAAGGACGTGATCGTTGACTCGTTCGTGAAGTGGCGTATCTCCGACGTTCGCGACTTCTACACCGCCACCGGCGGCGGCGACCTGGTGCGCGCGCGCCAGCGTCTGAGCCAGATCATCGCTGACGGCCTGCGGGCGGAGTTTGCGAAGCGCACCCTCCAGGAAGTGATCTCGACCGAACGTGAGGAAATCATGCAGTCGCTGGTCGTCCGGGCCAGTGGTGTTGCGAGCTCGCTGGGTATTGAAATCGTCGACGTTCGCGTCAAGCGGATCGACCTGCCCGACCAGGTCAGCAGCTCGGTTTTCAGCCGGATGCGCGCTGAGCGTAAGGAGGTCGCCAACGAACTCCGTTCGGAGGGTAACGAGGAAGCTGAAAAGATTGCGGCCGCCGCCGACCGGGAGCGCACCGTGCTGCTGGCCGAGTCCCAGCGGGACGCCGAGCGGATCCGTGGTGAGGGTGACGCGCAGGCCGCTGACCTCTATGCCCAAGCCTACGAAAGAGATCGCGAGTTTTATTCCTTCTACCGATCTCTGCAGGCCTATCGGAACACCTTCGGCAGCGGCGGTGACGTCATGATGCTCGACTCAACGTCCGAGTTTTTCGACTACTTCGGCCAGCAGACAGACGAAGACTAGCAACGTATCGCATTACGGTGCCGGCAGGCGCGTCGGCCGGCATCGGTTGAATCATCACTACCGGCGGTGTCCTGCCGCTCAACCGTCTGGGGCCTGACGCTCCCGCCGCTTTCGCCGGAAAACATGGGGAGATTCGCGTGTCCGATCTGCTGACCGCCGTTTGCCTGGTGCTGATCCTCGAGGGCCTGCTGCCCTTCGCCAGCCCGTCAGCGTGGCGCGAAGCCATGCGGCAGCTCGCCACGCTTGACGACAAAACCCTGCGCACCTTCGGCGGCGCCTGTATGCTGGCAGGGCTCATTCTGCTCAACTTTGTGAAACAGTAAGGACACAGAGGGCTATGGGAGGGAAAAGTGTACTGGTGCTCGGAACCCAGTGGGGGGACGAGGGCAAGGGCAAGATTGTTGATGTCCTGACCGAGAGGGTGGCGGCGGTAGTCCGCTTCCAGGGCGGACATAACGCTGGACACACGCTGGTGATCGACGGTGAGACCACCGTTTTGCACCTGATCCCGTCCGGCATTCTTCATCCTTCGGTTCAATGCCTGATCGGCAACGGCGTGGTGCTGGCGCCCGACGCGCTGCTCAAAGAGATTGAGGCACTCGAGAACAAGGGTGTACAGGTTCGGGACCGGCTGCTTGTCAGCAGCGCCTGCCCGGTGATCATGCCTTATCACGTGGCTCTGGACGCGGCCCGCGAAAAGGCCCGCGGCAAACAGGCGATCGGCACCACCGGTCGCGGCATCGGACCGGCCTACGAGGACAAGGTGTCGCGGCGGGGCCTTAGAGTGGCCGACCTGTTTCACGCCGAGCGCGCCAGCGACCTTCTGCGCGGCGTGATGGATTATCACAACTTCGTACTGGATCGGTATCTCCGGTCAAGCCGGGTGGACGTGGAAGCGACCATCGATCAGGCGCTGGCCTGGGGTGAGGCGCTGCGACCGCTGGCCGGGGATGTCGTGGCGGCGGTTGCCGCGCATCGCAGCAGCGACGGCGATCTGCTGTTTGAAGGCGCCCAGGGCGCCATGCTGGACATTGATCACGGCACCTATCCCTATGTGACCTCCTCCAACACCACGGCCGGTGGCGTCTGCACCGGCGTCGGCATTGGCCCTGGCGAGATCGACTACGTGCTGGGCATCACCAAAGCGTACGCCACCCGCGTTGGCGGTGGCCCCTTTCCAACGGAGCTCAACGACAAGGTCGGAGGCCGGATCGCTAAACTGGGTAATGAGTTCGGCGCCACAACCGGTCGTCCGCGCCGCTGTGGCTGGATGGATGCGATTGCGCTGCGGCGCGCTGTGATGGTCAACGGGATCAGCGGCCTGTGCGTGACCAAGCTCGATGTGCTGGACGGGTTGGATACGGTTCGTATGGCGGTCGGCTATCGGCTCGAGGGTGAGGTGCTGGACGTCCCGCCCACCGACGTGGCCGACTACGCCCACTGTGAGCCGGTTTTTGAGGACTTTCCCGGCTGGAGCGACAGCACCCGCGGCGTGACGGAATGGGAGAAGCTGCCCTCTGCGGCGCGACGATACCTGGAGCGCCTGAGCGAGGTGATTGGCAGTCCGGTCCACATCGTTTCCACCGGTCCCGATCGGCGGGAGAACATCGTTCTTCAGCACCCGTTTTCCTGACTGCCTTAAAGCTGCCCAACCGCCCCGTGTTGGGGCAATTCTGAGTCTATGGATCCCGAGAAGCTGCTCAAGAAACATCCGGGTCTGGTCCACTCGGAGCTGCGCAAGGTGGATAGTCACGTCCAGCGCGAAGACGGCGAGTGGTACCTGAATACCGTGATGCTCGAGGGCGAGCTGACGCCGTTCAAATATCGCCGGCGCAAGAAGTACAAAAACCTCGCCGGTGCGCGCGTTAACCTCACCTATTATCCGGCTACGGAGACTGTGGCGGGCATGGAAATCGAAATCATGAAGGTCGTCCGGATTCGGCGATCCTGACGGCTGAGGGTGGCGGTCCTGCGGTAACATTGCGCTGTGAATGACGCTTCGGACAAATGGGATCAGCTCCTCGTTACCGGCGGTGGTTTGCTGGGAGATGCTCAGGACAGCGACGAGGACTGGTCCGGACAGACGCTCGGGGCCTTCGAGCTGCTGGAGCGGATCGGGGTTGGCGGCATGTCCAGCGTCTACCGGGCTCGACGGACCGACCAGTTTGAGCAGCAGGTGGCCGTCAAGGTAATGAGCGCAGCGCTTGTCGGTGACGCCCACCGTCAGCGTTTTCTCCGCGAGCGCCAGATACTGGCCGACCTGGATCATCCCGGCATTGCCCGCATCATCGACGGCGGGGTCCTGGGCGAGCGTCCGTATCTGGTGATGGAGCTGGTGTCCGGCCAGGCGATCGATCGCTATTGTGATGTCCACGAGCCGGCTTTCAGGCTTCGGGTCAAGCTGTTGGCCAAGGTGTCCGCGGCGGTTGAGCACGCGCACCAGCACGGCGTCATTCATCAGGACCTCAAACCTGGCAACGTGCTGATTAACGAGGCTGCGGAACCCAAGCTGCTGGACTTCGGCATCTCCGGGATTGCGGATGCTGAAGATGAGGATGATCATCTCCTGACGCCGCTGTACGCCGCACCCGAACAGTTTGCGCAAACGTCGGTCACGCCGGCAACCGACGTCTTCCAGCTCGGCATTCTCACGGCACGGGTTCTCACGGGCCGACATCCCCTGGTCGAACGCAGCGAAGCGCGGCTCGATGAGGTGAGGCGTCAGATGGTCAACCCCCAGCTGGCTCCTGAACTGGCGACCGGCCTGCCAGGCCGGGTCCGCGCGGATCTGATGCACATCCTGAAACGGTGCCTGAAAGCGGAACCGGGGCAACGTTACGCGTCGGCCGGCCAGCTGGGTTTGGACCTGGAGGCTCTTGCTGAAGGTGAGATGCTGCCCAGCCGCGCCGCCGAAACCGGCTACCGCCTGAGAAAGGCCGCGGAGCGACGGCGCATGGAGCTCACGGCGGCCGCCGCGGTGATCGTCGTGGCGCTGCTGGCCGGCGGTCTGGTATGGCGCCAGATCGAAAAACAGCAGGCAGAGGTGAAGCAAAGCGGCGAGGACGCGGCCGCCCTGGGTGAGGTTGTCACCGAAATCCTGGAGAACATGGATCCGCTGGAGAAAGGCGGCGCCGACCCGCTGAACGACGTGATTTCCAGCGGCAACTTCGAGAAGCTGGCCAGCGCCACCCGCAACACGCCGGAAATCCAGCGCGACATGGTTATTCAGAGCGGCCGGGCGCTGCTGGACGCCGGAGAGTTCGGGCAGGTGATTCGGCTGGTCGAACCGCTGGTTAAAGAGCTGGCCAGCCTGCCGGAGCCGCCGGCGCGCTACGCGGAGTTTCTGAGCCTGCTCGGCTACGCGCGCTACCGCGACGGCAACCTGAACGCCGGGCTCGGAGAACTCAAAGAGGCGCTGGCCCGCCTCGAGCAGGCCGAGGCGGTGCCGCCTGAGGTGCTGGCCTTGACCCTCCAGCGGCTGGCGCTGGCCGAGCGGCGGGCGGCCAGGATTGCCGTAGCCAGGGATCACATTGCGCGGGCGCTGTCGCTGCTGCCGAACACCGAGGACCACGCCCGCCAGCGGGCCCAGGCCCACAGCCAGCAGGGCCTGATCCTGACCGACAGCGGCGACCTCCCCGAGGCGATCGAGGCGTTTGATCGCTCGCTCAAAGCGCTGGACGAGCTGGAGGGTGACAACGCCGTTCGGCGGGCCATGACCTTGAGTAACCTCGCCGACACCCTGCGTCTTTCCGGCCAGCTCGGCGAGGGTGAGAAACACGCGCGCAGCGCTGTGGAGCTGCTGAGGACCGGCAGCGACAATCCACAGCTCCTGGCGACCGCCAGCACAACGCTCGGCAATGTGCTGATGTCTCGCAAATCGTTTGCCGACGCCGGCGAACAATACCGGACGGCGCTGTCCGCCTATCAAAGTGACCTGGGGGAGTCGCACCCGAGGGTTGCGCTCGTCGCACACAACCTCGCGACGGCGCTGCGGCTCGCTGGCGACTGCGACGGCGCGCTCGAATACTATGACCTGTCGATCACGATCGGGAGCGAGCACTACCCGGACGACCATCCGGAGCTTCGGGAGACCCGTCGGCAGCGGGCGTTGTGCGGCCTGTGACCGACCGGCCGACAGCGGAAATCACCCAGCTGCTTTTTGCCAGCCGCGGCGGTGACGCCGAGGCCATGGAGGCGTTGCTGGGCATGGTCTATGCGGACCTGCGGCGACTCGCTGGACGGCAGCTGCGCGGCGAGCGATCGGAGCAGACCTTGAGCGCAACGGCCCTGGTGCATGAGGCATACCTCCGGCTGATGAATTCGGCGGAAGGTGACTTCAACGACCGTCAGCATTTCTTTCGACTGATTGCCCGCGCCATGCGCCGAATCTGCGTCGACCGGGCGCGAGAGCGGCTGGCGCTCAAGCGTCAGGGGTCGGAACACCGCACAACGTGGGATGATGACAAGCTCAGCGGCGAGGAGCAGGCCGGCATGCTCCTGGAACTTGAAGACGCGCTGGAGGTTCTGCGGGCCGAAAACGAGAGTCTGGTGCAGCTGGTGGAGTGTCGTTTTTTTGCCGGGCTCACCGAGGACGAAACGGCGGAGGCGCTGGGCTGCTCCAGAAGCACCGTCCAGCGGGACTGGACCCGGGCAAAGAAGCTGCTAAAAGAGATTTTGGTCTCTTGAGGAGGAGCGTCTCAAGGGGCTTCGAGCCAACCCTCGGTATCGATTCGTCAGTTTTGCCGTGCGGGCTATCCCGGGGCGCGAACGCGGGATGCGGTTTTTGGCCGGCTAACTTCGTGTGTCTCGAAAGCCTGCATTAGCGCTATTATGTTGGACAAATTCATTCGAGACGTCGCGTCATGAGTGCCAATGCCCGGAACTTCGATCGATGGATCCGCAGCAGCTTTATCGAGATCAACACCGAGCTGGAGGAGCTGTATTTTGCGCAGGAGGATCGGTCGGATCTGTCTCAGGCCGGGCATGATCTTCGCCAGACGCTGCACGACGAAGGGCGGGCGCTGATCGCCCAGCTTCACCGTGAGGGGAATACGGACGAGGGCTTTGAGCCGGCCTTCGAGCTGCTCGGCAACGTCGGTTTATATATGGGCGCCTGCCGGCGGCACGAGCTGACTGAGCCGTCGCGGGAAACCACCTCGCCGCTTGTCGAGGCCTCGGGGCTGGCCATGCACATCGGGGCTTCGCTGGGAGTTGCGCCACGCTTCGCCACCAGTCACCTCTCGACCCACAACATGGCCGTGAACGGTCAGTACCGCAGCTTCACCAGCCTCAAAGACGAGTTTCTATTTCTCGACTACAACACGCGCGGCATCTTCGCCTACAAGCGCGCGGCCGACGCCCTGGTTCGGACGGTTCCGCTCGGCATCACGCACCCGGTCACGGGGGATTTGCTGAAGGCAGCCAAGGACGCTCTGACAGACGTCGCGCACTTTAACGAGAAGCTGTTTGCCCAGCTCGACACCGATCGATTCTTCTATTCCGTGCGGCCCTACTACAAGCCTTATCGGGTGGGTCGCAGTGAGTATCGGGGCGCCAACGCCGGCGACTTTGCCGGTATCAACGAAATCGATCTACTGCTCGGCTTATGCCAGGCGGAAGACCCCTCCTACTCACAGCTGCTGGTCGACAAATTTCTCTACATGATGCCGGAAGACCAGGCTCGGCTCCGGGACTGCATGCGTCGCCGCAGCCTGCTGGATCAGACGTTGTCGGCGCTTGACGAAAGTGATCGAGGGCGTGATTTCGATTACAACGCCAGGCTGTTGCTGGAGGTCTGCGAGGCTCACGGCAAGACCGCAACACAGCACCACAACCAGCTGGTACACCGGTTTATCCAGCGCCCGTCGGAGTCGCTCCCGGATCAGCATCTCAAGCACGTTACGGCCAGCGGTCCACCGCTGGAGGTGCTGATGCGGGCGCTGGAAAAGCTCAAGGACCTGCGGACGGCTGCGCCCCGAGACGACATCGCCAGCCGCTATCGAGACCTGGCGAAGATCCGTCGCGCGCTGGGCATTGGGGATGCCGACAGCGTTGCGGTCGAGGCCGCCGCGGACCCTGCTGATCCCGAAGCAACATTGTCGTGAGTTTTGATCTGGCGGCCTGGCCGCCCGCTCGTGGCTATATGCTGAATCATTCAGCGGGGCTGCCGGCGGTAACGCTGCAGACCCATCTTGCCGCCCGCCTGCTTGACCCCTGGACCATAGCCAACGACCAGGTGTGGCCGGTCTGGCTGGAGGAGATCCAGGATTTTCGAGCGCAGCTCGCCCGCGTCATGAATACCGAGGCGTCTTCGGTGTGTCCACAGCCCAACGTGTCTGCCGGTCTGAGCCAGGTGCTGGGGGCGCTGCCGGCGAGCGATAGAAGGCGAACGCTACTGATCGCCGAACGGGCATTTCCGTCGCTGGGTTTTGTATTCTCAGTGGCGCAGCGGATGGGCTTTGAGCTCAAGATGATTCCGCGCGCCGAAAACACGCTCGACCCGGCAGTCTGGGATCGCTATCTCGACGACAAGGTGCATTGCGTACTGCTGACCCACGTGCACTCCAACACCAGCGAATGTCACGACATCGCAACGCTCGCTGACCTCGCGCGCCAGGGCGGCGCGATCAGCGTTGTTGACGTGGCCCAGTCGATTGGCGTTCGCCCGGTGGATGCGCCGGCCTGGAACGCAGACTTCATCGCCGGCTCCTGCCTCAAGTGGCTCTGCGGCGGTTCCGGTGCCGGCTTTCTGTGGGTTCATCCGGATCGGATCGAAAGCTGCGAGCCGCGGGACGTCGGCTGGTTTTCCCACCAGGACCCCTTCGAGTTCGACATCAATCACTTCGAATACGCCGCGGACGCAACACGCTTCTGGGGCGGTACGCCCAGCGTCGCCCCGTGTATTACCGCCGCCCACTCGATAAGGGCGCTCCTGGACCTGGGGCTCGACAGGATCGAAGCGCACAACCGCGAGCTCACCGAGCAGCTCGCCCGGGCGGTGCCGGAGGAATGTCAGGTGTCGCCGCTGGATTCAAAAAACCGGGGCGGCAGCGTTGTGCTCAACTTCGGTGAACGCCAGGACGGCTTTGCGGCGCGACTGAGCGAAGCGGGGGTTTATTACGACGTGCGCAAAGAGGGCATCCGCCTGTCTCCGCACCTGTACAACACCGACTCGGACATCTACCGGATCATCGACTGCCTGCCCTGACGGCGGGCGTCAGTCCTTCAGCGCGACAAACACCTCAGTGCGAACCTCTGCCATCGGTTTGGTCGTCGGGTCATCCACGTACGACTCGAAGCTCCAGCTATCCATTTTAAGATTGTGCTCTTCGGCCCAGGCCACCAGCCTTTTGTAGGTGTTGCCCACCTTCTGATAGGGGCCGACGTGGAAAGTCCTGAGGTAGCGCCCGGCGGGCAGCTCCATCGCCTCAACGTCACCGTTGCCCTCAGCGCCGTCGGCCACCGGCATACCCGCAGTAATGTTCATTTTTTCCGTCAGCATCTGCCAGATCTGACCGAGCATGCCCTTGCTGAGGACGTCTGCCCAGTCAATACCCGAATAGCGCGCGAACGGCGCGCCGACGCTTTCCGCGCCGCTGACCCGGATCTGGGTGGTCACCTGGTCGAAGCTGTTGGCCAAGGTTTTGGCGATTTTGAACACTGACGCGGTGGAGTGAACGACCAGCACGGGCTGGGCTTCGCGTTCGATCACTTCGATGGTCTCAGCCATAGCGCTCTCCTGTTAGGACGAGTAAGACTGTCGGTCAGTATAAACCGGTCGATATACGACTGAGGCGCTCGAGCGACCGGGGCCGGGTCATCGGGCTGACTGCCTCAGTCGATGATACGAAGCGCGGGATCGCCCAGCAGCGTGTAGCCCAGCACAACGTCTTCCCGATCGGGGTGCGACTGGGACAGCGTCTGTTTGCCGGCGGTGATCGCGTTGCCGACAGAGAAACCTGGCGTCACCAGCTCGGCGAAGCTCAGGTTGCTGAGGAGTTGCTCGGACGACAGTCGGGTCAGCGACACCGGACCCAATATCGCCGCGGCGCCGTAGTTCCCGCCCACCAGGAAGCGGTGTGCCAGCGTGTCGGCAAAAGGCGACACGTAGTAGGCGTTCCAGCAGCCCCACTGATTCACAACTGTCGGCAGACCGGCATTGGTCAGCAGGTCGACATCACCCGAGGTCAGCAGCCGATTGGTGCGGCCCCACTCGGTGAAGCCTGAGTGGCCGAAATAGTTGGTCAACGCCACGCCGCTGTTGATGGCGGTTTGGATATCGATTGTCGCCTGGCCGGGCGTCACGTTGTCCAGGTAGGTCTGGGACACGGTCCAGTCCGTCAGCAGGCTGTCGATCACGTCATCGCTGATCGCCGCGAACGGCGTCAGCGGCTCAGCTTCGTCAGCGGCGAAGATGGCCTGCCGGTCATAAGCTTTGCCCGCGTACTGAATGGTCTTATCGATCATCCAGCTAAGCTCCTGCTCGGTGCGCACCGGGAAACGGCCCAGCGCCACGTCGGGCACTTCGTCGCCGTCGACGTCCGCGTAGAGCGCGTCCAGCGGCGCGTAGCGCACGACCGGGTGCACCTGGCCATAGAGCGACGGGATGAAGCTCAGCGAGCCGAGACCGAGATAGTTGTGATAGTCGTAGGAGTCGCCGCCCACGAGCAGCACATATTGCAGGCCCAGGGTCGGCACGGCGTCCGCGATATAGGCATCGATCGCCTCGGCACTGAGCTGCCCCTGACTGTACTGGCTGTAGACTTCGTCGACGCTGACGACTTTGACGGTCAGTCCGCGCCCGCGGTGGAAGTCTGCGAGCGTTTCAATGCCGTCGAGGAATACCGGATGGGCAATCATCAGGTAGTCCGCGGACCCCGTGAGCAGATCGGCCGGCTCAACCGCCGGGGTCAGCGTGACCGGCACCAGGCTGTCGAGCTGGCTGACCTGAATCGCCGCGGCGCCGGCGAGCGCGGGAATCTCCAGGGCAAAGCCGGCGCCGTCGGGCACGACCGCCGCGTTTTCGAGATAGACCGGCTGGCCGTTGACTTCAGCATAGGCGACAGCGTCCGCAGAGCTTATCCCGATGATCGAGAACGCGGCGCCGGGCAGCGTTTCGAACGAGCTGGCAAACAGCGTATCGGGATTGGGTGCCGCGACCTCGCCGGCCGGCGGCAAGGCGATCACGCCCGCACCGCCGGTCAGCCGGGGTGAGCGATCGTAGGACAGCGAGATCGACTCCAGATTCACCAGGTCGAACTGAGCACCGGTGTCAGCCGGGAGCCTGACGGTCACCGTGTTGGTCCCTGCCACCAGGTTGGCAGCGGGGACGTCGGCGGTGATCTGGCCAGCGGTCAGACCATCCAGGAACTGCTCGCCGACCAGCACGTCGTTGACGAGAACCTGGATGTGGTGATCCGGATTCTCGGGGAGGTCGGTCACGCCCCAGAAGTCGACGGTGAGTCTCGCGCTCCCGCCTTCATAGCCACTCAGCTCCAGCGCATACTCAGCCTCCACCGGGTTGCTGAACGCCAGCAGCTCGCGGATAAACCAGGGGTCCTCGGTTGGAGAGCCGAAGCTGTAAGCATTGTTGTCAGCCAGCAGCAGCCGGGCCCGCTCTATTGCGTCAGGATTGAGGTCCGAGGGCGCGTCGCTGTTTACCGCCACGCGGACGGCCTCGGTCTGATCCACGGCCAATCGGTAGACGTTGTCGCTGCCGTAGAGGCTGTCCCTGGGTTGCGCGACAAACTCGATGTACGCATCACCGCTGAATGGCCCGCTGCTGCTGACCCGGGCCGCTACGGGTTCACCATCCACGCTGAGCGCCAGCGAATCGCCGGTGACTCCTGCGAGGTCCATGCCGGCTGCCGCCAGTTCGCTGGCGGTGACGCGGGCGATGCCGCTTGTTTCGACCGTGAGGTCCATCACGCGGCTGGCCGTGGCGCCCTTGCGCACCCTGCGCTTCGCCAATGTCGCGTCGTTTTGCTCCCGGATGCCCCGCCAGTCGATGGGTGTGGGCGGGTTATCCGCGCCATAAACCTGCCCGAGTTCAAACGGCCCGTGCAGCGTTTCCACGCCGCGTGTATCGATATCGCTGAGCCAGAGCTTGGTGACACCGCGATCCGGCAGCTTAAGCTCGTAGGATTGCCAGTTCGTGGAGTCCACGACCTTGGAGGGAATCACCGGCGCCTGACGCTTGAGCGCGCCATCGTTGCCGCGGGCATGTACGGCAAAGCCCACGTTGCCCGACTCGGTGGCGGTGGCCCAGCGGATCCGGAGCCCTTCTTTGGTCGCCTCGGCCTTGAAGAAAGACAGCGTCACCGGCGTGGTGGTGATGCCGCCGTTGAAGAAGCCGAAATCGAGGCCGGTGATGACGTCCAGGGCGCTGCCCGTAACGGGCTGAACGCCGCTGGTGAGTGTCTGGGTGGTCTGGAAAAAGCCATCCAGCCTCGTGCCGAGCACGTCGGTGGCGACGATGTAGTCGCCCGGCGGCAGGTTGTCGAACAGGTAATCGCCGCCGGCGTCGGTCACGGTACTGCCAAACACCGGGTCAGACGGATCGAGTACCCCGTCACCGTCCAGGTCGCGGAACAGCAGTACGGCAACACCGCCGACGTCCGGTTCTCCGGGCTGATCGACGCCGTCGTTGCTGATGTCCTCAAAGACCGTCCCCGCAAGGCTGAAGCTGGCAGGCGCGTTGACGCCGAAGTCGGCGAATACCGGGTTCAGGTTGCTGCTGTCGATGGTCAGGGGCAGGGGATCAGCCTGGGCGTTGTTGTTCACCCCGGGCGCACCGGCCGTGCTGGTCGTGTCCTCGAGGACACCACCTGACTGGAAGTTCTGGGGCGCGAGGCGAACCAGGTAATCCTCCGGCGCAACCCCGCCAAACTCGTACTCGCCGTTGACGTCCGTGCGAACGCTGCGGATCAGGTTGTCGATACCGGGGGTGATGACACCATCATCGTTCGCGTCCAGCCACAGCTCAACGAGCACCGATTCGATACCCGACTCGTCCGGCTGACGCACGCCGTCACCGTTGACGTCGTGGAACACCAGGTCGCCAACCGAGCCGAGGCTGGAGGCCGGGAAGAAGCCGAAGTCGGCGTCATCGAAGTCCTGTCCGGCCGTCAGCGTGATGGCGCCCGGGTCGGCAGTTGTCGGGTTGAGGCCGCTCAGCACGCCGGCCGTGTCGGTCAGACGGACCTGATAGTCACCCGGATTCAGACCGGTGAAATCGTAGTTGCCCTGACCATCGGTGATCGTAGACGCCAGCACCTCGTCGTCGGCCGTGCCGAAAACACCGTCGGTACCGGGGCCGACCAGATCGATGGAAAGACCGCCGAGGCCGCTTTCGTCACCGTCCTGAACACCGTTGCCGTTGTTATCGATGAACGCCGTGTCGCCGAGGGAAGCAAGCCCCACGGTCGGCACGAAGCCCCAGTCGAGGAGCAGGTAGGCGGTGTCACCGTCCGCCGTCAGCTGATAGGTCTCCTGAGCGTTGCTCGGCGTCGGGTCAAAACCCGGGGGCAGGGTGCTGGTGTCCACCGTCACAACGTATTCGTCGGGCGGCAGCCCGGGGAAAGCGTAGCTCCCGTCCGGTCCCGAGACCGTGCTCTGCACCAGGTCATCGCCTGTGCCGAGCTGCCCATCCGGTCCGGCGCCGATCAGATCGACCGTCACGCCAGCGAGACCCGCTTCCCCGAGGTCGAACTCCCCGTTGCCGTTGGCGTCGATCCAGATCTGGTCCCCGACCAGCGCCGTGCCGGCGTCGGGGCGATAGCCAAAGTCCAGCGTATCGATATTGTCACCGGCGCCGAGCGCGACCACGCCGCTCGGGTCGGTCAGGCCGGGACTCAATGCCAGCCCTGGCGGCACGGTGGCTTCATCCACATCCACAAAATAGCGGCCAGCGGGCAGGTTCTTGAAGTCGAAGCCGCCGAGCTGGTCGGTGACGGTGCTGGCGACGAGCACATCGTCGCCGCCGCCGATGACGCCATCGGGGCCGGCGTCAAACAGGTTGAGTGTGACCCCGGGCAGGCCCGCTTCGCCCGCCTCGTTAATGCCGTTGCCGTTGGCGTCCAGCCACACGAGATCCCCGAGACTCGCGTCGCCGAAGGCGCGGGCATAGCCGAAGTCCAGATCGTTGATGTCGTCCCCGGCCACGGTGACCTGCACGCGGTCCAGACCGCTGGTCAGGCCGAAGTCGGTCAGCACCTGAGTACGATCGGTGACCTCCAGGCGGTAGTCGCCGGGCGGAACGTCGGTAAACTGGTAGTCGCCCGCGCTGTCGGTCACCGCCGTGGCCACCACCAGGTCATCGGCCGTGCCCAGCACGCCATCCGGACCTGCGGCAAACAGTTCAACCGTCACCCCGGCGAAGCCGGCTTCCGCTGCCCCGTCGTCCACGCCGTCTCGATCGAGATCTTCGAAGACGTTGCCGCTGATGTCCGGCAGCGCGGCGTTGAGGAAGCCAAAGTCTGCGGTCAGTACACCGCCGTTGCCGCCGCTCAGCACCACGTCGATCTGAGCCCCGGCAGCGTTGCCGCCGGTCTGTGAATCACCGGTCGTGAGCGTAGCGCCGGCGAGCACCGCCTGGCCCGTATCGAGCGAGACAAAATACCGGGAGAACGCCAGACCGCGGTAGCCGTAGATGCCCCCGCTGTCGGTCTGCGCCGTGTTGACCAGCGTATCGATCGTGCTGTCGAACACGCCGTCGCCATCGTCGACAAACAGCGCGAGATCTACACCGGGAATGAGAACCTCGCCCGGATCGAGCACGCCGTTGCCGTTCGCATCTGAGAACACTTCGTTGCCGATCAGACCCGGCAGGTTGAAGCCAAAGCTGGTGGCGCTGACGCTGGCGTTGTTGACCGTCGCTGAGGCAGCCCGGCTGACTGCGGCCGCGGTGGTGCCGCCGAAGCCTGACAGCACGCCCTGCGTGTCCGCCAGCTCAAGCTGGTAGCTGCCGTTGGGAAGTCCGCTGAAGCTGACCGAACCGTCAGCGCCGCTGATGGTGGTGGCAACCACGTTACCGCCGGCATCCACCAGGTTGACGCTGACGCCGGCAATGCCGGATTCGTTGCTGGTGCGCAGGCCGTTGCCGTCAGCGTCGAACCAGATTTCGTCGCTGATGGTGAAGGCAAAGGGATCGAGGTAGCCGAAGTCGGCGTCCGTGACGATGTCGCCGCTAGCTACCGTGATCGGCGGTGACTCATTGCCGCCCGTGGTGCTGCCGGCTCCGCCGAGCACGCCGCCCGTATCGGTCACCGTGACGACGTAGGTGTCGGCAGCCAGTCCGCTGAACAGGTAACGACCGTCCGGGCCGGTGGTGGTCGTGGCGACCACCGCCCCTGTCAGGGCGTCACGGAGCTCAACGGTCACGCCGGCGTAGCCGGCTTCACCCGGATCCTGGACGCCGTCGCCGTCAGCGTCGGCAAACACGCTGTCGCCAATCAGAGCTGTGCCGGCAGTCGGCACATAGCCAAAATCGGCGTTGTCGAAGCGCTCAACGCCGGCGACCGTGAAAACTCCGGCCGGGTTGCTGTTGCCCGGGCCGGCGACCAGTCCCGACGGCAGGGTGGACTCAACCACCGCAACCTCATAGGTGCCGGCCGCCAGGTTCGGGAAGAGATAGCGGCCCGTCAGATCGGTTTGTGTGGTCGCTACCACCGAACCGTCGCTGGTGTCGATCAGCTGCACCGTGACGTTGGCAAGGCCGGCTTCACCCAGGTCGAAGATGCCGTCGCCGTCGATATCCAGCCACACCGAATCGCCGATCTGGCCGCCAAAGGGCCTTACCGGATCGAGCACCTCGGCAACGGTAGGTTCGCCCTGGTCCGTGTCGGCTGAGGCCAGGTTGCGTATCGCGATGATGTTGGAGTTGAGCGGGTCATCCACCTGAACCTGGAAGGTCACGGTCATCGACTCGCCTGGGTTGAGGATCAGGCTGTCGGCGGTGGTGACGAGATCCGCGGGGGCTCCGTCATCCAGATCGTTGCCTCCGCCCGGCACGTTGTCCAGCGTGACCGGCCCGGAGCTTGAGGCATCCACGATCACGTTGTCGACGGTGACGTTCTCATCGCCGCCGCGAAAGCCCAGCGCCCGGAAGCGGATCTGGGTGGTAGCACCGATCAGGCCAGCAGGAATGGCCACGGTGCGCGTTCCGTTGTTGTTGTCCGGGTCGCCGCT
Organism: Lysobacterales bacterium; assembly: GCA_028285525.1. Lineage (GTDB taxonomy): Bacteria > Pseudomonadota > Gammaproteobacteria > Xanthomonadales > SZUA-38 > JANQOZ01. Next base: position 19,685 of record JANQOZ010000068.1, read on the forward strand.
CAGGGTGATCAGCGTCGTCCAGCTGCTGCCGTCGTCGGAGGCTTCGGCAAACAGGCAGTCATCAGCGCCAAAGCCACCGGCACAGGCTTCGGTAGCGCCGTCGAAGTCAAACGAGAAGGACAGGCTGGCGCTGCTGGCGCCAGTCAGGTCGACCGCCCGCTGCAGCGTGTCGAAAGCGCCCGTGTCGGCGGAGTCAGGGCGATCGAACTGCAGCTCGCCGCCGCTGATGAACACGTCGCCGGCTGCCGGGCCGTTGCTGCCGCCGTCATCCAGTTCAATCCAGCTGGTGGTCCAGGGTGTGGCGCCGCTGCTGCCGCTGTAGGTCACGGGGGTATCGTTGAAGTCATCGCGATAGTCGATCGTCAGCTCCCGTCTACCCTGAACCACGGTGCTCTCCGGCACGTAGCTGGTACCCGGAGGCAGCGGATCGACGATCGTGATGCCGGTGTGCGTGATGGTGTCGGTGTTGGTCAGCGTCAGGGTGTAGGTGATGACCTGGCCGGGCGCGACTTCGCTGCCAGCGTCAGACACCTTGGTGAGTTCAAGCTGCTGGCTGTCGATGTCCACCGATTCGGTATCCGATACCGTAAAGGCCTGGCCGCCGGCCGTCAGGCCGTTCACCTCAGCCAGGTTGATCACCGGGCCGGGGAAATCGGCGGTTGAGATCACGTAGGGTGCGGTGACGACCACCTGCTCACCGGGCTCCAGCAGGCGATTACCGCTGGGGTCACTCTCGCTGCCGAGGTTGAACAGGTTGGTAGCATCCTGGGGCCGAATCTCATCGCAGTAGACCGCGCTCTTGTAAAGCTGGCCTTGCCAGTCCTCGGCCGTGCTGCCGGCTGCGGCGGAGAACTGGTTGCCAATGCCGAAGTCCCAGTCGGTGTTCCAGTTGCTGAAGTTGCCCGTCGCCCCGACGTTCGCGCTGGCAGCGACCACGCCGTCCTGATACAGCGTTGCGTTCCCGTCTGCTTCGACGACCACCAGCAGATGGGTGAGGTCGGTGCTGACCGAGCTGGCGGCGGTGGTGAGCACCACGTCGGTGGCCGGATCGGTGTTGCTCGGGGTGCGAACAAAGAAGCCGTACTGGTCGTTGTCCTGGTACAGGCTGAAGTTGATGTTAGCGGCATCGAGCGACGAGTGGATGATCCGGGCCGGCCCGCCCTGAACGACGCCCACCGGCTGCACCCAGGCCTCCAGCGCAAACTGTCCCTCCGCCTGGCATTCGGAGATGATTTTGCTGTTGTTGGTCGTGTTTGACAGCCTGTTGGCGGTGTCGATGTCGATCCGCGCCGGATTCAGCTCATAAACAATCGGCGTACCTTCGACCGTCAGATCCAGGGAACCGAGAAATCCTGATGTGTCACGCACAATGGAAGGGTCTGGCCCCTCGGAAAAATCGTACAGCACCACCGCCTGCGGAAACTGTTCAGAAAACTCAAAGCTACCGATCTTGTCGTCAACGAGATCCACTAGCACCACAGGGTCAGGCGAGATGTTGGTGATCGTGTAGGTGTAGTTGACCGTATCGCCCACGGCCGCCAGCGGGGTATCGACCGTCTTGTCCAGCGACAGGGGTGTCGCGCTGAAGGTGGTTTCGTCGTCCCGCGCGGTGTAGCTGCCGACTTCCCAGCTGTCGGTATAGGTGGCCACGATGGTGTTGGTGAACGGGAACGTAGCGCCGGGGTTGATGGTGGTGGTCAGGGTGAGGGTTCCAACCTCGCCAGCCAGCACGGTCTCGGTGATGTCGAAGGTCACCACGCCGCCGGCTTCGCTGCAGCTGCCGGTAAACGGCGCATCGATGGCGCAGGCGACGTAGCTGACTTCCGACGGCAGCGTGTCGGTCAGCGTGAGGTTGCGGGCTGCGCCAGGCAGCAGATCGTCATCAGAGATGTTCTCGAAACGGATGGTGTAGGTCAGCGTGTCGCCTTCGCTGGCGACTACCCGACCGTCGTCTTTGGTCAGCTCAATCACCGGGATCGGTGGGATCTGATTGAACTGCGGAACGTTTTCCTGAGCGTCCTGGGCGAGCTGGTTGTTGCTGCTCAAGCAGGAGACGATGCCCCACCAGCCCACCTGCGGGTTGGTGATGACGTCACCGCCGCGGGCCGTCTGGCTGCCGCCGTTCCACTGGCCGTTCGGCGACAGCGTACCGGGAATACCGCCGATCAGTCCGTTGGGGTCGAGCGGCGTCAGCGGCGGGTAGTAGCGCACCCGCGTGTTGCCGTCCATGTCGAAGTTGTTGAAGCAGATGTTGCTGTCCGGCGGGGTGGGCGGCTGGTTGGGACAGGCCGAGTTTTCCGGCACAAACTCATACAGCGTGTTGCACTGCACGCCGCCGGAATCCTGCTGGAACGAGTACTGGTAGAGACCCACCAGCAGCTCGTCATCGGTGCCGGGCACACCGTCGAAGTCATCCCAGTTAGCGGGAAAGGCGTTATTGGGGTTGGTGTCATCGTCAAAACCCACCCGAAGCCGCCAGGCGTTTTGATCGTCGTTCGTTGAGGCGATGCGCAGCACGTATTGGCCACAGCTGATCGGCGCCGTGGCGCCCGCGTCGTCGCCGAGCGTAAACGCCCGCACCCACTGCTCGGGTGGTGCTGAGGGCGGATAATCAATGGAGAGCAGCGAGCCGGTAGCGCCGGGTGCCGGCGTTGCCGGACTGGCCACAACGGTGCCGGCGTCATACAGTTCGAAGGTGGTCGTGCCCGGGCCGCCGCTGTTGACCTCGTCGAGATCCGGGTTGGCCGAGTTCATCTCCGGACTGAACAGGTCGATGTGGATTTCCTGATCGGTCGGCCAGCCGCAGGGAATGTAGATGCCCACGTAGTGGAATCCGCCGCCCACGCCGTTCGTGTCAGCGGTGTACCAGTCCCCAAGCCCGATTGCCGCGTCCGAAGAGTTTGTCTGAATGAAAAACGGATCTCCCGGCGGCGGGATCTCAACCGCACCCACGGTCAGCGTCGTCGCCAGCGCGGCGGCGCCGAACAGTCTGGTGCTCAGCCTGTTTCTGTTGTCTGGAGCAACACTTTTGCTCAAAGGGCGTTTTCCGCTCATCGTCAATCGTCCCGCGCTACAGACTCAGCTGCATCGACAGCAGCACTTCGTTGCGCCGGTAGTCGAAACGACTGCTGCTGGAGTTGCGCTCGACGTGACGCCAGCCGAGCCCGACCAGCATCCAGCGTCGAAAGGTATAGTCTACGCTGAGCCCCACCTGCTGAATATCGTCCGACCGACGGTTTGGCCTCAGGTCTTCGTCAGCCCAGGAAAGGTCGAAACTACTGCTCAGTCGACTGCGCCACTGGTGGCGCCATCCCAGTGAATGACGTTCGCGCACGAGGAAACTCGCGCCGCCGAAGGCTTCGTCCGTGGCGCGGCTGGTAAGTATCGTAAGCTCGCTTCTGTCGAGTGGTCGCCAGGTCGCCGCTGCTTCCCAGAATACGCCTCGAAAATCTGCCTGCTCAACCGACGGCGCTGAGCGTTCGAGCCGGCCGACCAGGACCCGGGCGTCGCTCCTGGGAGAGCCGTCCCACTGCAGCCCGACGGCGAGCTGTCGCTGAACGCTGTCCCGCGTATTGACGTCGTAATCGATATCGGCCCGACTCGCCTGGATCAGCGCTGTGGTCCGGGCGCCGGTGCGCCAGCTGAACTCGCCGCCGATGCGGGTCTGCTCGAAGTCGCCTTCCAGCGTGAAATCACGGTTGTTGAGATAGCGCCGATCGGTCAGGTCAGCAAAGACGGCCAGCCGGCCACGTGCACCGGCGGCGCCATAGCGGTGCGTCACGCCCAGGCCGCGATCGCGGTATTCATCCACATCCCGGTCCAGCGTTTCCGCAAAGTTCTCCCGCAGCGCTTCGCCGCGGCGGTCATGGGCCTCATGCCAGCGCGCCGCCAGCTGCCATTCTGAACGGACGTTTTGCTGATAGCGCCAGTCGAGGTCAAAAAACTGATCGGTGAAATCGTCCCGGTCCGAACTGGCGAATTCTCCCTCCGACAACCGATATTGAGCGCGCAGCCGGGACCGACGCCCGCTCAGCTCAGCCCGGACGCCCGGCTCCAGCAGCAGGTAGCGGCTGCTGATCGGGCGATCGTTCGACAGGGTGATGTTGTCGTCATAGCCCAGCGCGGCGCCAAAGGTCGGGTAGAGCTGAAGACGACCCACGGTCACGCCGGCCTCCTGAGCGTATGCCAGCGAGCCGATTAACCAAAGAAACCCAGCGAAAAGCCAATGCCGTTGCATGTATTGGAGTGATTGCCTGAATGACGCGCACCTTATAAAAAAGTCAGCCGTCAGGGGAGTGCACAGCGCGCCGTGGCTGCAAAGGTTTACCCAGCGTCACAAAGCCGCCGACCAGCGGGCCTCCAGGCACGACAAAAGGCACCAGATCGGTCCCGGTCGAGGTGCATCGCCTACCATAGGGGGAGGCACTGGACGATGCGCAGAAACCGGTGACCGGGACTTAAATCTGGCGCCTTTTGCGACTACCGAGACTACGCAGCCGCTCCCGTACGAACAAACTCTGAACACATTTGTTTACAGCTTTGTGTGGCAGATTGCCTGGTCAAGGGCTTCGGTTCCCGGCGAAGCCTGCGTTACCATGGGGCCTTATTTCCTAACCACACCCTGCCCATGTTGATTGCGTATCTGGAAGACGACGAGCACCAGGGCGAGCTGGTCAAAGCATGGCTTCAGGATGCCGGCTTTGAAACCGATTTATTCGCGACGTCCAAAGACTTCGTCAAAGGGTTTCTTCACCGCGATTATCAGCTGGCCATCCTGGATTGGGAGCTGCCCGATGTGCAGGGGCTGGGCGTTCTGAAGTGGCTGCGGGAAAGTCAGCAGGCAAACCTGCCGGTGCTGTTCCTCACCGGCCGTGACAGCAACGCTGATCTCGTCGAGGCCCTGGACAGCGGCGCTGACGATTACCTGACGAAACCGTTTGATCGCAGCGTGCTGATTGCCAGAACCAATGCGCTCATCCGTCGAACTGCGGAACCCACGCCGCACTGGCTGCTGCGAGAGGGTGACCATGAGTTTGACCGTCGCAGCGAAAAAGCCACTGTCGCTGGCGAACCGGTCAAGCTGACCCGTCGCGAGTTTCAGATGGCGGTCGCGCTGGTGGAAAACCTCAACGCGGTGGTCACGCGTGAACGCATCATGTTTGAGGTTTGGGGCCTGAGCACGTCCGTTGAGACACGCACCGTGGATACGCACGCCAGTCGGCTTCGCAAAAAGCTGGGCTGGATACCTGAGCAGGGCTGGGAGCTACGCAGCGTCTATCAGCAGGGATATCGGCTCCAGCGCGTGTAGAATGCCGGGGAACGTTGGGCAGCAGGAAAAAAGAATGGCAAAGAAAGAGCCCGAAGTTGAGGCGGCTTCGGATAACGTCGATCAGATCCGCGAGATCATTTTTGGCGCTCATATCAAAGACTATGAGCAGCGGTTCCGTGCACTGGAACGAAAGCTTGAGCAGAACCTCAAGAAGGTGACTGACGCTTTCAACAAGCGATTTGACGAAGTCGATAAATCGCTGGCCGAACTGCAGCAGTTGATCGAAGCGGAGCAGGGCGAACGACGCGACGGCGACGAGTCGCTCGACGCGCTGCTGCAAAACCAGGCCAAGGAGGCCGCGGACCAGCTCGCAGGCCTCGAAGCGCAAACCAATGAGCAGCTCAATGCCCTGAATCAGTCTCTGACCGAGGTGTCCTCATCGCTCGAGAGTCAGCTCGGTGACCAGGGGGCCGCACAGGACAAGGCTTTAGCGGACCTGAACAGCCAGCTGACGGCGCAGAATATCAGCCGTAAGGAGCTGGCCAAGCTGCTGGGTACCGTTGCCAGCACCCTGGACGCTCCGCCGAAGGCACCCCGAAAACGCCGCCGGTAAGAACCCATGTCCAACGTGCACCGCCTGCGTGAGCTGCTGGGCATCGAAGCCGATCAGGCGACAATGCGAGAGCAGGGCAGGCGGGTGGCCGAGTCTGAGCAGCGTATGCCGGACGTGGCCGAAGTGTTGCCCGACGCGATCCGCCAGCGCAGCCAGGATGACGATATGGCGGAGGCGCTGCGGGAACCGGTGTCCAAGGCGCTCCACGAGTCTGTCACCGAAAACCCCCACAGCCTGGTTGAAATCCTGTTTCCGGTTATGGGGCCAGCCATTCGTCGATCGATCGCCGAAACGCTGCGCGCTGCCCTCGAAGGATTAAACCAAAGCCTGGCTGACGGCTTCAGCCTGCGGAATCTCCGCTGGCGGCTTGAGGCGTGGCGGACCGGCGTGCCGTTTCGCGAGGTTGTACTGCGCCACACCCTGACCTACCGGGTTGCCGAAGCGCTGCTCATTAACAAGGAAAATGGTCTTCTGATCTGCCGGGTCGGCGAAATGACCGACAGCCCGGGCATGGATCGCGATGCGGTCGCCGCCATGCTGACCGCGATCGAAGACTTTGTCGCCGATTCCACCGGCGAAGAAGAGGGTGAGCTGTCAAGCGCCGAGCTGGGAGAGCGCGTGCTGTGGGTGCTGACCGGGCCGCATGCTCGGCTCGCACTGGTGCTGGAGGGCCAGCCGCCGCTGACGCTGCGCATTACGTTGCGCGACCACCTGGCCGTGATTCATCAGGATCACGGAACCTATCTGTACGAGTTCAGCGGCCAGGAGGAGGCGCCGGCGCCGCTGATCGCGAAGCTTGAGAAGCTGCTCAAGTTCAGCGCGCAGGATCAGCAGGAGGCCGTACGGCGCCCGCCGCGAATCGCCGGGCCGATCCTGCTGCTGCTGCTGGTGGCGGGGCTCGGACTGGTGGGGCACTGGCTCTATCGCGGTCAGCAGCAAAAACAGCAGTGGGCTGCGCTGGAGGCTCAGATCGCGTCGGTGCCCGGCATCGTCTGGGTTGAAGGGCTAATCGATCGCAAGCCGCCGGAACTCAGGCTGCTCGCTGATCCTCTGGCGGACAGCCCCGGCGAACTGGTGCGCAGCGCAGGATACGGCGATGGTGACCTCGCGCTATCGGTGACTCCGTTTGTATCCGCAGAGCCCGAGATCGAGCTGCGAAGACTGGTCAAAGCTCTGGCGCCTCTGCCTCAGGCGGTGACGGTGACCCTGCGGGACGGTTCCATCGTGATCGCCGGCACCGCGGATCGCTATTGGTTTCGCCAGCTGGCGGCTCATCTGGAGTTTGCCCGGATCAACGTGCCGGTGGATATCACCGGGCTGCAGCAAACTGTAGAGTCGCCGGACAGCCCTGTGATACCCGATGAAGAGCGTTAAGGTCTGTATCCTCGGCGATTTTGCCGTCGGAAAAACCAGCCTGGTCCGGCGCTTTGTCGACGAGGCCTTTTCGGAACGCTACCTCACCACCGTGGGCGTCAAAATCGACACAAAGACGGTTCATCCAGAGGGGGCTGAGCCCATCAAGCTGGTTTTGTGGGACGTTGCGGGCGCCGACGAACTCAGCGCTCTCCAGACCAGCTATGTTCGCGGTTCCGCCGGTTTTATTTTGGTTTGTGACCTGACTCGACGCGAGACGTTAACAACTGCAACCAAACTAAAATCCGAAGTTGCGGCGCAGTTCGGACCGGTGCCATGGTGTTTATTCGCGAATAAGAACGACCTGACCGAGGAACGGGAAATCGACGACATGGCCCTTAGCGAGCTCACAGAAGACGGCTGGATTGTGCATACCACCAGCGCTAAGACGGGGTTCAACGTGGAATCGGCCGTTCTCGCCCTCGCCTCACGCCTTTCGATCGATGCGGGTCGCTCGCCGTGAACGCGTTGGCTCAAATACAGCTGCCCGACAGCATACGGGAGCGGGTCTTCGACGTCCTCACGGCAACGCAGGCGCCTCAGTGGATCGAGACGGATTCGGCGCTGTGCGTGAAACGCAGTCTGGGGGCGCAGCTGCTGGAGGGTACAAACCCCGGCGTTGATCTGCCGGAGATCCTGCCCTGCCTGGTCGGGGCGGAAGGCGTCGCGCCGATTTCCTTTCCGGTGGTCAATCTGAACGCCGACCATATCGTTGATGTCCACGTGTTCTCGGCTGAGTCCGGCTACGAAGTCCTGCTCATCGACGCCGGCGCCAGTCACGCGGTTACTCAAAACGTCCAGCAGCAGGCCCATGAGATCAAGCTGCTGAACCGGCGGCTCGAAAAGCTCACGGTAGCGCTGGAGCAGGCTCGAGCGCAGGCCGAGACGGCGAGCACCGCCAAAAGTCGTTTTATCGCCGGCATGTCCCACGAGTTTCGCTCACCGCTGACCGCGGTCATGGGCTTTACCGAGCTGCTGCAGCAGGGCGTTGCCGGACCCGATCAGGCGCTTTCCGGCATTCGAGAATCCGCGCTGTACCTGCTGTCCCTGATCGATAACCTGCTTGAGCACGGTGCGGCGGAAGGCGGAGAGATCGTGATCAGTCGCGAGGCTACCGACGCCGTCGCGTTGTTCTCTTCGATTGTGCGTCAGATGCACCCGCTGGCGGCCGCCAAACACCTGGAACTGACCCTGAGCGCGCCATCGGATTCCGCCCTGGACGTGGTTATCGACCCAGTCCGGTGTCGACAGATCTTGATCAACCTGCTGACGAACGCGGTTCGCCATACCGAGGTCGGAGGAATCGAACTGTCGTGGCACGTGACAGAGGAGCGCCTGCTGGTATCGGTGGTCGACACCGGCAGCGGGATCGCGCCGGCTGAGCTGGAGCGAATTTTTGTTCCGTTTGAGCGTGGCGCTGCCGCCGCCGGTCGCCCGGGAGCCGGGCTTGGGCTAGCCATCAGCCGGCAGTTGGCAGAGGCAATGGGCGGGGAGCTCAAGGTCTCCAGCACGCTGGGCGAGGGTTCCTGTTTTACGCTTGAGCTGCCGCTGCCGGATCACCCGCCGGCCGCCCGAGTCAAGACTTCCGAACGGACGCAGGCGCGCATTCTGGTGGTCGACGATGACAGCAACATTCGCGCCGTGCTGAGTCTGGCGCTGGCTGACGCTGGACATAAGGTGGATAGCTGCGCGAGCCTGGAGGAGCTCTCGGGCCTTATCGACCAAAAGGGGCTTCC
>JANQOZ010000077.1 GCA_028285525.1 Lysobacterales bacterium
GCCCACAAGACGCTGTACAAGACGGAGCCTGTCGTTACCGAGGACACGCTGGGGATGACGCTCTATGATCCCGGCACCGTAGCGCTGTAAGCTCCGCTCATGCAGATCAAAGCCGCTGTCTTCGAACAACGGGAGCAGCCTTTTGCGTTGCGGGACCTGGAGCTGGCGGACCCGGGCCCGGGCGAACTGCTCGTTGAGATTCTCGCCTGCGGCATCTGTCATACCGATATCGGCATGCAGGCTTTTCATCCCCTCCCTTCGGTGCTGGGGCATGAGGGGTGTGGCCGGGTCCTGAGCTGCGGGCCGAACGTGCAGAAACTCAAGCCCGGAGACCTGGTTGTATTGACCTTCGGTTCCTGCGGCGATTGCGGCAACTGCACGCGCGACCTCCCCTCGCACTGCGATCATATGATGACGCTGAACTTCAGCGGCAAGAACCCACAGGGTGCGCTGACGCTCGCCACGCAGGACGGGGAAGGCGTACACGGGTCGTTCTTCTGCCAGTCGAGCTTCGCCACTCACGCTTTGGTCACCGAGCGCAACGCCATTCGCATCGATGACCCGGCTGCGCCGCCCGACCTGTTGGCGCCACTCGGCTGTGGTGTGCAGACCGGCGCCGGCGCGGTCATCAACACGCTGAACGTTGAGCCCGGTTCCAGCTTTGTCTGCTTTGGCAGCGGTGCCGTGGGCTTAAGCGGCATCATGGCAGCGAAGCTGCGGGGTTGTGAAACGATCATCGCGGTCGACATCAATCCCGACCGGCTGACGCTGGCCGAAGAGCTCGGCGCTACCCACTGCCTGAAGGGTCAGGACAACCCGACAGAACAAATTCTTGAGATCACCGGCAGCGGCGCCGACTACGCGCTGGAAACCGCCGGCACGGTGGACACCTTTCACGCGTCCATCAGCTGTACGCGCATGGGCGGCCATACCGGCATCGTGACCATCCCTAACTGGATGGAGGGCTTCCACTTCAAAGGCGCCGACCTGGCGCTGGGTCGCACGGTGACCGGCGTGCTCGAAGGGTCGAGCCGACCCGAACAATTTATCCCGCAGCTCTATGACTGGTACCGGGAAGGACAGCTGCCGCTCGACCGACTGGTTACGCGCTATCCGTTCGAGGACATCAATCAGGCGCTGCACGATTTGGAGAACGGTACCTCCGTAAAGCCAGTTCTGCTGATGCAGTAAGGAAACATGGGGTCGAAACATGGGGTCAGCGCTGCTTACTCTGTCCCTTTACTCTGACCCCGGAGAGTCAACCCCGGAGAGTCAACCCCGGAGAGTCAACCCCGGAGAGTCATCGCCGAAGTTTGGGCTAGCTCGGCGCGTTGACGATCGCCAGCGCGTTCGCGAGCAGCAGCCTTTTGAACTCAGCCAGGTACTTTCTGCTGTGCTGGCCCGGAAAAACCACAACCAGCGCGCCTTCGATTGCGGCATTGACGAGCTGCGCCCGCTGTTCAGCTTCCCGGCTCCTTAGCGTCGGATTAACCTCTTCGATCAACGTCGCGACCTGCTTGCGGTAGTAGGCGTAGATGTCGGACAGCGCCGACTCCAGGCCCTCGCTGGCGGCAATCGACCACAGGTGCACAAAAAACGCGCGGCGCTGCGGATCCACCGCGTCATCGAAGAGAAAATCGACCATCGCGGTGAATCGCTCTGTCGGCTCATCGGGCCAGCGATCCCGAAGTTTCTGAAACTCTTCGCTGTAGCGACGGGAGGTGTCGGCAAACACCGCCCCAAGCAGGTCCGCGCGGGTTGGAAAGTAGTATTGAATCGCCGATATCCGAAGGTCCGCTCGGCTTGCGATGGCGTTCATGGAGAACTGACTGGCGCCACATTCCATGATGTGCGCGTTGGCTGCCCTGAGTATCAGCTGAATCTTGGCCTGTCCGCGCGGACGTGTGCCCGTTCCAACTCGCTGGCCCGAATCTTCCGGGGCAGCAATGGCAATTGTCGTTGCCGCCGTCCTTTCCATGGTCTTTCGCTCCTCAGGCTTTGGCTGCTGCTTGTCGCAATCGCCTCTAATTGGTAATGTTACCAAATTGGTTAACGTACCAACAATGATTTTCTTGACGGCATCAGGGTAGAGCCACCAGAGCTCACCCATCATGGGAGAGAAACGCTATGTCTCATCATCGAACTCGCAGAGGATTTACCCTGCTGCCCACTATTTTCTTCATCGCGCTGATCAGCGCCTGCGGTCAACAAAGTGAAAGCAAGGGCGCCGCTCAGGCGGCGCCAGCGCCGACGGCTGTGCTATCCAAGGCAGAAGAGCTGGCAGCGTTCAAAGCGGCGATCCGGGAAAAGTACGACATGAAAGAGCAGGCGTTTCGGGACAATGATCCAGAGCCGATTCTGAACCGCTTCTACACCGAATCCGTCATCTCGACCGACCCTGTAGGCATTACCAAAGTTGGCCGAGCCGCGCTGGCGCCGGTTTATGACGAAGTGATCGGATCACTCGTGAAAATTGAGTCCTACAACACCTTCGTGAACGGGGACGCCGGCTGGGACTGGGTGAATTTCCACGTCAGCTTCCCGCCGGGCGTCGAGGAAGAACCCTTTACCTTTAAGATGCTGTTTCTGTGGGAGCGTATCGACGGCGAGTGGTGGTCACACGGTGAGATGTACGTGCTGGGCGAGTTCGAGCTCAAAGGCTGAGGGCCGGGAGAAGGATTGATGAAAAAGAAAACGTCGAAGTCCAAGCAAACGATCACCCGGCGTGACTTTGTCGGCGGCACGCTGATGGGGAGCGGCGCGGCGCTGCTGACCGCCAGCGCACCCGGTATGATGAAAAAGGCCAGCGCTCAGACCCCGGCTGACCCTTTCCCGCAGTCGATCCTCATGCCGCTGAACGATCGGGACCAGAGCTGGACCGGACCGGCGGGGGTGGGCGATTACGCCAAGGCCAATGGCAACACCCACGAAGTCATCAACGCTGCCCACACCTTTCGAAACCGCGACTTTGACGCGCGCGTGAGGCTCGCCGAGGACACCCATGAGCATTACGACCTCGTATGTGTTGGCGCCGGCTTTGCCGGAGTGACCGCCGCTTATACCTTCCTCAAGGAAAAGCCCGACGCCAAGGTTCTTGTGCTCGACAATCACGCGATGTTTGGTGGTGAAGCGCGCCAGAACGAGTTTCAGGTGGACGGTTATCGGCTCTGGGGGCCACAGGGTTCCACGGGTGCCGTATGGCCACTGGAGGGCGCGAAGAAGATCGAGATGTTCTCCCACATGTGGGACGAGCTGGACCTGCCGCAGGAGTTCGCCTGGCAGGAGCCGGTCAACAGCAAGCTCAAGATCCCCAAAGACACCTACTCCCCCATGCACCTGACCTGGGAGGATACGGACCTTGGCTGGTTCCACGATGGCCACAAGATGGCCCGCAACCCCTGGTCCAACCGCTTTAAAGATGTCCCGATCGACGACAAGACCAAAAACGATCTGATCTGGATGGAGGTCTACCGGCAGCCGCCGGAACGCGAGGACTGGGCGGAGTGGCTCGACTCGATGACCTACAAGCAGTTCCTGAAGCAGGAAATGGGCATCGACAACCCGGCCATCGATGAATACCTGAACCCTTTTGCTGCGGCGATGGGTTGCGGGCTCGGCACGGACGTCATCTCTGCCTATCAGGCATTTAACTTTATCCAGCCCGGCGTGATGCAGTACGGCCGGCAGTTTGGCATCGGTGACCCGACGGACTACGTCCACCTGGCGAGCTTCCCCGGCGGCAACACCGGCATCCTGCGCCATATCGTGCACCGTTTGATACCGGGCATATTCGGCGAAGCCAGCAAACTGACGGAGATCCTGGCCAACCCGGTGGACTGGGAACAGATCGACAACCCGGCCAACCATGCCCGAATGCGGCTCAGCTCGCTGGTGGTCAACGTGCGCCACGATGGGTCGCCGAAGACCGCCAAGCAGGTGAACGTGACTTACCTCAAAGGCGGCAAGATGTTCCGGGTCACCGCTGACAAGGTGGTGATGGCGGGCCAGCAGCACATGAATAAACGGGTGGTGACCGACCTGCCCGAGTCATACACCCAGGCGATGGATCAGTTCATCCACTCGCCGATGATGGTCATTAACGTTGCGCTCAGAAACTGGAAGTTCATGGACAAGCTGGGCGTGGCTTCGGTGCGCTGGTTTGGCTCCGACATGGGCTGGTTCACGACCCTGCGGCGCCAGATGATTCTCGACGGCGAGGAGCCGATGCCGCTGGACCCCGCCAAGCCGACGGTGCTCACCATGTACAACTCTTTTTGTATGCCCGGCATGCCGGCCAAAGAGCAGACCGTGGCGGCGCGCATGCAAATGTTTGCCATGCCCTACGCGCAGATCGAGCAGCAGATCATCGAGCAGTTCACCAAGATGTTCGGCCCGGGTGGCTTCGACGCTGAGCGGGATATCGCCGGCATCACGGTCAATCGCCAGGGCCACGCTTACCTGGTGACAACCCCCGGATTTTTCTTCGGCAAAGACGGCCAGCCCGCCCCGAGCGACGTGATCCGCCAGCCGCATGGGCGCATTGCGTTTGCCCATGCTGAACTGAAGGGCTATCAGATGTGGGAAGGCGCGGTGGATGAAGCCGAGCGCGCGGTTGGCCAGCTGCTGAAGGTCTAGCGCCGAGAGAAAGCGATTAGTAGTTGATCGATGGATTGTCACCCGGGTAGATGACGCCCACCACGTCCATCCCGGTCTGGCTCGTTGCCTGGAGCGAGTGCGTACACTTGGCGGGGAGAAAAATGACGTCATCCGCCCCCACCGGCGCCCGTCCGGTTTGTGTCCACATCATCCCTTCGCCGCGCAATACGATCAGCGCCTCCTCATAAAGGTGTCTGTGCGGCGCGGCCTTCGACTCGGGAATATGCCCGATAAACTGGGTAGCGACATCCGAGCCAATCGTTTTGTCCACCAGCATCTGGAAATACCGCGAACCCATCTCGTTTCTTTTTCCAGCGTCGACCTCGACCCTGCGCTCCGGGTAGCTGGCATCAAACAGCGAAGTCTGTTCCGCTGAAAAGGTCGGTTCATCCGCGGCCGGACAGGCGGAGATGAACACCTCCAGTCGGCTCTCAGGCTGTAGCTGAAAGGCCTCGCCTGGGCGCACGTAGACGCCGCAGTCAGAAGCAATTTTGATCGGCTCTCCGCCGATGTTGATGGTCCCGCAGCCCGCCGAGATAAACAGGACAACGTGCCGATCGCCGAAGCTGATGAAGTCGGTGGGTCCTTCGGCGCGGACGTGAAACTGCGACTGATAAATCGCTCCCTGGGACTTCGATATCACGCGGCAATAGCTCATGCCGGTGGCCTGGACTCTCTCCGCGCGGGAGGTTGAGAATACGTAGCAGCCATCGTCCAGCGCCACGGTCGACGTTGCCGCATTGAAGCTTCGCAGCGGAATCTGCCGATTGAGCGAAGAGTCAGGATCATCCAGCTGGTATGCCCCGGGAATCGCATTGTGTGCCCCGTCGCAATGCGGACCGTCCTTGGTCTTCTTGCAGTTGCAGAACAACACCTCCTCACCCTCGTGCTGTGCCTGGTACATCACTGGCTCGATGCCGGTACCCTGATGCGAACCGTCACAAAAGGGCTGCCGCCTGGAAAGCCCGCACGCACACCAGAAATACTGTCGTCCCTGCTGCAGCACCTGAAAGCTGGGCTTCGTATCGGCGACCGCCGGCAGTTCGGCAGCAGACGACTTTTCCATGCTGGATTCCCTGGGTTTAACAGCAACTCAGAATACGCGGAATGGCGCAGCCGAAAAACCCAGGTCTGCGAGCCGCGACCGGCGTGGGATGACCTGCCGCCAAATTAATCGCCACCGCTCCGGACATGGGATCACGTGCTTTTTCTCTGGATGCGCTACCTTGTACCGCTGGCTCTGTTCTCGATTGTTGCAGCTTCCATCTATGACACCATCACCAGCTAGCCCTATCGCCGCTGAACCGTCCGACGCGCTGGATGCGCTGCGCGCCCATTTTCCGATTCTCGCCAGCAAGACGTACTTCAACGCGTGTTCCTACGGCCCGCTGTCCGTCGAAGTTGAGGCGGCGCTGCACGAATACATGAAGATCCGCCACGAGCAGGGCGCGCGCTGGGATATCTATGTTGAAAAAGCTGAGAACACCCGTCGGATGCTGGGTGAGCTGCTTTGCTGTGACCCGGACGACGTGTCGATCTCAACGTCGGTCAGTCAGTCGCTCAATACGTTGCTGTCGGCCTTTCAGTTCGACGGCCCTCGTCGAGACATCGTCACCACCGACTTCGACTTTCCAACGACCGCCCAGATCCTGCTGGCGCAGGAAGGGCGCGGCGCTAAAGTGAAGCGCGTCGAGGCAGACGAGTCGGGAACCGCGCTGCGGATGGCGCAGTTCGACGAACTGATCGACGACCAGACGCTCCTGGTCCAGGTTCCGCTGGTCTGCTACCGCAACGGCGTCTGGACCGATATCGACCCCATCGTTGAGCTGGCGCATGCCAGGGGCGCCATGGTGTTGGTTGACGCCTACCAGGCGATCGGGACACGCGCCTATGACGTGAGCGCATCCGGCGCCGACTTTCTGGTCGGCGGCTGCACCAAGTATCTGCTGGCCGGTGCGGGCACCGGCTTCATGTACGTCAGAGACGCTCAAGGAAACGGGCTGCAGCCGGTCGCCACCGGCTGGTTTGCGCAGGCCAATCCCTACGCCATGGACATCTACCACCACGAGCCACACGACACGGCGCGGCGCTTCGAGGCGGGGACGCCGAACGCGGTGGGCCTGTTTGCGGCGGAGGCAGGGCTCAAGCTGCTGCTGGATGTCGGGATGGAGACGGTGGGGGCAAACGTCAAGGCGGTAACCGACGGGATCAAAGCGATGATCGATCGCAACGGCTGGCATCTCGTAACCCCTAACGATCACCACGGAGCCATGCTCGCCATCCGCTCCAACGATGCACCGAAACTGGTCGAGCGCCTGGACGCACGCGACGTGATCCTCACCGAGCGAGACAACAACATCCGCGTTGCACCGCACTTCTACAACAACGCGGCCGACGTTGAGAAGCTGGAGTTTGCACTCAGGGCGGAGTCTGCTCTCTTGCCAAACCTCTAAGAGCCAACTGGCGCAACACGCCATCTGGCGGGGTGCCTTAGATCGAGCTTCAAACAAGCAAAGGTTTGTTGCGTCGTCGCTCCCCGCAATACGTACATTTCGCTCTAGCTGGCCACCCCACGACGCGGGAAACTGCACGTTGAGTTCGGCCGCCGTTTAAGGCCACGGGAGGACCCTCAAGCAATGCAGACTTTTGCGTTGGCACTGCTCGGTTCCGGCGGGGCCGGCATCGTCACGGTGGGGCAGCTTTTGCTCACCCTGGCCGCACGGCGGGGCCTTTACGGGCTGATGAGCAAATCTTACGGTCCGCAGATTCGCGGCGGCGAGGCTGCTGCGCTACTTCGCTTTAGCGACACGCCGGTCCGCGGTGCGCCGGACGCTTTTGACATGTTGCTGGCGCTGGATTGGAACAACGCCGAGCGGTTTGCGGATGAGATTCCTCTGACGCAGGACTGCGTCGTGGTCTCCGACGCAGCGGCTGGGGACCCGCCAGCCTTCGCCGAGTCCGCGCGGTTTTCGCAGCTGCCGATGACGACCACGGTCAAGGAAATCGAGGGCGGCAGACCCAACATGTACGCGCTGGGGTGGCTGGCGCGCTGGCTGGGCAGTGACCTCGATGCGGTAGATGCTCTGCTGACGGAACACTTTGCCGCCAAGGGGGCTGATGCCATAGCGGCGAGCATCGCTTCCGCCGCTGCGGGCTTCGAAAGTGCCGATGAGGGGATACCGGCCCTGTCGATCAGCGCGGGAAACGGCAAAGACCGGTGGTTGCTGAGTGGCAACGAGGCGACTGGCTTTGGTGCCCTGCGAGGCGGCGTTCGATTTGTGGCGGCCTACCCCATCACGCCGGCATCCGATCTCCTGGAGTATCTCGCGCCACGCCTCGAAGCCGTCGGCGGGCAGCTGCTGCAGGCGGAAGACGAGCTCGCCTCCATCAACGCCATCATCGGCGCTTCCTGGGGCGGCGTGCCGTCCCTGACCGCAACCTCGGGGCCGGGGCTGGCGCTGATGATGGAGGGTATGGGTCTGGCGGTCGCCAGCGAAACGCCGCTGGTGGTGGTCAATGTCCAGCGCGGCGGTCCCTCCACGGGAATCCCCACCAAGTCTGAACAAACCGATCTCAACATCGCGCTTTACGGCATGCATGGCGACGCGCCGCATCTGTTGCTCGCCTGCAGCGACATCGCTGACGCCACCCTGACAACACAATGGGCCGTCCATCTGGCCGAGTCGCTGCAAACGCCGGCGCTGCTGCTGTCCGATCAGTTTCTGGCGCAGACGAGGGCGATCATCGATCGACCGGCGTCGCTGGATTTCATAACGCGCCGGCGAACCGCTGAACCGAAGGCCGATGAGGTCTACCACCGCTACGCCATGACCGCAGATGGGTTGTCGCCGATGGCGATTCCCGGCCAGCCCCACGGCATGTACACCGCCGACGGGCTCGAACACGAAGTCAGCGGCAAGCCTTCCAGCGCTGCCTCTGACCACCAGCAGCAGCTGGACAAAAGGCAGCGCAAGATCCGGGACTTTGACTACGGCGATCTCGCCATCCGAAGCGAAGGCGAGGGCAGGCTGGCGATCGTGTGCTGGGGGTCAACCTACGGGGCATGCCACGAGGCGAGGCTGCGACTGGCCGAAGCGGGCATCGACGTGCGGGTGCTGGCGCTTCGTCTGCTGGCACCCTTTCCCTTAAAGGCGGTGCGCGAAGCCCTGGCCGACGTCGACAAGGTGCTGGTGCTTGAGCAGAGTCACAGCGCGCAGTTCCTCCACTATCTGCGAAGCCAGCTAAATGGCCTGGAGGCTGATCACCTGGCGTGTCCAGGCCCGCTGCCGGTGAGGGCGAGCACCATCATCAGCAGGGTCACCGAACTCGGGTACGGGCATGTCTGAGCTGCCGCTAAGACCGAAAGACTATAAATCGACCGTCAAGCCGGTCTGGTGTCCGGGCTGTGGACACTTTGCGGTCCTCAATGCTTTGACCAAGGCACTCGCCCACCTCGGGAAGTCGAAAGAGGAAGTGGCGATGGTCTCGGGCATAGGCTGCTCGTCGCGGGCGCCGGCCTACCTGGACAGCTATGGTTTCCACGGTATCCACGGCCGGGCGCTGCCGCTGGCAACCGGGCTCAAGCTCGCGCGCCCCGATCTGACCGTGCTGGTGGCGGGCGGCGACGGCGACGGCTTCTCAATCGGCGGTAACCACTTCCTGCACGCCTGCCGCCGTGACGTCGACCTGACCTACGTGGTGATGGACAACGAGGTGTACGGCATGACCAAAGGCCAGGCATCACCAACCACGCCGCCGGACTGGGACCGGAGCAAGCTCACCCCACACGGCAGCGGCCTGCGCGTGTTTAACCCGGCGGCGATTGCGCTGGCGTCCGGGGCCGGGTTCATCGCGCGGGCGTTCTCGGGTCAGCCCAACGAGATTGCCCGGATGGTCGCCGCGGGCATCGAACATCCGGGCTTTGCCTTTATTCAGGTGCTGAGCCCGTGCCCCACTTTCTGTCCCGAACAGACCGGCTGGAAAAAGGTGGTGCGGGCCTTTGAGCCGCAGCCTACGTCAGATCCCCAGGAAGCCTCGCAGCGGATCCACCTGGACGACGGCTTTTCCACCGGCATCATTTTTCAAAGTGATGTACAGCCACGACGGCAGCCGTCCGCGGGTGTCGGCAACGTCGAAGCGTTCGCCGAGGAGTTTGCCCTGTGAGTTCCCCAGAAAAGTCAGCTTGCAACGAACTGGGCGTCTTTCTGGCGCACTCCCTGGCGCTGGAAACCGAAGCGGCAGAACGTCTTGAGGAACTGGCGGGCGTGATGGAGGTGCACAACAACTTCGAAGCCGCCGCGATTTTCCAGAAGCTGGCGCAGTATGGCCGCCAACACGCAGAGGCGGTTCGGGAGCTGACGGCGGGCAGGCAGCTGGAACAAATAGCACCCTGGGACTTTGACTGGGGCGGCGACGATGCGCCAGAGACCTCACCGATGGAAGAGGCTCATTACCGCATGACCACCGCCCACGCGATGGCGATGGCGCTGGAATCGGAGAGCCGGGCCCGGGACTTTTACGCGGCCGTGGCCGCTGAGGCGGAGGACGAGGAGGTGCGTCGCTACGCTGAGGAGTTCGCGAGTGAGGAGGCAACCCACGTGCACTATGTCGAAAACTGGATCGCGCGGCAGCCGGCGGAAGCCGGCCCTCTGCCTGATGACGATGACGATCCGCATATGCCGGAGTAGTTTCCCCCGGCAGCACTCCCGCTGACCCGGATCCTAGGGAGCCACCTCAAAGGTGAGCGTGGCCCACTCGGAGATGTAGTCGTACTCCCCCGACTCGTCTTCCACCATGTGGATCAGGCGGACGTACCAGCGTCCGGGCTCGCTCACCGGTATTTCAACGACACCGTTCTCATCGCTGCGGGCATTCTCTGCCTCCTGATGGCTACCGTCATCACCGTGCCCGTGAAAGTTCTCGTGGCTGGCGAACACCAGCTGGTTCGGAAGGGCTTTGCCGCTGGCCAACACCTGCAGCCTCAACGTGTCGCCCGATCGGAGCTCAAACGGATTGGAGAGCGGGACCAGCTCCACGGGATAGCCGAGTACCGTCTGCCAGGCGTCGCTGCTGCCTCCGCCCACCCGCAGCAGGGTTTTGACGTGTTTGGCATAGCTTTCGCGGGCCGGGCTGTCGAGAATGCCTGCCGCGCGCCGCGCCTCGAGCGTATCGAGCACACCGTCGTTGCGCAGGTATCGATTGAAGTCTTCTGCGGACATCTCGATCAGCCGCGACCCGGTAGACACACCCAGCAGGGCTGTTCCCTCACCACCGCTGTTCAGGTTGACGATGGCCTTTAGATCCTCATCGCGCCAGGCTGACGTCGGTACCGATACGCGCTTTCCAGTCCCGTCGAGATAGGTAACGTCGACCATGCGGTTCCGCGCAATGGCGTTTTCGCTTTTCTCGAAGGTGCCGTTCACCAGCGCGACCTCGACCTCCGTATTGGCCGGCACGTCGTGATCGGGGACCACAAGAAACAGGACGTGGCCGAACGACGGCAGCGCGGTCAACGTAAAGGCAATCAGCAGGAAGTGCCGAACGAAGGTCATGGTTGTCTCCCAGAGCGTTGAGATTCGAAGTCTTAAACAAAAACCGTGAAATTCATGCGCACAGGCACGCCACGAAGCCCGAAAATCTACCCGCTCGTTGACGCGCGGTCCACCTGCGGTTGGTCATTGTCGGTATCCCACTTGTCAAACCGACTCCCTCTGATGACAGCCTGGACCCAACACCCTCAAAACCCGTTTGGTTGCGAGCTGAAAGGTTTTTCAACAGCCGATATCGGACTGTCCGAAATCGAGCACCTGCGTAACGTGCTGGCTGCCAACGTGGTGCTCGTCTTGCGCGATCAGATGATCGACGACCTATGCTTTCAGGCGTTTTTGGAGCGACTGGCGCCGCTGACGTTCACCGTGGGCGAACAGCGGGTCTCCGACAAGCTTGAGCTCAACGTTGTCAGCAACATCGGGCGCCGCACGCCGCCACGCAGCGTTTTTCACAGCGATACGAGTTACGTCCGACGGCCACCGTCGTTTACCGCGCTGCGAGCCGTCATGCTGCCTGAACAAGGCGGCGAGACCCTGTTCAGTAACCAGTACGATGCTTACGACCGCCTGGACGAGTCGCTCAAAAGCACGCTGCGACATGCCCGGGTGAAACACGTCGTAACCGGCCTTGAGCTGGAAGACGAGGCAGAGTCAGCCTGCTGGCATCCGCTGTTTCGCCGCCACCCGATCAGCGGACGGACCGCCCTCTACCTGTCGACGCCTGAACGCTGCGTGGCGATCGCCGGCGCTGACGTCGCAGATCCGGCGGGCTTGATTGAAGAACTTTACGAGCATTCGCTAAGGCCCGATCACCTCTACGTTCATCGCTGGCGGCCCGGGGACGTTGTGATCTGGGACAACCGCTGCGCCATGCATCGGGCGGACCACTCAGCGGTGGTCGGCAACCGGGTTTTGCACCGGGGTATGTGTGAGGGTGAAGAACCTTTAGCCGCGTTCGCATAACCGTTCCCGCCGAGGCCGCGATCTGCATCAGCCGCGACAGCAGCGCTGGCCCCCGCACCGGACCCCATCAAAAGCGGCGGCTCCAAGCCCACTGATCCACCAAAAT
Source organism: Lysobacterales bacterium (assembly GCA_028285525.1). GTDB lineage: Bacteria > Pseudomonadota > Gammaproteobacteria > Xanthomonadales > SZUA-38 > JANQOZ01. Next base: position 12,274 of record JANQOZ010000077.1, read on the forward strand.
TGTCAGCATCCGCCGGTTTTTTCGTGCGGTCCGCCGAATTTAGTGTTGCGCCGATTCCACTCCTCGCCAGCCCTGAAACCCCGGAAGGCGTGTAAAGGGCTGTTTTTATTACCTATTTATTCGGATCGTCCTGCAGACTGATTGTTGGCACAGGCCTTGCCTTGTATTAGCCATCATCAATACCGACAGGAAGTCAGTCATGAACCGCTATCTCGTCACCGCAACTGCTGCTGTTGCGCTCTCGGTCGCCTACCAGGCTCTGAGCCCGCAGGCGGCGCCACCAGCGGACCAACCGACGCCAGCCGTCGCGCTGAAGCAGCTGACCCTGCCTGTCCCGGCCACTCGCCAAACCCCGCTGAGCGCCGCGATAGGCGCATCCACACCGGCACCTGGCTTGCCCGCCGAGGCTGCGCCGGTGACGGGTGTGAGCCCGGTCGGGTTCACGGCTCCCGCGGTGGAGGCATCTGAGCGGCCCAGCGTCCCGGCCATTCCGGCGCCGCCGGCGGGACAATTTCACTCGGTGGCGCAGCCTGAGCAGGCTGAGCTGGTCGTTTCGTACAAGGCCGGCTCCTTCGACGCCATTGCTCGCCACGTTAACGAGCTCGGTGGTGAGGTCGTCCGCCAGTTCGGAACGCTGAACATGGTTGAGGTCCGGCTGCCGGCGCAGACCGAAGAGCTGCTGCTGGCCAGTACCGACGTAATTGGCTTCAGCGCCAACGATTCGGTGGCAGCGATGTCGCGTAGCGCTCGCGCTACCGTCAACCTGCCGTCAGCATCCAGCCCGAACGCATTTCCGGCCAGTAACGTCGGCGTTGCGGTCCTCGACTCTGGCGTAGCGCAGCACAACGACCTCGACGTGGAAAATCCGGTCGAGATTGTTCCGGCGACCAACGCCCTGCAGCGCTTCGACAGCTTCGCCAGCAACGGCTACGAAGCCAACGAAGGTAACGCTCTGTTCAACTGGCGATGGCATGAGGACCAGGATGACAACAGCCCGCACAGTGGCGACGTCCGTCTCGTTTACGATCCAGATCACGACTACGTCGTGCGTATGCAGGTGGATAACGACTACACCTCGCTGAGCCGACTGGTGAACCTGGACGGCGCGCGCACCGCCTATCTCAGCTTCGACTGGCGGGCCCATCATCCGCAAGGCGCCCGGGACGGTGTACTCGATATCTGGCAGTGGTCGGAGGGCGCCGGCTGGTCCGTGATCCACCAGTTCCCAATCGATGAGAGCACGGATTTCACGAACGCCGAGGTCGACCTCACCCCCTACATTGCCGAAGAGACCAACATCGGCTTTGGCTTTAACGGATTTGACGGTCAGTACGTCGAAATCGACAACGTCGCCGTGGTGTCCACACAGCTGAGCGGCGGCTTCCAGGACCGCTTCGACAGCCGCTCGTACAGCAACCAGGACGGCGAGATGAACTGGTCTTATCCATGGGAGGAAGACCAGGATGACAACAGCCATAACGGAGGCAATGTCCGCCTGGTCAGCGACGGCAGCGGCGGCTTTTTTGCGCGGCTTGGCCACTCGTCTGACTGGAACGCGCTCAAGCGCGCGGTCAATCTGAGCGGCGTGCAGTCGGTAACGCTGCGCTTCGACTGGCGCGGCACCGCACCAAGCGGCAGCAACAACCAGGCAGGCGTGGACATCTGGGGCTGGTCCAACCGGCACGGCTGGACGCCGCTGGATCGCGTCTATCCCCAGGGTAATACCGACTGGACCACTCACGTTGTGGACGGTTCGCAGTTCGTGGGCGAGCACTACGTCCAGTTCGGTTTCAGCGCCTGGAACATGGTCCCGGGACAAAGCTTCGATCTGGACAATGTCTCGGTTGACGTGGACGTCGCCACCAACTCACAGCACGACGGCTTCGGCCACGGCACGCACGTTGCCGGCGTGATCAGCGGCAAGGGCGAGTACGCACCGAGCCAGGACTTCAAGGGTGTTGCGCCCGGCGCCAAGATCCATCCGGTTCGTGTGCTGGACAGCACCGGCCGTGGCACGGTCGCCGAGGTGATCTCCGGTCTGGAGTGGGTTCTGGAAAACGCTGAAGCCCGCAACATCCGCATGGTGAATCTGTCCCTGGGCAAGCCCGTAACCGAATCGGCTGAAACCGACCCGCTGGTGCAGGCCGTGGAGCGCGTCTGGGATGCCGGCATCACCGTGGTGGTGTCCGCGGGCAACTATGGCCGCGAAGGTCACTTCACGATCACTAGCCCGGGTAACTCACCGAAGGTCATCACCGTCGGTTCCATCACGGACAACGGCACGACCAGCTTCGGCGACGACTATACCTCGACCTATTCATCCCGAGGCCCGACGGCCATCGATCACTTTCTGAAGCCCGACCTTGTTGCTCCCGGCAACAAGTGGGTGGCCTCGGTCAGCCTCAGCGACAAGCTGGCGGGCGACCTTTCGGAGCGCCTGGAGGGATGCTCGGACTGCGGTGACAACTACATGGAGCTGTCCGGCACCAGCATGGCGGCCGCAGCCGTCTCCGGCGCCGCTGCCCTGATGCTGTCGAAAGACCCGAGCCTCGAGCCGGCGACCGTCAAGGCTCGCCTGATGCGCTCAGCACGTAAGGTGAACGAGGACCCGACCTACGCGGGCGCCGGAGTACTGGACGTGCAGGCGGCCCTCAACGAAGACGGGTTTGTCTTCGGCGACGCGCTGTCACCCAAGATGGGCCGCTCCGACGAGGGTGAGGTGATCACCATCCAGGACACCGCCCTGCTCTGGGGTGACGAGGTCTGGGGTAACGGCTACCTCTGGGCCAACGGTTACCTGTGGGCCAACGGCTACTCCGCCGCTGACGGCTACGTCTGGTCCGACGGCTACCTCTGGGCGAACGGCTACCTGTGGGCCAACGGCTATCTCTGGGCCAATGGCTACCTGTGGGCGAACGGCTACCTCTGGGCCAACGGCTACCTCTGGGCCAATGGCTACCTGTGGGCCAACAACGTGGTCAACGCCAACGCGCTGTATCAGCACCGCGGCAGCGGCCTGGAGCTCAACGACGATTGATCAATTTCAGGTGCATTCATGCACCTCACCAGGCGCGGCGGAGCATCACCCCGAACCGCTGCGCCGCCTTTCTGAGAGGAAGCGCCGGAGGGCGCTCAAGTACGAAGATAAAGCGCTGGCGAGCGCTGATGTACTAGGAGGAGGCACTGGCAAGTGCCGCAGCAACAGGCGCCGCGAGCTTCACCGCTCGCGGCGTTTTTTATGCCAGCCAGCTCAGCAGCGTTTGTGCCTCGGTGCCGGGAGACGCGTCAGCCAGATCCAGCACCTCCACCTCGGCGACCTGTTCGGAAACCGCTTGGGTGGCATCCCTCAGCGGATCCTCAGCGTGGGTCAGCAGGCAGGCGGGCACTTCCAGCAACGCCAGCCGTTCGAGAATGGGATGACGGAACACCGCGTGATAGGTCTTGTGGTAGTGCGTCAGGTTCTTGAGCAGCCCGACCGCCAGGGTATGCAGAAACTCGGGCTCCAGGTGACCGCCGAAGCGAATGTGGTCCGGCGTTTTCCGGAAATGCGGATAGAAGATCATCTGGTCCCGAACGTAGTGAAACGCCCAGTTGAACTGCCCGCCGATCTCGTCGGGCGCCTGCGGCGGCGCGTAGTGGGCCAGGAACGCTTCGCGCTCCTCGTCCGAGAGCACGGCGATACCGTGCATGGTGAGGTGGGCCACCCGCTCGGGCTGCGCCAGCGCCAGCTCAACACCGATATGGGAACCCGTATGCGTTCCGTAGACGTCGCAGCGCGCAATATCCAACGCGTCGAGAAAGCGCACCATGCTGTCGGCATAGTCCTGAAGTTCCGGCGAAGGCTCGAGGGGCGGGGCCGAATCGCCGTTGCCCAGGGTATCGGGTGCAATCACCCGGCGAGTCTTCCCCAGCTCCGCCATCAGCGGCTCTAGAAACGCTGAGCTGGCCGGCGAGGCGTGCATCATCAGGATCGGCAGACCGGTCTGATCCGAGCCCGCCTCGCGATAGTGCACCAGCCCTTCGGTGAGCCGGACAAAGTGACGATCGATGGTGGTCATGACGCTGTCTCCTCAGGTGCGGCGTCAGTGTAGAGGCAATCGCGGCAAATCCGCATGATTTTGCTGCATGGAGTCATCCACAGAATTCGTTTGTCAGAGAACACTCGGAGGGTTACAAAAGACTGGGGAGCTGCGCCCAGGTAAGGTTATACCGTGAAACAATTCGATCCGCTGTTTGAAAACACCGACGATACCGATCCGGAGGAGACACAGGACTGGCTCGATTCCCTGGCTTCGGTCATCCGCCACGCCGGACCGGAACGGGCCCGCTTTCTGATGGGCACGCTGGATGCCTACGCCCGCGAGCAGGGTGTGGACGGCCCGCCGGCGCGCTTTTCGGCCTACCTGAACTCAATCGACCTGCACGATCAGCCGCCCTACCCTGGCGACCTGGCGATCGAACAGCGGCTCACGGCCATGATGCGCTGGAACGCGCTGTGTATGGTCAGCCGGGCCAACAAGGCCCACGCTGAGCTCGGCGGCCATATCGCCACCTACGCTTCAGCCGCAGAGATTTTTGAAACCGGCTTCCATCACTTTTTCCGCGGCTCGGACGCCACGGGCGGCGGAGATCTGGTGTTCTATCAGCCGCACTCCTCGCCCGGCATCTATGCCCGCTCGTTTGTCGAGCGACGCTTCAACGAGGACACGCTGCTCAAGTTTCGGCGCGAGGCAGCCGGTCAGGGGCTGAGCGCCTATCCCCACCCGTGGCTGATGCCGGACTACTGGCAGTTCCCAACCGGGTCCATGGGTATCGGTCCGCTGGCCGCCATTTACCAGGCGCGCTTCATGCGGTACCTGCACGCGCGCGGCCTTGCCGACACTACCGGTCGTCACGTCTGGGGCGTGTTCGGCGATGGCGAGATGGATGAGCCGGAATCACTTGCGGGTCTCTCGATTGCCGCGCGCGAGCGGTTGGACAACGTCACGTTTATCGTCAACTGCAACCTGCAGCGGCTCGATGGGCCGGTGCGGGGCAACGGCCAGATTATCCAGGAGCTGGAGGCGACCTTCACCGGGGCCGGCTGGCGGGTGATCAAGGTGCTGTGGGGTTCAGACTGGGACACCCTGTTCGCCGCGGACACCGACCACGTGCTGGCCAAACACTTTGCCAACACGGTGGACGGGCAGTATCAGACGCTGGGCGCCAACGACGGCCAGTACAACGTCGAGCACTTTTTCTCGCTGGATCCCGCGCTTCGTGAGCTGGTGGCTCACCTGTCGCCCGACGAGATCAACCAGCTCCACCGCGGCGGGCACGACCCGAAGAAGCTTTTTGCCGCGATGGCGCAGGCGCGCCAGCCGTCGGATCAGCCAACCGTGATCCTGGCCAAAACCAAGAAGGGTTTTGGCATGGGTACGGTGGGCGAGTCGCGGATGACCAGCCACCAGCAGAAAAAGCTGGGGTCGGACGACCTGCTGGCCTACCGGGACCGCTTCGACCTGCTCCTGACCGACGAACAGGCGGCAAGCATGACCTTTTACCGCCCCGAAGTCGGCACCGCTGAATATGAGTACCTGATGGAGCGGCGCCGCAGCCTCGGCGGGTTTCTGCCGCAGCGACGCCGCCGATCTACCCCGCTGCCGGTGCCGGAACTTAAGGCCACCGCCGACTTTGCGCTCGCCGGCAGCAAGCGCCCGGTGTCCACCACCAGCGTGCTGGTGCGGCATTTGTCCAAGCTGCTGAAGGACCCGGCGCTCGGGCCGAAGATCGTACCGATTGTCGCCGACGAGGCACGCACCTTCGGCATGGCCGGCCTGTTCCGGCAGATCGGCATCTATTCGCCCGACGGCCAGCAGTATCAGCCAGAGGATCAGCAGTCGCTGATGGTGTATCGCGAGTCGCGCGACGGCCAGCTGCTCGAAGAGGGCATCACCGAAGCCGGCGCGCTGTCCTCCTGGAGCGCCGCAGCCACCGCTTACAGCACCCACGACCTGGCGCTGCTGCCGATCTACATTTTCTACAGCGTGTTCGGCTTTCAGCGGGTGGGTGATCTCATCTGGGCCGCCGCCGACCAGCGGGCCCGGGGGTTTTTGATCGGCGCGACGGCGGGTCGGACCACCCTGTCGGGTGAAGGGCTGCAGCATCAGGACGGCACCAGCCAGCTCATCGCGGCCACCGTGCCGGCCTGCCGGGCCTACGATCCGGCATTTGGCTACGAGGTCGCGGCCATCTTCGACTTCGGCGCGCGCCGTATGCTGGCGCAGACCGTCGATGAGTTCTACTACCTGACCGTCGGCAACGAAAACGTTGAGCAGCCGGCGATGCCTGAGCACGTGACGCCCGAGATGGTGATCTCCGGCCTCTACCGCTACCAGCGCCTCGGGCCCGACGGCGAAACGCAGGTCAGGCTCGTCGCCAGCGGCACCATTTTTGTTGGGGCGCTGGCGAGCGCCCGGTGGCTGGCTGAGGCCGGAATCCGGGTCGAGCTCCTTAGCCTCACCTCCGCCAGCGAAGTGGTTCGCAATGCCGCCGAGGTGGCGCGCAAGCGTCGGCACGGCGAATCGGAGGACCTGGTGAGCACGCTGGAACGGGAGCTGGCCGGCCCGACGCCGGTTGTCGCCGTGACCGATTACGTGAGAGCGGTGGTGGAACCGCTCGCGGCCTACCTCGACTGCCCGTTTGTCGCGCTGGGAACCGATGGCTACGGCCGCAGCGACACCCGTCGCGATCTGCGGACTTTCTTTGAGGTCAGCCGGGACCACCTGTCGTTCTGTGCGCTGGACGCTGCCCGCCGCTCGGGCTCGCTCAGCGAGGCCGACTTTGATCGACTGACAGGCGACCTGGTTCTTTCGGACGCTGACGGGGCTCCCTGGCAAGAGCGTTCAGGGCCTGATCACACATAGCCGGCTGACGCTCCCGAGGACGTTACTCAGTCCGGGTTCGACTGCCCCATTTCTGCGCGGTGGGCCTCCACCAGCTCGGCCAGCGAGTTGAACGTGAAATCCGGCTGCGGCGCGTCGGCGAGGTCCGGCGTTGCGCCGGGCCCGGTCTTGTCAAAGCGGCGGTGAATCCAGCATCGCGACAGTCCCAGCTTCGCCGCGGGCTCGTGGTCGTGATACAGGCTCTGCGCCGTATGCAGAATCTGATCCTGGCCTGTCCCCATGGCCTCCAGGCGTTCGAGCATGTAGCGGAAATTCCGCTCGGCCGGCTTGTAAGAACCGATGTCCTGCGCCGTAAAGACCGCATCAAATGAGGCCTTGAGCCTTTTCTCCGTCTCGGCAAACAGGTGGTTGTCAACGTTTGACAGGATGACCAGCTGGTAGTGTTCGGCCAGGTAGGCCAGCGCGTCGACGGTATCGGGAAACGGCTCCCAGCGACCGACGCTGCGACCGTATTCGAGGCACTCATCCCAACTCACCGCGATGCGCCATCGTTCCGCCAGGCGTCGGTAAACAACCGCGAGCGTCTCAACGTACGACAGGGTCGGGTTGGCCTGCTGCTGCGCCGTTTCGACCTGCCCGTGCGCGGCCAGAATGTCGTTACGGTCCGGTGCGGGAGATACCTGGTAGGTCAGCGGCATCAGGGCGTCGAGCATGCCGGTTTCCCAGTCGATCAACGTGCCGTAGCAGTCAAAACTCAACGTTGTGAAGTCGCCGAGCTTCATCACGCCACCCTCGCCTGAGCCGCCGTTAGAACGTCCTGAATCTTCTCAATCGCCTCGGCCAGCATTTCAGCAGTGATATCCAGATGGGTGACTGCACGGATTTCAGCGCCCGCGTCCCCCAGCGCCACACCCCGTTCGGCAAGCGTTTCGATGAGTTCGCCGTGGCTGATCAGAGCCGGGTCGACGCGAAAGAACACCATGTTGGTTTCCGGCTCGGGATTGCTGACCACAACGCCGGACATGGCGCCGAGTGCCTGGGCGAGCGTCCGGGCGAGTCGGTGATCGTCGGCCAACCGGGTGACGTGATGATCCAGGGCGTGCAGGCAGCCGGCAGCGGCGATCCCCGCCTGACGCATGGCCCCGCCGAACGCCTGCTTGTAGCGTCGCGCCTGATCCACAAACGACCGACTGCCGGCGAGTACGGCACCGATCGGCGCACCCAGTCCCTTGGTGAAATCGAGCCAGACGCTGTCCATCAACGCGCCGAATCGGCTCGCCGGCACATCGCTGGCAACCGCGGCATTCAGCAGTCGCGCACCGTCCATATGGACCGGCATGCCATGTTCCCGCGCCGCCTCAGCGACAGCCTTCAGCTCGTCCTCGGTCCACACGCAGCCGCCGCCAAAGTTGTGTGTCTGCTCGACGCAGACCAGCCCAAGCGGCGCAGCGTAGGGCTCCGGGCAGGCCTGGGCCCGAGCTCGAGCTACGTCGAGCTGGTCCACGGTGAAAATACCGCGCTCGCTGTCGACCGATTCGAGCATCACGCTCGAGGTGATCGCCGCTCCGCCGGATTCCGCTCGAAAGATGTGGGACATAACGTCGGCAAAAACCACGTCACCGGGCCGGGTATGAACCTTGATCGCAATCATGTTGCACATCGTTCCCCCGGGCAGCCACAGCGCCGCCTCCTGGCCCAGCAGCCCGGCGGTCTTTTCCAGCAGCCGGTTGACCGTCGGATCTTCGCCTTTCTGCTCGTCACCCACGACGGCGCGAGCGATGGCCTCGCGCATGTCGGGCGTGGGTTGGGTTTCGGTATCGCTAACCAGTGGAATCATGGCAGTACATTGTCGGGTTGCTGACGGTCGTAAAGGCTGTGAGTTTAACGCAGTCGGAGCCATGCCAAAGCCCGAGCGTACTCAGTTTGGAGCTAACCCGGGTGGGTCGAGAGGCACAGATCGGTGACCTGGGGCGTGCTATAAGCTCGCTTCGATTTCGTCTTCCGTAGAGCGCAGTGAAAAACCCAACTACCGCCAGGACATTTCGCTACTTGCCTGTCGACCCGCTGACACCCATGCCATGATCTATTTGTCGGTGTTCGGCGCGGCTTTCCTGGCGGCCACCATTCTGCCGGGATACTCGGAGGTTGCCGTCGTAGGTGCCGTGCTGGCCGGGGCTTCACCCTGGACGCTTTGGTTGGTAGCCAGCATTGGCAACACCCTTGGAGCTGTACTGAATGCAGTTCTGGGACTACTGCTCCCACGAGACCGCGTCACCCGATTGCTCAGATTGACTCCTGCCCAGTTCGCGAAAGCCGAAAGCTGGTTTCAAAAGTATGGCCAGTGGAGCCTGCTGCTGGCCTGGGCGCCGATCGGGGGTGACGCGCTCACCGTGATTGCCGGGATTCTTCGGGTGCGCTGGCTGCCTTTTGTGGTGCTGGTCTTCGCCGGCAAGGCGGCCCGCTACGCCGTGGTGATCTGGCTGGCGACTCGCGGAGCTGCGGGTTAGCGGAGGGATATCGCGGTCATCGTGACCGCCATCAGGCGCCTGAGTGAGGAATGATCTCCAGCTTGTCCAGACTGTAGCCCAGACCCCGTGTTCGTTCCTTCAGCTCGGTCAGCGCCGCATCGCTGATGTGCTGATCGCGCGTCATGATCCAGGCGTAGTCGCGTTTCTCCCGGGCGATAATCGTCTCGCGGTAATCTTCGTCCAGGTGGCTGATGCGGTAGTCGGACTTAAACGGCCACATGAACTGCATGCGCCAGATGGCGTTCCCGGTGCCTGGCGTGACAAACCCTTTTGCCAGCATGACCTTCTCAGCACCGCTGAGGCTTCCCTTGTTGTAGCGGTAGTGGGCGTCAACCCGCGACTCCCCGGCCCGCGTGTAGGTTTCAACGGCGTTGTAGGCGCCGCCGGTGAAAGGCGGCGGGATATGGGCCTGGACGTACCAGGCGCCCATAAACCGGTCCAAGTCGACGTCGGCGGCGACGGGCAGCGGCTGCGACATCAGCCGGCCGGATAGGTATAGCTGGCCTGGATGCCGAGCGGCAGACCCAGCGCGTAGTAAACCAGTAGAAACACCGTCCAGCTGCAGATGAACCAGAGCGAGTACGGCAGCATCATTGCGGCCAGCGTGCCGATGCCGGTGCTTTTGACGTAGCGCTGGCAGTAAACCACCACCAGCGGGAAATAGGGCATCAGCGGCGTGATGATGTTGCTGCTGGAGTCACCCACCCGGTAGGCCGCCTGGGTCAGATCCGGCGAGATGCCGAGCGTCATCAGCATGGGAACAAAGATGGGTGACAACAGCCCCCACTTGCCGCTGGCTGAACCCACAAAGAGGTTCACGAAGGCGGTCAGCAGCACGATGCCAACGATGAGTACCGAGGGAAACTGATCGAGCTGTTTCAGCGCTTCCGCGCCCTGCAGCGCGAGCAGCGTACCGAGGTTGGATGCACCAAAGGCGTACACAAACTGGGCAATAAAAAACATGATGACCAGGTAGTAAGCCATGGCGTGCATCGCCTGGGTCATCCCCTCGATCACGTCTTTCGAACTCTTGAAGGTGCCGGAGACGTAGCCGAAGACGACGCCGGGAATCAGAAAGAGAAAAAAGATCAGCGCCACGATGGAGCGCATGATCGGCGCCGTGAAACTGGCCAGTGCACCGTTGGCGTCGCGCCACGGCAGCCAGTCAAAAGCGATCGACAGACCGAGCAACACCAGACCACCCACCATGACCAGGAGCGCCCACAACAGGCCCTTACGCTCGTTGTCTTTGAGGTCATGCATCTCCGGCAGACCTTCTTCGTCGCCGTCGATCTCCACGCCGGCGAGCCGCGGCTCGACCATGCGGTCGGTGATCCACCAGCCCAGGCAGATAATCAGCACCGATGAGGCGGTGGTGAAGAAGTAGTTATTGAGCGTGTTAACCGCGATGTTCGGGTCGAGCAGCTGCGCGCCGCTCTGCGTCAGACCCTGCAGCAGCGGATCGAGCGCGCTGGGCACAAAGTTGGCCGAAAAGCCGCCGGACACGCCGGCAAATGCCGCCGCAATGCCCGCCAGGGGATGTCGTCCCGCCGCGTAGAAGATCACCCCACCGAGCGGAATCACGAGCACGTAGCCGGCGTCCACCGCCGAGTGCGAAACGATGCCCACCAGGATCACCATCGGGGTCAGCAGCCAGCGTGCGGTCACGTTCAGCAGCGCCCGGATGCCCGTGGTGATAAAGCCGGAGTGCTCCGCGACGCCGATGCCGAGCATCGCCACCAGCACCGTCCCGACCGGGCCGAACCCCACAAAATTGGTCACCAGTCCGGTCAAAAAAGCGGTGATCGCGCCGCCCGACAGCTGGTTGATGATCTGAATCGGCTCCCCGGATCGCGGATCGACCACCGAAAAGCTTACGTAGGAAAGGAGCCAGGACAGCACCCAGACGACAAACAGCAGGCCCACAAAAAGCATCGCGGGGTCGGGCAGCTTATTGCCGATTCGTTCCACAGCACCAAGAAAACCGCGGGCTTCGGCGGCCTGACTCTGCTCCGACATGAATTTTGCTTCCCTATGGCGTGCGCGTAAGTGTACTGGATAACCACACTCGACAGGGAAGCCCGAGCATTCGCCGGCGCGTCGGATTGACGCAGCGGCGGGCACGCGATGCAATGCGCTCGCCGCCCACCAACGGATTTGCCATGACTCTGGATAGCCCTTTTGTCCGCAGCTGTTTCCCCGCCTTCGCCGAGCCGTCACTAGAGGGCTGGGCTCACTTCGAGAATGCCGGGGGCTCGTACGCCTGCGCGCCGGTGATCGAGCAGCTGAATCACTACTACACCGCGCTCAAGCTCCAGCCCTACGCGTGGTCTGAAGCGTCCATCGAGGCGGGCCGGCGGATGGATTCGGCGCGCGAGCGGATGGCGGCCTGGCTCAACGTCACTCCGGACGAATGTCACTTCGGACCGTCCACTTCGCAGCAGACCTACGTGCTGGCTCAGGCTTTTCGTCGACACTTCTCGCCCGGTGACGAGGTGATCGTGACCAATCAGGATCACGAAGCCAACATCGGCGTGTTTCGGCGCCTGGGTGAGGAGGGCTTCACGGTGCGCGAGTGGCAGGTGGACCCCGCAACCGGCGAGCTGGACCCCGCAGACCTTGAGAAGCTGCTCGCCGACCGGACCCGTCTGGTGTGTTTCACCCACGCCTCCAATATCGTTGCGAGCTACAACCCGGTGCGTGACATCGTCGACCGGGCGCATGAGGCCGGGGCGATCACCGTAGTCGACGGCGTGTCCTACTGCGGCCACGGACTGCCGGACGTCACCGCCATGGGAACCGACGTCTATCTGTTTTCGCTCTACAAGGTCTACGGGCCCCACCAGGGGGTGATGACCCTCACCCAGGCGCTCAATGACGCGCTGCCCAATCAGGGCCATTACTTCAACAACGCCAAGCCGGCCGCGCGCATGCTGCCCGCCGGGCCGGACCACGCGCAGCTGGCCGCCAGCAATGGCGTCATCGACTACTTTGAGTCGATCCACCGGCACTACGGCGGAGATCCGAGCGCGCCAGCGCTGGAACAATCTGCTCACGTACGGAAGCTGTTCCAGGATCACGAACACAGGCTGCTGCAGCCGCTGCTGGACTTTCTTGACGCCCACCCGCGGGCCCGGCTGATCGGGCGGACGCGCGCCGAAGAGCGGGCGCCAACCGTGGCCATCGATCCGCAGCGCCACCCCATTGAATTGGCCGAGGCCCTGGCGGAGCGCAAGATCGGCGCCAGCGCCGGCCACTTCTATGCGCCTCGCCTGATTGAGGCGCTGGGTCTGGACCCGGCCCGCGGGGTGCTGCGCCTGTCTTTTCTGCACTACACCGAGGAGGCTGAGGTCCGGCGGCTGATCGATGCGCTGGACGAGCTGCTCTGAGGTCCTGGCCCGCGGGCTTGGCTGACGTGAGCCTGCCGGTAAACTAGGAGAGATGCGTCCCCGGCAGTACATCTCCACCACCGGCTCAAGGCTGCTTTTGATCCTGCTGCTCGGCCTCGTGCTCGCGCCGCTTCAGGCGCAGGAGATCTCTCAGCTGCAGGCGCTGGTGGACGTGTTCAGCGATCCCGGAGACGCGGTCCAGGCTGAGCTGGTCCAGGGCGTGGTCGTGCTCAACGGCGAATGGCAGGGCGACCCGACGCCAGCCGGTCTGCTGGAGGCCCTGCGCAGCCAGCCGGGCATCGTCGCGATCCGCGACAACACGACGCTGGCCGCCGCCCCGGCGGGCCTTGAACCCACCGTCAACCGCTTTCAGCGGATGCTCGATAAGCTGGTGGCCTACCTGCCGCTCGCCGGCACGGCGCTGGCAATTGTGATTGGCTTCTGGCTGCTGTCTGGCGTCGTTCGCTGGCTGGAGCCCGGCCTGGGCAAGGTGCTGCGCAACGCCTGGATTCGGCGTCTGGTGGTGCAGCTGCTGCAGACCGCAATCGTGATTGCAGGCATCGTGCTGGCGCTGGATACGCTCAACGCCACCGCCCTGGTTGGCAGCATTCTCGGCGCCGCGGGAATCGTGGGTATCGCCGTCGGTTTTGCCTTCCGCGACCTGATCGAAAACTACATCGCCAGCCTGATGCTTGGTATTCGCCAGCCGTTTCGGCCCGGAGACCACGTCGACATCGAGGGCCGCGAGGGCATCGTCGCCACGCTCACCACCCGGTCCACCATTCTGATGACCTTCGAGGGCAACCGGCTGCGGATACCGAACGGCGAGGTATTCAAGTCCACCATCATGAACTACTCCACCCACCCCGAGCGACGGTTTTCTTTTGAGGTGGGTGTGGGCTACAACGTCGACCTTGCAGCCGCGATCAATCTGGGGGTGGAAATCCTCCGGTCCAGCGACGGGGTCATCGAAGACCCGGCGCCCGCAGGCCGCGTGTCGGCGCTTGGCGACTCGACGGTGACCCTCACTTTCTTTGCCTGGGTCAATCAGGATCAGGCCGACTTCGGCTGGGTGCGCAGCCAGTGCCTGATCCGCGTCAAGCAGGCTTTTGAAGCCCATCAGCTGGACATGCCGGAGCCGACCTATAACCTCCGGATCGCGCGCAAGGGTGAAGACACCAGCGTCGCGCCGACTTCCCCCGCATCTACCGCCGAGCTGAAACCGGAGCCAGCCCCGGAGGACGAATTCGCCCGAACTCAGGCCGCGCGGGAAGCCGAGCAGGCCGAGGACAGCCTGTTCGATCCGGAATCCGCCGAAGATCAGCGAGACGGCTGACGTCTGCCAGCCGATCAACGAGACTTAGCCGAGAGCCAACGCCATGCCGGTCACCTTCAGCACCCCTTCTCATCCCCGAATCATGCAGCTCGACCACGTCGCCCGAAGCCTGCTCCGGATGATGGGACAAACCGACCTCGTTCCCGGCGCGCTGCGCGCCGAGAACGTCGCCACCGCTGCCGAAAAACTCCGAGAAGCTCTCGCAGCGCAGGCGTCGCCGAAGGACGAGGGCGGGGAAGACGCCGGCCAGGATGGCGAGCCCAAGGTCAGCGACCAGATGCGCGCCCAGCCGCTGCTGGAGCTGCTCGACGCCGCCGCTGCCCGCGGCGATCACGTCATGTGGGAGTAACGACGGCGCACTACCCTGCCAGCAGCACCCGGCAGGCGGTCGATTTAATTAGCAGAAAAACGGGGTCGCCGGGCTTGAGCGCCAGCTCAGCCAGCGACGCATGGGTGATTTCCACCCGAATCGTCGGCTCGAAACCGTCCACGCGGGCCTCGATCATGGCGAGCTCCCCCGCTTCGACAACGCCGGCAACGGTCGCTGACAGCGTGTTGCGCGCTGAGGTTAGCCCGGGGGCCCGCGTCGTCAGAGTCACGCTTCGGGCCGGGATGGTCAGCAGCGCCTCGCCGGCCTGCACCCCGGCGCGGCCCGGTACCCGCAGCGTGGGGCCTGAAGTGTCGAGGGACAGCACCATCTCGCCACCCTCTGCGCCGGCCACGGTGCACTGAAACACGTTCTCAAAGCCCGGCAGATCATTAACGATGCCGTCACCGGCTTCGAGCGCCGCGCCCGCCAGAACCTCCGCCGGCTGACCGTCGGCCGCCAGCTTGCCCTGGTCCAGCATCAGTACCCGGTGGCAGCACGCCTGGAGCTCGGTCGAATCGTGAGACACCCAAAGGGTCAACAACTCGCGTTCGCGCAGCCAACGCTTAAGTCCGCGCCAGATGCGCAGTCGTCGGGTTGGGTCAACAGCGCTGAGCGGTTCATCGAGCAGCAGCAGCCGGGGTTCAGCGCAAAGCGCACGGGCGAGCGCCACCCGCTGGCGCTCACCGCCGGAAAGGCTGTCGCTGTTCCGCTCAAGGAGCCCCCCCAGCTCCAGCATCTGTATCACCTGCTCGCGATCGCGAACATCGAGCAGCCGACGACCCGCCGCAAGCTGACGAGCCACAGACCCACCTGGAAACAGCAGGCTTTCCTGCGGGACATAGCCGACGCCGCGCGCCTCCGGCGGTAAAAAGGTGCCGTCGGAGCTGTCCTGCCAGCATTCATCCCCGAACGACAGCGACCCCGCGGCGGCAGGTTCCAAACCCACCAGCGTGCGCAGCAGCGTGCTTTTGCCCGCGCCCGACGGCCCCGCAATCCCCGTCACACCGCCATCGAGGCGGCACGAAAGCTCGATCGTGATTTCGCCGACGCCCAGCGTCAGCCCACTCAGGGTCAGCGTTGCGCCAGCCACTAAGGACGCCCCCGCTTCTGGCTGCGGGCGATCAGCCATTCCGACGTCGCCAGCGCAGCAAAACCCAGCGCGAGCGCCACGCCGATCAGAATCGCCGCGTCACCATCTTTACCCACCTGCTGAGCAGCGTAGATTGCGCTGGCCAGCGTCTGCGTCTGAAAGGGGATGTTGCCGGCGACGGTCACCGTCGCGCCAAACTCGCTGGCGGCGCGCGTAAAGCCCAGAATTGCGGCCGCGCTTAAGCCCCGGCCCGCCAGCGGCAGCACGGTGCCGAAAAACGTTTGCAGCGGGCTGTGCCCGAGGGTGCGCGAGACCTCCTGCAGACGCGGGTCAACCTCCTCGAAAGCCGCCTTGGCGGTTCGCAGCACGATGGGAAAGGCCATGACAGCGGCTGCCACCACCGCGGCCTGCCAGGTCAACAGCCAGCTTGCCTGGAGACCCAGCACGGTCGTGCCATCCGGGCCATCCCTGGCGAGCAGCTGGAGCAGGACAAAGCCGACCGCCGTCGGCGGCAGCACCATGGGCAGACTGAGCAGAATGTAGACAAGCCGCGCGCCAACCCCCTCTCGGCGCGCCAGCCAGCGCGCCACCGGCAGCGCCAGGGCCAGCGCCAGGAGCGTTGCGAGCGTGGCGATTTTGAGCGTCAGCCACAGCGCGCTCAATACCGCCGGGCTCATAAGCCCGACGACGGTCGGAGGGCTCCCTGAGCCCATACGGACCGCGTGGTAAGCTGCGGCGAGCCTGTTGCCAAACGGGTCATGACCGCTACCATCGCTTCGACGACACGGGCAGGATGCTGAACATTTCTCTGCGCATGAGGGCGCCATCTTACAGCTTCCTGCCGGCGTTGCTCCTGGCGCTGACGCTCGGCGCGTGTGGCCCGTCGGCGACCGATCGGCCGCTGCAGATCTTCGCCGCCGCCAGCCTGGGCGAGGTCGCCGAGGAACTGGCCACCGCCTATCGACAACAGCACTCGGATGTTGCGATTCGCCTCAACCTGGCAGGGTCTAACGTGCTGGCGAGGCAGATTGAGAAGGGCGCCAGCGCCGACCTGTTCATCAGCGCCAATACCGACTGGATTGATCGGCTGGACCAGCAGGGTCTGCTGGTCACGGACGGCCGCGCAGCGCTGCTCGCCAATCGGCTGGTGGTGGTTGCCGCCAGCAGCTCGGACTGGTCGCTGGATCGGATCGAAGCGCTTCCCGAGCTGGATTTTCGATTCCTGGCCATGGCAGATCCCGAAGCGGTACCGGCGGGTATCTATGCGCGGCAGTTCCTGGAATCCATCATGCTGGACTCCGGCACCTTATGGCAGGCGCTGTCGGATCGCCTTGCCCCGGCGGCAGACGTCCGGCGCGCTCTGGCGATGGCGCGGGCGGATTCGTCGGTGCTGGCAATCGTCTATCACACCGACGCGGCAACGGCGTCAGACCTGAAGATCCTCTACTCGGTACCCGAAGACGCGGTGGTGATCCGCTATGAGACGGCGCTCGTCGGACAAGGCCAGCCTCACCCGGCAGCCCGGGATTTTTTCGACTTTCTTGTCAGCCCCGCGGCCGAAGCGATTTATCGCCGCTTCGGATTCTTGACCGCTTCGCGCTAAGGCCGGGGCTTTTGGTCCCTTTTTTGGTCTCTGGCCTCGGCCAGCAGCACTGCCGCCCGCTCCACCACCGCTGACCAGTCGCCCGGCGCCGTCTGCCGGACCAGGCGCACGCTCGGATACCAGGGTGATAAGTCACCGTCGCGCTGCCAGCGCCAGTCAGGATCACTGTTGAGCATGATTAGAGTGGGTATACCGAGCGCACCGGCGACGTGACCCACCGCGGTGTCTACCGTGACCACCATGTCCAGCTGCTCGATCAGCGCGGCGGTTCTCGCGTACCCGGGGAGCTCAGGCTCCAGGTTGACCACCTGATGCTGTTTCAGCCAGCCGACCTCGTCGCTGGTGACCGGCATTTGCAGCGAAAAGAACCGGATGTCCGGCAGGTCGACCAACGGCGCAAGCTGAGGCAGCGCCATGGAGCGATGGTGATTTTCCTTATGCGTGGCTGAGCCGGACCAGCAGATGCCCACCCGAAAGCAGCCTTCGAGACGGCTGACCGTCGTCTGAGGCGGGATGGTGAGATAGCGGGTCGGCGCCGGCAGATTGTCCAGCGTAATGCCGAGCCAGCGCGGCAGGCTCATCAGCGGGCAAAAAACGTCGAACCGGTCTGCCGGGATCTGACCCGGAACTCGGCTCTCAGCCACGCCCTCGATTTCGGCCACCAGCGGCGCAAGATTCTCGGGCCCCACGTAGATCAGCTCCCGGCAGCGTTGCGCCGCCAGCGGCAAAAACCGCAGAAACTGAATGTGGTCACCGTTGCCCTGCTCGCTGTGGACCAACAGCCGCTGACCGCTGATGTCTTCGCCCTGCCAGCAGGGCTGCTGGCACTGAAACGGCACAAACTGGGGCGTCTGCCAGCGCCAGTCGTAGGCCTCCCAGCCCCGCGCGTAGTCACCCTGCTTGAGCAGCACGATGCCCCGATTGAAGTGGGCCAGCGCGAACTGGTTGTCGGTGGCCACCGCCTCGTCCAGCCAGCGCATGCCACTGTCGAAATCGCCGAGTCGGGTAAAGGCAAGACCGAGACTATTCATCGCTTCCGCATTGTCGGGCTGCCCTTCGACAACCCGCTCGAGCACCGACACGGCGTCGCGCCAGCGTTCCGCGTCCACCAGGCACAGACCGAGCTGATGCTGGGTTCGCGGATGGTCGGGGTGCTTGGCCAGGAGCTGCCGGTAAGCCTCAATCGCCTGGTCGAGTTTACCGTCCAGATGCTGCCGGGTCGCCTCCTCAAGCGCCTGCTCCACCGGGTCGGGCGGGGCCAGATTCTTCAGCACCTCGTCCGGCAGTTCGTAGGAGGTAGCCAGCGCCAGGCTGTCACCGTCGAGCAGCATCGGCCGGCGGTGAGGAAGCACCTGCACCTCAAATACTTCCTGCACGTTGCCGGTGAACTGCAGGAACGCAACCGTCTGCCCGGTGATGATATCCACCACCCAGACGCCGCTCTTGCGTTCGGCCACCCGGCGGGTCAGGGGCAGCCCGGCGAACACGGCGCTTTCGCGGACCTGAGACAGGCCGATCAGCGCGTAGCGGTCGATAAAGTCGAGCCCTCGCGCGAAGCCCGGCAGCTCGGCCACCACCTCCGCAGGCCGGCCCGGGTCAGCGCACATCAGCTGCCCGGCGCCGGAGGCCAGGAACCACAGCTTGTTTTGATACCAGCGAGGCGAGTGGGGCATACACAGCCCGGCGGCCAGCACCTCGTTGCTGACGATATCCATCAGTTGCCCTCCGGATACCTTCCCGGCCCGCCAGCCGCCGGGGGTATCGGAGGCACCAAGCATGCTGACATAGCGCGGCTTCCCGTCGCGCATGCCCAGCCCATTCAGGTGGCAGCGATCACTGAGCTCGTACGCGCTGATAAACGGCGGCCGCCAGCGCGGCGTAAACGAAAAGGCGGTTTCTGCCGTAGCCAGACAGGACATGCGCGTATTGACGAACCACAGCTCGCCGTCAGCGTCGTAGGCCATTTCGTGAATGTCGATGCTGCCGGTGATGTGGCTGGCGCGAGGCAGGTAGCAGGCGTCCTCGCTGCCGTTAGGCTGAAGCTTTTTCGCCACCGCCGGCAGATTGCGATAGGTGGTGATCGAGCCGGCGCCACCGACGGCCAGCTGGCCCGGCTTCACCGCCAGGCCCATCGGCTTGGCGAAGCTCACAAAATGGGTATTGACGCCGCCGCTGCCATCCTCTGCCTGCGGCCGTACCAGTACCAGCTGGCCGGCCTGATAGGTGGATACCAGCAGCGAACAGCTCGCCTGGTGCAGCAGCTGGGCGAAGGAGTCGGTGGACTGGCTGGAGAAAGATTGAGTCATGAAACGGGCTGGCGATGCCTCCAGCGATGGTAGGAGCGACCGGTACGGCGGTCAATTCGATGCCTGGCCGCACGCCGCACCATTATGGGTATAAGTGCCTATTGTCGCTCGGTGCGGCACTGACTCTAATGAACCGCTGGCGGGAGAACGCCTGCCAGCCGGCCCGGCTTAAGACACCGGTCAGGCTTAAGCCAATAAGAAACGAGCAGCGACCAGGAGGGGGATCTGCTGAACACCAGGGAAGCCACATGCTGAAGTCGCTGCAGCAGAGCCTGCGAGACATCACGCCCATTATCCTGGTGATCGGCTTTTTCCAGCTGCTGGTGCTGCGTCAGCCCTTTCCCAACCTGATGGAAACGCTCGCGGGTCTGGTCCTTGTGGTCATGGGCCTGTCGTTGTTTATCCAGGGGCTGGAGCTCGGGCTGTTCCCCATCGGCGAGTCGATGGCACACAGCTTCGCCAAGCGGGGCAGCCTCGCCTGGCTGCTGATCTTTGCCTTCGCCCTGGGGTTTGGCACAACGGTCGCTGAACCCGCGCTGATCGCCGTCGCCGCCGAAGCCGCCAGCGTTGCCGCGGAAGCCAGCTTCATCGAAGGTACCGAAGAGGCCATGGAGAGTTATGCCCTGGGCCTTCGCTTTACCGTGGCTATTGCGGTGGGCGTTGCCATCCTGATCGGCGTCCTCCGGATCCTGCGCGGCTGGCCTATCCAGTACCTCATCATCGGTGGCTACATTCTCGTTGTGGCGATGACCGCGGTTGCCCCCAAGGAGATTGTCGGCATTGCGTATGACTCCGGCGGCGTCACCACGTCCACGATTACCGTTCCCCTGGTCACGGCGCTGGGCGTGGGGCTGGCCAGCAGCATTCGTGGCCGTAATCCGATGATCGACGGTTTTGGCCTGATTGCCTTCGCCTCGCTGACGCCGATGGTTTTTGTGATGGCTTACGGGATGGTGGTATGACCGAGTGGCTTCTCGAGCTGCTTGACGTCTCCGTCGCCACCGTGCGGGACGTGACGCCGATTGCGGCGATCATCTTTGGCTTCCAGGGCCTGGTGCTGCGTCAAAAAATCCCCAATCTAAGAAATGTGCTGACCGGCTTTGTGCTCGTGCTGCTCGGCCTGACGCTGTTCCTGGTTGGCCTGGAACGTGCCCTGTTTCCAATCGGCCGGGTGATGGCGACCCAGCTTTCCGACCCGGATTTCATCAACGCCAGCGCCGGCTCCCTGATCGGCTGGCAGCGCTACTATTGGATCTACATCTTCGCCTTTGCGATCGGCTTTGCCACAACGGTCGCCGAACCCGCGCTGATCGCAGTCGCCATGAAAGCGAGCGAAGTCTCCGGCGGAGCGGTCAAGGTATGGGGGCTGCGCGCGGCCGTAGCGCTGGGCGTTGCGGTCGGGATTTCCCTGGGCGCGTGGCGGATTGTCACCGGTCTGCCGCTGCACTACTTCATTATCGCGGGGTATATCATCGTCATTATTCAGACGATTTACGCGCCGCGGATGATCATCGCCCTGGCCTACGATTCTGGCGGCGTGACCACATCCACGGTCACGGTGCCGCTGGTGACGGCTCTCGGGCTGGGGCTGGCGGAGACGGTGCCGGGCCGCAGCCCGTTGCTGGACGGCTTTGGTCTGATCGCGTTCGCCAGCGTGTTTCCCATCATGACGGTGATGGGTTACGCGCAGCTTGCCCAGTTTAAGGAGTCGCGCGGCCGACAAGCGAGACAAAGAGGATAGTCTGATGAAATTCAAACTGATCATGGCGCTGGTGGAAGACGGTCGCACGGAAGCGGTCATACATGCCGCGCGAGAGGCCGGCGCCACTGGCGTGACGGTACTTAATAACGCCCGTGGCGAGGGCCTCAAGCCGCAGAAGACCTTCTTTGGTCTGTCACTGGAAACTCAGCGCGATCTGCTGCTGATGGTTGTCGGCGAGCAGGAGTGTCGGGCCGTTATGGAAAGGATCAACAAAGTCGCTGAGTTCGATACCCACTCCGGTGCCGGCATCGCGGTGCAGATCGACGTCGAGGATACGGTCGGCGTGGCCCGTCAGGTGCAGGCGCTCAGAGAAAGCCACGCACACAACGAAGATTAGTCTCCTGTTCAGCGCACCTGAGATATCTCAGTGAAGTTTGAGACGCGGCCGGATGACCTTGTTCACCGCACTGACGACAATCAGACACGCGCCCTTGAGCCAGCCGTGCACCGCCAGCAGGTGCATTCGGTATAGCGAGACATAAACCATGCGTGCGAGCCGACCTTCAACCGCCATCCGCCCGCCAACCAGATTGCCCATCAGGCTGCCCACGGTGGAGAAGCGGCTGAGCGACACCAGCGAGCCGTGGTCGGTGTAGCGAAACTCTCGGGGTGATTTGCCCTTAATGTCCCGCACAATGTTGTCGTAAACCGTGTCCGCCATCTGGTGCGCAGCCTGCGCTCGGGGCGGCACCGGAAGTTTTGCGCCCGGCATCATGACGCAGGCGCAGTCGCCGATCGCGTAGATGGTGGGGTCCAGCGTGCTTTGCAGCGTGCGCGTCACAATCAGGCGGTTGTTTCGGTTGGTTTCCAGGCCGGCAATTCCCTGCAGATAGTCCGGTGCCTTCACTCCGGCCGCCCATACCCGGATGTTCGCCGGAATGTGCTCACCGCTTTGGGTGAGCATCCCGTCTGAGGTCGCTTCCACCACCGGCTCGCTGCTGATCACCCGAACGCCCAGCGAGGTTAGCTCCTCTTCCGCCGCCGCGGCCAGCTTTTCGGGCAGCGCCGGCAGGATCCTCGGACCGGCCTCGATCAGCGTGACCTTGAGGCGGCTCTCGTCGAACACCTCCAGGCCGTAGTGGCGCAGCTCGGCGGCCGAGTTATAGAGCTCCGCCGCCAGCTCAACGCCCGTAGCGCCGCCGCCGACAATCGCTACCCGAACGTGCTCATCGCTTTCGGGCTTCGAGGTCATGGTGCGGCTCACCCGCAGGCAGTGGTTCAGCAGCTTCTGGCGAAAGCGATCGGCCTCCGCCCGGGTGTCCAGCATCAGGCAGTGCTGTTCGACGCCCCGGGTGCCGAAGCTGTTGCTGACCGAGCCCACGGCCAGCACCAGGTAGTCGTAGCGAATCCGGTGCTCATCCATGATGATGCTCCCGTCTTCGTCTTCGATCGGGGCGAGCACAATCTCCCGGTCATCCCGGTTGATCGACTGCATCGTGCCGAGGAAAAAGCGAAAGCCGTTGCGGTGGGCGTGGGCGCGATAGCCCACTTCGTCGAGGTTGGCGTCCAGCGAACCGGCCGCGACCTCGTGCAGCAGCGGCTTCCAGATGTGTGTCGGGTTCTTGTCCACCAGCACGACGTCAAACTTTTTCCGGCCCAGCTTCTTGCCGAGCCGGGAGACCAGCTCGAGCCCGCCAGCGCCGCCGCCAACCACCACGATCTGCGTCTTTTTGGTCTGCCCCATGGGTGATCCCTGCCGAACGTTTACATCCCTGCGCTGCACCCACATCATACGCGTCTGAACCCAACCGATATACGCAGCGATTGAGAATTCTCTATCTGACCGAGCCGCGGGAAGACTACCTCCAGGACCAGATCCTGTACGGCCTGCGGCAGCTCTTCGGGGCTGAAGTGGTGGACTATCCCCGCAAGGACGTGATGTACGCCGGCGGCAGGGATGGCGAACTCTACGGCCGGGGGTTCACGCTCTGGCGACTGCTCGAAGACATCGACATCGATCGCAGTCATATTTCCGAACGGCTGGCCCGCGGAGAATTCGAGCGCGTGATCTTCGGCAACGTTCGACGCCAGCGACCGCTGTTCTGGAAGATGCTGCGTTCCGGCCGATTCTGGGGTCGGAACAAGGGCCGCTTCGTGTTTCTGGACGGCCAGGACGGCGACCGCATGTTCGCCGCCACGGCACCCTTCGGGCCCTACTTCAAGCGCGAGTTCGGGCGACGTACCCTTAGCCGGGTCAAGCCGATCAGCTTTTCGATTCCCGCCGTCAAGGTACGCAACGAGGCCCTGCCCAAGACCCAGCTGTTTGGTCGGCACGTACAGTGTGAGGAGGCGTACAAGCTGCCGGAGGTGAAGGCGCACTGCGGCAGCGGCTACCTGTTCGATCAGGAGCACGACTACTATCAGGATCTGGCGCAGTCGCGCTACGGCATCACCATGAAAAAGGGCGGCTGGGAATGCATGCGTCACTATGAGATTGCCGCCAACCATACCGTGCAGGCGTTTTACCGTCTCGGCGACAAGCCCGAGCGATGTGCGCCCCACGGCCTCAAAGACATGGTGAACGTGGTCAGCTTCGACAGCGCTGAAGAACTGGCGAAAAAGATTGAGCTTATCGAGAACGAAGGCCGCTACGAGGCGCTGCAGCAGAACACCGTGGACTGGGTACGCCAGCACACCTGTGAAGCCGCTGCTGCGCGGCTGATCGAACAGACGTCAGCCTGAGTCGGGCAACGTCAGATCAAACTTCGCTGTGAAGCCCGCACTCGCGCTTGAGCCCGAAGAAGCGCGTCTGCTCAACGCTGTCCACCTCGTGCAGTGATCGGGTGCTGTGCCAGTCGCCAATCGACACGTAGCCCTGATCCCAGAGCGGGTGGTACGGGAGATCGTGCGTCTTGAGGTACTCATGAACCTGCCGGTCGCCCAGGTCAGCGATCGGGTGAACCTTGAAGCGTGAACCGTTGAGCTCAACCAGCTCACGCTGGCGGCGGCTGTCCGACTGACTGCGCCGCAGACCGGCAAACCAGGTCTGCACGTTGAGCTCGTCCAGCGCTCGACGCATCGGCGTCACTTTGTTTTCCTGGTTGTAGGCCTCGATGCCCGCCAGCCCCTGCTCCCAGCGCTTGCCGTACATCGCCTCCTGCCAGGCCGGGCTCATGCGGGGTTGATACACCTTCAGGTTCAGCTTCAGGCGTTCACTCAGTTCGTCGACGAAGCGGTAGGTCTCGGGGAACAGGTATCCGGTATCGATCAGCACAACGGGGATGTCCGGCCATTCCTGAGTCATCAGGTGCAGCATCACCGCGCTTTGCGCGCCGAAGCTCGAGCTCAGCACAAAAGGGCCGGGCAGGTGTTCCAGCGCCCAGCGAACCCGTAGTTCAGGCGTGAGCGCTTCCATCGTCTGGCTGGCACATGCAGCGGCCGCCTCGCGGGTCTGCTCTTCACACAGCGCGGTAAAGGTCATGGCGTCACCTCGTGAATCTCTCGACCGTGGACCACCGGTGCCACCACGCCGCTGCGAATCAAAAAATCACCGAAGTGTTCTTCGGGTTCGCGATCCCGGGCGTATTGGGCAAACAGCGGATCCAGCAGCCCGCGAAGCTCGCTGTCGGGCACGTTATCCCGGTAGAGCCGGTTGAGTCGGGTGCCCTCACTGTCGCCACCGAGGAACACGGCGTAGCGCCCTTCGCTTTTCCCTACCAGGCCGATCTCCGCAGCGTAAGGGCGGGCGCAGCCGTTGGGGCAGCCGGTCATGCGGATCACCATCGGCTCATCCTCCAGGCCATGGCTCACCAGTGAGTCGTCGAGCTCGTCGATGAGCGAGGGCAGATAGCGCTCGCTCTCCGCCATCGCCAGCCCGCAGGTGGGAAAGCCGACGCAGGCCATCGCGTTGGCGCGCAGGGGGCTGGCGCCCGCGCTGAGTCCGTACTCATCGATCAGCACCTCGATATGGGCTTTGTCGAGCCGATCGATGCCGCTGATGATCACGTTCTGATTGGCGGTGAGACGAAACTCACCCTTATGGACCTTGGCGATTTGCCGGAGACCCGTCATGAGCTGCTGCTCCGGCAGATCTTTGATGCGGCCGTTTTCGACGTTGACGCCGAAGTGCCACTCACCGGCGTCGTCCTGCAGCCAGCCAAGGATATCGCCACGATGGGTGAACTGGATCGGTCGGGCCGGCGCCAGCGTCGCGCCCGAGCGCTGCTGTACCTGCTCAGCGAACCAGTCGATGCCCCGATCGTCGATCGTGTACTTGAGGCGGGCGTGCTTGCGATTCGTTCGGTCGCCAAAATCCCGCTGCGTGGTCACCACCGCTTCGCTGATGGCCGTGAGCGCCTCGGGCTCGACAAAGCCGATCACCTGGCCGAGCATCGGATAGGTTTCGCGCACGCCGTGCGCCATGCCCATGCCGCCGCCCACGGAGACGTTGAAACCGACGAGCTTGTCGTTCTCAACGATCGCGATAAAGCCCAGGTCCTGCGTGTAGATATCGATATCGTTGACCGGCGGAATGACCAACCCCATTTTGAATTTCCGGGGCAGGTAGGTATCGCCGTAAATCGGCTCCCGCGGCGTTGTCGACTCCGGGCCAGGCTGTTTTTCCCCGTCCAACCAGATCTCGTGATAGGCGCCGGTCGCCGGCGTCAGGTGATCCGAGAGCGCCTGGGCCCACCGGGCGACCTGCTTCTGAACCTTGGCGCTCGCGGCCAGCGGGCTGGCCATGACGTTTCGGTTGACGTCACCACAAGCGGCTAGGGTATCGAGCAGGCTTGCATTGATCCCGGCCACGGTTTCCTTGAGCTGTCGCTTGATCACCCCGTGAAACTGGAACGCCTGGCGGGTTGTCAGGCGCAGCGTGCCGTTGGCGTGAGTTTGGGCGAGCTGGTCCATCGCCAGCCACTGCGCAGGCGTGCAGATGCCGCCCGGTACGCGAGCGCGAATCATAAAGGAAAACGCCGGCTCCAGCTTTTGTCGGCGCCGCGCCGCGCGGCTGTCACGGTCATCCTGCTGGTAGATGCCGTGGAACTTACTGAGCTGCGTGTCGTCCTCCGCAATCGCGCCGGTCACGTCGTCCAGCAGGCTTTCGCTTAAGGTTCCCCGCAGGTTTTGACTGGCCGATTTGATGCGCTCGACGTCGCTCAGCGCACCCTTTTTTGTGTCGTCGGACATCAGTACACGTCCCGCCGGTAGCGACCGCTGCGCTTGAGCTCGGCCAGGTAAGCCTCGGTTTCTTCATCGCTCAGCCCGCCGTGGGTCTGGACCAGCCGGGTCAGCGCGGCGTCCACATCCGGCGCCATGTGCTCAGCGTCACCGCAAACGTAGACGCAGGCACCCGCCACCAGCCAGGCAAAAAACGTATCACCCTGCTCCTCCATCAAATGCTGGACGTAGCGCTTCTCAGCCTGGTCGCGAGAGAAAGCCGCGCTCAAACGGCTGAGCAGGCCGCTCTTGCGCCAGCGCAGCCATTCGATCTGATACAGAAAGTCTGTTTCGAAGTGACGGTCACCAAAGAACAGCCAGTTTTCCCCGACCTTACCCAGCGTGTCGCGCTGCTGCTCTCGCTCTTGTAGAAAGGCGCGAAACGGCGCAACGCCGGTCCCGGGGCCGATCATGATGATGGGCGTCTCCGGATTGTCCGGCAGGCGGAACCGCGGATTGGCGTCCAGGAACACCCGAAGCTCGTCACCGGGCTTCAGCTCAGCCAATGCGGTGGAGGCAGCCCCGTAATGGGGTTCATCGAACGCCTCGAAATTCAGGCGGGCCACGGTCAGGTGGACCGACTCCTCGTCGACCGTCGGGGATGAGGCGATCGAGTAAGCCCGGTGCGCCAGCGGCGCCAGCAGGTCGACGAGGGCCTGCGCCGAGAGTTCGACCGGGTACTGGGTCAGCAGGTCGACCACCTGGTGGTCAAAGAGAAACTCCCGCAGGTTGCCTTCGGGGCTGAGCGCCAGGCTCAGAGGCTCCGCATCGCTGATGGCGGCGTAGCGCTCGAGCACCGGTCGGGACAACCGGGTCAGTTCCCGTTCCGATTTGAGCGCCTCCGCCAGAGGCAGCGTTTGGTCATCCAGCTGCACCGGCGTGTCGCCGGCGAGACCCGTGGCCGAGAGCACCCGGTCCACCAGCTCCGGCGGATTGTCGGCCAGCACGGCCAGCGAGTCGCCGGGCTGGTACCGGATACCTGAATTTTCCAGCGACAGCTCAAGGTGTCGCACGTCTTTGCCGGAGCCGTCGCCCGTGATCTTCTGGTTGACCTCCACACTCGCCAGGAAGGGATTCTTGCGGCTGAAGGTCACCGGCGCCGGATCGGGCACCGCGCGCAGAACGGGGCCCGGAACCGGCTCGGGCCTGAGCTGCTCCAGCACCTCCTGCTGCCAGGCCTCGGCCGGCGTTTCGTAATCGAGATCGCACTCGACGCGGGGCAGGAGGGCGGTCGCGCCGCGGGCCGCCAGGCGCTCATCAAAGTCGCGCCCGGTTTGGCAGAACTGCGCGTAGCTGCTGTCGCCAAGCGCCAGAACGGCGTACTTGAGCTGCTTCAGGGATGGACCATCTGTTTCGCCAAGGGCATCAAACAGCTCTTTGGCGTCGTCCGGCGGATCCCCCTCACCGTGCGTGCTGACCACCACCAGCAGGTACTGTTCTTTGGCCAGCCGCGCGGGCGAGTAGTCCGCCATGTTGACCGCCCGGAGCTTGAGACCCAGGGACGCACCGCTGGCGGCCAGCGCCTCGGCCACACCCTGGCTGTTCCCCGTCTGGGACCCATAAAGGACGGTGCCGCTGACGGTCGGCTGCGCAGCCTGCGCCGGCGCGTCAGCCAGCGCGGCGCCACCGGCGGCGGCCAGGCCTGCCAGATAGCCGCTGGCCCAGAGCTGCTGCTGCGCGCTCCATTGCGCGGCAAGCTGCCCGAGCTGCTCACGGGCGGGATCGCTGATCGGTGTGGGGACTGCCGCTGACATAACTGACTCATCCTGAAAAATCGGACGGTCAGACTAACCAGCGGTCATGGTCAAAAAAACGATTTATGCGCTATGGCAACATAACCAGCAGCGCTAAAGCCGCTGTCGGCAGGGGTATAGCCTGGCTATCTCAGGAGCTTGTGCCGCCGGGCCGGCGAGTCTATTCAGACGCCTCGGCAAGCTGCTTTTCCAGCTCATCGAGCTTCTGTCGGGTACGCGCCAGAACGGCCTGCTGTGCGTCAAACTCCTCGCGGGTGACTAGGTCCAGACGGTCAAACCACGATTGAGCAACGGCCCGGAAGTTGGCCTTAAAGTCATCGCCTGCCTCACGCAGCGACTCGGGAACGAGGCGATTCAGCGCGGTCGCCAGTTCGTCAATTTTTTGCGGGTCCAACATCGTCGCCCTCCGGCAAAACGTCAGTGATCAGTGCAGATCGCGAAGGATACCCCTGGAGAGCGTGAAGGCCCAGCCAAGCTCGCCAACGCTCTGTGATTCTGTCCGAAGCTGACACCCCAAAACAGTGCATGATGCAGTCAATTCGCACCATGTTGGTGCGTTTTCCGATCCTTCGCCGCAGCAGCCCTCGGCAGCAGGGCGCTTTGAGATGGGGCATGGGTTGGCACGGCACTTGCGTACCTGACGTGCCAACCCGGTCACGGTTTGGACCCAGCGACGCGCGATCGGGCGTCAGCCGGCAATAACAACAGGCAACAAGAGGCTCACACGTGGAACAACTGGCGCAGGTAAGTTACGCCCTCGACACCTTTTACTTTCTGGTTTGCGGGGCACTGGTCATGTGGATGGCGGCCGGTTTCACCATGCTGGAAGCCGGGCTGGTCCGGTCCAAGAACACCACCGAGATCCTGGCGAAAAATATCGGGCTCTACTCCATCGCCTGTCTGATGTATCTGCTGTGTGGTTACGGCTTGATGTATGGCGACTCGGATAGCGCCTTCATCCCCGCCCTGACCGACCTGCTGGTCGGCAGCGCTGACTCCAGCCCCGAGGCGGTGATGGCCGGCGGTGAGGATGCGCCGTCACACTCCGACCTCTCCGATTTCTTTTTCCAGGTGGTTTTTGTCGCCACCGCCATGTCGATCGTGTCTGGCGCGGTCGCCGAACGGATGCGCCTCTGGGCGTTTTTTGCCTTTGCGGTAGTGATGTGCGGCTTCATCTATCCCGTGCAGGGTTACTGGAAGTGGGGTGAGGGTTTTCTCCACCAGCAGGGCTTTCAGGACTTCGCCGGCTCTGGCGTTGTGCACCTCTGCGGCGCCGCCGCGGCGCTGGCCGGCGTCCTGCTGCTCGGCCCTCGCAAGGGCAAGTTCGGCCCGGACGGCAGCCCCCGCGCCATCCCCGGCGCCAACCTGCCGCTCGCTACGCTCGGAACCTTTGTGCTCTGGCTCGGCTGGTTCGGCTTCAACGGGGGCTCACAGCTCAAGATTGCTGACGTGGAAAACGCCAATGCGGTGGCGCTGATTTTCACCAACACCAACGCGGCTGCCGCGGGGGGGGTGATCGCCGCCGTGATCCTGTCGCGCCTGTGGTTCAAAAAGGCGGACCTCACCATGATGCTGAACGGTGCCCTGGCCGGTCTCGTCGCCATTACCGCCGAGCCTCTGACGCCTACACCGCTAGTAGCGACCCTCATCGGCGCCGCCGGCGGACTGCTCGTGGTGGTATCGATCATCACCATGGACAAGCTGAGAATCGATGATCCGGTCGGCGCCATCTCGGTCCACGGCGTTGTCGGCTGCTGGGGACTGCTGGCCGTACCGCTGACCAACGGCGACGCCGGGTTCGGAACTCAGCTGCTCGGCCTGGTGACCATCTTTGTGTGGACCTTTGTCGTCAGCCTGCTCGCCTGGGGTGCGCTTCGGGCAGCCATGGGTATCCGGGTCAGCGAAGAAGAAGAGATGCAGGGAGTCGACATGTCAGAGTGCGGCATGGAGGCTTATCCCGAGTTTATGCACGGCGGCATGAAGTAATTAAGGAGCTTCTTAGCAATGAAAATGGTTACGGCGGTCATCAAACCGTTCAAACTCGACGACGTTCGCTCCGCCCTGTCGGAGGTTGGCGTGCAGGGCATCACGGTGACCGAGGTCCAGGGCTTCGGCCGCCAGAAAGGCCACACGGAACTCTATCGCGGCGCCGAATACGTGGTCGATTTTCTTCCCAAGGTGAAGCTGGAGATTGCGGTCACGGACGATCGGGTTGAGGCCGTGGTCGAAGCTATCGCTCAGTCCGCCAACACCGACCGCATCGGCGACGGCAAGATCTTCGTGCACGCCCTCGAGCAGGTTGTCCGAATCCGCACCGGCGAGACCAACGCCGACGCTTTGAGCTAGCGAGTCGCTCAGCCCCAGATGTAGCGGGTGGTGCCGGAGCGTCGGCGCCGGCGCATCCGCGACTGGAGCACAGCTCGGCGGTCAGCCAGCCAGGCCTCCCGCGCCGCATCGTTGTCTTTCCGGTCTCTCAGCCGGGCTTCGTGGTTTTCCCGGTATGCGCAGAAGTCCCGGTACGCCTCCAGATCGTGCTTGAGCTCCCGGGTGACCAGCTCAATCATGATCGCATCATCGACAAATCCCAGTGTCGGAACGCTGTCCGGGATGAGGTCCTCCGCGTCAGCAAAATAGGCCAGCGCGCTGGCGATCCGCTGGCGGTCTTTGCCTGAGATTTTCCACTCCTGATCGGCCAGCATATCGACCATCTGTTCCAAACAGCCAAGCCGTCCCTGAACAAACGCGGGCAGCTTGCGGCTTTTGCTGGCGGCGATCAGCTCCCGAGCGGCGTCCACCACCTCTTCCACCGGTTTGTCGGTATTGCTCGCCTTACGCATCGCGCCTCGAAAATGTTTGAGGTAAGCATCACTCAGTTCGAGCACAATCTTCAGCGACATGAACAGCTCCTTGGCGGGTGGTCAGCATAACGAGGCCCACCAGCATAAGGCCTGCTGCCGGCGCAGAGACCCAACCGGCGCGTTAACCGCAATCGCCGCAACACGCATGCTGATCAGCGCAACATACCCACCCTTAAGCGCCCGTTGTCGTATTGCCGGCGCCGACAGAAAGACGGCGCCGGCGGTGTCTTATCCGTTGCCCCAGAGCCTCCGCCACCAGGGAGTTTTGGGCTGCTGTTTCCAGCCGGTCAGCGACGCGGCGCTCATGCCTTCCGCCGCCATCCGGTCGCGGATTTTCCCGGCGTCTCGTCCAGTCAGGTTCGCCAGGGTTTTCGCCTCCTGATCCCAGCGTGAAACCAGCGACTCGGCATACTGTCCCGCCGCTTCACACTGACCAAAGTCGCCCCGCCAGGGGTGACGCAAGACGTAGCGCCCCTGGAAGTTCCGGCGGTCGCCGGTAATCTGGAAATCCAGGTCCTCGGGAAAGCTTTCGCCGTCGTAGCGCAGGTGAAGACGGGTCACAAACACGTCGACCCCCTGACGTGATCGCTGTTGAAAAGGACTCCCGTCGCGGCCGTCATCCAGCCACATCACGCCCAGCGACCGCAGCTCGCCCCGACTCAAGGGTTCGGCCGCGCAGGGGTCGCACCAGGCCATGTCCCAGGCATATTCCAGGAACACCGAACGTCCGTCCGACTGCGCCACCTGATGGGTAAACAGATCGCGATAGAAGTCGCCAAACTCGTCTTTGATGTAGATCGGCACGTCCAGGTCTGAAGGCAGTTTCTGGGTTCGGTAGTTGCGGGTCTCCACCCGCCCCTGCCGGGTCAGGGCAAAGATGAACAGCTCCTGCTGACCCTCCGCGTTCACCGTACCCAGCCGGATCGGCAGCATAAAATTCTCATCCTCATAGGCAATTTGGATTGGCCGCAGCACGGACGAACCGCTGTGGCGGTCGAGCGCCACGCGGGCCACAAAAAACTTCATGCCGCGCTTCAGGTACGAGGCGACCACCTCCTCGGCCCCCGCCGGGATCCGGTAGCCGTTGTCGGTTAGCCAGCTGATGAGTCCGTCACTCTGCTCCGCCGACAGGATCAGAATGTCGTACTCGCCCACCTCGTATTCCGCTTCGATGGTGACCCTGCCATCACCCGCGTAAACCGGGCTGGCCGATTCTATGTCAGCCCGGTTGATTCTGGAGCCCGTGACAACCACGCGGTCGAAGTCCGGACTCTGGCAGGGGTCCGGGTCGTAGTATTCGACCAGCCGCGGCGCGGTGTAGCGGTCGAGATGGTCAAGCAGCGCCGGATTCGCCACGTTGATCTGCTCGCGCAGCGGCACGTCCACCACCGGGATCACCATGGAAAACTCAGACACGTCGCCGCGATAGTCGGCCGCCATCGTGACCACCGTGCGATCGCCATTCCGAACGAGAGCCACTTTGGACACGTCGTTGAACAGCGTCGTGTCCGCTTGGGAAACGTAAAACCCGCAGAATGCATGGGCCGGGGCAGGCAGTAAGCAGACGCTGAGCGCAAGCAGCAGGAGCCAACCCGCCGCCTCGCGAAGGTTGGGTTTTTGGGAAGTTATACTCGTCATTTTCATCATCGAACCTCCAGGTTGTTGGGCATCATCGGGCGGCGCTCAGCGGCGGCCCAGCGGAAGCGCCGGCCGGGCCACCGACGATCCAGCAGCGGCGTGAGGAGACCGACCGTCGCCAGCGCCACCAGCGGCGCGGCCTGCACGTTCGGCCCCCAGTGCAGCACCGAGGCCAGCAGCGCCACCGCCGCGGCAAACGCCATCCGGCCACGACGGCTGTCGGGCGTTGAGCGGGGATCGGTCACCATGAAAAAGGCAAAGATCAGCAGGGATCCGGTGCTGAGCTGATGCCACGCGATGGCCAGCGGGTCACCGAGCCACAGGGCGCGACCGATCGCCAGCGCGGCAAAACAGCCGAGAAAACCCAGCGCAATGTCCAGGCGGCGAGCGCTGGACAGCGTCAGCGCCGCCATGCCGAGTGCGTAGCCAGCAACTAACGAGGTTTGACCCCACTGCCCGGCGGAGATCCAGGCATGACCACCGCCGGCGAACAGCGCCGCCAGAATGCCGCTGCAGGCCGGATTAAAAAGCTGTTTGCCGTTCCAGCGAAGCAGAAGCTTCGCCCCGATCGCGAAGGCGGCCGCGGCCGCCCAGACCCAGAGTGCGTCGGCCCGCAGCAGCAGGCTGATACCGAACGCTGTGATCAACGCGGATTTCCACTGAAGCGGCGTGTGCGCTCGACCCAGCCAGCGGCGCCACCAGGCGCCAACCGCCTCGACGCCCAGCGCACCGCTCATCGCCGCAGCCAGAATCAGCGGGCTGCTTCCGAAGTCGCTGCTGAGCCAGGAGATCGAAAACAGACCGCTGAGCGCCAGCAGCTGCCAGTGTCGTGGGTCCGCGTGAAAGCGGCTTAGTGCGCACTGGAAAGTACGCAAAGGCTCTGCCGTATTGTGCATGGCGCCCCTCCTCGGCTACGCAGATGTAAGACCTGCCGTCGAAGGTAAGCGTCGCAGAAGCTGTGGGGTTACCGGGTAAACAATGCGTAAACTTCCGACAACCCCGGAGTAAACCGGAATTAGCCAACGGCCCGGAAAGAAGCGAAAAAAAGGGGGCCGAAGCCCCCTTCAAAACGATTAACGCGCGGCCGGCCTCAGGTTGCCGAGGCGTCGAAGATCGACTGGATCGAGCTGTCCAGCATCGCGTTGAAATCATCATCGCTCTGGCCGGCTGACAGACCTTCCGAGAGCGCTCGAGAGAAGCTGGCAACCATGCCGTTTTGACGGGACAGCCGGGCGTTGGCCTCCTCCCGGCTGTAGCCGCCAGACAGCGCGACCACCTTAATGCAGTTGGCGTGCGCAACGCAGTCGGCGTAGAGATTGTCCTGCTCCGGCAGCGTCAGCTTGAGCATGACCAGCTGATCATCGTTCAACGAATCCAGATGCTTGATCAGGTGCTCGTGCAGGATGGATTCGGCTTCAGCCTTGTCCGGTGCGTTGATGTCGACCTCCGGCTCGATAATCGGGTGCAGCCCGGCAGCGAGGATCTGTTTGCCGATCTCAAACTGCTGCGCCACGTTGGCCACGATACCGGACGCGCTGGCGCTCTTGATCACCGAACGCATCTTGGTGCCGAAGATTCCTTTCGCCTTGGCGCGCGCCAGCAGGTCGTCCAGGTCGGGCATCGGCTTCATCAGCTGGACGCCGTCCGCCTCGTCGGCCAGACCTTTATCGACCTTGAGAATCGGGACCACGTTTTTCACGTTCCACAGATAGCTGGCGGTGCCCTGTCCTTCAACTTCGCGATCCATCGTGTTTTCAAACAGGATCGCCGCGAGGATCCGGTCGCCGGTGAAGGCGGGACTGGTCATAATGCGGGTGCGCATTTCGTGCACCTTGGCAAACATTTCGTCATCGCCGCTGTACTCATCTTCGCCGACGCCATAGAGGCGCAGGGCCTTGGGCGTACTGCCGCCGCTCTGGTCCAGGGCAGCGATGAAGCAGCCGTTCTGTGTTTGGATTTTCTGCAGTTGCTGGTCGTAGTCGCTCACGTTATCCCTCAAAATTGGTAGGCCTGAAGAAGCATCGACGCAATTCTAGGTGATCCTCAGGACCTGAGCCATCAGGGTTTACCGCGCAGATCTTTCGCCCATTCTCGGTCACCGACCGGGCGAGCAGCCCGAAATGCTGGATCAGCACAGCAAAACCGCAGAAACGAGCGACCCGGCGAATACCGGGCGAGGTCAGCCACAGCCTTCCCTCAGGTTTTCTTCAGAAAACTTTTCGAGTTCGATCAGGCACTTCCGAGCGAGCGTGGCCATGCTGAGGTCACGTTTCGGGGGCCATCCGAACGCTGCGAGGAGAATACATCATGCAAAAATCTACCATCACTTTTACGGGGGCCATGCTGGCCGGATTCATGAGCGTTACCCAGGCAGAGCCCAAGATCGAGGCCATCGACGTGCAGCTTCGCTACGAGGAAAGCATGTCCATGGAAGATCTATACCGCCGTATTCAGACCAAGGCGGGCAACAGCTGCCGCAACGACCTGGTGCTGGCGCCTAAAAGCGTTCGCTATCGGCGCGAGTGCGAGAAAGAGTTTGTATCAGAGGCGGTCGACCAGTTTGGCCTTCCCGAACTGACGTCGCTCCATGATTCAAAGTCCACCGGTGAGTCGGCACGGGTCGCGGCGAAAAAGTGAGCCTGGCCCGAAGACCGTCGTCGCTGACGGTCATCCAGAAGCGAACGCCTCTGTCGCTAGTCCGGGCTCAGCTTCACCGGCAGGCTGCTGAAACCCCGAAAGCGCGCCCGGTTACCGCGCTTCGGCTCACCAGCGAGCTCCGCTTGGGGAAACCGCTCAAAAAAGCGCGCCAGGGCCAGCTGTCCTTCAAGCCGGGCGAGCTGTTGGCCGGCGCACATGTGAGGGCCGCTGGCAAACGCCAGGTGCCGGTTCGGCGAGCGGGTGATGTCAAAATCGTTGGGGTTCTCGAACTGCGCCGGGTCTCGGTTTGCGGCGCCGATACAAAGCGTGATCTGCGTCCCGGCAAACACCCGCTGACCGCCGAGCGTGGTGTCGGCGGTACTGACGCGGTTGCCGAGCTGGTTCGGGCTGGCAAAGCGCAGCACCTCCTCCACGGCCGTCTTGATGAGCGCGGGGCGACGCAGCAACAGATCGCGCGCTGACGGCAAAGTGAGCAGCAGGTGCAGGCCGTTTCCCACGAGGTTCGTCGTGGTCTCGTGGCCGGCATTGAGAATAAAGATGCAGTTTTGCAGCAGCTCGATCTCAGTCAGTCCGTCCCGGATACCGGTCCCCTGGATCAGCCGGGTCAGCAGATCGGTGTCCGGATCGAGGGGGTGACGGCGGCGGTCCTCAATGAGCGTTTTGAGAAAGGCGAGAAAGTCCCCGACCGCGGTCTCAGCGGTCTGCTTCATGTCCTCGCTCGGGTTAGGCTCCAGGGCCGAGAGAATCGCCAGCGACCAGCCCCGCAGCGGCTCACGCTCGTCCGGCGGGATATTCATCAGGCTCGCAATAATCTCAATCGGAATGGCGGCGGCGAAGTCATCGATCGCATCGATGGCGCCCTGTGCCTCCGCCCGGTCCAGCAGGTCGTCCAGCAGATGGTGCAGTGCCTTTTCCATCGGGGCGATTGCGCGGGAGGTCAATGCACCAGCGACCAGGCGCCTGACCCGGGTATGTAGTGGCGGGTCGTTGAAGACGAGGCTGGTGGTGTGATGCTGATACAGCAGCGTGTGGCCAAAAACCGGTCGGAAAGCCGCTTTCTTGTCGGAGCTGAACAGCGCCGGCTGCTGGTAGACGGTGCGCAGATCGTCCCAGCGAGTCAGAAATAAACCGCCGCCTGGCAGCTCATGAACCGGCGAGAGAGACTGAAGAGCGGCATAAACGGGAAACGGATCGTCATAGAAAGCCGGTGGCAGGCTGGCCAGATTGAAGCCCTCGACCAGAGCCTTAGGGTCTTCTCCAGGAGGAATGCTGGTCATTCGTCCGTCAGCGCCCGGCGGCAGGACTCGAAAAAGCGCTCCAGCCTCAATCTTCAAAGCCGTTTGAGAACACCCGCTCAGCCGTGCAGAAAACGGTCACTTCTACCGTACCCTGGGCCGAGGCGGCGCCGTCGCTGACCGTGTAGCTGAAGGTATCGGGCGCAGCGCCATTGTTGCAGTAGCCCGGCGAGGGTTCGTACGTGACCGACGCACCGTCAGGCGCCACGGCCGTGGTTCCGTTGACGGGCTGCGTGACGGCGCTGACGGTCAGCGTGGCGCTGTCGACGTCAGAGTCATTGGCCAGCACGTCGACCGAGGTCGGCGGGCTATCGGCGTCCAGCGACACCCCGTCGGGGGCGGCAACCGGTGAGTCGTTGACCGCGGCGAGCGTCAGGCTGACCGTCGCCTGGTCAAAATCGCCGTCGCCGTCGGTCAGCCGATAACGGAAGCTGTCCGCGCCGCTGACGTTCAGGTTTGGCAGGTATTCGAAGGAGCCGTCAGAGTTCACCGTCGCAGCGCCGCGGGTTGCTCCGGTCAAAAGGGAAAAGACGTTCCCGCCGTCAGCGCTCAGGGTGTCGTTGCCGGCCACGGTTCCGGTCAGGAGCACGTCCTCCGTGCCGTCGAAAGCGTCGTCAGCGGCGACCGGCATGTCGTCGGGCGGGGCGGTAGATGTCACCAGAAGATCGATGTTTTCGTAGCTCACCAGCGGCATGGTTTCCAGCTCGACCGGCGGCCCCTGCCAATCGGGGGACACCACCTCCAGGTTCATGACGCCCGCGGTGACCGCCAGCGAATACTGACCTGAGGCGGGGTTGGAGACCGCGGTGCTGCTGCCGTTGCCCAGAATAAACTGCCCGCCCACGGGCGCGCCGGTGTCAGCGTCGATGACCCGGCCCTCGATCGTCGAAATCGGACCACAGACCGCCATATCGGGCCTCAACCGAGTCAACGTGTAGGAGACCGGCCCGCCCGACAGGTCCACGTCAGGGCAGTTTCGGATGCTGAAATGTCCGGGCGGAGCAAAAAACTGTACGTTACCCGCCTGACCGCACGCCCCGTAAACCGCGATGGGCGGGGCGCTGGTATCGGTCAGGTAACTGTCGCCATACACCTCGACAATCGGCTGAAAGCGCGGGTCGTCAGAGTGAAAGTGCAGGGCGCCTTGAGTGCTGTAGTAGTTGCCCGAGTAGCAGGGATCACCGACGTAGATCCAGTCGATATCCTGATCCTCGTGGAAGGTCCGGTAGCTGGAGAGCCGACCAGTCGACAGGCCCACGTCGGCCGTGAACGGGGTGTTGTCGGGCTCGTACAGATCTTCGTTTACCGGTGGCAGCGGTTCGAGCGTGCGAGCCTCTTGCGTCGTCAGATCACCATCAAAAATGCGGATACGCGCAATGGCGCCACCCGTGTTTTCGTTGCCGTCGTCGCGCAGAAAATGCGCGGTGCCATTGGCTGGCAGGGCAATGCCCGAGTTGTCGGTAAAGCTGAAGGCCGTCTCGTCCCCGACAACACCTTCGGCCTGGCGTACCGAAAACTGAGTTGGCTGTTCGCGGATCAGCGAGACTTGTACGTAGGTGTCCTCGTCGACCGTAGCCCGGCCGGGAAGGTTCGGATCACCGCGGTACAGCAGCACCTTGTCGTCGACATAGAGCCCCGTGTCTTCGGTGAGACCGCTCAAGTCGATCAAGCGCCTGGCGCCCTCATTGGTGTCGATCCGCAGCAGCAGCACCATCGAATAGCTGTCCTGAGACAGCAGTTCCTTGAGGTTCAGCTGAAGCCCGGTGCCGCTGACGATGTCCAGCACGTTGCGCTCCTGCCCGAACACCAGGTCAGGGATGAATGCATTGCTACCGAGGTCTGTCAGGTCCGGGGCCCCGGCTTTGAAGCTGCCCAGCGTCTTGTCATTGATGCGATAGTCGGCCGCCAGCGGCGCTACGGGGTTGGCAAACAACGCCGAGAAGTTGATATCAAATGCGCCGCTAACGACCGGTCCTGACGTCGGCAGAAAGGAACAGCCGCCCTGGGGAATCAGGTTCTGACCGCCGCTGTAGCTGCCGCCGTTGATCGGCACCCGAACGCAGGAAGGGAACACGATGAAGGTCAGCTCGTTGTAGGGCAGCGGCAGCGGCGGATCGAACTCGTAGACGTTGCCGCTGAGCTGGCCGACGGCAAATGCCCCGTCGCTGGACACGATGCCGTTGTTGACGAACGGCGGTGACGAAAAGAAGTAGATTTCCTGCGGGTAGCTTGCGCCGGCGGCGATGTCGAACTCGAGAAACTGCAGAAACGCGAGACCATTGGCGGCACGCGGCAGAAAAAACGGATCACCGCTGCCCTGCGCCGACGGCCGGAAACTCTGCCCGATAACGCTCTCAGAACCCGTGCCCCCGCTGTTGACCACCTGCCAGGCGCCGGTTGTATGGCAGGCCAGCAGCATGACCAGAGCCGTCGCTCGAAGGATCGATCGTTTCATAGCTCTCAGCTTAGCCGCTGGTTTCGCCGAGGGAACGCTGCAGCTCCGGAGGAAGCGTGGCGGCAGCCTGGTGGATAGCGCGGCTGTAGTAACGGCAGGGTATCTGCTTATCCAGATCGCGAACCCGCGTGAGGTCCCGGCCGGCGCTGGCGAGCGTTGCGCTCCACCAGCCTGAAGGGTAGCAGGGCTGCGGAAACAGCAGATGGGTCAGCTGAATGAAGCCGGCGCGGCGAAGCCGGCGCCGGATCTGACCGAGCAGCTCAACGTGCAGCAGCGGCGATTCGCTCTGCAGGGCGAGGATTCCATCGTCAGCGAGGGCCTGGCGACAATTCTCGTAGAATCGCTGCTCGAATAGCCCGGCCGCCATGTCGACCGGGTCGGTGCTGTCGATGATCAGAACGTCCAGTGAGTGTTGCTGACGAGCCACCCAGGCAAGCCCGTCTTCGAACTTGAGCTGCGCGCGGGGGTCAGCGTTGGCGCTGCACAGTTCTGGAAAGTACTGCTCAGACAGTCGCGTCACCCGCTCGTCGATCTCGATCTGCGTAGCTTGCGTGACCGAGTCGTGTCTCAGCACCTCCTGCAGCACGCCGCAGTCGCCGCCGCCGACGATGGCAACCTGCGAGGGCCTGTCGTGGCACGCCAGGGCCGGGTGCGACATCATCTCGTGATACAGGTAGTTCTCACGCTGGGTCACCATCCAGCAATCGTCGAGCGACATCACTCGACCAAAGCTGCGGCTTTCGAAAATCTTGATGTGTTGAAAGGGCGTGCGCTCCTCGGCCAGCAGCTCGACCATCTCGAAACCAATGGCGCTGCCGCTGTCGTGGCGTTCGTCAACCCAGAATGGCGCAGTCATAAACGTTGAGTGACCAAAAGCGCGATTGTAGCGCGGCGCTTGCGTGGGTCGGGAACCGAATTGAAGCGAACGAATCAAAGTCAGAGTTCGTCCTATTAATAAAATAAACCAGAAAGCAAGCCTGGCTCGCGCGGCGCTGAGTCGAGCCGGGACACCAGGCGAAACGGCACCTGACCCGGCCAGCGCGAGTCGGTAAAATGGGGCTTCTACGGTAACTTCGCCCACCCGGGTTCGTATCTGACTGCAGACGGCCTGGGCCTGGCGCTGACTGGCGGCGCTGCCGCAGCACCCGCAGGAGGTAGTCAAACACGGCGCCGGCGCCGTGTCTGAAGGAACAGATGGCCAACGCCTTTTCCACGCTGATCGCTGAAATGCATCGGCGCAAGGTTTTTCGCGTGATCGCAGCTTATGCGGTGGTGGCGTTTGTCCTGCTGCAGGTGGGCGAAATCACCTTTGATCCGCTTCAGCTCCCCGAATGGTCGCTGCGGGCGCTGATCTTTGTGGTGGTGCTGGCGTTCCCGCTGGTGGTGGTGCTGGCGTGGGTGCTCGAGCTGACGCCGGATGGTATCAAGCGGGAGCAACCCAGGCAGGGATCGCGCTATGCCGGCGTATTGATGGTGGTGGGGGTGCTGCTGCTCGACGGCGCGCTCGCCCTGTACCTCTATCAGTTCTACGCCCCCGGGGTTATGAGGGACACCGGCTCGCTGCCGGCTACCGTGGCATCCCGAACCGCCGGTGCCGCGGGACCACTCAGCGCCGCGCCCACCTACCTCACCCCAAGCCCGGACGCGCTGGCCCTGCTGCCTTTCGAAGATCTTTCGCCGGAAGGGGATCAGGCCTACTTCGCCGCGGGCGTCTCTGAGGAGCTGGCCGATGCGCTGACCAAGGTCGATGGGCTGCGGGTGGTGAGCGGGCGAGCCGCCCGTTCTTTTGCTGTGCAGAACCGCACTCCCAGAGAAATCGGTGGTCTTTTGGGCGTGGGCTGGTTGCTCAATGGGTCGGTACGTAAAGCCGGGGACACGCTTCGGGTACGGGTGGCCCTCAGCAGTACGGAAGACGGATTCGACAAATGGTCGGAGACCTTCGAAGGCACGCTCGACAATACGCTGGCAATTCAGGACGAGATCGCTGAGGAAGTGGTACAGCAGGTGCTGGGAAGCACCGACACCATGACCGAGGTTGAAGGCGAGCGCAGCCAGATAGCAAGCTTCGACGCGTGGGATGAGTATCTTGGCGCGCGCGCCGACTGGGAAAAGCGGACCCCAGAATCGCTGGACTCAGCCGAGCAGAAATTCAAGGCTACCATCGAAAAAGACCCGAACTACGCGGAGGCTTATTCAGGGCTTGCGGACACCTACCTGCTGCAGGCCAGTTACGGTAACCGAACCATCGTTGAGGCAGTCGGTCTCGCGGCTCAGAACGCGGACGTCGCCCTAAGGCTCAATGGTCAGTTGGCCAGCGCCTATGCCACGCTCGGCCTGCTTAACCGCATGCTTGGGCGCTATCCTCAGGCGGAAAGCCACCTAAAGCGCGCCTTGCGGCTCGACCCGGAAAACATTGACGCCGCCAACTGGCTCGCCGGGCTGCTCGGTTCTCTGGGTCGGCTCGAAGAAGAGCGGCTGGTGCTGCAGGAGGCGCTGGAGTACAACCAGTTCGACGAGCTGCTCAATATGGCCATGGCCGACAACGAACTCCGGCGCGGCGAGTTTGATGCCGGCATGGAGCGCCTGAACAACCTGCGGAGTATCTATCCCGACCGCAGCCTGCTGCTGCGAACGCTCGCTCGCTGGGACGTGATCATCGGTCGGCATGCGCGAGCCCACGGCAGCCTCATGCAGGCGCTCAGCCTGTCTCCGAATGAGCCGGTCACGCAGACCATGCTGGGCCACCTCTATCTGCGCTGGGGAGATCTGCAGCGTGCCGAGGCGGCCATCAGCCGCGCCCGGGAGCTGGCGCCGGATAACCAGGAAGTGGAGGACGCCTGGGCCCGTCTTCTGCTGGCAGCCGGTCGCTTTGATGAGCTCGAGACATTTTCTCAGGGCCGGCTGGAGAGGCTGACGCTGCAAGAACAGGGCTCAACGTCCGATACGCTTCAGCCGCTGATGTGGCAAGGGGTTGTAGCGCTGGGGCGCGGCCAGTCAGACCTCGCATTCACCCGATTCCAAAGTGTGGTCGAGCGCGTGGATATTCTGCTGCCGTTTCAGTCGATTCAGGTGCTGAGCTGGAGCGCCGCAGCTGGCCTGGCGGGTGAGGCGCGCGACACCGCGCTGACCCAGCTGGATCAAGCAAACCGGCTGCTTGAGCGCCTGCGCGTGCAGGGCAACTCGTCGCCGGAGCTGAACTATTTGGAGGCTGTGCTGCTGACACTGGGCGGCCGCGTGGAACCTGCGCTGGCGCTGCTGGAAGAAACCATGGCCAATGGCTTCACCAGCGCAAACGAGATTAGCAGCGACCCGCGGCTGGCCGCGCTTCGCGCCAGCCCGCGTTTCGACGCGCTGCTCAAATCGATTAGCGATCAATCCAGGACGGACCTGGCTAGCGTGATGACGCAACTGGCCGCGATCGACAGCGCGGGACCCGGTCAACGGCCTTGATCATCTGCTGGTGTCCCTTGGACCCAGTTCACACCCAAACCGCGCGAAACAAACCTATAATTCAGGTCTTG
The DNA here is from genome assembly GCA_028285525.1 of Lysobacterales bacterium. Classification (GTDB taxonomy): domain Bacteria; phylum Pseudomonadota; class Gammaproteobacteria; order Xanthomonadales; family SZUA-38; genus JANQOZ01. The sequence goes on from JANQOZ010000077.1 coordinate 54,881, forward strand.
TTCAAGCAATTGGTTTTGCCATGAAAGCAGCTCTTTCCGCGGTCGTTCTCCTGGGTTCGGTCGGCAGCGCCACCGCCGGCAACAACGAGAATCTGGTTCCCCGACTTGTCCTGGTTGAGGTCGCCAGTGGCTTAAGCTCGCCCATTGCGGCGCGTCATGCCGGTGACGGCAGCGGTCGGCTGTTCATCCTGGAGCGGGCCGGCCGGATCCGGATTCTCGACGCGGATGGCACGCTTCTGCCTACGCCATTTCTGGACTTCAGCAACGACGGGCTGACGCAGGTGACCGGTGAAGGCGGCCTGCTGGGTATCGACTTCCACCCGGACTATGAAAACAACGGGCTGTTTTTCCTGAACTATACGACGCCCGGCGTCGGCGCCACTCAGATCGCGCGCTACTCCGTCAGCGCCGGCGACCCGAACGTGGCCGATGCGAACAGCGGCACGGTGATCCTGAGCATCCCGCAGGACTTCTCCAACCACAACGGCGGAGATATCCACTTTGGGCCGGACGGGTTCCTCTACATCGGGATGGGAGACGGGGGCAGCGGCAACGATCCCAACGACCGCGCCCAGGACCCTCAGTCGCTGCTCGGAAAAATGCTGCGGATCGACGTCGACAGCACCGGCGTCAGCAGCGCCATCGCTTGTGGCGACGACAACGGCGGCCCCACGCTGTACGCCATCCCACCCAGCAATCCCTTCGTCGGCGATGACGGGGTCTGCGACGAAACCTGGGCGCTTGGACTACGCAATCCGTTTCGCTTCAGCTTCGACCGCGACACCGGCGATATGTTTATCGGTGACGTGGGTCAAAATGCTTTCGAGGAGGTGTCCTTTCAGCCGGCCGCTTCCGTCGGCGGCGAAAACTACGGCTGGGACTGCCTGGAGGGTTTCCGAGAAGTTGGGCCTTCAGCAGCCGTGTGTGACGAGACCCCGCCTGTGGTGACCGATCCGATCATCGTCTACGCGCATACCAACAACCCAGCCGACTCGATTACCGGCGGCTATCGCTATCGGGGGCCCCTGGGGGACAACCGGGGTGTTTACTATTTTGGGGACATCCGCCGCCAGGAACTTTACGCGGGAACCGAAAGCGGCGGCGCGTGGGACTTTGAGGTTCTTCCCCAACCCTACCGCACCAGCGACGGCGGCGAAATCGGCCAGATTCCGGTGGTTGCCTTTGGCGAGGATGAAGCCGGACACGTTTACGTCATCGACTTTGGCGGGACGATCTACAGTATCGGCAGCCCGGACATCCTGTTCTCCTCCGGCCTGGAGAACTGACTGACTAATCAGCCCTACTGGGTTTCGGACAGGACCAGCACCGAGTAGCCGGCGCTCTGAAGCTGACGCTTGACGCCATCGATTTCGCGAAGGCTGGTCATCGGGCCGATGCGCACCCGATGCCAGCGCACGTCGTTGATCTTGACCTCAACAACGTCGGCCACGAGGCCCAGAAACGCCAGCTCGGCCTTCATACGTTCCGCATCGTCCGCCCGACGCAGCGAAGCGACCTGCAGGAGATAGGGGCCGCGGCTTGCCGCCAGTTCCTCACGTTCGTTGACCCGCTGTTCGATTTCCTGCTCCGGAATGACCACCTCCATCTCGGGCAGCACGGTAAAGAAATCAAACTCGTCTTTGGGCGCTGCTTCGTCCGCAGCGACGGCCGCAGGCTCACGGGCCGTTGGATTGGGGCGCGGCAGATCTGCCGGGGGCTGGCGAAGAAAGCCCGCCATCACCAGAAAAACGCTCAGGCAGATGCCCATGGCAACGCCCAGCAGCAGCCAGACCCAGCCGGGTACAACCTTTTGCTCACCGTCACGAATCGCCTGGCGGCTGCGGCCGGCAGTTTTTTTTCTGGCGCCCGCGCGGGCCACTACATCTTGTCCGGCGCCGACACGCCGAGCAGCGCCAGACCGTTGACCAGCACCTGACGGACCGCCATGGAGAGATTGAGGCGGGCGTTTCGCAAATCCTCATCGTCGACCAGCACCCGCAGCTTCAGCTCCGGGTCAGCGTCGTAATAGGAGTGAAAAACCTGGGCCAGACCGCGCAGGTAGTGGGCCATCACGTGGGGCGCCCGGTTGCGTGCGGCCAGCGACACGGCCTCCGGATACTGCGCCAGTTCCCGCATGACGGCGATTTCGTGAGGTGCGTTCAACCGATCGTGAGCGGCCTGGCCGATTGCCTGATTATAGGCTTCGCCCTGTTCTTCGAGCCGCTCGAACACTCGCATGATCCGGGCATGGGCGTATTGAACGTAATACACCGGGTTGTCCTTCGACTGCTTTTTGGCAAGCTCCAGATCGAAGTCCAGGTGCTGTTCGTGAGATCGCAGCACGTAGAAAAAGCGTGCGGCGTCGGTGCCGACTTCCTCTCGAAGCTGGCGCAGCGGCACAAACTTGCCGGATCGCGTCGACATCTGGAGCTTTTCGCCGTCGCGGAATAAGTGCGCGAACTGGACGAGCGGTATTTCCAGCACGTCCGGGTCCTCGCCCAGCCCCTGAGCCGCCGCGCGGAGCCGCGCCACGTAGCCGTGATGGTCTGCCCCAAAAACATAGATCGTGTGCTGAAAGCCACGCTCACGCTTGTTGAGGAAATAGGCGATATCGGACGCAAAATAGGTGGTTCGGCCGTCGTCCCGCACGACAACGCGGTCCTTTTCATCGCCGAACTTGCTGGCCTCAAACCACTGCGCGCCGTCCTTTTCATAGAGGTGACCCGCTTCGCGCAGGCGCTCAAGCGCGCGCTCCGTAGAGCCGCTTGCCGCCAGCTCACGCTCGGAAAACCACACGTCATACTCGACGTTGAAGTCCTTCAGGTCCTCGCGAATGTCGCCAACGATGGACTTCAGCGCCGCCTCAAAACAGATTTGATAGCGGTCGTCGCCCAACACCTCTTTGGTGAGCAGGATCAGTGCGTCGATATGACGTTCGCGCAGATCTTTCTGCGCCGGATCGTCAGACCGGCCGTCACCGTCCGGCGGCAGGTTGTCGAACACGCTGGGCTCAATATCGCGCAGGTCGTCACCGTGCGCCTGCCGGACGTCGCGGGCGATGTCGTAGATGTACTCGCCCTGATAGCCGTTGGTGGGAAAGTTGATTCGCTTGCCGCCAAGCTCCAGGTAGCGGAGCCACACGCTGGTCGCCAGGATATCCATCTGGCGGCCGGCGTCGTTGACGTAGTACTCCCGATGCACGTCAAAGCCCGCGGCCTCCAGCAGATTGGACAGGGACGCACCGAAGGCGGCACCCCGTCCGTGGCCAACGTGGAGCGGGCCGGTGGGGTTAGCGGAGACGTATTCGACGTTGACCTTTTCACCGTGACCATCACGGCAGACGCCGAAAGACTCACCCTGGGTCAGCACCTGATTGATCACCGACTGCAGCGAGGCGTCCGTCAGGCGGAAGTTGATAAATCCCGGGCCTGCGGTTTCGACCTTTTCCACGTGCTTGGAGGGGAGCAGACGCTGGATGATCTCTTCGGCAATTTCCCGGGGATTTCGCTTGGCGGCCTTGGCCAGCACCATCGCAACGTTGGAGGTGAAATCACCGTGGTCGACGCTGCGACAGCGCTCCACGAGCACTTCGGGGCGCTCCTCTCTGGGCAGGCTCCCTTCACGGCACATGTCGAGCAGCGCCTGGTTGATCAGTTCCTGCAGATGGTCTTTCACGATAGGGCTCAGAGCATGGGCCCGCTCAGCAGCGGCGTGCTGTCGGGCAGATAGTGGTCAATCAGCAAAAAGGCGAACAGCGCCATCAGGTACCAGATCGAATAGCCAAACATTCGCATCGGCAGACCGGGCGTTTCGTCGACCATCAGGCGCAGCGCATAGTATAGAAAGCCGATCCCCAACACCAGCGCCCCGCCGAGATAGAACAGGCCGCTCATGCCGATCAGATAAGGCAGCATGGTGACCAACACCAGCAGCACGGTGTAAAACAGGATCTGCCAGCGCGTGTAGGGCACGCCATGCGTGACCGGCAACATCGGCATCCCCACCGCCGCGTAGTCGTTGCGGCGAAAGATGGCGAGCGCCCAGAAATGAGGCGGCGTCCAGACAAAAATGATCAGGAACAGGATAAAAGCCGGCGGATCAAGCTGGCCGGTCACCGCCACCCAGCCGAGCAGCGGCGGCGCAGCACCGGCGGCTCCGCCGATCACAATGTTTTGCGGCGTCGCACGCTTCAGATAGACCGTATAGATAATGGCGTAGCCGATCAGGCTGATCCCGGTGAGGACGGCCGTCAGTAGATTCACCTGCCAGACCAGCAGACCTAGCCCTAGCAGGCCCAGGATCAGCGCGAAGGTCAGCACCTGCCGGGCGCCGAGGTCTCCGCGAGCCAGCGGGCGATTGCGGGTCCGGTCCATCTGCTGGTCGATTCGGCGATCCAGCAGATGATTGATCGCCGCGGCTGAAGCCGAGCTGAGACCAATCCCCAAGGTGGCGCTGAGCAGCAGCGGCAGCTCGATCCACCCGGGGCTGGCGAGCAGCATGCCGACCACCGCGGTGAAAACGATAAGCGCAACGACGCCGGGCTTGCACAGCTCGTAGTAACGAGCCGCAACCGAAGGACGCGGTGAAGCGGTGGAAGTGGCCGCGGTCATCGGCGCATTATAGGCGGCCGCAGGAGGACCACCAGCACCGCCAGCAGCAGCGCGGCGCCGCCGTTGTGAGCAACCGCGACCGGCAGCGGCAGGCTGCCCAGGACGTTGGCGACGCCCAGCGCCACCTGCAGCAGGAGCGCTGAACCCAGAACCATGCCGGCCGACACCCGACCCCGAGTCGCCAATAGAAAGCACAGCAGCAGCATCCAGGCGGTCACCACAACAGCGCCGATGCGGTGCGCGGTGTGAATGGCGACCCGCGCCGAGTAGTCGAGCACCCCGCCCTCGTAGTCGACGCCGATCTCCCGGGCCAGCGTAAATCCTTCGGCGAAGTCCGGTTCCGGCCACCATTCGCCGTTACAGGTTGGGAACTCGGTACATGCCAGCGCCGCATAATTGCTGCTAGTCCAGCCACCGAGCGCGATCTGCCCGACGAGCAGCACCAGGCCGGCAATCAGCGGACCGCGGAGGCTGGCGGCGCCTGGCCTCGAACCGGTGCCGTCACCGGCGGTGGGTTTCAGCCGAAGCGCCTGCCAGACCAGCAGGCTGAAGGTAGCCATGCCCCCCAGCAAGTGTGCGGTGACCACCAGCGGCAGGAGTTTCAGGGTGACGGTCCACATCCCAAAGGCCGCCTGCAGCGTGATCAGCGCCGCGATCCCCAGGGCGAGCGGGAAGGCGCCCGGCAGCTCCTGCCGACGGCGATAGGTCAGAAACGCAATCGCATAGACCAGCAGCATCAGCGAGCCGGCCACGTACCGGTGCAGCATTTCTTTCCACGCCTTGGGAATGCTGACCGGCCGATCCGGGTACGCCTCGTTAGCGACGGTGATTTCTTCGCTCGTGTCGGGCCAGGTGATTTCGCCGTAGCAGCCCGGCCAGTCGGGGCATCCGAGGCCGGCGTGAGAGAGGCGCACCCAGGCGCCGAGCACCACCACCGTCAGCGCGAGGCCCACCGAGCCCCAGGCAAGAATTCTGAGCGATTTCATGAGCGGAACTTGCTGTGGCGGATCAGGCGATCAAGGTCCTTCCTCAGCCCGGTCGGATCCGGCTCTGAAGCGTAAAACATCATCGCGTTCCCGAGCGGGTCGACGAGATACAGACCGTCGGCGCGGAGCTCGCGGGTGCGAAACGCCGTCCGCAGGGTCTGGCTGAGCGCGTCGTCAACGCGACCGCCGGCCGCCTCGGCGTCAGCAACCAGGATGTCGAGCTTGTCCTGGTGGCGGCCCAAGGTTTGTTTGATGCGCGCGAGCACGCTGATCTGCTCCTGGCAGGAAGCGTCGCAGCTGCCGGCACGCGGCCAGATCAGGCGCCAGGGCGGCAGCTCGTCGACACCGACAGCGCGGCCCTCATCGAGTGCGGCCAGGACCTCACCGAGGGGCACCACGGGCATGATGAGCTCGCCATAATTCTTGGTGGCGCTCGGCTGCCAGTCGCTCAGCCGACTGTTGAGAAACAGCGCGGCCACAATCGGCGCCAGAAAAAGCGCAAAGATCAGGCCCAGGACCCAACGACCGCGGGCCTGCGGCGGCAGTTCGGCGCTGTCGGGCAAAGGGTTGGAGGATTGCGTCATGGGTGTGGAATCGGTTTTTTCATTCTCAGCAATAAGATCAGCGAAACGATGACAACGGCACCGGCCAGGCTGAACCACTGGATCGCGTAGCCGCGGTGTTTTTCCGGTGCCATCACCCGCGGTTCCCAGACCTGCGTGAACGGCCCGGGGTCCGCATCGGTGGCTAGCAGAATCTGGGGCGTCAGCTCCTGGCCCAACGCTTCGGCCAGCTTGTCGGGTTCGAGATAGACAAACAGCCAGGGCGCTGGCGCGTCGTAGTCGGGCTGACCCACCTTGATGCCCGGCTGCGGATAGCTGTACAGGTGTCCGGCGACCGTCGCGGGTCCTTCGGGAATCGGAGGGAGTTCCGGCAGCGTGCGGCGGGTCCGATCCATCGGCAGCCAGCCTCGGTTAACCAACATTGCCGAGTCTACCGAGTCCAGCGCGAAGGGTGCGTAGACGTGCACACCCGGTTGGCCGTCCAGAATCTGATTGTCTAGAAAAAACTGCTCGCCGGTGAACATTCCGGTCAGCGACACCCGGCTGAAACGAGGCTGCGGCGAGTAGGGATCCAGCACCCGGGGCGGCTGGGCCATCGCCGTTTCGAAACCTTCGAACAACGCTCGCTTTTCCTGCTCCCGGTCGAGCTGCCAAAACCCAAGACGGGTAAACAGCCCAAGAAAAAGCAGGGCGGAAATCACCGGAATAAAGCGTTCCATCGTTTATACTCCACTGCCTTTTGTATGAGACAGCGTTATGTGGGTGAAAATCCTCATCGTGGCGATGCTGGTTTTTATCATTGCCAACCTGGCCATGAGCATGGCCTACCTGGTGAAAGACCAGGGAGAAGGTAACCGGGCGCTCAACGCCCTGAAGTGGCGTGTGGGACTATCGATACTGCTGTTTGCCGGGCTGATCGCCGCGGTCAAGCTGGGTTATATCCAGCCCCACGAAAACCCGCTGGGGCTCAAGCCGTTACCCGCTGCAAGCGCGGACTGACCTCTGTTGCTTCGTCAAAGAATATAGACGAAGACAAACAGCCCGAGCCACACCACGTCTACGAAGTGCCAGTACCAGGCCACCCCTTCGAAACCGAAGTGGTTGTCGGGCTTGAAGTGACCCCGCATGCAGCGAAACATGATGACCGTCAGCATGATCGCGCCGACGGTCACGTGAAAACCGTGAAAGCCGGTGAGCATGAAGAACGTTGACCCGTAAATCCCGGACGTCAGCTTCAGATTGAGATCCGCGTAGGCATGGATGTACTCGGTTGCCTGCAGATAAACAAAGATAAATCCGAGCGCCACGGTGGCGGCGAGCCACCAGATCAGCGGCTTGCGCTGGTCGTGCTTGAGCGCGTGGTGAGCCATGGTGACCGTGACGCCCGAGGTCAGCAGGATCAGGGTGTTGTACAGCGGCAGGTCGAAGGCCGGAATGGTGGCAAAAGCGCCGCCCAGCTCGCCTGGACCGTTGGTCGGCCAGGCCGCCTCGAAATCCGGGAACAGAAACTGCTGCGTTGCCAGACCCGACCCGTCGCCGCCCAGCCAGGGAATCACGAACTGGCGCGCGTAAAACAGGGCGCCGAAGAACGCCGCAAAAAACATCACCTCACTGATGATGAACCAGATCATGCCCATGCGGAAAGACACGTCGACCTGCTCGTTGTAGAGCTCGCCTTCTTCGCTTTCGCGAATCACGATGCCAAACCAGCCGAACATCATGACGACGACAATCGCCAGGCCTCCCAGCATGGCGGTCAGCCAGAAGCTGCCGGTGCCGTTCATGAAGTTGGCGGCGGACACCACCAGCGTGGTCAGGCCGATCGAGCCAACGATAGGCCAGGTCGTGCCGTGAGGAACGTAATAGCCGTTGTTTGCGTGTGCCATGGTTAGATTTCCATTCAGCTGCCGTCGACGGCAGCAGTGGTGTTGTTGTCCATTCCGTAGAAGCGGTACGACAGTGTGACCACTTCAATATCGTCCGGCAGCGCCGGATCAAGCATAAATTTGACCGGCATCTCCTTGGTTTCACCGGCCTTGAGTTCCTGCATCGTGAAGCAGAAACACTCGGTTTTTGCGAAGTAGATCGACGCTTCAGCGGGCGCCACGCTCGGCACGGCCCGCCCCACGACCGGATGGTCCGCGAGGTTTTCCGCGTCGAACAACGCCTCAGCCAGTTCTCCCACCCGCACCTTAACGAATTTGGCCTGCGGGGCAAATTCCCAGGGCAGATGCTGCTCGACGCTGGAGTCCATGTGGACGGTCACCCAGCGATCTTCAGCGGGCGTTGCCATGCTGGCCGCGTCCGCGTCGGAAACCCGGCCGTTGCCGTCCTCGAGCCGGATGCCGAGCACGTCACAAAAGACGTTGTACAGCGGCACCATGGCAAAACCGAAGCCGAACATGCCGACCGCGAGTCCACCCAGCAGCGCGATGACCTTGCCGTGAGACATGGTCCCTAGCCTCCGGCGGCAGCCACGCCGCTGGCGATGAACACCACGTAGATCACGACCGCCACCACTCCGAGGGCACCGGCCATCAGGAGGGAGCGGTTGCGCTGCTGTGCTGGGGTTCGCTCAGCCATGATGCTTAGTGCGCCACGTCGCCATGGGCGAGGTCTTCGTCACGCAGCTCCGGCGGCTGCTCGAACGTGTGGTGCGGTGCCGGGGTTGGAACGGTCCACTCCAGGCCCTTGGCGCCTTCCCAAACCCGATCCGGCAGCTCCTGAGTGCGCTTGCCAAAAGAGGCCTTCAGCACGATGTACAGGAAGATGAGCTGGGTCAGACCGAAGGCAAACCCGCCGATGGAGGACCACAGGTTGAACTCGGCAAACTCCACCGAGTAGTCCGGAATCCGTCGCGGCATGCCGGCCAGCCCGAGGAAGTGCTGCGGGAAAAACAGGATGTTCACGGTGATCGTGGACAGCCAGAAGTGCAGCTTGCCGAGCTTCTCCGAATACATGTTGCCGGTCCATTTCGGCAGCCAGTAGTAGGCGGCCGCCATGATCGAGTAAACCGCACCCGTCACCAGCACGTAATGGAAGTGAGCGACCACAAAATAGGTGTCGTGGTACTGGAAGTCGGCCGGGACAATCGCCAGCATCAGGCCCGAGAAGCCGCCGATGGTGAACAGGATGACAAAACCGATCGCAAACAGCATCGGCGTTTCGAAGGTCATCGAGCCCTTCCACATCGTGGCGACCCAGTTGAACACCTTCACCCCGGTGGGCACCGCGATCACCATGGTGGCGTACATAAAGAAGAGCTCGCCACCCAGCGGCATGCCAACCGTAAACATGTGGTGCGCCCACACGATGAACGACAGGAACGCGATGCTGGCGGTTGCGTAGACCATGCTGACGTAGCCGAACAGCGGCTTGCGGCAGAAGGTCGGCAGGATTTCGGACACGATCCCGAAAGCCGGCAGGATCATGATGTAGACCTCCGGATGTCCGAAGAACCAGAAGATGTGCTGGAACATCACCGGATCACCGCCACCGGCCGCGTTAAAGAAGCTGGTGCCGAAGTAGCGGTCGGTCAGCAGCATCGTCACAGCGCCAGCCAGCACCGGCATCACCATCACGAGCAGGAAGGCGGTGATCAGCCAGGTCCAGACAAACAGCGGCATGCGCAGCAGGTTCATGCCCGGCGCCCGCAGGTTGAAGATGGTCACGATGATGTTGATCGCGCCCATGATGGAAGAAAAGCCCATCAGGTGGATGGCGAAGATGACAAACGCAAAGCTGTTGCCGCCCTGCAGCGACAGCGGCGGATAGAGAGTCCAGCCGCCGGCCGGGCCGCCGGAGTCCATCAGCAGCGTCGACAGCAGCATGGCGAACGCAAACGGCAGGATCCAGAAGCTCCAGTTGTTCATCCGCGGCAGCGCCATGTCGGGGGCGCCCACCATCATCGGGATAAGCCAGTTGGCGAGACCGACGAACGCCGGCATCACGGCGCCAAAGATCATCACCAGCGCGTGCATGGTGGTCATCTGGTTAAAGAAGTCGGGTTCGACCACCTGCAGACCGGGCTGGAAGAGCTCGGCTCGGATCACCATCGCCATCGCGCCGCCGACGAAAAACATCGCCAGCGAGAACAGCAGATATAAGGTACCGATGTCCTTGTGGTTGGTGGAGAAAACCCAGCGACGCCAGCCGCGTACGGGTTCGTGGTGGTGGTCGTCCTGGTGGACCGCTGCAGTACTGCTCATAACGTTAAGTTCCTAAAACGTAATCGGGTCGGCATCAGCCGCGCTTGGCGGCGACGACTTCGCGGGGCTGAACCGGCGTCTTGTCGGCGTTGCCCCACGCGCTGCGGGTGTAGGTCATCGCGGCGGCGATGTCGGTTTCGCTCAAGGTCCGACCGAACGCCTGCATGGCCGTACCGGGTCGGCCGTTCAGCACCACCTTGAGGTGCTCGTCGACCGGGCCGGTGGCGACCGGGCTGCCGGCCAGCGCCGGGAAGGCCGGCGCGAGGCCCTCGCCGTTCAGCTGATGGCAGGCCGCGCACTGCTGTTCGTAGACGCCCTGGCCTCGCTTAAACAGCTCGGCGTGCGTCCATTCCCGCTCCACCTGCTGCGCTTCAGCCAGCTGCTCACCTTTCTGCTCAGCCACCCAGGCGGCGTAATCTTCGGGGGAGCGCGCGTCGATCACAATCGGCATAAAGCCGTGATCTTTGCCGCAGAGTTCAGCGCACTGCCCGCGGTAGACGCCGGGCTCTTCGATATAGGTCCAGCCTTCGTTGACCTTGCCGGGGATGGCGTCGCGCTTCCAGCCGAGCTCCGGCACCCACCAAGCGTGAAGCACATCCTCAGCGGTAATCAGGAACCGGATCTTGGTATTGGTGGGAAGCACCACCGCGTTGTCGACCTCCAGGAGATAGTTCGGCACAGACGCCGGGTCGATGCCGGAACCGAGCTGGCGCGCGGCGTTGCTGGCCGGATCGAGGTTGCTCAGGAAGCTGATGTCGTCCTCGATGTAGTCATACTTCCACTTCCACTGGTAGCCGGTGATCTTTACGGTCATGTCCGTATCGCCGGTCTGCTCCATCTGGATCAGCACCTTGGTGGCCGGCACGGCCATCACCACCAGAATGACAATCGGAATGATGGTCCAGATCACCTCGGCCTTGGTGCTGTGGCTGAACTGCGCCGGCTCGTGCCCCACCGACTTGCGGTGTTTAAACATCGAGTAGAACATCGCGCCGAACACCAGCACGCCGATCGCAACGCAGATCCACAGGATCGTCATGTGCAGGTCGTAGACGTTGGAGGAGAACGGCGTCACGCCGCGCGGCATGTTCAGTCCGTATTCGGCCTGCGCTGTACCGGCTGCCAGCAGTCCCAAACAGGCGGTAAGGCCCGCTTTGCGCCACCGGGCGCTCAAGCCATGTGCTTGTCCGTTTACTTGCATGAGTCTTCTCAAGTCCTTCAATACGTTGTCCATTACGACCGCAGCGCACCCAGCGTTGCGGTCAGCTGCCCCTGCAGCTCATTTCGTTCGTCCTCGGTGAGAAAGCTCCCCACCTCGACCCGATTCCCGTGGCTGGTCAGCCACAGACGGCGGGGATGCCCCCGTGCCGCCGCCGCACCCCGCTCGACCCTCACCCAGTGGGGGTTGAAGCTGGCGCGGAAATTGTCCATTTCGCCCGTCACCTGCACCTGCCCGGCGTCGAGCTCGATAATCTGCTGGCGCTCGCCGCTGCGCAGCACCAGCCACCAGCAGTAGCCCAGCGCCGTCAGCTCTGCGCCGGCCAGCGGCAGCGGCACCCAAAGACCCTGCAGCGCAAAAAAGCCGGCCACCGCCAGACACATAACGGAAATGGCGGTAAATACCCTTAGCGCGACAGAGCGTTCCATCGATCGATTGGGCGATACGTGGATACGCCAGCTAGGCCCCGCGTCGGATTCCGGGGAGGATTTGGATACCTGAATCACTGCCAGAGACTTCTCCAGACAGCGCATTTTAGGCAGCGCATCAGCCCCGGGCAATACGCAGCCCGGTATTGTCAAGGTTATGTGAGCGTTTGTCGAACAATTAGCAACCAATTCTGTCCAAGCTCCCGTAGTCGCTAAGATTCTGTGTGAAGGTTACGAACACATTACAGCTTCGGCCGGCCGGGAAATCCTGCGACGATCAGGCCGCAAAGCGATCGTCATCAACGGTGCTGCAAACCCACCCAAGCCGCAAAATGCAGGCTAAAATCGCGGCTTTGCCCTCCTCGCAAAAGGAGGCCGGCTTTCGGGACAGTCAAACGGCATGAACACAGCACCCTCAGCGACATGGATCACCAGCAACCCGCAGCAGCTGGAATGGCCCGGGCACCAGGGCATCAGCGCGGACTGGCTCGCGGACGAAAACGCCCACATGGCGCGGGTCCTGGAGACGGTGGAGATCGCCCCCGAGCTTCAGGAGAAGATCACCGCGCTGGCCACGTCTCTGGTCGTCAAGGTCCGTGCCGGCCAGGACGATCGCAGCCCGGTGGACGCCTTTATGCAGCAGTACGATCTCTCCTCGACCGAGGGCGTGCTGCTGATGTGCCTGGCCGAAGCGCTGCTGCGAATCCCCGACGCTGACACCGCGGATGCGCTCATCGCCGACAAGCTGGGAGACGCCGACTGGGAAGCTCACCTGGGCAAAAGCGAGTCGATGTTCGTCAACGCCTCCACCTGGGGCCTGATGCTGACCGGCAAGATGGTGCGAATCCCCACGGAGATGGAGCGAAGCTTCCTCGACCCCCTGAAAAAGCTGGTGTCGCGCAGCGGCGAGCCGGTCATCCGCCAGGCCGTGCGCCAGGCGATGCGCATCATGGGGCACCAGTACGTGATGGGCCGCACCATCGACGAGGCGATGAAGCGCGCCCGCGAAAAAGACAATCGGGCCTACCGGTACTCTTTTGACATGCTCGGCGAAGCCGCGCTGACCGAAGCGGACGCCGAGCGTTACTTTGAGGCGTACCAGGAAGCGATCCGCCGTCTCGGCGCTCATGGTGAGGTCGGAGCTGACGCGTTCAGCCTGCCGAGTATTTCGGTGAAGCTGTCGGCGCTCCACCCGCGCTACCTGTTCAGTCAGTTCGACCGGGTGCTCGCGGAGCTCACGCCCCGACTAAGAACCCTGGCCTCGATGGCCCGGGACGCCGGGATCAACCTCACGCTGGATGCCGAAGAGGCCGACCGGCTACAGCTGTCGCTGGCGGTCTTCGAACAGGTGTACCGGGACCCCGACCTCGCCGGCTGGGAGGGGATGGGCCTGGTGGTTCAGGCGTATCAGAAGCGTTCGCTGGCGGTGCTGAGCTATCTGGCGGACCTGGCCCGCGAAAGCGGCCGGCGGCTTCCGCTGAGGCTGGTCAAGGGCGCCTACTGGGACACGGAGATCAAGCGCAGCCAGGAGCAGGGCCTGGACGGTTATCCCGTATTCACCCGCAAAATCAACACAGACTGCTCCTATCTCGCCTGCGCCCGGGTGCTGCTCGATCAGCGCGACACGTTCTACCCGCAGTTTGCGACCCACAACGCCCATACGATCGCGGCCATCTACCTGCTCGCGGGTGACGCTGAGGGCTACGAGTTTCAGCGCCTTCACGGCATGGGCGAAGAGCTCTACGCCGAGGTGATCGGCAAAGAAAACCTCGATCTTCCCTGCCGCGTTTATGCGCCGGTCGGCAGCCACAAAGACCTGCTGCCCTATCTGGTCCGGCGCCTGCTCGAGAACGGAGCGAACACGTCGTTCGTCAATCGCATCTCCGATCGCGACCTGCCGGTGGCGGAAATCGTCGCTGATCCGGTGGCGCAAAACCGCGCTATCGATTCCAAGCCGCATCCCCAGATCGGTCTTCCCGAAACGCTCTACGGCGAGGAGCGCGCCAACTCGCGGGGTCTGAACCTCAACGACCCGGCCGCGCTCAACACGCTGAAAACCCAGCTGGAGTCGGTGCCTACTGACGGTGGGGGAGCGGCGCCGCTGATCCCGGGAGCCGCAGACAGTAAAGATGAATTCGACGTGCTCAATCCCGCCGACCGCAGCCAGCGTATCGGCAGCTGGCGAGCGGCGGACGAGGCGGCAACCCGCCGGGCGCTGGAGAACGCTGCCGGGGCCGCACCCCGCTGGGACGCAACGCCGGTGGAGGAGCGCGCCCGCTGCCTCCTCAAGACCGCTGATCTCATGGAGGCCCGCGCGCCGGAGCTCATCTATCTGCTGACCCGGGAGGCCGGCAAGACGCTGCCGGACGGCTGGGCGGAGCTGCGCGAGGCGGTGGACTTCTGCCGGTATTACGCGGCCAGCGCGCTGGAAATGAAGGCGCATCGGCTGCCCGGTCCAACCGGCGAATCAAACGAGCTGACCTTCCACGGCCGCGGCACGTTTGCCGCGATCAGCCCCTGGAATTTCCCGCTCGCCATTTTCACCGGCCAGGTGGTCGCCGCGCTGGTGACGGGTAACGCCGTGCTGGCCAAACCTGCCGAACAGACCAACCTGGTCGCCCATCTCGCCGTGCGGCTGATGCACGAGGCAGGAATTCCCGAGGATGTCCTGCAGTTTGTACCCGGCGAGGGCAGCCGCGTCGGACCGGTTTTGACGGCCGACCCGCGCCTCGCGGGCGTCGCGTTCACCGGCTCGACGGAAACCGCGCAGGCCATCAATCGCGCGCTCGCCGCCCGCGACGGCGCCCTGCCCGCGCTGGTGGCGGAAACCGGCGGCCTGAACGCGATGATCGCCGACAGCTCGTCGCTGCCCGAACAGCTGGTCAACGACCTGGTCGGGTCAGCTTTTATGAGTGCCGGTCAACGCTGTTCGGCAGCCCGCGTGCTGTTCATTCAGCGCGACGTGGCGCCGCGGGTGCTCGAGATGCTCGAAGGCGCCATGGCGGAGCTGACGGTCGGCGACCCCGCCCTGCTGTCGACCGACGTAGGGCCGGTGATCGATCAGGCGGCTCAGCAGACGCTTAAGGCCCACATCGACCGCCTGTCGGCGGACGGCGGGCTGATCGCCAGCACCCCGCTGCCATCCTGGCACGAGCAGGGGACGTTTGTAGCGCCCACGGCCTTCAAGATCGACCGCCTCGACCTGCTCAAGCGGGAGGTTTTCGGGCCGGTCCTGCACGTGATCGAATACCGCGCCCAGGATCTGAATCAGGTGCTCGATCAGATCAACCAGAGCGGCTACGGCCTGACGCTGGGAATTCACAGCCGGATTGAGGATACGATCGAGCGCGTTCGGGCCCGGGCCCGGGTGGGCAACTGTTACGTCAACCGCAACATGATCGGCGCGGTGGTGGGCGTTCAGCCGTTTGGCGGCGAGGGGCTCTCAGGCACCGGTCCGAAGGCCGGCGGTCCGCACTACCTGCACCGCTTCATCACCGAACGAACCTTTACCGTTAATACGGCGGCCGCAGGCGGCAACGCGTCGCTGCTGGCGATGCAGCCGGCGGTGGACTGACGGGCGGTCGCAGAATCTGATGAGATCCGAATCACGTCAGCGCGGCTATTACCGCACCCGGCCAGCTTCCGGGGTGACGTGATGTACCTGCAGTATTTTGGCCTGCACGAGGCGCCGTTCTCCATCACGCCCGATCCGCGGTTCGTGTTCCTGAGCGCCCGGCATGAAGACGCCCTGGCGCACCTGAAATACGGCATCACCGAAGGCGGCGGCGGCGGCTTTGTGCAGCTCACCGGCGAGGTGGGAACCGGCAAGACCACGCTGTCGCGCTGCCTGCTGGAAGACCTGCCCGAAAACATCACCGTCGCCCTGCTGCTCAACCCGCGACTGCCGCCGCTGGAGCTGCTGGAAGCGATCTGCGAAGAGCTGAAGGTCTCCACCCGGGCGGCCAAGGGCAGCCAGAAGAAGCTGGTAGACCGACTCAACCGCTACCTGCTGAAGGCCCACGGCGAGGGACGCAACGTGGTGCTGATCATCGACGAGGCGCAGAACCTGCTGCCCGAGGCGCTGGAGCAGGTCCGCCTGCTCACCAACCTGGAAACGCCCACCAAGAAACTGCTGCAGATTGTCCTGCTCGGGCAGCCGGAGCTGCGTGACCTGCTGGCCCGGGCCGACCTGCGACAGCTGGCGCAGCGCATCACCGCTCGCTACCACCTCACCGCGCTGGACGGGGCCGAAACCGCAGACTACCTCGCCCACCGCCTCAAGGTTGCGGGCGCGCTGGAAAACCTGTTCAGCCCGGGCGCGTGCCGGGCAGTCCACCGTTTCACCGGCGGCGTGCCCCGGCTGATCAACATCGTGGCCGAGCGCGCGCTGGTCGCAACTTACGCCGCGGGAGAGCGACGGGTGAGCGCGGCGCTGGTCAAGCGGGCGGCCGACGAAGTGCTGCCGCCGGCCATCGGTCATGTCGAAGCCGAAACCGGGCGGCCAACCCCGTCGCTGGGCACGGTGCTGCGAGGCCAGCTGGGCGGCCTGGCCGCCGGCCTGACCCTGGCGGCCGCCGCAGTGGTGGCCTGGTGGTGGTGGGACGGCAGCAGACAGGTCGCCGTCTCGCCACAGACAGCCACGCTGGGCAGCCTGGCCACCGCCCCACCGCCGCAAGGGTCGCCGGATGATGACCCGGCGGTTATGTTTCCCGGTGACGCGGCGGCGACGGCGGACAGCGGGACGCTGCCCTGGACGCAATCCTGGGAGCAGGCCTGGAGCCAGCTCAGCGATGGACTCAGCGATACGACGGCGGCCACGCCGCGGCGCGGGGAATGCCCCGACGATCCGGTACCGCCGCTGCGCTGTCGCCGCGCGCGGGCCGGCGCTGAGCAGCTAGAGGCTCTGAATCGGCCCGTGCTGATCCAGCTGTCGGCCACGGACAACCGTTATGCGCTGGCCCGGTTTGCCGACTCGGCGGTTGAGGTGTTTAGCTCGGGCGAGGCCCGCTGGCTCGACGTCGGGCAGATCGAAGCGTTGTGGAGCGGACTGTACATCGATCTATTTCTGATTCCCGGCTACGTTCCGGAGGTGCTGCGCGAAGGTGACCGCGGACCCGGGGTGCTGTGGGTCAAGGCGGCGGCAAGCCGGTCGAGCCCGGCTTTTCAGGCGGACAGGAGTGACCCCTACTTTGGCCCCGCGCTGCGCCGCTGGGCCGAGGCGTACCAGACAGCCCACGGCCTGCCGACTGACGGATTGATCGGGCTGGCGACCCTCCAGCGCATTGCCGGCCGCGAGGCGCTGGACCCGTGATGATGCATCCCGCGGTCGCGCCTGGCGTCGTCGCCAACCGGAGTGCCGGCTGATGTCGAGCATCCTGGAGGCGCTCAAGAAGTCGGAGGCGCAGCGCGCCGCCGGCCACGCGCGCCCGGCACCCATGCCGCACGCAGCGCAACGCGGCCCGACCCAAAACCGACTGCTGCTGTTCCTGACGCCGCTGGCAATCGGGCTGGCGATAGCGGTTGCCTGGCGTTACGGGCTGCTGCCGTCTTCGGGTCAAGTCGACCCAGTCGCCGCGCCGGTGCCCGCTGGCACGCCCCTCGCTACCGGTGGGCCAGCGCCGGCGGCAGACGCTTCGCCGGTCCCGGCGGCGCCCGGCACCGAGACCCGCTCCTCAGCCGCGCCCGCAGCGGCCAGCTCGGAGCCGATCACGAAGCCTGTGGCGGCCGCTACGACGGCTGCGGAGCCGGCGTCCACAGCGCAACCCCGGTCGGTCGCCGCGCCGGC
>JANQOZ010000088.1 GCA_028285525.1 Lysobacterales bacterium
GCCCACTTTGCCACCGCCGCAAAAATCCTCAAAGACTTCAGCTTCGAGCGTCACGAACGCGGCTATCAGCTGCGCCAGGAGCCGGTCGGCGTGTGCGGCATGATCACGCCCTGGAACTGGCCCGTCAACCAGATCGCCTGCAAGGTGGCCCCCGCCCTCGCGGCAGGCTGCACGATGGTGCTGAAGCCCAGCGAGGTGGCGCCGCTCAACGCGATGATCGTGGCGGAGATCCTGCACGAGGCGGGAGTGCCCGCGGGCGTGTTCAATCTGGTCGGCGGCGACGGCCCCGGCACCGGAGCCGCGCTTTCCGCGCATCCGGAGATCGACATGATGACCTTCACCGGGTCCACCCGCGGCGGCGTTGCCGTGGCCCGGGCCGCTGCTGACACGGTCAAGCGCGTCACCCAGGAGCTCGGCGGGAAGTCGGCGAACATCATTCTGGACGATGCCGACCTGTCGCGGTCGGTCGCCGACGGCATGGGGCGCATGCTGCTCAACAGCGGCCAGAACTGCAACGCACCGAGCCGCATGCTGGTGCCCGCATCCCTGCACGACGACGCGCTGGAAATTGCCGTCTCCGTCGCGGCCAAGGCGCGCCTCGGCGACCCGCTTGCGGAGGGCACGACCATGGGCCCCGTGGTGAGCCAGGCCCAGTTCGATCGCATCCAGGGCTTGATCCAAGCCGGAATCGACGAGGGCGCCACGCTGGCCTGCGGGGGCACCGGCAAACCCGAAGGGCTGGCGACCGGCTACTTCGTCAAGCCAACGGTGTTCGGCGGCGTAGACAATTCGATGACGATCGCCCGCGAGGAGATCTTTGGGCCGGTGCTTTCGGTGATTCCGTATGAGAGCGAAGACGAGGCGGTCGCTATCGCCAACGACACGCCTTACGGCCTGTCGGGCTACGTATCGTCAGCCAACGTGGACCGAGCCCTCAATGTCGCGGGCAGGCTGCGCACCGGCAACGTCCACATCAACGGCGCACAGTCAGACTTCCGGGCGCCCTTTGGGGGCTACAAGCAGTCGGGCAACGGGCGCGAGTGGGGTGAGCACGGCCTAGAGGAGTATCTCGAGGTCAAAGCGGTCTTTATGCCGAAGATCGCCTGATCCGACCAAGCCGCCACCAGGCTGCGACCTGGCTGCCTCTACCTGCCGACAAACTTGGCGCGCCGCTTTTCCGTAAAGGCGGTGACGCCTTCGCGGCCGTCCTCGCTGGCAAACGCCTTGAGAAACGCCGCTTTCTCCAGCTCGATGCCGCGGCTCAGCGCCACCTCGCTGGACTGCGCCACGAGCTCCTTGATCAAACTCACCGCCACGGGGCTCCAGCGCGTCATGCGGCCCGCCAGCTCGACGGCTCGCGCCAGGTGTTGACCGGGCTCGACAACCTCCTCGACCAGGCCGATGCGCAGCGCCTCAGCGGCGTCGATCGTGTCGCCGGTCGCGGCCATCTTGAACGCGTGACCGTAGCCCACCAGCCGCGCCAGCCGCTGGGTGCCGCCGGCGCCCGGCACCAGCCCGAGGCGAACCTCCAGCTGACCGAAGCTGGCCGTTGAATCGGCGATGCGCATGTCGCAGGCCAGGGCCAGCTCGCAGCCACCGCCATAGCAGTAGCCGTGAATTGCGGCCAGCGACGGCTTGGGGAATGCGGCGAGCGCCTCGTACACGCGGCGCCGTTGGTAAACCTCGGTCTGCTCCTCGGGCGTGCGGCCGGCGAACTCGCTGATGTCGGCACCGGCGACAAACGCCTTGTCTCCGTTCCCGCAGATCACCAGGGCGCGCACGGCATCATCTTCGGCCAGCGTGTCGACCGCGGTCATGATCTCCTGGCGCATCGGCTCGTTGAGTGCGTTCAGGCGCTCCGGCTGATTCAGACGCAAAATCGCGAGGTGGTCAGCACAGTCGACCGTAATGGTTTCAAAGATGTAGCTCATGAAGCTTTCTCCTGGGGCAGGGGCTGCAGCCAGTTGTCCTGCGGGTAATGGGTTGCACCGTCGATGAGATGCAGACTGTAGGCGTGGCGGGGCTGGCTGGACCGGTTCGGCTGGCTCAGGTGGGGCAACAGCCCGTGCAGCACCACCAGGCTGCCGCTGGCGACCGGCAGCGGCCTCAGCTCCGCTTCCGGAAACGGCGCGGGGTCGAGGATTTCCATCCGGGTCTCGACGGCGCCGACGCGGCGCATGCGGCGCTTCAGGCCAAGCTCATGGCCTCCGGGGAGCGCCCACAGACAGCCGTTCTCCTCCGTGGCGTCGTCCAGCGCCAGCCAGAAGCCGATAACGCTTGCGGGTTCGGTATAGAGGAACGTCGCGTCCTGATGCAGCGCCACCGGCGCCCCGATGCGCGGCTGCTTGAACAGGTACATGCTTTGAAGCGGCAGCGGTTCCCGCTGGCCGAGCTGGCGCGCCAATGTACAGACCTCGAGCAACTCCGTGGCCCGCTCAAAGATCGGGTCCAACCGATGCAGCGCATGACCCACCTTGTTCATCGAAAGATCTTTGGCGCGCCTGAGCTTCCCGTCGGGCCCGCGCGCATCCGGCTCCAGGAAGTAGCGGATCTCGCTCCCCGACTCGAGAAAATACCCATCGTCGCTCGCTTCGTTGTTGCCGATGAACGCGCTTTGCTGTTCTTCCGGCTCAAAGCCGGCGAGCAGCGCCGCCATACGGTCTCGCAGCGTGCCCACCAGCTCGGGCCGGACGTAGTTTTCCAGCACCAGGAAGCCGTCGCGGTCGAACTGCGCTCGCTGGGTCTGGGTCAATGGTGAGTTCTGGGTCTGCACGCCTGGCTCCGTTTTGCGGGGCATTTTGCCACGTTGCCTCGGCGGGCCGAATCTTTTAGGCTTACGAAAAAAATCGTATTTAAGCTCGGACGAGCAAAATAAACCAAGCCGGAGGGGACTACCGGATGAAGAAGACGATAACACCCATCGTCAACGCGACGCTGCTGGCGCTGCTGGCCGCCATTGCCGGCTGCGCATCCACCAGTGAGCGGAACATGAACGCGGGCGAACGGACGGTGGTCAGCGACGAGGTCGCTGAGCTGGTCGAGGAGCTGGGGGAAGTGGACATACGCTTCGCCGAAAACGTGTACTGCGAGCGAATCCGCCGGGTGGGTACCCATCTGGTGACGCGGGTTTGCTGGGACAGTCGCGAAGCAGCCCGGCAAAGTCGTCAGGCAGCGGATCGCTATCATCGAGCGATGGGGATAGGAACCGCGTGTAGCGGCGGTGCCTGCAATCGCGAGGGGTTAGAGTCCATCGGAGCCGGCGGCCAGCCAGTTCAGCTCCCCGCGCTCCCGAACTGACGTATCAGCGATTCGCCACCTGGGGCGGCAGCGTGACCAGATCGCGCGCGACCCGAAAGCCGATGGCAGCCCCGCGGGTCTCCGCCTTGTATCCCTGACGACTGCTGGCGCGCGCCGTATCCGGAGCGCCGCCCCAGAAGGTCCCGCGAACCACCCGTAAATCGCAGCCTCGGTTGACCCAGGCCGAGCCGTCGCCGGGCGCCCGCACGTAGCTGTCGTGCCAGCAGTCGGCGACCCATTCCTGAACATTCCCGGCAATATCGTAGAGCCCGAACGGGTTGGCGCTGAGCTGCGCGACCGGTGCCGGCCCCCAGAATCCGTCGGTGTAATCCTCAAACGCGATGGTCCAGCTCAGGTGTCGCGGCGACTCGTCACCCTCACCGGTCAGGTTTTCCACGGCCAGCGTCGGCGTGCCGTCACCCCACCAGTATCGCGTCTGGCGACCGCCACGCAGCGCGTATTCGAACTCGGCTTCGGACGGCAGGCGGTAGGCAAAGCCGGTCTCCTCAGCCAGCCAGCGCGCGTAGGCCTGTGCGTCGCTGAAGCTGACGTGCACCACCGGCAGGTCGGGCTCAGCGTCGCGCCCGTTGTAGGCGTGGCGCCAGCTGGTCTTGCGCCGTCGCCCGACGCGGCCGCTGGCTTCGCTGTACGCGAAGGAGTGACCCTCACGCTCGGCGTCCGTCTCGTAGCCTGTCGCCTCGATGAACTGCCTGAACTGCGCCACGGTCACCTCATGCTGGCCCAGCGCAAAGCCGCGACCGAAGACCACCGTGTGGGCCGGTCGCTCAAAGCGGTTCTGCACCGGATCCACCGGTGAGGCACCCATCCGAAACGCGCCGTGGGGCAGCACCACCATCGTCGGGCCCTCACCGCCGCCGGCAAGATCGTCCGAAAAAAGCTGTCCCGGCCTAAAGATGTTGTACAGCCGGCTGAGCCTCAGCTCTTCGTCAAGCGTTGCCAGCAGCTCGCCCTCGGCGCCGAGACTGCGAACCGATTCGATAGCCTCCTCGGCATCGGGAAACCGACTGTCGCGCATCGCGAGCCGGGCCACGTTGGAAGTCTCCTCGATGCGCTGCCGGCGAAACTGCTGGATCTGGTCGGCGGCATGGTCAACCCCAGACGAGCCGCCCCGGGCTCGCCTGGCGCCCGCCAGCAGCCGATTGGCCTGACGAAAGTCCATCTCCCGGGCCGCCGCCAGCGCCCGGTCGATCAGCCGCCGTTCCAGACCCACCAGCCGGTCGGCCAGCGCCACGCTGCCCGGATCAAGCTGGGTGGCGCGACGCAGTCGGTCCAGGGCGCTTCGCCCGGCAGGCTCGATCAGGCGGCCGGCCTGGATATCGGCCTCCGCCAGCGCGATGAGTCCGGCGCTTTTCTCCAGCGCCTCGAGGCGGTCGCCGAGGCCGGTCAGCTCAGGATCGCTGACTTCGGCGCGTCTCAGCGCCTGATAAATTCTGGTGCCGGCGGCAATTTCGCGACGCTGCGCGAATCCCTCCAGCTGCTCCATGAGTTTGCTAACCACGGCATCGAAACCTTCGCGCGCTTCGGGGTGGTCCGGATGGGCACGAAGGATCGACGCGTACCGTCCGAGTGCGCCCAGATTATCGTCCTGAAACAGCTGTCCGTCGGTCAGCAGCTGATCGGCCAAAGACAGCTCCTGCTCAACGTCGTCAACCAGCCCCTCGCCCGGCCTGTTGCCGGAGCGCCACGTGGCAGGATCGAACTGATCGGGCGCGGCGGGCGCCGCATCTACCACGGGCGCGGCGGGCGCCGCGTCGGCCGTCTCAGCAGTCTCCTGGGGCGCCGATTCCTGCGGTGCAGTCTGGCGAAACACCCCCACCACGGTCCCGAACAGCACCAGGCCGACGACCAGGAGGCCCAGCCGGAGCTTTTTTACGGACAGCGATGATTGGAGTTCACTTTCGGACATCTTCTTTAGAGAGCGCCATGGGAGCTCGCGGGCCGAAAAGGCCCTTATTCAGCGGTCCAAGTTAGGGCATGGAATCCTGAGGCGCAAGTGGCCAGCGGCATTTGTTTCGCGTTGTTTACCGGGTGTGCCCAGCCAGGTAAGTCAATGATTTCAATGTTTTATCGAGGATAAGTTAAATTCTGGTTAATCGCTGGGTGCGTTGCGAAAACCGCCCGTCGGGTCGGGGCCGGGCCCAAGCGCGCCGCCACGTTCTCAGGCCCACGCGGCTCGGGCGAATCCGCTATCATGCGCCCTGGTTTTTTTTCGACAGCTTGATGACCGACGCAACTCCACCCGCACCGTCCGATTCTCCCGCCGCCACCCAGGCCCAAACTCCCGACGTGAACTGGATCCGGGACTCCGCGGCATTGAAGGATGCGTGCGACTACTGGCTGACGCTCCCCGCGATCGGCGTGGACACCGAGTTTGTGCGCACCCGCACCTACTACGCGCGTCTCGGCCTGATTCAGATCGGCTCGCCTGGACGGTGCTGGCTGATCGACCCGCTGCCCATCGACGACTGGGCCCCGTTTGCGCAGGTGCTGGGCAGCGAGCAAACGCGGAAACTGATCCACAGCGGCTCGGAGGACATCGAGATTTTTCAGCGCCTGAGCGAGCAGCCGCTGGCCGGTTTTTTCGACACGCAGATCGCGGCCGCGCTGTGTGGCCTGGGCCCAAGCCTGAGCTACCAGGCCCTGGTTGGTGAGCTCTGCGGGAAGGAAATCGAAAAGGACGTGACGCGTTCCGACTGGCTGGCGAGACCGCTGAGCCCAGCCCAGATTCGGTATGCCGCGCTCGACGTTGCGCATCTGGACAGCCTTTACGAGCAGCTCAGCAAAAGGCTGGCGGAGCTCCAGCGCACCGCCTGGCTGGAGGCGGACTGTAATCAGCTGGTCTCCCGGGTGGAACTCGACGACGTGCTCAAGCTCCAGTTCCAGCGCTTCAAGCAGGTGTGGCGGCTCAACGGTCCGCAGCGCTCGGCGCTTGCCGGTCTGCTTCGCTGGCGGGAGGTCACCGCCCGCGACCTCGATCGACCCCGCAGCCATATCCTGACCGATAACGATCTCCTGGCGCTGGCGCGAGACCTGCCCGGCGATCGCGAGTCGATGATGGCGCTGTCGCTGGAGCGCGGCCGCAGCGTCGGCCGACGCGCCAAGGTTTTGCTGGACGTCCTCCGGGCCGCCGACGGCGCGCAGGAGCATCCGCCCCGGCAGCCGGAGCCGCTGGATCGCAGCGCGCGCACCCTGGTGAGCCAGCTCCGCGCAGCCATCGCCGAACAGGCGCAGAAGCTCGGCATCGCGCCGGAGGTGCTCTGCGGCAAACGCGATCTGCTGCACCTGCTACAGGTCGGTCAACCAAATCCCAAGCTGTCGGGCTGGCGTTTCGACCTGGTGCGTCCGCTGGTGGCAGAGCACCTGCCGACATGAATTCGGTTCGCTTAAGGGCACTGCTGACGACGCTTCTGCTGGGTCTGCTGTCCGCGCAGGCTCAGGCGCAGACGGCCACCGACATCTACCTGCTGGATCTGGCGGCGCTGGAGGACGGGCGGACGGTCATCCTGCGAATCACCGACGTTCCGGGCTACGACAACCAGCCGCACTTCTCCGCCGACGGCAGCCGCGTCTACTTCAGCCGGATTCGCGGTGGACGGGCGCACATCATGGCTTACCACATCGCCAGCGCCGAAACCGAGGTGATCCGGGACGATCCTGAAAGCGACTATTCGCCGACGCTCATCCCGCGCATGGACGCCCTGTCCGTGATCCGGGTCGAGGCCGACCAGCGCCAGCGGCTCTGGAAAATCCCGCTCGACGGCAGCGCACCCCAGGTCATCTTCGAAACCATTGAGCCCGTGGGATATCACGCGTGGGCCGCTCCGCGGATTGCGCTGCTGTTTGTGCTCGGCGAGCCGCCGAGCCTGGCGCTGGCGGGCCCGGCAGGGGTTGCGCTGCCGATCGCCAGCAACATCGGGCGCGGCCTCCAGTCGCTGCCGGGCACATCCGAGGTGGCGTTTGTGAGCAAGAGCGCTGACCCGAACCGCTGGGTCATCAACGCGTACGACTACGCCCTGGACAAGACCCGTTTTCTGGCGCCCACCCTGCCGCAGCGCGAGGACTTTGCGGTGAACGGCCAGGGTGATCTGTGGATGGCAGACGGCACGGTGCTGTACCAGTGGAAAGCCGAGCGGCCGTCCTGGGTGCCGCTGCTCGATCTCTCAACCATGAAGCTGGGCAACTTGAGCCGCCTGGCGCTCAGTCCGGACGGGCGCCAGCTCGCGGTGGTCGCCGAGGAAAACGTCGGCGAATAGCCAAGGCGGCCTACAAAAGCCTCGCCAGCAGCGCGTCACGGAAAAGGCGGATCCGCTCGGCGTTCAGCCCGATGTCCGACATGCCGACCCGCGACTTCGAGCGCACGTCCACCAGCGTCACCTCATTGCCGGCGGCAATACGAATCACCACGTCGTCCTTAAACGCGAACCAGCGCGTGGTGTCGGTCGCTTCGATCCGGCCCTCCCCCTCCTCCGCCGCGTGAATCTCCCAGCCGAGATCTGCCGCTGCCGCTCGAGCCTGTGCAAAAACCTCGGGCACCGTAGCGCGGATGCGGATGGTCTGAAGGTCGGGATAGGCCTCGCGCTGTTTGGCCGCCGTTTCCTCACCGGCATAGGTCACCGGGTTGGGTGCGTCCGCGCGCAGCGGCGCGATCGCCACAAACTGCGGCGGGTCCAGCGTGTTGGTCGTGATGTCGTGGATCGGAGGCACCTCGGAGGCCTGGGATCGCATCATGACCGGAACACTGGCCGCGCCGCCGGCGAGCACCATGCCGAGCAGGGCCAGCACCACCGAACCCTTGCCGCTGCGCCAGCGTACGAGCAGCGCCAGCACGCCCAGCACCGCCGCCCCGATCGCCGCATAAACCACGTAGAAGAAAACCCGGAACGTCAGGCCGAGCTCCCACCATCCCATGCGATAAGCCGGGCCCGTCAGCAGCAGGCCAACCGCTGCGGCCAGGCCGAGTAGAAAGGTAATACGCGCCAGCCAATGCATTGATGTGATCCTCGGACCGATGAAGACGGCGCCACCTTAGCATCACCGGCGCCGCCTTGCGGTAGAATTCGGCATCCTCAATTCGAGTTCGCTCCATGGAACGCACCACCGTGGTCCTGGTGACCCTGGTCACCTACAAGATCCTGCTCCTGGGAATTGGACTGTGGGCGCAGCGTCGCACCCGCAACACGGAGGACTACTTTCTCGGCGGCCAGCAGCTCGGCCCGTTTGTGGCCGCCATCAGCTATGCGGCGAGTTCCTCCTCCGCGTGGACCCTGCTCGGCGTCAGCGGTGCGGCGTTCAGCCTCGGGCTGGGTGCGTTCTGGCTGCTCCCCGGGATTGTCGCGGCCCATATCGTCTGCTGGTTCTGGCTGGCGCCGAGGCTCCAGGCCCGCACCGCGGGCGGCGCCGCGCTGACGTTGACCGACGTGCTGGCCGGCGACGCCCAAGGCCGCTGGCGCGGCGCGCTGGCGGTCAGCGCGTCGCTGATTGTCCTGTTTTGTTTTGTGTTTTACGTGGCCGCACAGTTTCAAGGTGCCGGCAACACGTTCACCAGCAATTTCGACATGGACGGCAACCAGGCGCTGTGGCTGGGCGCCGCAATTGTCCTGATCTACACGCTCCTTGGCGGCTTCTGGGCCGTGAGCGTGACCGACGCGCTTCAGGGCCTTCTAATGTGTATCGCAGCGGTGCTGCTGCCGGTGGCCGCCGTGATGGCGGTGGGCGGCCCGGCGACGCTGCTGGCAGCGCTGCCCGACATGTCGCCGGGGCTCGGCGGCGGCTTTGCCGCAACCTCCGCCATCGGCTTCGCCGCGGGCATGATGCTCGTCGGGCTCGGCACGTTTGGTCAGCCTCAGCTGCTCAATCGGTTTATGGCGTTACGGGACGAAAAGTCGCTGCGCCAGGCGCGCGTGATGTCGGTGGGCTGGTTTGTGGTGGTACTCGTCGGGATGCTGATCCTGGGCTGGTGCGGCCGGCTGTTGATGCCCGACGCGCCGAACGGAGAAACCCTGTTTTTTGATCTGACCAACAGCCTGTTCCCGGTGCTGATCGGCGGGGTGATCACCGCGGCCGTCCTGTCGGCCATCATGTCGACCGCCGACAGCCAGCTGCTGGTGGCGGCTGCCGCGGTGGCTCACGATATGGGCCTGTCGCGACGCTGGCCCCGGCATTCGCTGCTGGTCTCGCGGCTGGTGATGGCATTTTTGTGTGCCGGTGCCGCGCTCCTGGCCTCCGCCCTGCCCGCCTCGATTTTCTCCCGCGTTCTGTTTGCCTGGAACGGGCTGGGCTCAGCCTTCGGGCCGCTGCTGATCATCATGCTGTGCGGACGCACAGTGGCACCGCCGTGGGCGCTGGCCAGCATGCTGACCGGCTTCGGGTTAACGGCGGTCATCTATAGCCTGCCCGATACGCCGGGGGATGTCGCTGAGCGGGTCGTCCCGTTCATCGCTGCTTTGGTGCTGGCGCTGGTCGGCGCGCGAAGCCGCAGCACTACCGTCGATACCTCTACCGCAACAACCGTCAGGGGATAGTTTTGGAAACCCGAATACTCGCCGACAAGCTGGTTGTGGCCGAAGACGTTTTCGACCCGCGCGAATACGAGATGGTGGAAAAAGAAATCGCCAGCCTGCGGCAGTTTATTGAGCCCACTTACCACGGCAGCGACGTTACGCTTTACCGGGCCGTGCTCGACCAGCTTTACGGTGATCGGAAGCGTTCGTTTATTCTACAGATCCTGCCGGAAAAGCTCTACAGCCGCTCGGTGCTCGACCAGACGGACACGATCATGGACCTCTGCTACACCCTGCTGAATAAGCAGCACAAGTTCAGCACGGCACTGACTGAGATGCGCAGCGACACCGACTACCGCACCCACACCGACACCGGCTCCGGCGTCGGCTGGACGCAGATTTTTATGTCCTGGATCTGGTATTACAACCCGCAGCCCGAGCTGTTCACCCACGGTGATCTGATCGTCGAAGACCTGGATCTGACCATCACGCCGAAGGACAACCGGCTGGTGCTACTCCCGGCCTATCTCAACCACCGCATCACGCCGGCGATTTACGCAGAGGGCAGCGGAGAATACTACCGCACCACGCTGAACGGCTTTCTGACGATCGGCTAGGAGCTTAGTCCCGGAAGTTCTTGAACTGCAGCGGCAGGCCGACGTCGGCCTCTTTTAGCAGCGCGATCACGGCCTGCAGGTCATCACGCTTCTTGCCCGTGACGCGAAGCTGGTCACCCTGGATCTGCGCCTGCACCTTCATCTTCGCGTCCTTGATCTGCTTGACCATCTTCTTGGCGAGCGGCGTATCGATCCCTTCCCGAACCGTGGCGTTCTGGGTCGCGGTCTTGGCCATGACCACCGGCTCGTCGGTCTCCAATGCCGCGGTGTCGATGCCGCGCTTGGCGAGCTTGCTGTAGAGAATGTCCAGCATCTGTCCCAGCTGAAACTCAGCCTGAGCCGTCAGCTCGATCACCGTTTCTTTAAGCTCAAACTGCGCTCCGCTGCCCTTGAAGTCGAACCGCGTCCCGACCTCGCGGTTCGCCTGATCTACCGCATTGCTCAGTTCGTGATGATCGACTTCGGAAACAACGTCAAATGACGGCATGGCGTGCTAATCTCTCTGGGTATCGGATGACGCAGTTTAGCAAAGTGCTCTGACCTGATCGCGGCCGGCACCTTTCGTCGATTTCGCAGTCTCACCTCCTTCCATGCTCTCCTTCTGCCACAAGACACGGCCATGACGACGTGGCCCAACAGACACAGTTCCCTGCTCCTGGGGCTCGTCCTCATTGCCTCCGTTATGCCGGCCGCAGGTCTGGAGCTCAAGGTCGACGGCGGCAGCGAGGCGCAGCGCGAGGCGGTGCTGGCGACGACGCCGGCGCAGCGTATCCGCGACGCGAAAAACGACGAGTCGCTCGACTTCTGGCTCAATCGGCTGCGCACCGAGGGTGCCAAGGCCCTGCAGCCGCTCGGCTACTACGAAGCACAGATCAGCGGCGCGGCCGACGGCAAGGCGGTGAGGGTCGAGATCGAGCCGGGCGAGCCGGTCAGGGTGACGTCGGTGGCGATCCGCTTTGAGGACGCTGACGTGGCGCCCGCGGTCACCTTTCCGCTGGCGGCTGGGGCGGTGTTTGATCATCAGAGTTACGAAGCGGGCAAGCAGGCCATCGCCGCCTGGCTGCTGGCCAACGGTTACCTGGCCAGCGAGCTGATCACTCACGAGGTGCGGGTGCACCGCCAGCAGCGCTCGGCCGAAATCGCGCTCACCTGGCGACCCGGTCCGCGCTATCGTTTCGGCGAAGTGCGCTTCACGGACAGCCCGCTGTCGCGGGAGTTTCTGAGCCGGTATGTGACCATCAATCCCGGGGAGTATTTCTCCGAGCGCCGCCTGCAGACGATCAGCGAATCGCTGCGCGGCAGCGGCTACTTCGCTGCGGTGGAGATCGTGCCGGGTCAGCTGGATCCGGCGGCCGGAACCGTGCCGCTGGAAATCCAGGTAACGCCCCGAAAGCAATCCGCCTACCAGGCCGGCGTGATCTACGCGACCGACGCAGGCCCCGGGCTCGAGGCCGGCGTTGAGCGACGCTGGCTGAACAGCCGAGGCTACCAGGGGCGGGTGCGGCTTGAGCTGGCGACCCGCCGCTCGCTGGCCGCGGCGCGGCTGGACATCCCCTCAGCAGGAGATCTGGACCGGTCCTCGAGCCTCAGTCTGAACTACGTCGACGAGTCCACCGACAGCTCCGATCGCCAGACCGGCCAGCTGGCCGTTTCGCGGCAGTCGAAATGGGGCGCCTGGAACCGCGTCGACGCGCTCACCTACCTGCGGGAAAACTTCGAAATCGGCCAGCAGGAAGACACCGTGAGCTTCCTGCTGGGTTCGCTGGAGCTGTCCCGGCACGTCAGCGACGGCAGCCCCGTCCCGCGCGCGGGCTGGCGTGCAAGCCTTGAGACGCAGTTTGGTGCCGACGCGCTGGCCTCCGACACCAATCTTGCCCGCGCCGAGCTGAACGCCAAGTCGGTTTACGGCGTGGGCGAACAGTATCGGCTGCTGCTGCGCGGCAACCTGGGGGCACTGTGGGCCGATGACTTCAGCCAGATTCCGGCGTCGCTTCGGTTTTTCGCCGGGGGTGACCAAAGCGTGCGCGGCTTTGACTTCGAGGAACTGGGCCCGACTGACGAGCTCGGAGAGCCTACCGGCGGGGAGTACCTGGCGGTGGCCAGCGTCGAGTTTGACGGCCCGCTGCGCGGCAACTTCCGCTGGGCGGCGTTCGTCGACGCCGGGAACGCTTTCGGCGGCGGCGATGACGACATCGCTTACGCCGCGGGAATCGGACTGCGCTGGCTGACACCGATCGGCCCGCTGCGGCTGGACGTCGCCAGCGCGCTGTCGGACTCGGACAGCAACTTCAGAATCCACTTCACCGCGGGGCCGGACCTGTGACCGACACGTCCGCTACCCAAGCGTCACGCAGGCCCAGGCGATGGCTCACCCGCCTGCTGTGGACGGCAGCCTCGGGGCTGGCGGTGCTGCTGCTTCTGGCGGCGATCCTGCTCTATACCAACCCCGGGCTGAAGCTGGCGATGCGGCTCGCCGACGGGCTGGACGGGGTGACGCTTCGCTACGGCTCGCTGGAGGGTTCGCTGGCGAGCCTGGAGGCTGAGGATCTTGAGATCGTCGCAGGCGGTCTGCGCGTCGAGGCAAGGATGCTATCGCTTCGCTGGTCACCGGCTGAGCTCATCGGCCCGCTGGTGAAGGTCGAACGCCTGGCCGCAGACGGCGTAAGCGTGACACTGCCAGGACCGTCTGAAGACCCGCCGCCAGCTTCGCCGCCGGACCTCTCGCCGCCCGAAAGCCTGCAGCTTCCCGCGGAGGTGATGCTCGAAGAGCTATCGCTGACCAACCTCACCGTCACAAGCCCAGACGCTGAGCCGCTGCGCATCGACGAGATCTCAGCCAGCGCCAGGCTGATGGATGATGATTGGGATCTTTCGCGGCTGGCGGTGACTCTGCCGGAGCGGCGTCTCGAAGCCAGCGCCCGCCTGGACCCGGCGTCCCCTTTTGCTCACCGCCTCGCTGCCTCCGTCTCAGCCCCGGACCTGGAGCTCGCCTGGCAGACCACCGGCGACCTCAGCGGCAGCAGCGGCACCCTGACCGGCCGGCAGGGTGACCAGACCATCGACCTGCCCACGCTGGGTTTTGCGTTTATCGAGGAGCGGTGGACGCTCGAGCTCGACGGTCAGACCGGACCGGTCAACCTGCGCGCCACAGTTGCGCTGGACGCCCGGGAGCTCTTTGCCGCGGACGTCAGCGCCGTTTACGCGGATCCCACCGGACAAA
Organism: Lysobacterales bacterium; assembly: GCA_028285525.1. Classification (GTDB taxonomy): domain Bacteria; phylum Pseudomonadota; class Gammaproteobacteria; order Xanthomonadales; family SZUA-38; genus JANQOZ01. The sequence goes on from JANQOZ010000088.1 coordinate 13,656, forward strand.
GCGACGACCTCAGGCTGGCCTTAAGCGCCAGCGGGCCCTTCGAGCAGCTCGTCGGAAGCCTTCAGCTCCAGTCCAGCGAGCTGACGGGCGTCGGTCCGGTCGACGGCACCACCCGCTTCAGCCTGCTCGCTTTTGACGAGCTGGAGCTCAGCAGCCTGGCCCTCACCACGCCCGACGGGCGGGTCAGCGGCGGCGGGGCGCTCAAGCTTAGCGAGCTGCCGCAGGCGGATCTCGATCTGCGGATCGATGACGTCAACCTGTCCCGCGCTCACCCCACGCTGACCGGCGTCCTCGCCGGCACCGTTCAGGTACAAACCCGCGGCGGCGACGGCGAGCCGACGAGTCAACTGACGCTGGACCTGGCAAGCGAGGGAATCAGTCCTGCGCTGTCCCTCGCAGGGGATGTGCTGCTGGCCGGCGCCACGCCGGTGTCCGGAGATCTCACGCTGAACGCCGGCGACAACAACCGACTCAAGATCGACCTGCCTGCCGCGGACCGGCTCAGCGTGGACGTCGGCTTTCAGGACCTCGCCTCGCTGTGGCCCGACCTGGCGGGCGCCCTCTCGGGAACACTCGTGGCCGAGCCCACGGCACTTATCCGACTGGCAGGCGATCCGGCGCTGCTCGCCGGCGCGAACACCTGGCCGCCGGTCACGGGCACCCTGGAAGGCAGGGACGTCAAGCTCGGTGATTATCAGCTCGGCGAGCTTGGGCTGGTCCTGTCGGGCTCCGGGGCGACGCTGAACTTGACCGAGCTGGCAACGCCTCAGGCGCTGCTTACGTCCGCGCGGTGGACGCTTGAGGGCAATCCGGCAACCCATAGCATCACGCTGCTCGCCGATAGCCCGCTGCTCAACGCCCGGCTCACCAGCGACGGTCGCTGGGATGCTGACAGCTACGCGTTTGCGCTGAACGAGCTGGCGCTGGAGCCGGCGGACCTGCCGGCGCTCAGCCTCGACAAGCCCTGGCTGGGCAGGCTCTCCGCCGAGACCCAAACCCTGAACCCCGGCTGCCTGAGCGGCCGCGGCGTCAGGCTGTGCCTCGCCGCCGCCAATACGCCTTCCAATCGTTCCGCAGAGCTTGAGCTGACGCTGGACGAAGAAGGTATCGCGAACACAAGCTGGCGACGCTGGTGGCCGACAGCACCCGCCGGGCTGACGCTGACAGCACCGGTGGCCCTGACCGCAGCGCTGAACCAGGGGCAGCCCGCCGTGGCAGGCGGGGCCGCGGATTCGGACCGCGTCAACGTCACCGCCAGGTTGGGCGGCGTTGAGCTACCCGCGCCGCAAACGCTCGAATCGGGCCCCGAGGCGGCGCCGCTGCGGCCGCTGCGAGATCTCGAGCTGTCTCTTGTCGGAAGCTCCCGCAGCTCCGACCTCAAGCTCTCGGCGGGTCTGGCGGACGGCACCCTGGCGGCGACCGGGACGGTAGCCGATCTTTTTACGGCGCCAACCGTGGACGCCAGCGTGGGCCTGGATACGGAAAGCCTCAAGCTGGTTTCTTCGCTGCTGCCGGATGTCGATCTGGACGGCGGACCGCTGACGCTCGACCTGACCGTGCAGGGACCGGCACAGCAGCCGGCGGTGACGGGTACCGCCAGCGTCAGGCAGGTCACCGCGACGGTGCCGCGGCTCAACATCTCACCGCTGCTCGACTTTGACATTCGCCTGCCCGCCGCCGGCCGGGGAACCTTCGAAGGAACGGTCAGCTCCGGTGACGGTCAGGGCCGCCTCAGCGGCAGCGCGCAGATGGATGAGTCGCTTCAGCTGGCGGTAGACCTCAGCGGCGATCGGCTGCTCATCGCCGACAGCGACACGCTCAGCCTGGTTGCCAGCCCGGATCTCTCGCTGCGCGTAGATGGCGCGGTGACCCGCGTGAACGGTGAGGTGGTCATCGACGAGGGCATGGTGGCGCTGACCACGGCTTCGAGCAGCGTCCAGGCCAGTCCGGATGTGGTCATCGTCGACGCCGAAGAGCCCGAACAGGCCCGCTCGCAGTCAGCCAGCGAGCTCGACGTGCGGGTGCGGTTCGGTGAACCCGTGCCGGTGACCGGCTACGGGCTGCGCGGCGAGATCAGCGGTGGTCTTCGGGTGCGGCAGAAACCGAAGGGGGTGATGCTGGGCAACGGCGAGCTGCAGCTGACCGGCAGCTACGGGGCGTTCGGCCAGCGGCTGACCATCGAGCGCGGCACGCTGAACTACGTCGAGACGCCGCTCAACGATCCAAGCCTGGACTTCTTTGCCTATCGCCAGGTGGGCGATACCAAGGTGGGTATTCACGTCAGCGGTAGAGCCTCGAGCCTCAGCGCGCGGCTGGAATCCGACCCGCCGATGAACGAAGCCGACCAGCTGGCGATGCTGGTGCTCGGCGAGCGCGGCAACGGCCTGAACGAAAGCCAGTCCGACCAGCTCGCCAGCGCGGCTCTGGGTCTCGCGTTGGCGCAAAGCAACAAGCGGCTCGGCGCGCTGGGGGACGAAGGCTCTCTGCCTCAGATCAGCCTGACCCAGGAACTGGGCGGCCTGGCGGTGGCGGTCGGCAAACAGATCTCGCCGAGGCTTTACGTGGGCTATACCGTCGACCTGCTGGAGCCGATCCAGCTGATCCGCCTGCGGTATCGCATCTCCGACCTGTGGACCGCCGAATCGGAGCTCGGTCAGGAAAGCCGCGTGGCGTTCCGCTACCGGCTGGAGCGCTGACCGCCGCTGCGCACAGCGGTGGCTACATGCTGCGCCGGTACTGGCCGCCGACCGTAAACAGCTCGTCGGTAACCTGCCCCAGGGAACACGTGCGCACGGCGTCCATCAGCGTGGCAAACACGTTGTCGCCGTCGATCACCGCCTGACGCACCTTGGCCAGGGCTGCGCCGCTGTCCGCCTCGTGACGCTCCTGGAATTCCTTCAGCCGTTCAATCTGGCGCTGCTTCTCATCCTCGGTAGAGCGGGCGAGCTCGATCAGCGGATTTTCCTCCGGCGTTTCCGGCTCAAAGGTGTTGACCCCGATGATCGGCAGGCTGCCGTCATGCTTCTTGTGCTCATAGAGCAGCGACTCTTCCTGGATGCGGCCGCGCTGATAGCCCGTCTCCATGGCACCGAGCACCCCGCCGCGCTCACTGATCCGCTCAAACTCTTTGAGCACCGCCTCCTCGACGAGGTCGGTCAGCTCATCGATGATGAATGCCCCCTGATTCGGGTTTTCGTTCTTTGCCAGACCGAACTCCCGGTTGATGATCAGCTGGATCGCCAGCGCTCGCCTCACCGACGACTCCGTCGGGGTGGTGATCGCCTCGTCGAACGCGTTGGTGTGCAGGCTGTTACAGTTGTCGTAGATCGCAATCAACGCCTGCAGCGTGGTGCGGATATCGTTGAAGTTCATCTCCTGCGCGTGCAGCGAGCGGCCGGACGTCTGGATGTGGTACTTCAGCTTCTGGCTTCGCGCGTTGGCGCCGTACTTGTCGCGCAGCGTCACCGCCCAGATCCGCCGGGCAACCCGGCCCATCACGGTGTACTCCGGGTCCATGCCGTTGGAGAAGAAAAACGACAGGTTGGGCGCAAAGTCGTCGATGTGCATGCCCCGAGCGAGGTAGGCCTCGACGAACGTAAAGCCGTTCGACAGCGTCAGCGCGAGCTGAGTGATCGGGTTCGCGCCGGCCTCCGCGATGTGATAGCCGGAGATGGAAACCGAGTAGAAGTTTCGCACCTGGTGATCGATGAAGTACTGCTGGATGTCGCCCATCATTCTCAGGCTGAACTCGGTCGAGAAGATGCAGGTGTTCTGGCCCTGGTCCTCTTTAAGAATGTCGGCCTGCACCGTACCCCGCACCGCCGTCAGCGCGCGGCTGCGGACCTCTGCCGCTTCGTCATCGGTCGGCGCGCGACCGTGTTCAGCGCTGAACCGATCGAGTTGCTGATCGATCGCCGTGTTCAGAAACATGGCCAGGATTGTCGGTGCCGGCCCGTTGATGGTCATCGAAACCGAGGTGGTCGGGTCACACAGATCAAACCCGTCAAACAGCGCCTTCATGTCGTCCAGCGTGGCAATCGACACGCCGGCATTGCCGATCTTGCCGTAGATGTCCGGCCGCGTGGCCGGGTCACAGCCGTAAAGCGTGACCGAGTCAAAGGCGGTGGACAGCCGCTTGGCGCTCGCATGCTCCGAGAGCCGCTTGAAGCGCCGGTTGGTGCGGAAGGGGTCGCCTTCGCCGGCGAACATCCGCGCCGGATCTTCACCCTCGCGCTTAAATGGAAACACGCCGGCGGTGTACGGAAAGTGCCCCGGCAGATTCTCGCGCAGCAGAAACTTCAGGATCTCGCCGTGATCCTCGAAGACGGGCACGCTGACCCGCGGTATGCGGGAGCCGGACAGGCTCGTGGTGGTCAGCCGAGTGGCCCTCTCACCCTCGCCCAGGTGGTCCTGCCGGTAGCTGTCGCGGGTCTGCGGCCAGCTTTCCAGGAGCGCTTTGGCTTCCTGCGTCAGCGCGGCGTCTTTCTCTTGCTCCAGCGCCGCCAGCGACTCCGAGGCAGACGCTTCGCCCAGCATGCGGCGGGCCTCAGCCAGGTGCTGGCGCTCCCGGGCCAGCCGCGCCTGCTCATCGCCAGCCACGAGATAGGATCGCACCGTATCGGCAATCTCCGCCAGGTAGCGCTGACGGTTGGGCGGCACGATGATGGTTTTTTCGGACGACACGCGAACACCCGCCGGCGGCAGCGCCGAGGGGAAGTCGACAAAGTTCTTGTCCCGCAGCACGGTCAGCATCTGCTGGTAGGCGGCGGTGACGCCGTCGTCGTTGAAGCGCGAGGCGATCGATCCAAAAACCGGCATCGACTCGGGCGCTTCGCCAAAAGCCTCCCGGTTGCGCTGCACCTGCTTGCACACGTCGCGCCAGGCGTCGTCCGCCCCCTTGCGATCAAACTTGTTGATCACCACCACGTCGGCGTAGTCGAGCATGTCGATCTTTTCGAGCTGGCTCTGCGCACCGAACTCCGGGGTCATAACGTAGAGCGACGCGTCCACGTAAGGAACGATCCCGGCGTCACCCTGACCGATGCCCGGCGTTTCCACCAGCACGAGGTCAAAGCCGCCGAGGCGGGTCAGCGCAATCACCTGGCGCAGGCATTCCGGCACCTCGCCGGCGGCGCCGCGAGTCGCCAGCGAACGCATAAAAATGTTGGGGTGATAAATCGCGTTCATCCGGATCCGGTCACCCAGCAGGGCGCCGCCGGTTTTGCGTCGCGTCGGGTCGATCGCCAGCACGGCCACCTTGACCGACTCCCGGCTGTCCAGCCGGATTCGGCGTATCAGCTCGTCGGTCAGCGAGGACTTGCCCGCGCCGCCGGTGCCCGTGATACCCAGCACCGGGACCTGTCCGTCAAACGTCTGCTGGCGCTCCAGCAGAGCCAGATCCGCCGGGCTCAACAGCCCGCGCTCGGCCTTGCTGATCGCGCGCGCCAGCGTGACCCGGTTGGTCAGGTCGAGCTCGGCCAGCGGGCCGGCGGCCGGGGCGTCGGCAACGCGCCGGCAGGTGTCGAGCATGTCGTCGATCATGCCCTGCAGCCCGAGCTGCTGACCGGTGTGGGGCGAATAGATTCGGGTGACCCCGTAAGCCTCCAGCTCCTGGATCTCGTCGTAAACGATCACGCCGCCACCGCCGCCGAAGACTCGAATGTGGCCGGCACCGGCTTCGCGAAGCTGGTCGATCAGGTATTTGAAGTATTCGACGTGACCACCCTGGTAGGAGCTGATGGCAATGCCGTCCACGTCCTCCTGGAGCGCCGCCTGCACCACTTCCTGAACCGAGCGGTTGTGGGCCAGGTGAATCACCTCGGCACCGGAACCCTGCAGGATGCGCCGCATAATATTGATGGACGCGTCGTGCCCGTCGAACAGGCTGGCAGCCGTCACGAATCGCAGCGGCTTGGGCGCCGCTTGCGGCTCGGGTGCATTGAAGGCGGTTACGTTGCTCATGACAATTCCTCCGCTGATCGGTCGGCCAGATACAGCGCCATTTGGTTTTTCAGCTGTTCGTGCAGGCTGCGCGTTCCCTCCCGGTCCTCCGGGTTGGCCAGCCAGTGATAGACAATTCCCAACACGGTTGCGTTGAACTGCGCGGCAATCGCCTCGGGCGGCGTCGCCCCCCGGTAGCCGGCCGCGCCCAGCCAGCTGACGATGTCGCGACTGCGGCGTTCGGCAATCGTGGCGATCACCTCCTTAACCGGAGACTGCACGCCGATCGACTCGAACCACAGGATATAAAACGCCCGGACCGGCTCAACCGCCTCCAGACAGAAGCGGCAGTGTTCATCAACCGCGGCGTCGATTGCGGCCAGGCCGCTTTTGCCCGCGGTAACCCGCTTGAGATCACTCAACCACTGCTCGCCGACGTCCCGGACGATGGTTTCAAAGAGGCCCGCCTTCGAGCCGAACCGATAGCCGGCCAGTCCGCGGGAGTAACCGGCGCGCTCGCCCACCTCCTTGAGGGTCGTCTTGTCGGTGCCGCGCTCCACGATCAACGCGATGGCGGCATCGAGCATGCGCCTGTCGGACAGGTCGGTGCGCTCGGCGTGGCTCATGCGCTGGGACTGGCTCATGCCGGCACCTCACTGGCCATCTCAGCCAGCAGACGCTGGAAGTAAGCCGGGGCCAGCAGGAGCCGGCTGCCATACCAGCTGAACATTTCGCCGTCGACGAGCAGCACCCGAGAGTTCGGTAGTGCCGCCCGAAACTCAGCCACGTGTGCGTCACCGAACGGAAATGGCTCGGTGCTTAGCATGACCCAGTCGGGCTGCCGCTCCGCCAGCTCCTCCAGCGAAGTTTCCGGATAGCGTTCGCGATCAGCGAGGCGGTTGCGGAAGTTCAGCCGCTCCAGCACTGCGTGAATGAAGGTGCCCGCGCCGCAGGCCATGTAAGGCTTTTTCCAGATCAGGTACGCCACGGACTGGCCGGCGCCGTCAGCGAGCTGCGACCAGCCGTCGCTAATGTCGTCGGCCATCGCGGCTCCTCGCGCGGAGGCGCCCATAAGATCAGCGACGTTGCGGATCATGGCCAGCGCATCGTCGAAACTGTAGATGTCGCTCATCCAGACCGGATACTGCGAGGCGAGCGTCTCGATGGTTTCGCGGTCGTTCTCTTCCTTGTTGCCGATAATCAGATCGGGCTCGAGCGCCGCAATCTTCTTCACGCTGACGCGCTTGCTGCCCCCGATTTCCGCCGCCTGCTTACGCGCGCGCGGCGGGTGTAGGCAGTAGCGCGTAACGCCGGCGACGCTGGCTTCGAGCCCGAGATCGAACAGGAGCTCGGTTTGGGAGGGCACGAGCGACACGACCCGCCGGGGCGCCACCGGGACGGCAACCTCCCGACCCATCTGATCCACCACGCTCCGGGTGCTTTTTTGTTCCTCTGCCATCCGCAAATTGTATTTGCTTGCTGCAAGCAAGTCGATGAACATGTTTCACCGGAGACGGGCCCTGGCCACTTTCTACCCCTGAGTGTTCAAAACTGATTCTGGCTCCTGCCGTCGACTGCCGGTACGGTTCGACCATTGAAGATAATAGACCGATCAAGCCGAGCCATGCAGCCACTCAAACAAACGCCACGCAATACCGTCAGGCGAGTTGCCGAACGAGGCAGCTTCGACCGTCAGCTCGCTTACGACATCCTCGATGAAGCACTCATCTGCCACGTGGCGTTTGTCGCGGATGATCAGCCCATGGCCATTCCCACGGCGTTTGCGCGTGATGACGACCAGCTGATTGTGCACGGCTCCGTGGCGAGCCGGATGCTCAAGACGATGTCCACCGAGATGCCGGTTTGCATCACAGTGACGCTGCTGGACGGCATTGTGCTGGCGCGCTCGGTCTTCGAGTCGTCGATGAACTATCGATCCGTGGTCGCGCTGGGAACCGCAAAGCTGGTGACCGATCCAGCAGCCAAGCTGGCCGCGCTTCACCAACTGACCGAACATCTCGCGCCGGGCCGCTGGGAGGACGCGCGTCAGCCGTCAGAAAAAGAGCTAGGTGCCACCTCTGTCCTGACGCTGGCCCTGGAAGAGGCGACGGTGAAGGTAAGAAAGGGCGGACCCAAGGACCTCGAGAAGGATCTGGAGCGTCCGATCTGGGCGGGCGTGATTCCTCTGGACCTCGCGGCGGGCGATCCGGTTACGGATCCAACCGGAGCGGGCATTGAGGCAGTGCCGGGCTATGCTGCCAGCTACCAAAGAAAACAGCCCGCGGGGCGGGCTGTGAAAGGGTAGAGAGAAGCCGGCGGCCCAGTGACCGCCAGCCCTCAACATCCCTGTCTGGCGCCTTATCCTGACGCCTTCGTAAAATTAAGCGGTTTTACTGCAGCGCTGACGTGCAGGCGAGGCTGTCGCCGATGCGGTCGTACTCGAGCGTGACGACGCCGTCGCCGTTGCCGAAGTCGCCGGTGATCTCGACGCTGTCGCAGCCGGTGAAGGTGACCGTACCGGTGCCTTCCTGGACGAGCGTGGTCTGGTCGCCCGCGTTGAAGACACCGCCCTCAGAGCGATAGATCGTCACGTCAGCGGTCACGCCGTTGAACGCACCCGGGGTGGCACAGTCGGTTTCACCCGGCGCGCTGTTGCACGAATCGAAGTGGAACCAGGCCTGGTTGGTGCCGGCCGTGTCGAAGGTGTACAGGAAGCCCAGCACGCGATCCTGACGCGGGAACACCTGGATCTGTGCGCCCTGGCCGGGGGTTGCGGCGTTGGCGAACAGGCCGGTGCCCGTCAGGTCTACCGGGACCTGCACCTGCAGCGCGCCTACGGGCAGCGCGGTGATACCGAGCGGCTGGTTAGCGCCGTCGCCTGTGGCAACCACGGTCACGATCGTGCCGTCGCTCAGCGCCACGGCGTCCGGGTCGATGAAGTTGGCGCGACCGTCCGGAGAGGCCACTTTCAGGTCATACGTGCCTTCGGGAAGCTCGAGGTAGCCGCTCGCGACGCCAAACGGCACCGGGTTCAGGCCGCCGACCACGTCGCCGCCGTCGGTGCGGATCGACACTTCCGTGCCGGCCAGCGTGTCGGCGAACGGTGCCGCGTGCACGACGCGGATTTTCACGTTGCCGGCGTCCGGAGGCGTGTTGTCATCGGTCAGGGCCAGCAGGTCCAGCGGCTGATTCGCGCCGTCGCCCACAGCCAGCAGCGTGAAGTCGCCCTCAGGCAGATCGCCACTGAACGTGATGGCCGGGTCGGTTGCGCCGACAGGCGTGATCTCAACGTCGTAGGTGCCGGCGGGACCGAGGTCCAGGTAATCCGTGAACTGACCGAACTCGACGCCTGGCAGAGCGACTGAGCCATTCACTGAAACGTCAACCGCAGTTCCCTCGAGGGTGTCTGCGAACGGTGCAAAGTGGCCGACGACGGCACGCACCTGAGCTTGAGCCGGAACAGCCAACGCGCTGGCGAGCAAGCCGCCGAGCAAGATTCTGGAATTCATGTTTGCCTCTCCAATGTGTATTTGGGAATGAGCCCGAAACAGGCCGGCGCATTTTCCTGACCGCTCTATGAAGCGCGAGTCAGCCAAATGTTAGACAGGCATTCACACACGTGAAGGACTTATGATGAACGGGGCGATGTTCTGAGACGGTTTGTTAAGGTTTGAGATTCCAGGCATCGAGCCAGCTGCGGCTCTGCGGGCGCAGGCCGAAGTCTGCGGCGAGTCGCTCAGCAAAATCGGGCATATGGCCGGCGCCATAGAAAATCGCCACGCGCTGCTTGCCGCCGTCAAGCTGCTCCTGGAGCACCTCAAGCGCTCGCTGGTTGCGGACCGTAATCAGCGTCGAACCGTTTTCCCCGCCGTCCAGCAGCGCCATCATCGAATCCATCTGGTCGAACTGGCGAGCCATCACCGTCTTCAGCTTTCGGGTACGGTCGGCGGAAAAGAGCGCCGTCAGCAGCTCAACGTCGGACACCACGGTGGCCTGCTGGGGCGCCGCCAGCGCCGTCATCCACGCTTTGAGCAAAAGCTGAAAAAACGACTCACCGCGGTTTTCCATCGACTCGCTGAACTGCTTCGGTGACAGGTCGGCGTGCACAAAGTGTTCGCTGGTGTAGTCGACCTCCTCAAGCTGGAAGCTGAGGTCCAGCAGGTCTTTCATGCCGAGCTGCAGCCGCGAGGCGATGCCGCCAGGGCCCTCACGCTCCGGCCCCCCGGCAGGAATCCGGGTTCCCTCCGGCGCCACCAGCTCATACAGCACGGCGTCGTAGTCCTTGAGCAGCACGTTTAGCGCCTCGTAATAGGATTCGTCGGCGACATGCACGGCGCTCACCAGATCCACGGTCGGCCCGGGCTTAGTGGCGTAGCCGCCCTGCGGCACAAACCGGACCACCGAAACCTGCAGCGCGGCCGGACGCCCGTCCTCCTCGTGCAGCCGCAGAAAATCCCGGGTTCCCTGGTCGAGCAGCAGCGGTGAGCTGTCGTCGGCCATTGAGGCGCCAGGGCCGGCTCCCAGGAGCAGAGCCAGCAGAAACGCAAAAACCTTTTTCATAGGAAGACGATAGGGGCGGACGCAAGAAACACAAGGGCCGATCTGCAGGGGTGGCTACTCAAAGCCGCTGGCGAAAATCAGACCTCCGGGACCCAGGTTGTAATAAGCCACCACGCGATTCTGCCAGCGTCTGGGTCCTACAAAATCCAGCTGGCCATCCCGATCCAGGTCAACCACGCTCGTGACATACATCTGGCCGTCCGAATCCACCGACTGCTCGCTCCAGCCACCGGGCAGACTCTCGAAGATTGAGATGCCGGAGCTGCCGAAGGAGGCACCCGCCAGCAGGTCAACCCGGCCGTCCTGATTGAAGTCAGCCGCCGCCAGCGTGTGATAGTTGGTCACGTCGCCCCGCAGCACCTCTCGCTGCCACGCGTCCTCACCGCCGGCTGGATTGCCGCTGTGGCTGTACGTTGCGAGATAGACTCGGGTGCTGCCCTCGGCGGTGACCATCGCCACGTCATCCGGCTGCCCGTCGTCATCGAAGTCCGCGACAACCGCCTTGACGGCGCGACCGACAAAATTGGAGTCGATGTCGTACTGAGCAGGTTCCCCGCTTCGCCACCCTCCCGGGTTATCCCAGTAGACGCCCGACAGCACAATCTCCATCTGCTGATCGTTGTCGAGGTCACCGACCGCAAGCCCCTCCGGGCCGTTGGCGGTTTCTCCGGTGGGCCAGAAACGCGTGGTCCAGCTGGCCAGGTCCGCGTTCTGCAGCGCCACCAGCAGTCGAAGATTGTCTGAGCGGGTTCGAACCACAACGTCCTTGCGGCCGTCGCCATCCATGTCGGCGATCGCCAGGTCGTTCTGATGCCAGACGTCCAGCGAGTAGATCTCAATCCGCTGCCAGGGGTCGGTGACGACACCGGCGCTGCCGGGATTCAGAAACAGCCACAGCCGCCCTGGGCCGGAGCTCCGCGCTCCGTCTGCAGCCACCAGATCGGGCCAGCCGTCATTGTTCATATCGGCCACCGCCGCGCCGTACGACGTGCCGCTGCCCTGCCCCAGATCGTATTCGGTTGAGCTGTCGCTTAGGTTCGGCCCCGCGTACCACTGAAAAGCACCGTTCCGGGAGTAGGCCACATCCGGCCAGCCGTCGCCGTTCAGGTCGGCGCTGCCGATGACCCCGGTGCTGCGCTGGCCGATCAGCTGTGGCTCAGACCACAGGGTCTGACCGCCACCGGCACCGGCGAACAGGCACAACAGCACCAGTGTCGAGGCTGATCGGGCTCGAGTCATGCAGAAAGCGTAAAGGGAATGGCCTCGAAAAAAACGGCCCCGGGTCACACTAAGGGAAAACGGTCAGGCGCTGTTGGACAGAAATCAAAAAGAAGCCGCCCCGCCGTTCCACTGTTTTCGAGTGCCAATCTTCAAACCGTGGGAGAGTTGGGCCCCGGGGGCGGCTTCCGCCGGACCGGGGGTCCGGGTAAACCTGATGTGCGCTGATGATCGGTTATGGCTTAAGCAGAAGCGCTTCAGCGCCTCGCATAAATGCTTAACATCATCAGAACACACCCGCCGGCCAGTTACCTGTGCCATCGGTTGGATTCGCGGGCCGCAGGCGGCCCGCGATGCCTTGGTTAGGACACTAGGGCCTCGGGAGGGACAGACGCTGAATCGCTACGTCGTCCCGAACCCATTCGCCGCCCTCAGGACCGAGATAGTCGACGTCAACGCTGATGCGGTTGCCCGCGTCAAGCGCGCTGGACGGTTGAGTCAACGTCAGCGTCAGGCTGCCGGCTGACTCGTCGCTGAGGCTGCCGAAGGTCGACAGGCGGGCGAAGCCGGTCCGCTGGAACATTTCGAACGTGAGCGGTCCGGAGAGATCGCTGAACGAGTCCAGCCCGAAGAACCAGACGGGCGTGCCGTCCTCAGCGTAGACGTACAGCAACACAAACAGGGTGGTGGTGCCGTCGCCGTTATCGATATTTTCCAGGCTGAAGCCCCAGCCGGTGTCAGCCTCGCCGGCAAACCAGAGACCGCCAAAGTCGTCAGCGGGGCGACTGCTTTCGAGCGTGAGCGGCTCAACGCACCACTCGTCGACCTGGCGGGTAAGAATAAACTGCAAGACCGCAACGCTGGAGACACCATCGCGGCCAACGCCGTCGTTGCAAGCGGTGCTCAGCTCCGGGTTATTGAAGTTCAGCACCACCTGCCCCGCGGAGTCCGGATTGGCCTGCTGCGGCGGCGTTCGGCTATCGTCGTAAAGGAACTGCGCAAAGCCGATCTGGTCGGCATTGCGTGTGCCCGAGAACACGCCGTTTTCGATTGTCCCCACCGCCTGAAACCACTCGGGTGCGCGACCCAGCGTCTCGAAGGTGTAGAACGTCAGCACGTAAACGTCGTTGCCGTCCGCGTCCTGACCGCCCAGCGCAAACTCGAACCCGTGGCCGTCGCGCGAGCGATCAAACATCAGGCCGAGATAGGTCGGCTCATCAGGCGAAGGCGCCCAGCCCACCTCGTGCAGCATGGGCCGGGACAGCGCCAGCGAACGGAAGGGTGCGTCGATGCAGCCCGGGGTGTTGGCGGTCATGAGCTCGCAATAGTTTTGCGCGATGTGCGACACCGAGGACCCGGGCTGATACTCGAGCGGCGCGTTCATCCGAATAAAGCCTTCGTCCCGGGTGGCGTCGGTGTTGCGCACGGAGGTGGACGATTCCGGGCCGGACCACTGCAGGCCGGAGATCGAGGTGGCCACATCCAGCCGCTGCGCATCCGTGACGGACGGGTCGATGAGCGGGATGCCTTCACCCGTGCGGTTGTCGACGAGGTTGGCGGTGAACACGTCCGGCTGGTTGAACACCAGGCGCCCGGTTTCGTTAAAGGTCGCCGCAAAGCCCACGCCGTGCGTGATTTCGTGCAGCGTCACGGAAAGAAAATCCGAGTCGTTGCCGGTGGGACCCTGCGGCGTAAAGCCATAGTAGAACGTGCGGTTTCCCAGCGCGACGTTGCCGTCGATGTCCGTATTGAAGGTGATGAAGATGTCAGCCTCGGCGGTCTGGTCACCCCCGGAAAGACCGCTCAGGGACGTCCCGGCGCGCCGCGTGGCCACCGACTGGATGTACAACAGATCAGGTTCCGGCAATCCGGGGCTGTTGGAGAACAGCGCCCGGCCCCTCGCGCCCGCCAGCGTTGCGCCGTTGGTATCGCCACCGCGCGCTTCCCAGCATGCGTTGATGGTGACGGGGATGTCGCTGTACAGCTCCATAGACAGCAGCCTGGCGGCTTCGAGCATCGTGTTGCGCCGCGCCTCCCCGAGCGTGGTGGCCTGATTGCCGCCCACGGGCGTAAACGGCGCGGGGTCGTTCCACGGGGCGACGTCACAGTCCGCGGTTCCCGGCGTGTTGTCGAAATCCACAATGATGGGGAGATTGCCGACGGTTTCGGTACTGGCGTTAACGGTGAGGCTGGCGGTGGACTGCTGACCCTCGAACGACACCACGCCGACAAAAATCCGCGTGCCTGCGAGATCCGGCACAGCAAAATCGGCCAGCACCAGCGATTCGTTCGGAAAGCCGCTCTGCGATACGAAGCCCGCGGATCCGAAAACGTCGTTGATGGTGGTCAGGTCTTCGGGAAAGGGACTGTCGATCCGGACCAGGAGATCAATGTCTCTGGCTGACGCGCCCTCGAGCTCCAGCGTGATCTTCCGGGTGCCGGGCGGCACGTCGAGAAAATAGGACGAGTCGAGGGTGGCCGATCCCGTTTCCACCGTGGGAACGTTGACCTCCAGCGTTCCCTGGGCCGGCAGCTCAATCTGCGCGTTGGCTGTTGCGAAACATCCGACCAGGGCCAGCGCGGCAAGAATCCGCGTGGAAATCATTGCTGGTTCTCCCGGCGCCGAACGTCATTTCGCAGGTTGCCGTGCCGGTAGCCCAGCGTGCCGTCTGGCTTCACGAAAGCGACCAGTGGCGGCATGGCCGGCGCCGGATGTTCCACCATCCCGCGCGCTTTCATCGCCGATTTTTTCGCGGCTGACGGGCTGTCGCCGACGGAAACCGTCGTGAGAATCTGCTTGGGTTCAGCCTGCGCCGAACGTTCCTTGTCGGCGGCTTCCTTATCGGCGGCCGCCAGCGCCAGCAGCGCGCTGAAGATAACTGGACTCATACGATGGGTTCCTTAGTGTCTCGTTCTAATCCGGCGCGAACCGGTAGTGTCCGGTAATCGGATATTTAAACAGAATATCGGATACCACAGGCCCTGCCCCGATATTGTGAACGATTTGTCTGACAACGGGGCCCTCTCCCTCGGCCGGGCGATCGGACACGATGCCGATATGTGGCAGGTTGCCGGGCAACATCCAGGTCACCAGATCACCGGCCTGATAGTCTTCCGGACGATCGGTGACCGCCAGGCTGGCCCCTGCGCGCTGGAAAAACGCCTGCAGATTCGGCACCCGACGGTGATCGATGTTGGGGTCCGGACCGGTGAGCCCCCAGATTCTCGCTGAGGGATAGCTGTCGAAGCTGGCCGACATATCCTCATGAACCGCTCGCTGCAGATCGAAACCGATAGCGCGATAGCTTCGGATCACCACATCGGTGCACACGCCGAGATGATCAGGGACGTCTCCTCCCGGGTAGTCGATAGCCCGGTACGCCCCGTCGTAGCTCACCGCAACCCGGGTCCGCGCCATGGCCGCATCCACCAGCGCTGTCGCCGTCGAGCCGGTGCGAGCCGGCTGGGCAAACACCGCCTCGGTAAACGGCGCGGCAAGCAAACCTATGATGAGCACCGTCGCGATGCTCAGGGACGTTTTCTTGCTATTGGCAGGTACTTGCATATGCTTTTTATATGACCGTTGTTGCCATCCGACCGTTCCCGACGCCGCTGCTCCTGCTTGGTGCGATCGCTTGTAGCGTGACCTATGCGGGCGAGTTCCAGGCGCCCACCTACGAGTATCGCGACAAGCAGACGTTTCTGGAGGCCACTGGCGCGAGCGACGTTTCAGGCGCCCTTCCCTCCGGCCCAAGCTCAGCTGCCGAAACGACCGTGGGCGGCGTGACGTTTCAGAGCCACCCGCCGTCCACGCTGAACTTTGCCGCCTGGACCGAGGGCCTGCCCGATCCGTTCGAGCTGGCCCTGAACGGCGACGAAGAGCTGAACATCGTGCTGGGCACGCCCGCTCTCGGCGTCGGTTTTGAGGTCGAGCAGGCCACCAATACTCATCCCAACATCAACGGCAGCAACGTCATCTCAGATTTTATTGTCGTCTTGTGTGCCGAGACCTTCGACCGGGGCGACGCGTGCCCCACAGCGTCCGTGATCAGCACCCACCGGTTTCATCCGCCTCTCAGCGGGCCGCCTGACTACGCGCCCAGCTTCTTCGGGCTGTGGGCGGCTACCCCGATTGCCCAGCTTTCCATTCGCGAACCGACCGCGGCTGACGGCAACGAGTTTTTTGGCCGGGTGTTTGCCGGCAGCGAGCCGAGGCTCAGCCCGCTCCTGGATCAATTTGAAACGGACGACTCTCCGCAGTCGGCCAGCACGCTCGAGTTGTTCCAGTCCCAGGGTTTTGAGCGGCAGTACATTCAGCCTCATTCGATTCACAATGCGGCGGACCAGGACTGGGTGTTCCACAACGTGCGGCTGGACCGAGACATCAGGTTTGAACTGATCAGCAGCGATCCCTCGTTTCACGCTGAGGTCGCGTTCTTTGACGTCGACCGCTTTTCCGACGCCCAGGAGCCCCCGCTGCTGGTGCTGGGCGACTGCGGCGCGGCACCGGCGGGGATCGACGAGATGGTGGACAGTTTGAACACCCCGCGCTCGACGATGTTTCAGATCAGAAGGTGCAGCGGATCAGCACCGGTGGACTACACGCTGCGCTATACGGTGATCCGCAACGCCAGCTTCTCCAACGAACAGGTTTTTCGCCTGTCCGGATCCGTCACAACCGCCAGCACGGGCGATCCGGTGGGCGCGTTCATTCGCAGCAATAACGGGGAAACCGGTTTTTCCAACCCGGCCAACGGCGCCTATCGAATGGTGTTGACGAAAAATATCGAACACCTCATCACAATCGAATCACCCAACTTCGAGATCCAGCAGGAAGTGATCGGGCCGGTGGGGTTTTTAGAATCTGAGGTCAGCCTAGATCTTCAGGTCAACCCGCTTGGACTGCTGTTTGCCGACGGCTTCGAATAAGCCGAACGAATCATTCGAATCTTCGCGTATCATGGCATTTCTCCTTGAAAGCCGTGGCGCCGGTCGTTAATTCTTAACCAGGATCCAAAGGGCGAGAATCATGAAACGATTCAGGAACGTGCTGGTTGTCCCCGCGGCGCTGATCATCGACGACGCGGCCGTTCAGCGAGCGGTTCGGCTTTGCAAGGCGAGCGGCGCAAAAATGACGCTGTGCTGGCCGCAGGACGCCAGTTCGGACGGCGGTACGGGGCTGGACTACATGCCGGACGTTGTCGCGGAAATTGAAAAGCGACTGGTTTCGCTCACCGAAGAAATCCGCAGCAGCCATCCGGTGGAAGTCACCTGGCGTCTCGATCTGGGAAAAGTCTACCTGGAGGTGATTCGAGCCGTTCAGCACGAAGGCTACGACCTGGTCATGAAAACTGCCCGCGGCAAGACCATTGGCCACCAGATGCTGTTTGGCGGTGACGCCCGCCAGCTCCTGCGCAAATGTCCATGCCCGGTGTGGATTGTCGACCCCAAGGAGGGAAGCGAATCGGCGGTCCTGGCGGCGGTAGACCCGCTGGCCAGCGGCGAGGGGGCGGAAGGACTGACGACCAAGATCCTGCAGCTCGCCACGTCGCTGGCGGTGATCGAGGGCGCCGAGATGCACGTGGTGCACGCATGGGCTCCACCCAGCGAACGGATTCGCCGGAACCTGAGCTGGCTGGCGCTGCCCGTCGCCAAGAGCGAAGAACACATCGACACGATCCGCAATCAGCACCGCGACGCGCTGGAAAGGGTGCTGGAACCATTTCGCAAGGAATACCCGAACATCAAAACCCATCTCGTACGCGGTTTGGCAGAGCAGGTGATCCCCGGTGTTGCGATGCAGATCAATGCTGGCACGCTGGTCATGGCAACGCTGGCCCGCGGCGGCATACCCGGGCTCCTGATCGGCAACACGGCGGAGGTGGTGCTGAACGACATCAACCGATCGGTGCTTGTCGCCAAGCCCGACGGGTTTGTTTCGCCTCTGACGCTGGAAGCAAGAGCGGACTGACCTTAAGATCGATTCGAGACAACTTTCTCGGAATCGCATTGAGTCAGAACTCCAGCCAAGCGTACTGGATGCCGTTCACGGCAAACCGGGACTTCGAAAGCGCGCCCAGGCGCGTCTCCCGCGCCACGCGTCATCACTACGAGACCACCGACGGCCGGCAGGTCTACGATCTTTTCTCCGGTCTCTGGACCAGCGGCCTCGGCCACTGTCATCCAACCATCACCGAGGCAATTGCCACCCAGGCCGGCGTGCTCGACTTCAACATGTCTTTTCAGTTCGGCAACGAGCTGGCGCCCAGACTGGCGCAGCAGCTGACGGCACTGGCCCCTGAAAACCTCAGCCACTGCTTCTTCACCAATTCGGGCTCGGAATCGGTCGACACGGCGCTCAAGATTGCCCTGGCCTATCACCGGGCGTGCGGGCAGCCGGAGCGCACGATGCTCATCGGCCGAGAGCGGGGCTATCACGGGGTGAACTTCGGCGGCATGTCGGTCGGCGGCATACCGAACAACCAAAAGGCGTTCAGCGGCAACCTGCTGCCCCGCGTTGCCCATTTGCCTCACACCTTCAATCTCGAACACAACGCCTTCAGCAAAGGCCAACCCGGCTGGGGTGGACACCTTGCTGATGAGCTGACGGTGCTGATCGACCAACACGGCGCTGAATCGATCGCTGCCGTAATTGTGGAACCAGTTGCCGGCTCGACCGGCATCCTGCCACCGCCGGCAGGCTATCTGGAGAAGCTCCGAACGATCTGCACCGACCACGGCATCCTGCTGATTTTCGATGAGGTCATCACCGCGTTTGGACGAATCGGCGAACCCTTCGCGGCGCAGCGGTTTGGAATTCAGCCCGACCTGATTACGCTGGCCAAAGGTCTGACCAACGGCACCGTCCCGATGGGTGCGGTGCTGACCACCGATACGATCTATCAGGCCTTCATGACCGGTCCCGCTGAGACCATCGAGCTGTTCCACGGCTATACCTACTCGGGACATCCGCTGGCGGCGGCGGCCGGCCTCGCCACGCTGGAGGTCTACGAACAGGAGCAGAGCTTTGCCGGGGCCCGAGCCCTCGAGCCTGAGTTTGAAAAGGCTGTGCACAGCCTGGCGGATCACCCGCTGGTGGTCGACGTGCGTAACTTTGGCCTGATGGCAGGTGTCGACCTGGCGCCCGATCCCGACGCTCCTGGCCGGAGAGGGCTGGTGGCCCACAAGCGCTGCTTTCACGACGAAAACCTTGTGATTCGCAACGCCATGGATACGCTCCAGTTCGCGCCGTTTCTCAACGCGGAGCTGGCGGACATCGAACGAGGCATCGAAAGCGTGCGCCGGGTTCTCGATCAGATCAACAGTTAAAACCGAAAAGACGTCGGCCTTTTTTCCTGCCATTATCAGGCCAGTGTAGTTTTCTGTCTGATCACGTAGGAGTGCACGATGAAACGACTCGTCTTTCTTCTCCTGTCCACAACCATTACCGCGGCATCCGCCGCCGACAAGTCAGATCCGCTGAGTTGTCTGGACCCGATTGTCGCTGCTACGTTCCTCACGGGCTTTGGCACCCAGGGAATGCCAAGCGTATCGCAAAACGTGCCTGAGCCACTCAGCGGCGTCGAGCAACTTGAGAACATCAACTTCATCGGCACCTACGAAAGCGGCACGAATTACTCAGCGGGCAAGAATCTGGGTTTTGTGTCCGACAAACCTGTGGCCGAGGTCGAGCAGGTGCTCGAGCAGTTTCTTCGCAGCCACGGCTGGGACCAATCTCGGAACGACGGCTCGCGCGGTACTGGATTTCGACAGGCAACTCGATCGCAAGGGATTACGCTTTGCTCCGACGCTGACGGCATGGTGACCTTAATGGTTCGGGAGTTTGACGGTCAAACCGTTGCCAACCTGATGAGCTACTCATCCCGAAATGTGGATTGCGCCAGCATGAATTCCCGCATGGCCTACAGGCCCATTGGTCTCAATAAGCACATGCCCACTCTTGATTTGCCCGACGGGGCCAAACTTTCAATGAACGTGGGTATGGGCAACTCGTCCAGCGGGAACGCCGCATCAACCCAAGCAGGTTTCCAGGTAGATCGGTCGAAAACCCAGGTGCTCGCTCATTTCGATCAGCAAATCGAAGCACAGGGCTGGTCGCTCGATTCCGGCTGGGAAGGCCAGCAGGTCTCGGGCTCGAGCTGGACCAAAACCATGGACGACAAAAGCGTCGTCGGCATCCTGACGCTGGTCGCCAACGACGACAGCTTCGCCGTTCGGTTTGAGATTCAAGCGCTGCCCTAGGTGAAAGGATCGGCATCCTTTCACGTCTAGTCTCTATTCTCGGGGAATAGCTCTGAGACGCAGGTAACTTAGGGCGTTGCGCTTGCTTGAAAGGCGTCCAGTTCTAACTAGGTCGGTTTTGACCTAGCTAGGTTCGTCTGAGTATCGACGTACACTGAGACGGATTCATCCACTCGCAGGCAAACCCGTTCCGGCACCAAACACTCTTGCCCCACTGAAAAGGCCAAGGCTTCATTCGAATTTCCGTGCTTAGGGCTATGGGCTGAGCACCTGAGGCATAAATTGGTCGGGACTGGTGAGGGGACAGCACGATATCCTCGTTCGTCATAGAGGAGCGCTAATAGGCCAAAGACGAAGCACCTCGGCGACTTCGTAGCGAAAAGGGAAACATGAAGAAAAATAGACATGACTTAGATAGAAAGGAAGAAAAAGACTGTTTGGTTCTTATTCACGGTACATTTGCCGAAGACGAAGAGAAAAAGGACGACGGGTTACGCTGGTGGCAGAATGGGAGCGATTTCTCTGAGAGTCTATTTCGGAAAATTGGGCAGGACAAACGCCCTCCAGAGCTGTTCCACTGGGACGGCAGGAATGCACAGTCCAGTCGCTCAAACTCTGCTATCAAGTTGCGAGACTATATCGCTAAGCGAAAACGCGAGGGCAGACGCGTTCATTTGGTCGCGCATAGCCATGGTGGAAACATCGCATGGGATGCGTGTCTTGACGAGGAAACACTTAAATGCGTCGCAAGCTTGACAACCATTGGTACACCGTTCTTCAGGTTGGGCGAGCACAAAACGGCGGAAAGGCTTGCAGTGTTTGTGCAGGCAATTTCTCTAATCCTTGTAATCGCGCCTGTTCTGGCCGCTTTTGGAATAGCACGATCGCTGCAGCTCGACGTTGTTTTGGTGTGGGCGGCACTGGCACTAATTTCAGCACCGTTGTTTCAGAGCCTTTTGACCGGCTACCTGCACGTATCCAAACGTAGGATGATCCCTGTTTTACACGCACTTATTGCATCAAGAAGTATTGAAATTTATTCCAAGGATGACGAGGCGATCGTTGCACTCGATGAGTTTTCGCGAAACAAACGGGAGATAATTCCTAAGCCAACACTCTTCAGTTCAACGCAATTCTTGTCTGACCTCGATGGATTCATGCCGGCCATCAAAGTCGTTCAACTACCGCTGAATGCTCTAGTATGGATACTCATGCACGCGTTCCGTTTTTTCGTCAATCCGCTGATCTGGAGGTCGCTTAAAGCCAACGCCCTTGGAGCGGATGTCCGAAACGTCTATCTCGACGGCGTTTCCGCATCCCCCGGCGGGACTGATTCAGTCGGTCCTCCACTACCCATTCCCATTCAAACGCGCCTTCGCGAAGGCGCCAATGAAGCATTGAAATCACGAGTAGATCGAATACGGCCCTTGCTCATAACGTCGTTCGGTGACGATTTTTCGCTCATCGACGGGGTGAGAGTAGCGTTTCGAGGTGAATCGCAACCATTTCTAGTCCACAACAGTTATTTTGATTGCGAATTCGTAATCGAGGTCATCGCGGAACGTATTTTGTCTACCTTGCGCAGCGGTGAGTCAAACGCCGACGAGCACCTTAATGATTACCTCACTGATATTCGCAATTACAAGAACCGCGTTCGCTCAGCGGTCGACACCTCGCGAGGTTTGGAAATCCGAAGCAATGCCTGGTACGCATTGGAACTAGCGATCCTAATTGCAAGCGGTCTTGCACTGATAGCAGTTGGTAGCCTGGTTTTTTGAGAGTTCAGTAGAAGCGAGGCCTTGATAAGGCCTAAGACAACAAGGGACAGCGGTAAGGCAGGCAAACACCGGCGATGGCTAATCAAGCACAGTAAACGGTTTGGCTAAACTGGAGCCACCGTGGATTTACATTGGCTGATTCTACATTTACAACTGGCGGCGACCTCACGGTGCTTTGAAAGGGAAAACTCCAATGCAGCGGGCCTGCGAGCTTTGGGCAGTAACCCCATTTTGGGACGAGGTATCAGTGCTCTACGATTCAGCCCATGAACGAATTCGGGAACGCGATTATCGGCTTGATCTGAAACTCAGGTGAGTTAGTCGCGACTTGATCTGACACTGGCTTGAAGAAAGCGAGGGTTATCGGTTTTGATGGAAGTGCGAATTTTCATCAAAAACCATAGGAGAT
>JANQOZ010000110.1 GCA_028285525.1 Lysobacterales bacterium
TGAGCGCCCGCGCCGAACTGACGCCGCGCCAGCATTTCGAACTGCACCGGCTGCTCGCCCACATCGGCACGGAAACCCGACGGTGGCGCGATGCCGACCGCAGCCTGGCCAGCGCGCGCCAGGCGTTGGCGCTCGTCAGCGACGAAAGCGCCGCCGTCGCTGCAGCGGTCGACCTGGAGATCTACGCCGCCCGGCTCCTGGCCCGCCAGGGTAAAACCGTTGAAGCCGGTCGCGCCTACGATCGAGCGCTGACCCAGGCGGTCGGCTACCACGCAAATCCCGAAATCACCCGGGCCTACATCAGTCTGGAATACAGCGAGATGCTCCTGGCCAACGGCGAGGAGGACAGGGCCGAGGCGATGCTGGAGCTGGCGCACAGCAACGCGCCTTCGGTGCTGGAATCGGCTCCGTTCTGGATCCAGATGATCCGGACCCAGGCCCGCAGCGCAATCCGCCGCGGCGACTACGCGCGGGCTCTCGTGGTCTACAACCGCGGCCTCGCCCGAGCCGGCGCGAGCTTCGGCACGCGCTCCGAAGAGGTAGCCGGGATGCTCAGCGGCATGGGCACGGCCAACGAACGGCTCGGCCACCGGCAAGTGGCCACCGGGCTCTATCTCAGGGCCTTCGATATCAGCCGGTCACGCGTGAGCGACGGGGATTTTGTGCTGGTGCAGCGATCTCTCAACCTCGCCCAGCTGCTCGCGTTCGACGGCCACTATGAGGAGGCGGCCGCGCTGCTCGGCAATCAGCTCGACAACCACCGGCGCTTTGCTGAAGCGCTCGATCCGGATCTGCCCTACTACGAACAGGCCCTGGGCCGTCTTCAGCTCCACGCCCACGATCCCGGCGGCGCGCGCACCAGCTACCGGAAGGCGCTGCTCACCACTCAGCAGCTCCCGATCACACCGGCGCGGGAGCGTTTCAGCCACCAGACCCGGTGCGAGATTTCGCTGCTCAGAGGCTTTGAATGGCAGCCGCTTCCGCTGCGTCTGCTGGAATCGTGCCTTCCGGCGGCGCGCAGGAATCCGATCCTCGGCCTGCTGCCGGCCCACTCAGGGCTGGCGTCAGGCGCTACAATCCAGGCCAGACTTCTCGAGGAACTGGATTGAACCTTGTCATTCACCACCGATATTGAGCGCGTATGCGTTTACTGCTCCTCCAGCGACCACATTGAGCCTGCCTACCATCACGCCGCCAGCCGCCTGGGTGCGCACCTGGCGGAGCAAAACGTTGAGCTGATCTACGGCGGGGGCGCCCGGGGTTCGATGGGGCACCTGGCGGATGGTGCTCTCGACGCCGGCGGCCGGGTGACCGGCATCCTGCCCCGGTTTATGCACGACCTTGAGTGGGGCCACGACGGCCTCTCTGAGCTCCAGCTCGTGGAGGACATGCACGAGCGGAAGCACCGGATGCTGGTGAATGCCGACGCGGTGGTTGCCATGCCCGGGGGCTGCGGCACGTTTGAGGAGCTGTTTGAGGCGATCACGTTCAAGCAGCTTGGCCTGTTCATGGGGCCCATCGTGCTGCTCAATACGCTGAACTACTTTGCCCCGCTCCTGGATCTGCTCCACCAGTGCGTGGATCAGGGCTTCATGACGCCAAAGCACCAGGATATGTGGCAGGTGATCGGCGAGCCGGACCACGTGATGGGCGCGATCATCAGCGCCCCCGCATGGAGCCGGCCGCTGGACAAGTTCCCCCGCTGATGGCCCAACGCGAACCGGACCCCGCCCCGGCTTCGACAAACGGAAACCGTGCCGGCGGCCGTGCGGCGTTCACGCTGAAGCTGTTGCTGGCCGTGGCGCTGGCCGCTGCGGCCTGGTCACCGTGGCTCGATGAGAAGGCTGAAGGCTACTACGAACAGGCGTTCGCCCGGGCGCTGGTGACCTTCGGCCTGGCGCGAGCCCTCAACGGGGTGATTTCGGTGATTCAGGGCACCGAGCTGTCGCTGCAGCCTGCCGGGGTGGGCGTGACGCTGGCGCCGGGCGAGCTGATCGATCCGGTCAACGATCTGATCGAACGCTTTTCCTGGGTCATGCTGGCCAGCAGCACCTCGCTCGGGAGCCAGAAAATCCTCATGGACATCAGCGCCTGGTGGGGAATTGCGGCTGTTGTCACGCTCGGGGCTGCCGCGTGGGGGCTGCTGCAGCTACGGCCAGGCCGACGGCGCCTGGCGCGATTTGCGCTGCGCTTCTTGCTGCTGGCGCTGTTTCTGCGCTTTGCCATGCCCGCGATGGTGCTGCTGAACGAGGGCATCTATACCCTGTTCATGGCCGACGACTACGTCAGCGCGACCACCCAGATCGAACGGACCACCAGCGAGCTCGAAACACTGGCTGAACCCGAGCCGGAGGTGGTGGAGGATCGAGGGCTGCTCCAGTCGCTGGGCGACTGGGTCGACGAGACCACAGACGCGCTCAACGTTCGGCAAAAGATGACGCTTTATAAGGAGAAGCTGGCCGGAGCCAGCGAGCAGTTTCTCAAGCTGGCGGCCGTGTTTATGCTCCAGACGATGGTGCTGCCGCTGCTGTTCCTGTGGGCCTTCGCCAAAGCGCTGCGCAACATCGGTGCGCTGATCCGCTAGGAGCCTTCATCGCCCCCCTGCGTCAGGCGTCGAACTCCGCGACCACCGGCGTGTGGTCGGAGGGTCGCTCGAGCTGTCGCGGCCCGGTATCGATGTAGGCCGCGCTGCACATCTCCGTCAGCTCGGGGCTGGCCAGAACCAGATCGATCCGGAGACCCAGACCGCGATCGAAACCGCCCATCCGGTAGTCCCACCAGGAAAACAGACCGCCGTCTTCGTGGTGCAGGCGGAAGGTGTCGGCAAAACCCAGGTCGTAGATGCCGAACAGCGCTTCCCGCTCTTTGGTCGAGCACAGGATCTTTTCATGCCAGCGCTTCGGGTCGTGCACATCGCGGTCGTCCGGCGCGATGTTGAAGTCGCCCAGCACCACGGTCAGCGGATTGTCCGCCAGCTCTTGCTCGAGAAACGCGGTTACCTTCTCCAGCCAGCTGAGCTTGTAGTCGTATTTGTCGCTGCCGACTTCTTTGCCGTTGACCACGTAGAGGTTGATCACCCGCAGCTCTCCCACGGTCGCCGCAATGATGCGCCGCTGGGGGTCGTCCAGGCCCGGGATGTCGGTGACCATGTCCTCGGGCTGCTCCCGGGCGATCAGCGCCACGCCGTTGTAGGTCTTCTGGCCCGAGTAAACCACCTGGTAGCCAGCTTCGTTGATCGCCGCTTCGGGAAAGTTGTCGTCGGTGAGCTTGGTTTCCTGCAGCCCCAGCACGTCGGGCTGCTCGGCAGCCAGCCAGTCGAGCACCTGCGGCAGACGGACCTTCAGCGAATTCACGTTCCAGCTGGCGATCTTCATAAGCCGTAGCTCGCCAGCAGTGGCTCGATGCTCGGCTGGCGCCCGCGAAACGCAACAAACGAATCCATGGCCGGTCGGGAGCCGCCGGTCTCCAGCACCTCCCGCCGGAAGGCTTCGCCCGTCTCCGCGTTGAAAATACCCTCTTCCTGGAAACGCCCGAAGGCATCAGCGGCAAGCTGCTCGGCCCACAGGTAGCTGTAGTAGCCGGCCGCATAGCCGCCCGCAAAAAGATGCCCGAAGCTGTTCAGGAAACGGTTGCCGCGCGGATAGGGCACTACCGCAACCTCCGCGCGCACCTCGGAGACGATGCGCGCCACCTGACCGTGGTCATCCGGGTCGAACTCCTGGTGCAGGCGCAGATCGGTGAGCGCAAACTCGAGCTGGCGCACCAGAAACATCCCGGACTGGAAGCGGCGGGCAGCCAGCAGTTTTTCCAGGAGATCTGACGGCATCGACTCGCCGGTGCTTACGTGGCGGGCGAAGCCGTCCAGCGCCTCGCGCTCCCAGCACCAGTTCTCCAGAAACTGACTGGGCTGCTCGACGGCATCCCACTCAACGCCGCTGATCCCGCCCACCGCCGGGTAGGGAATGCGCGTGAGCATATGGTGCAGCGAGTGACCAAACTCGTGAAACAGGGTCGTCAGATCCCGATGGTTAAGGAGCGACGGCTGTTCAGGCGTCGGCGCCGGGAAATTACAGTTCAGGAACGCGACCGGCAGCTGGCTGTGGCTCGGCCACCGGTAACGATCCCGGCAGCTGCCCATCCAGGCGCCACCGCGCTTGCCCTTGCGCGCGTAGACATCGATATAGAATCCGGCGAGCTTGCTCCCCTCGGCGTCGACCACATCGTAATAGCGCACGTCCGGATGCCAGACGGGGGCATCCGCATTCGCCCGGAACTCGATCCCAAACAGCTGATTGGTGACGTCGAGCATGCCCTTCAGGCAGCCGTCGAGACTCAGATAGGGGCGCAGCTCCTCGTCGCTGACGGCAAACCGTTCTTCGCGAAGCTTCTCCGACCAGTAGGCCAGGTCCCACGCTTTCAAGGGCGTTGCGGCGCCCTGGCTGGCGGCAAATTCGTTGAGCTCACGCATATCGCGCCGCGCGTGCGGCAGCGCCTTTTCCGCGAGCGACCGCAGAAAGGCGAGCGTCGCGTCCACGGTCGGCGCCATCTTGGTCTCCAGCGAGTAGTCAGCATAGCTGTCGAACTCAAGGAGCTGGGCCAGCTCGCGGCGAAGCGTCAGCATCTCCAGGATCAGCGGAGAATTATCCCACTGACCGGCATGCGGCCCCTGGTCGGACGCCCGCGTGGCATAGGCCCGGTAGACCGTTTCCCGCAGCTCACCGTCGTCGGCATACGTCATCACCGCGTGGTAGCTGGGATATTCGAGGTTGATTGTGTAGCCACCCTCCTCGCCGGCTCGCGCCGCGGCCTGCTTCAGCTCGTTTTCCGGTAAGCCTGCCAGCGCCGTCGCGTCGGTGAAGTGCTGACTCCAGCCGTCGGTGGCGTCCTGAACGTTCTGCTGGAAGGCGGTGCCGAGTTCGGTCAGCCGGCGGCGAATCTCGGCGAAGCGCTGTTGAGAGACGTCCTCGAGATAGGCGCCCGACAAGCGAAAGTCGCGCAGCGTGTGGTTGACCACCTGCTGCTGCGGCGCGCTTAGGGACGCAAACTCGTCGCTGTCGGCCAGCGCCTGCCAGGCTTTGGCGCGCTTGGGGTTCTGATCGAGCGCCGTGTGGAAATCGGTCAGCAGCATCACCGCCTCTCCGTAGGCTTCCCGCCATTCTTCGCTGTCCGCCACGCTGTGGAGGTGGGACACCGGGGCCCAGACGTTGGAAATGGCGCACAGAATCCGCTCCTCGGCCAGCGCCACCTCGTCCCAGCTCACCGGCCCCTCGTAGATTTTTTCCAGCGCGCTGCCGGCATCGTTCAGCAAGCTGCGAAGCGCCGGCACCGCGTGACTCGGCTCGATGGCGTCGAAGCGGGGCAGCGGCGTATTGCCGGTGAGGGGGTTGTCATTCGATGGCTGGTTTTCGCTCATCTCGGGCGTTGTTACACTCATGAAATGCCTATTCGTCCTTATCGAAACACGTCACCACAAATCCATCCCACGGCCTACATCGACGAGACGGCGGTGGTCATCGGCGATGTGGTGGTGGGTGAAGACAGCTCGTTCTGGCCCACCGCGGTTGCCCGCGGTGACGTCGAGCGGATTGTGATCGGCCTCCGCACCAATATCCAGGACGGTAGCGTGCTCCACGTCACCCACGACGGGCCCTACTCGCCGGGCGGCCGGGGGCTGATTATCGGTGATGGCGTGACCGTTGGCCACCGGGTCACGCTGCACGCCTGCACGATCGGCAACTACTGCCTGATCGGCATGGCGGCGCTGGTCATGGACAACGTGGTGATCGGTGAGGAGTCACTCATCGCGGGCGGTTCGGTGGTGCCACCGGGCAAGGTCATTCCGCCGCGCACGCTGTGGCGCGGGAACCCGGCCCGCGAGGTGCGGGCCCTGACCGACAAAGAGGTGGAGCAGCAGCACTACTCCGCCAACCACTACGTCAAAATCAAGAACAACTACGTGTCCTGAGAAATACTTCAGAACGCCACGGAGAGGCGCACGTAGGGGAAGCGGCCCGGCGTGCGGTATTCGTTGGTGTAGTAGTTGCCGCTCGCCTGGCTCGACAGCGGCGGGCCCTTGTCCAGCAAATTCTGCACGCCGACCGTCAGCAGCGTCGAGTACCGGGCGAGGTCGTAGGCGAGCTGCACGTCGTGATAGGTGGTTGAGCCCAGCCGACGGCCGTCCAGCTGACCGTCACCCGACAAGTCCAGGTTGCAAAGCCCAAAATCGTTCACCGTGCAGCCCTCGTCGACGCCGTGGATGTAGCGGACGCCCCATGTCGCCTGCCAGGGCCCTGCGCGCCAGCGCGCATCCAGATTGCTGCGCCAGCGCGAAATCACGCGTCCACCGTCTACGACACCCAGAACGCGCTGGGTGCTGACCGCAGGCGTGGGCAGTTCTCCAGGAGCGCCATTCGCGTAAGCCGTGCTGACGCGATCAAAATCTGACAGGTACTGCGCCTGCCAGTCGACAAGCCAGGCACCGGACTCGCTAGCCCAGGCGGCACCGACGTCAACGCTTCGGAGGTCGAGCTCTCCGGAGTTGACGAACGCCGAGAGGGGCACCTGAATCGCGCCAGCGGCGTCCCGACCGACCAGGTTGCAGAATTGGCCCGACGACGCGCAGGCGTTTGCCAGCTCCTGGCCCCCGAGGACGGTGACGAGCCGATTGACCGATACATCTCGATAGGACACCCAGCCAGACACGCCCCACCGGCGCGGATCCCAGGAAGCCGCGAGCTGCCACTGTCGCGTCAGCTCAGCGTCGAGCTGCCCGTTGGCCGCTCCGGCGGCGAGACGATTACCGGCGAGCTCGTCGCAGCCGCTGGGGCCCGATCCGGCCAGACAGGGGTCGGCGACGGAGACCAGCGCCAGGCCCGTTGGGCTGCGGACGGCACCGAGCGCCGGCAGGTCATAGTCTCGCGACCAGCTAGCCGTCAGCTGGAGGCCCGTAACAGGTGTTGCCGTGACACTGGCCCGCGCGGCAAACAGCGAGTCCAGCTCGTCTACATCCGCGTAACGCGCGGCGAGCTCGCCGGTGAGCATGTCGGTGACGGGCAGCCGGCTCCACACGTTGACTGCGCGGGTCTTCAGCGAACTGTTCGCTCGACCGGGCGACGACAGCGGGAATTCAATACTCCTGCGGCCGGGATCGAAACGGGCACTTTCATCCCGCCACTCAACGCCAGCCCCGACTTCCGCGGCGCCGCCGGCGAGCTCAGGGCCCAGGAGCGACACATCCGCCGTGACCTGATTGAGCGTGACGCGCTCGCGGTCCACCGCGTCGAAAGTGATGTAGCTGATCATCGCCGGCGTGATGGTTCCCTGCCCGTCGGGCCCCTGACCGCCAAACAGGTTCAGCTCTACGCAGCCGTCGCCGAAGACGTCGTCGCGGCAAGGTTGTCCTGACAGCGACTGCGCAAGCCGTTCGCTGTCGAACTGCAGCGGGCGATTAGCGTCGAAGTCTCTGCGGTTATGCACCCACTGGACCTGCCACTCCGCTGGCCGACCGCTCAGCTCGAAGGAACCGGTTAAGCCTCCCCCCAGCCGCCATTCCTCGGCTTCCTGCAGGAACCGGTGGTTGCCGGCTTCGACCAGGCGCCGGGCAGCGCCGAACTGATTCCCCGCCAGCGTGACGCCAAATGGGTTGTATGCGTTGTCTGAGGCCACGTCCGGCGCGGTCGAACCGAAGAACCCGAGCAGCAGCAGCGGCGGAGCAAACTGCAGCGTGGCGTCGCGCTGGCTGTACAGCGCGTCCGCCTCCAGCTGCACGCTGTCGGTCAGCGACCAGTCAAATCCCACCAAGAGCGAGGCGCGGTCCTGCTCGTGCAGCACAAATTCCTCGGCAGCCATGTTGTATCGGTCAGCTCCGGCACCCGGCGTACCCAGCGAAAAGTCCCCCTCGCGAAAATCCGAGGGATCATCGACCAGCGTGCCCGGATCGGTGGTCAGGCGTAACGAGCCCAGCTCAGTCGACGCAAAGCGGCCTTGTGGTGTCACGGTCGAGCCAAAGGCCAGTCCGGTGCCAAAAATCGGATCCACGGAAATGGCTCTCGCCCCACCGACCACCGGGTCAGCATCGAACAACGAAGCGTTGATGTAGACAGACCCGCGCTCGAAGCTGTGCCCGTAGCCAATGTCCAGGTGAAGCGACCGACCGTCACCCTCGTCAAATTCGCCGGCCTGCGCCGCCACCTGCAGCCCTTCCAGGCTGGTGCGGGTAATCAGATTGATGGTTCCGCTGACGGCGCCGGCGCCCGCCCGGGCGACGTCTCCGGCCAGCGAGATCTCGATGCGTTCAATCGCTGAAAGCGCGATAGTGCTGAGGTCCGCGCTGCCGTCATTGCCCTCGACGAGCCGCCGGCCGTTCAGCAGCACCAGCGTTCGGCTGGACCCGAGTGGCCCGAGCGTGACGGTTTGATCACCGGGCGTAAAACCGTTCGCTCCACGGGTGCGGCCGGTCCCCGTCTGCGGCAGGCTGGCGAGAAAGTCTCCCAGCGTGAGCCAGCCGGACTGATCGATGCTGGCGCGGTCGTAGACCAGCGTCCCCGATTCGGTTTGAAAAGGCGTTTCTCCGGAAGGCGTCTGTGCCGATGAATCGGCTGCGCCGATCAGCGCCAGAATCATGCAGAGCCCGAACTTGCGCATACCCCTACCTCCACTGCGACAACGGCGTTCGTACGATCTAAGCCGTAGCAGTTTGAGGCAATTTTCCCTTTTTGTCGATCCGGGAAAGGGCCTACGAGGACGCTTGTACTCGCCGGATCGTCAGCTGGCTTTGCGCCGCGGCGCGCCGGTCTTTTTCAGATGCACCAGCAGCAGGGAGATGGCCGCCGGGGTCACGCCGGAGATGCGGCCTGCCCGGCCGATGGTCTCGGGTCGGCTGCGACTGAGCTTTTCGGTGACTTCCGCTGACAGGCCTCGCACGCTCGCGTAGTCGATGTCCTCTGGAATCGGATGATCTTCGTTGGCCTTGAGGCGTTCGATCTCCTCGCGCTGGCGCTTGAGGTAGCCCTCGTACCGCACCTGGATCTCGACCTGCTGGGCGACCAGCGGGTCGCTCACCGCCGGACCGAGACCTTCGACCTGCGTCAGCCGTTCGTAGGTCACGCCCGGCCGCTTGAGCAGCTCCAGGGCCCGCACCTCTTTGCTGATCGGCTCACCCAGCTCGCGGGCCGCCGCCTCGCCGACCGCGTTGTGAGGCGACACCCAGATGTCTCGGAGACGCCCCTGCTCGGCTTCGATCGCTTCAGCTTTGCGCTCAAAGTGACCCCATCGTTCGTCGTCGACCAGGCCGAGCTCGCGCCCCTTGGGAGTCAGGCGCAGGTCAGCGTTGTCCTCCCGCAGCTGCAGACGATACTCAGCGCGGCTGGTAAACATCCGGTAGGGCTCCAGCGTGCCGTTGGTGATCAGATCATCGACCAGCACGCCGAGATACGCCTCGTCGCGGCGCGGACACCAGGGCTCTTCACCGACAACCGCACGGGCGGCGTTGAGTCCCGCCAGCAGCCCCTGCGCGGCCGCCTCTTCATAACCGGTGGTGCCGTTGATCTGGCCCGCAAAATACAGCCCCTCGATGTAGCGGGTCTCGAGGCTTGCCTTCAGACCGCGAGGGTCGAAAAAGTCGTATTCGATGGCGTAGCCCGGTCGAGTGATATGGGCTTGTTCAAAACCCTGAATACTGCGAACCAGCTGCTCCTGCACGTCAAACGGCAGGGACGTGGAGATGCCGTTGGGATAAAGCTCCGGCGTGTGCAGCCCCTCCGGCTCGACAAAAATCTGGTGCCCGGTTCGGTCGGCGAAGCGCACCACCTTGTCTTCGATCGACGGGCAGTAGCGCGGGCCGGCGCCTTCGATCTGACCGCTGTACATGGGCGACCGATGCAGGCCGCTGCGGATCAGCTCGTGCGTCTCCTCATTGGTGTGCGTGATGTAGCAGCAGACCTGTTCGGGGTGATCCTCGACGCTCCCCAGGTAGGACATCACGGGCATTGGCGTATCGCCCGGCTGGCGCTCCATCACCTCAAAATTCACGCTGCGGCCGTCGATGCGCGGCGGCGTGCCGGTCTTCAGGCGGCCAACCTCAAACGGCAGTTCCCGCAGCCGCGCCGCCAGCGTGTTCGCGGGCGGATCACCGGCTCGGCCGCCGCTGTAGTTGGCGTCACCGACGTGGATCTTGCCGCCGAGGAACGTGCCGACTGTGAGTACGACCCGATCGGCCTGGAACTCCAGTCCCATCTGGGTGCGCACGCCGGTAATTCGATTGCCGCTGACGGTGAGATCTTCAACGCCCTGCTGGAACAGCTCGAGCCTGGGCTGACTCTCCACTATCCGGCGCACCGCCTCGCGGTAAAGCACGCGATCACACTGTGCGCGTACGGCACGCACCGCGGGGCCTTTGGAGGCGTTGAGGGTTCGCCACTGGATGCCGGCGTGGTCGGTGGCCATCGCCATGGCGCCGCCCAGGGCGTCGATCTCGCGCGCCAGGTGGCCTTTGCCGATTCCGCCGATCGCCGGGTTGCAGCTCATCTGCCCGATGGTCTCGATACTGTGGGTCAGCAGCAGCGTGCGGGCGCCCGCCCGCGCCGCCGCCAGCGCAGCCTCGGTTCCGGCGTGACCGCCGCCGACGACTATGACGTCATATTTTGAGGTTGCGAGCATCGTTGTGAGTCCGCGAAAAAACGAACCGGCTATGGTACATCAGAATCCTGTTCCTGTTGGACCTCGGGCAGCAGCGGAAAACAGTCGAGGTCCTGGGCCAGCGCCAGCTTGCCACCATATTGCTCGACGATTGAGCTCGCTATGGCCTGCTGGTGACGGAGGCTGCGGGCCATCCAGTGGCTGATCACGAGGGTGGCCGGATCGGTGTCCCGGGCGATGTCCGCCAGCCGTGAGGGCACCGCGTGCAGCGACCGGGCAGCCCGGCCAGCCCGTTCGGGAATCGCCGCGTGCAGCACGAGCAGGTCAGCGCCACGAGCAAGATCTTTGAATGCGGCCCCGCTGCCGTTCTGATCCGAGCCGAACACGAGCGTGCGGCCTGCGACCGTGGCGCGAAATGCGAGCGCCGGCACAATGCCGTGCGGGACGGGCAGCGCTTCGACCCTCAGTCCGCCTGCGTCATAAACCGTGACCGGCTCGCGCAGATCCACCTTTACCGTCGTTGGCTCAAGCTTCACCAGGCCGTCGGTGCCGGTCAGATAGCCGGCGAGGTAGGCAAACGCACCCTGCTTCCGGTCCAGCAGGCGATGGAGAAACTGGTCGAGCGATGGGAAGGGCCCGGCCGCGCCCGGGCCCACGACAGGCAGCGGTCGGCGTCGGCTCGAGAAATAGCCGCTTTTCAGCAGCGCCGGCAGGGAGGCGGCGTGATCGGTATGGAAGTGACTCAACGCCAGAAGATCCAGGTCAGCAAACCTGGCGCCCGCCTCACCGAAGCGCGTAAAAACCCCGCTCCCGGCGTCCACGAGCAGTCGGGAACGGCCCTGATGCCACAACAGATAGCCGCTGGACGCGCGGCTATCGTCCGCCACCGGCCCTCCGGAACCCAGAATCTGCAGGGCAAGCGGATGGGCCGAGCAGCTGGGCTCTGCGACCGCGTTCAGCGATAGCAGGGTCAGCACCAAGACACTTAAGGCCATGCGTCTTGCCCACAACCCCTGCACAGGGCGTTCACCCGGCAAGGGAAAAACTGCCGTCATGACAGTCGTCCCGGAGCCAAACCATGAAGATCGTTGCTGCTGCATGTTGCCTTTTCCTTGCTGCCGCACCCCTGATGGCCGCTGAAGAGCCGGATTATCGCGTGCTGGAGCAGCGCGAGGGGTATGAGCTGCGTCAATATGAAGCGTACCTCGTCGCTGAGACCGATGTCCCCGGTAGTCAGCGCAGCGGTGGAAACCGGGCCTTTCGGGTGCTGGCCGGGTACATTTTTGGCAATAACCAGAACCAGAAAAAGATGGCCATGACCGTGCCGGTCACGGCCCAGCTTGACCCGGAGGCCTCGCGGGGCGATCAGACGGTTTATCACTGGCAGTTTGTTATGGAGCGGAAGTACAGCCGCGAGACGTTGCCGGCACCGCTGGACGAACGAGTACACATTCGCGAGATTCCGCCCCGGCTGGTTGCCGCCCGGCGCTACTCAGGCAGCACGAGTGAACGCAACTTTCTCAAGAACCTGAAGGTCCTCGAAGAGGCGCTGGCGAGAGACAACGTCACGCCGGCGGGACAACCGCTCGCAGCGGTGTACAACGGCCCGCTGACGCCTGGCTTCCTGCGCCGGAACGAGGTGCTGGTGGAAGTCGTCCCTGCGGAGGACAACGAGCGGGTAACCGCGGCCAGCAGCTGGTAGTCCGCAACGACCCCCGATTCAGAGGCGCCGGGCATAGCACGGCAGGAGCCTGCGGGCCTGCGCCCCACCGCGTGCTACAGTAGCGCCGCGCCGCCAGCCGCAGGCTCTTATCCGGGTGAGCCCTGTGCGCTGGTGCAACCACAACCAACTGAATCGATGGGGACAGCAGCATGGGCCTATTCAGCTTTGTAAAAGACGCAGGCGCCGCAATTTTCGGCGCGGACGAAGATCCAACCAAGATGGACGCACCGGTGAAACCGTTTGCGTCCCACCTGCGCGACCACAACATCAACCCGGAAGGCATCTACTTCGAGCGCAAGGGATCTCATCTCAAGATCGAAGGAGAAGTGCCCGATCAGGACACCAAGGAGCAGGTGGTCATGATTCTGGGCAACGTCAACGGCATCGAAACCGTTGAAGACCTGATGGTTGTTGCCAACGCCGCCGGGGTCAGCACAACCGCTGGCGCACCCGCTACAGCCGGCGCGGACGCAACGCCGGAAGACTGGCAGGCGGACACCTACACCGTGCAGCCGGGCGACACGCTGGGCGCGATTGCGCAGAAGCTCTACGGCAGCGCCGGGAAGTACATGGTGATCTTTGAGGCCAACACGCCGATGCTCAAAGATCCGAACAAGATCTATCCGGGGCAGGTGCTCCGAATTCCGGCGGAGTCTTAGGGTCCGATCAGCGTCCGTGAGCCGGCCGGAAGGTCGGTCTCACGGGCGCGCCCGCAAAACCCATCCTCAAAGCACTCAGTCGGCGGTCGCCGATTCGTCGTTCTGTACCTCTTCAGCGGCGGGAGCCTGAGCACGCCGCTGCTTGATCTCTTCGTCGGTCGCCGCCCGGACATCCTGAATATCGATATCAAACGTGAGCGTCATCCCGGCCATCGGGTGGTTCGCATCCAGATTGACCATAAAGCGGCCGGCCTTCACCACCCGCATCATCTGCGGCCCCCGGCGCGTCTGAATTCGCAGCACCATGCCGGGCTTCAGTTTCCGCGCTTCAACACCCAGGTGTTTGGCCGAGACGCGAGTGAGCAGCTTTTCCTGAAACGGACCGTAAGCTTTCTCCGGCGGAATGGTGACGCTGAAGCTGTCACCCTTGGAACGCCCCAGCATCGCTTCTTCCAGCCCCGGAATAATGTTGCCAGCGCCGATCAGGCACACCATCGGATCCTGGTTTTCCGAGCTCTCAAGCGGGCGACCGTTTTCGCTCAGCGCGTAGTGAAAGGCAACAACGTGGTCTTTTTCGATTTCCAAGGTCGGTATCCGAAGGCAGAGAAGCGCTGGGATGGTAACCGAATCTCGGCAGGTTCAGTAGCGAAGCTTAGTGTCCTGTCTGGAAAGTAAGCAATCGGTGCCCGGCGGGTCAGAAGGAACAGGGGGTACTCCATGGACCGGGGGTATCCGGGCACCGATTGATCACCAGTCAATGCGTGATAGCGCAACACTACCCGCCCGCGCCGACGGAGACCGTGAACTGGTTCAAAAAACTGGGCCCATCTGGAAAAATTCCCATATTACCAGTCAAAACAGGAGGTTAGCGCAGAACTTAGCACTTTTGGCAGCGCCGACCGACGACGAATCGCTTCCGGCGCCACCCATTGGCCGGATTTTCGTCAGCGCGACTTACCAGCGCCCGTTACGGGTGCGCATGACCTGCCCGCACGAGCTGATTGGGATAAACTGAGCGGCGGTGCTTACGGAGTGATGCACGGTGAAGATCGAAATTTACAGCAAAGGCTGGTGTCCCTTTTGCCAGCGAGCCAAGGCGCTGCTCGAGCGGATTGGCCTTGAGTACACGGAGTACAACGTTGAGGCCGAGGAAGGCCGGCTGGAAGAAATGCTCCAGCGGGCGGACGGTAGGCGCACGGTGCCTCAGATATTCCTCGACGATCGGGGAATTGGCGGCTACACCGAGCTGTACCGCCTTGAGCAGGACGGTGGTTTAACCCGCTGAGAATCCTGACGAAGTTTCGGGATCATCGACGATCGCGGCCAACCGGCCGCAGCCCGTAAGGTTTCAGCCCGACCCGGCAAACGGAAGTGCTGACCATGGAACTGCAACCCGCTGAGCACATTGTTGTCACCAGCGAGCCCGCCTACCCCGCGTTGACCCACAGCGAACACCTCGCCATCAAGCGTATCCGCCTGCGCGCCCGTTCGTGTAGACGTACGGCCCCCTGCAAGCCCGTTTCGGAGCGGCTGGCCAGGACCTGGCTCACGGCGCTTTTCGGACTGATGGCGCTGCGAACGCTGCTCGCCCTGTCGTCCTGACCCGGTTGAGCTGACGCCCGACATTTCCAGCGCCATTTTGTTGCACTGATTGCGCAACTGCGCTTCGGCATGACTATCGACCCAGATACAGCAACAGCGGGCGCTTTGTACGGTGCTACGGTCCACTGAGCAAATGTTGGTCGAATGTTAACGCAGGGCACAGGGCCGGAATCGCCGAACGCGGCGATTGCGCCACTGATTTCGCAGCAATGGGACAGGCCTGCCGCGCGCGCGGTCACGCAACACGGCGGCTGGGCTAAGCGCCTATCGGGCGGTCGCTGGCTTCCGCGGCAGTGCGGGGGCTCAGGCGCTGTACCGGGCGCGTGCGCGGGTCCGCGGTTTGGATAGCAACTTGGAATCGACAGACTACCTCGCCACCATTCGCTCCCGCGCCGAGGAGGCGCTGGCCAGTCACGATGTCGCGACGGCCGAGCGCATCTACGGCGAGCTGCAGGGCGAGCAGGACGAACCCTGGCGCCTGCGCCTGCTGCAGGCGCGGATTCTCACCGCCAAAGGGCGGGTCTATCAGGCGATTCGCAGCCTGCGATCGCTGCCGGTCGGTCAGCGTCAGGAGCCCGAGGTACAGCTGGAGCTGGGCCGGCTCAACTATGCGCAGGGCCAGCTCTCCGAAGCGCGAACGGCGCTGCAGTCCTATCTCAAACAGCGCGACGATCAGGCTGACGCCTGGCTGCTACTCGCCGAGGTCCACCGGCGCAGCGCTTCCTGGGGTGCGGCCTCCAACGCGTGCTCCCGTGCCATTTCGCTCGACCCGGAAAACGTGGACGGCTACCTCAAGCTGGGACAGGTGCTGCAGGAGGGTCGCCAGTTCGAGCGGGCGATTCAGGTTTATGCCAACGGCCTCAAGGTGGTGCCGAACTCAGCGGAGCTGCTCTGCGATATGGGCGCAGCCCAGCTGGCGCTGGGTGACGCGGAGCACGCCATCCGTTCGCTGCGTCAGGCGCTGAGGCTCCGGCCGCTGAACATTGCGGCCGTTTACAACCTCGGGTCAGCCTTCGTCAAAATCGGCCAGTTCGAAGAAGCCCAGCGACGGTTCAGCCAGGTGCTGAGGCTGCGACGCGGGCATGCTGACGCCTGGTATAAGCTGATGCACTGTCGACGACAGACGGCTGAAGACCAGCCGATGATCCGCAAGCTGAGCACATTGACCGGTCGGCGAACGGAAAGCGCCAACCCGCGGCTGTGGTTTGCCCTGGGCAAAGCGCTCGACGACTTAGGACAGTATGACGATGCTTTCAGCGCCTTTGCCCGTGCCAATGAGCTTCGGGCCGCGCAGCATCCGCACGACTGCGCTGTTCTGGAACGCACTATCGAGCTGACGACCCAGACGTTCTCCGACGAGCTGATCGGACGGCTCGACGCCGGCGCGGGCAATTCGCCGCCGATGATCTTTATTGTCGGGCTGCCGCGTTCCGGCAGCACGCTGCTCAGCCAGATCCTCGATGGACACCCCAACATGACCTGCGTCGGCGAACATCAGCGGCTCAACTGGGTCAAGATGGCGGTCGCCCAGCCGTTCGGCGGCCGCGTTCGCTATCCCGATATGGTGCCGCTGCTCAGCCGGCTGGACCTGTCCCGCATGGCCGCGGACTACCTCCAGGAGATGCCCCGCGTCGACGGCTGGCTGGTCGACCAGTCTCTGGAGCATTTTCAGGACATCGGCCTGCTGCACCTGCTGTTTCCTCACGCCTGGTTTATCGACATGCGAAGAGACCCGCGGGACTGCGGCCTCTCCATGTATTTTTCCGACTTTTCAGCCAGCCACGCCTACAGCTACCGGTTCAATACGCTGGCCCGCCATATCCGTTCTCACCAGGCCCTCATGGAACACTGGCACAGCGCGCTGCCCGAGAAGATCCTTCGGGTGAAATACGAGCACCTGGTTGCCGACCTCGAGGGGCAAATCGGCGCACTCACCCGCCGCATCGGCGCGCCGGCACATCCGGATCCCGGCCACTTTTATCTGCGCGACAGCGTGGTCAACACGGCCAGCGCGTGGCAGGTGCGACAGCCGCTCAACGACCGCGCGGTCGGCCGCTGGCGAAACTACGCTGAGCACCTCGACCCGTTCCTCACGCTGCTAGAGGAATAGCCCGCCAAACCCAGCAGGCACGCCGCGGCGAGAGGGATGGGGTCGGCGGCAAACCGTCAATTATTCTGCTAGTCTTCGGAGGTTTCGTGACTGTTGACACGGGCGGGGGGTGTGTTACTAGACTATAACACTAGTACACCAACGTTTTATTCAACCTTTTTGGGAAGTTCCAGATGACGAGCAATTTATTCCGACCGCTGGTCGGCCTTTCGGTGGTTGCCATGCTGCTCAGCGGCTGTGGCGGGGACGATGAATCGACGGAGGCTTCGACCGCCGCACCCGCAGCCAAGGCTGCCGGGGCCAGTTCCGCCAGCGGCGGCGCGTCGCCACTGCTGGCCTACGTGCCGGCTGATACGCCCTACTTCATCGGTAATCGGGAAAAAATGGACGACAAGTCCATGGACCTGATGTGGGAAATGGCGGCGCCGGCGCTTGAGTACGCCGAATCGGCGGTCTCCAAGGCGATGGAGGACGCGGAAGCGGAGGAAAATCCTTTGGCCAAGGCGGTCATGGAGGAGCTCGCCGGCAAGATGAACCGCGATGGACTCGTCGAGCTGGGCCTGGATCCCGCGGGCAGCCTCGCCGTTTACGGTCTCGGTATCCTGCCCGTCATCCGCGCTGAAATCGCCGACGGGGACAAGCTGAAGGAGACCATCAGCCGAATCGAGACCAAGTCAGGCCAGACGTTCACCGTCAGCGAGTTCGAGGGCAACGAGTTCTACGAGAACGGTGACGAGAAGGCACACGCCATCATCGCCATCGATGACGACCAGGTCCTGATGAGCATCGTCCCGACCGCCGCTCGAGAGGAAGGTCTCAAGCAGCTGTTCACCGACAGCAAGCCGGCCGAGAACATCACCGGCCGACTCGACGAGATCAACAGCGAATATGAGCTGCTGCCGATCTTTACGATCTTCATGGACTCCATGGCGCTGGTCGACGCCGTCCTAACCGACGACTCCCCGGTCGCCACCACCCTGTTCGAGCAAGGCCGCAGCCAGCTCGGCCCGGAGTGTGTCGCCGAGTTCAAGGAGATGGCCGGCATCGCCCCTATGATTGTCTCAGGCTATACCGCGTTTAACGACGAGACGGTGGACTCCATCGCGGTTGTCGAGCTGCGAGACGACATCGCCACAGCGACTCAGCAGCTGGCCGCACCAATGGGCGGCATGGGCGATATTGACGACGTGCTGTTCCACATGGGATTTGCGATCGACGTTCTGAAAGCCAAGCAGTTTCTGACCGACCAGGCCAACGCCGTCTCGAATGACCCCTATCAGTGCAATGCATTGGCGGAGCTGAACGAGGGCATGTCCCAGATGTCAGCGCAGCTGGCGCAGCCGCTGCCGCCGATGGTCGGCAACTTCCAGGGGCTGCGGATCAGCCTCAAGGAGATGGACCTGTCCACCGGCATGCCCCAGAACCTGCGGGCGCTAGTGATGGTCGGCATCACCAACCCACAGCTGGTAGTTGGCATGGCCAGCGCCATGGTGCCCCAGCTCGCCACGCTGCAGC
Source organism: Lysobacterales bacterium (assembly GCA_028285525.1). Lineage (GTDB taxonomy): Bacteria > Pseudomonadota > Gammaproteobacteria > Xanthomonadales > SZUA-38 > JANQOZ01. Next base: position 18,245 of record JANQOZ010000110.1, read on the forward strand.
TGCCCGCCGACGGAACGCCCACGCCGTTACCGGATGGCCTGATCCCGTTCCCGCTCGACACGCCGCACCTGGCCATGACCGAGCAGGGTATCGGCATGTCTGCCGGCACCGGGGAAGAGTCGATGCTCAAAGACTACCTGAGCGCGCCGCCAGCCTCCGGCGACCTGCCTTTTATGGTTGTGGGCTACGACGAAGCCGGCCTGGCGATGTACCAGCAGCAGATTCAGGAGGCCATGGCCGCGATGGCGCCCGGCGAGGAGATGCCGGAGTTTCCGATGTCTGACCTGTTCTCGCGGCAGACCATCAGCGCCAGCTTCACCGGCCGCGGGATGGAGATGTTTTCCCGCGCCTACCTGCAGCAATAATCTTCCTACCATCCGCTGCGGCGCCGCCGCAGCGGATGGTCTTCTCCGCACTACCAGTCGACCACCGCAAAGACATGCAGGGCTCCCTTCTGCTAGGGTTGCCAGCATCGGGCTGACGCCGGCCTGCGAGGGAATCCGCCCCAAGGCGGCCTCCTGCGCGAAGCCGGCTGGCAGCGAGTTACCAGGCCGAAGGTGCTTCTTCGGCGGGCTTCGAGAATTGATTTATGGCCAAGTCCGCAAAATATCGCCGCAAACGCGGCCTGCTGGGTGCCGTCTTCTTCTGGCTGCGCAACGCCCTGATCGTTGCGGCTGTTGCGGTCATCGGCGCAAAGTTCTACGCCGACTACCGATTGAACCGTTCACTGGAGCAGCTGGCCGGCATGGTCGCGCCGGTCGGTACGCTGACGATTGCGGACAACGGAGCCGGTTTCGACGGCACCCTGTCGGCTGACAATATTTCGTTTATCCCCGATCCGGGGGTTGACCTGCCGCCAGTCACGATGCGCCGGGCCGAGCTGCAAACCCCTGGCCTGCTGTGGGTCCTCGGACTCGGACGCAACGAGCTGCCCGGCAGCATGGGGCTCAACCTCGGCGGCATGCGCGTCGAGCTCGGGGACCTCCTCGGCCAGGAGCAGCGTTCATCCATCAGTGGGCTGACCACGGAAACGCTCGCCTGCGGCGACGTCACCCGCTTCGAGACGATCGATCTCAACAACATGGGTTTCGACGACATGGAAAGCACCGTCGAGGCCCGTTACCGCCTGCTGCCGCCCGACGTCATCGACGTCCAGATGGTGATCCAGAACGCCAACGCTGCCGAGATCCACATGGAGCTGAAGCTGGCGGTCGAAAACCTGAATGAGGTGCGCCGCAGCCAGGCGCCGCCGCAGGCCGGACTCAAAAGTCTCGGCCTGACGCTGCAGGCCAGCGAGTTCAACCGGCGACGGAACAGCTACTGCGCCGCCCAGAGCGATATTTCAACGGACGAGTTTCTCGACAATCACATGGCGGCGGTGATCGACGAAACCGCCGGCATGGGCTTTCAGCTCAGCGATGAGCTCACCTATCAGTATCGACGTTTCGCCGCCGGTGAGGGCGTCTGGACGTTTCTGAGTCGCCCCGATCTGCCGCTGACCATGGAAGAGATCGCCGCCCTCGGGCCCGAAAAGCTCCTGGAGGGGCTGAACGTCAACTCCGCCGTGGCGTCCGGCGTCCCGCAGCGGGTGACCATCATTCCCCTGGCACCGGCGGCGGACGCGGTCATGGCAGACACCGGCGTCCCGGGCGCCACCGCCGCGCCGAGCGGCAGCGCGGCGCGCGCATGGACGCTGGTGGAGACGGGAAGCCTGGCTTCGTACACCGGCCGCAACGTACGGCTCAACTCAAAGTTTGGCAAGGAGTACACCGGCGTGCTGGTCAGCGTGAGCGACGGTAAAGCGGTGATCGACACGCTGCTTCCCGGTGGCTCGGCCCAGATACCCATACCGATCGACCAGATCTTCCGCGCGCGCGTACTCACGCGCGGCTGATCACCCAGACCCTGACCTCAGCTGCACCGGCGTGCTTCAGCGCCCGCGCACAGGCCGACGCGGTGGCGCCGGTGGTCAGCACATCGTCGACCAGGGCGACCCTGGCACGATCCAGAGGTCGCTTAACCTGAAACACGCCTCGCATCGCGCGCCGGCGATCCCTGGCTAGAAGCGTCGACTGCGGCACGCCCGCCTGTGCGCGAACCAAGAGATCCTGCACCAGGGGCACACCCAGCCTTCTGGCCATGACGCTCGCAAGCTCGGCCGACTGATTGAAACCACGCAGCTTCAGCCGGTCGCGGTGCAGCGGTACGGGCACGATGAGATCCGGGATAGCGGGCACGCACCGGAGCAGGAACAGCTCGCTCAGCAGCCGACCCAGATACAGCGTGCCGCTGTACTTGAAGCGCCGCACCCAGCCGTCTACCGGCGTCGCAAAGGCCAGCGCGGCCGTCACCTGATCGAAGCCAGGCGGCGTCCGCAGGCACCGGCCGCAGACGTGGTTCTTTTGTGCTACCGCCTCCGCCCGCATCGTGGTACCGGGCAGAGCGTCACCGCAAACCCGGCAACCCGGGACATGCCAGGGCAGATCAGCCAGGCAATCGCGACACACGCTGAGCCCCTCTGAACCCGGCGCGTGGCAGACGACACACCTCGGCGGAAAGGCGCTCACCCAGCATCGATCGATCCATTGGTAAACCTTCATATCGCTTCCTGGTTGACAGGTTTGAGAGCCAGTCCAATACTTGGCTCCCCGGACCGCTGTGGATGTGCCATGACCTCTGTGCGACACGACTGGACCGCCGAGCAGGCGGTTGCGCTGTTTAACCAGCCTTTCAACGACCTGTTGTTTGACGCGCAAACGGTCCACCGAAACACTTTCCCGCCCAACACCGTGCAGATCAGCACGCTGCTGTCGATCAAAACCGGCGCGTGCCCGGAGGACTGCAAATACTGTCCGCAGAGCGCTCACTACAAGACGGGACTCGAGGTTGAGCGGCTGCTGCCCGTCGAACAGGTGGTCGCCGCGGCCAGCGCGGCAAAAGCGCGCGGCGCGACCCGCTTTTGTATGGGCGGCGCATGGCGAAGCCCAAGAGCGCGCGATCTGGAGCCGCTCGCGGAAATGATCTCCGAGGTGAAAGCCCTGGGGCTGGAAACCTGCCTGACCGTCGGCATGCTCGACGCTGACCAGGCGGACCGCCTGCAGGAGGCGGGGCTCGACTACTACAACCACAACATCGACACCTCACCCGAGTATTACGATGAGGTCATCACCACGCGCGACTTTTCCGAGCGCATCGAAACGCTGAACAACGTCCGCAACGCGGGCCTGAAGGTTTGCTCCGGCGGCATCGTCGGCATGGGGGAAAGCCGCAAGGACCGCGCCAGCATGCTGGCGGTGCTGGCCAATCTGCCGGAACATCCCGAGAGCGTGCCGATCAACCGCCTGGTGCAGGTTCCCGGCACGCCGATGCACGGCCAGCCCGAGGTCGACCCGCTCGAGTTCGTGCGCACGATCGCTGTTGCTCGAATCATGCTGCCGCGCTCGGTGGTGCGGCTGTCGGCCGGCCGCACGGAAATGTCGGACGAGCTGCAGGCGCTCTGCTTCCTGGCCGGCGCCAACTCCATCTTCTACGGCGACAAGCTGCTCACCACCCAGAATCCGGCGCAGCAGGCTGACATGGAGCTGCTCGCAAGGCTCGGGATGACGGCCGGCACTCCGGTACCCGTCCAGGCGGGCTAGCCCGTTCGACTGACGCCATGCCCCCTTCGGCACCCGTCTCGCCGGCGCACGGCGAGCATTCCGACCCTGCCCTGTCTGCTGATCCCAAGCCGAACGGCGTTGAGCTGCCCGGCGATTGGGCGTCCTGGCTAAGAACGCAGCAGGCAGCGCTGAATCACGCGCAGCAGTGGCGGCAGCGGCGGGTCCAGACGAGCGAAGCCCGGGATTTTGCGAGTAACGACTATCTTGCGCTGACGAGGCACCCCGAACCTGCCCGGGCGCTCGCCGCGGCAGCGGCCGAGCTCGGCTGCGGCGCCGGCAGCGCGCAGCTGCTCGGCGGCTACCGCTCGATACATCGGAAGCTGGAGGAACGCCTGGCCGAGTGGGTCGACCGCCCGGCGGCGGCGCTGTTTTCCACCGGCTACATGGCCAACCTGGGGCTGATCACCGCGCTCGCCGGCGCTGACGACCTGATCGTTCAGGACAAGCTGAATCACGCGTCGCTCATCGACGCCGCCCGCCTGTCGGGAGCGAAGCTGCGACGCTATCGCCACAACGACATGGCCAGCCTGCGGCGGCAGCTGACGCTGCCCGGACGCCGGCGCCTGCTGGCCGTCGAAAGCGTGTTTTCCATGGACGGCGACCTCGCGCCGCTGGCCGAGATCGCCGCACTGGCGGCCGATCACGACGCCCTGCTGTGCGTTGATGAAGCCCACGCTCTGGGCGTTCTTGGCGAACGCGGGTCCGGGGCGCTGAGTGCTGCTGATCTCGGCGCTGAGCAGGCGCCGGTAGTGGTCGGCACGTTCGGCAAGTCCCTGGGGACGCATGGTGCGTTTGTCGCCGGCCCGCAGCTGCTGATCGACCAGCTGGTGAATCGAGCCCGCAGCCACATTTATACGACGGCGCCCGCGCCGCCGCTGGCGGCGGCAACGCTCGCCAGCCTCGAGCTGGTGCAGCGGGAGCAGTGGCGGCGCGATCATTTGTTTAGCCTGATCGACGCGTTTGTCCGGCGGGCCGCCGAGCTGGGCCTGCCCCTGAGCCCCTCACGGTCGCCGATCCAGCCGCTGATCCTCGGGGACGCAGGTCGCGCGCTTAAGCTGAGCCGCGCGCTGGCCGCGCAGGGATTTCACGTACCCGCGATCCGTCCACCCACCATTCCCGAGGGGACCTCCCGGCTGCGGATTTCCCTCAACGCGGGACATCAGCCGGAAGACGTCGAGCTGCTGCTGGTCGCGATTGCCCGTGAGCTTGAGCAGCCTCTTCAGGCGAGCCGACCGGGCGACGAACGATGACCGACGCGACGGCGCTAAGGGTTGACGTGGTCGGGCGCTCCGAGCCGGGCACCCCGGCCCTTGCGCTGATCCACGGTTGGGGTATGCACTGCGGGGTGTTTGACGATCTCGTTGCGAGATTTTCCCCCCGGTGTCGGCTGATCCTGATCGACCTGCCCGGGCATGGACGCAATCATCAGCTCACGCGCATACCGCCGCTGAACCGGCTGGCCGATCAGCTTGCCGAGACGGTCGCGACAGCCGTTGGCGATCTGCCCTTTAGCTGCCTCGGTTGGTCGCTGGGCGGGCAGCTGGCGATGACGCTGGCGCTGCGACATCCAAAGCAGGTCAGCCGGCTGGTGCTGGTCGCCAGCACGCCGCGCTTTGTGCGAGACGCATCCTGGCCGCACGGCATGCCGGATGAGGTGTTCCGGGAATTTGCCGCGAACCTGAGTGACGATCACGCCGCAACGTGGCAGCGCTTTCTGGCGCTGGA
>JANQOZ010000111.1 GCA_028285525.1 Lysobacterales bacterium
GCCCAAAAGGCTAAACCGTACAATCTCAGAGGCACATGAAGTGTAACCCTATCACCACTAAGGCAGCGCAACTCTAGTGCAGGACCAACGGTTCGGCGACTAGGAATGATTTGCCGTGGCATTCAAGGACACAGCAAGCAGACCCCAATAATTCTGCTCTCGACTACTGTTAGTATGTACAGTACTACGGTTCTGGAGGTAAGGGCGATCTCCAAATGCAAATTCGCTTGAATGAATGGCGAGCAGGAAAGCAGGTCGGGGCCTTACTGCCCCTATCCGCGGGTGGCGGCGTCGTGCGGTTCCTCGCTAGACACTAGGCTCCGAGACCCGACCACCGCCGACGACTAATTACATCTTTTACATCTGACATGAAGACCCTGAGCAAAACAGAAACTGCCGAACGATATAAGGTCACGCTGCCGACCATTGATAACTGGCGACGGAAAGGAATGCCGTGTCTTGAGCGCGGGATTAAGGGCTTGCCAAACAAGTATCCTCTGAGGGAATGCGACCGCTGGGTTAGGTGGTACAAAAGGCAGGCGATTTTACCGTCCTACAAACGAAGGCCTTTTCAGACAGAGCTTCAAAGGCGCTGACTAGCCGTTGACCGTCGGAGCGTCTTAGTGTCTAGCCTGCCATCCTTAAGGGCTGAGAGCATGGTTGCGCTATGGAATCCGCGTTACAGCCCAGTCCCACATTGCCTCATAGTGAGTGTGTACTTCTGTAAATGCATCGGTTATCTGCGTAATCGTGGTCAACGCGCGCTGCGCTCCATCTTTAAAAGATGCACCAGATTGATAGCAACTTGAACGATCTACGAATAGGTAACGATCGTGAAATCCAGCTTGCCCGGTGCGCAACTTCACTGCTGTGCCATATTGAGTGTTATACGCAGCAACTGCGGCGGCGAGCGCAGATGCTCTTTCTCTCCCAAGCAAGCGCACGTCGACACTGTCCTTAGCAAATGGCAGATACTTTTCTACGAAGTCAGCGTCCAAATACGGATCAACGAAAAGAAGATCATTGGTAGCGGTCTCGATAAGCCGTCGCAGTTCATTGAAGTATTCGAACATCTGACCTTGCCCAATGGCAGTGCTCAAGGGTCCAACGGTTTTCATTCTAAGGTCGTTTTGCGCCTCGTGCAGAACGAGCGTCAGACACTTCAGAGATGCTCTCTGTGAAGTGCTGCCAGCGTAGCTCAAAGTACTGAAGTCAAAAAAGGTTGCTCGCAGAACATCCCATGCTCTAACCACTGCATTCGCTCTACCGTGATATGCCGTAACTGAATCTAGATTGCCTGGATCCGAGATATATTCGAGCGTTGGTAGGGAACGGAGCAAATTCTCCACTTCAGCAAGTAGCTCTTCGTCTGTCATATTTTCGTTACCGCTTCGCGTAGGTAATGGTTTAGCCCCTTCCGCTGGAATCGAATCGAATAGCAAAGTTGAGTCATAGTGCACTACCCCTACGCTATGAAAGAAGACTTGAGGGCACGAACTCGTTTAGGCAAAAGGCTGAATGGACTCTTCGGTTATCCAGCCATTTTCCGCTGCAGTTTTTAGATCATCGAAGAGAGAACGCCGAATATAACCCGTCAGGTATTGCATATCCGAATGGCTTTCGTAGGCAGCCATCAAATCCGCAAGCTTTGCTACATTCCGAGTCAAACGGGACTGAATTAGCGATATAGGATACTCATATTGCTGCCTGTTTCTTGCTTCTTCCGCACTAAGCCAAACCACATGTTGCTCTGTGAGCCTTTTTCTGTCTCGTAAAGAAAACGTATCCAGGATGTCTTTATGGAGAAGGTCGATCGCGCGATTCAAGTCTTCTCTCGCAACACGCTGTTCGATGTCGGCGGACTGCAGCTGAAGTGCCTCTGCAGATTTCGCAAGTTCCGACACCGAGTTTCCGAGCTCTTTCCGCGAGATCTTTAAGTTCTCGACGAGCAAGAATAGGGCAGCTAGCGCGACGACTGGATTGAGAATTCCGCCGAAATAGTCGCCGAACTGAGCCCAACTCTCGGGCCCGCCAAGGCCCGACTGCGCAAACTCAATTGCGTAAAGGGATGTGACAAGGAACACTGCGGCAAGCGACAGATACACAGCTGCAGAAGTATTGGACGCACTTTGACTTTCTTTCGACACAATTGCTCTCCGAGTTCAGGCACCAACTTAATTGCTAGTTTGAGGATTCCAACCGTTCAATCAAAACCCCCTCGAACTGCCGAGCATTGATATCAGAATTGGTGAGACATACCGCCCCAGTTATGCAAGCATCGGAAAGCCGAACGGAAAATGAATACTCATACACTTCGACACGCTGCCGGCCAAGGAGGCGCTGACGCGCCTGTCGCGGTTCCTTCGGCGTCACTGCTAAGTGTCCCGCAGTCAGCCCGTAGCCGTCTCTTAACCCGAAAGTGCGACGTGGCAGGCTTAGAGTTGCCTTGTTTCACTACAGCTAAAACCGCAACGTAATTTTTTTCCGAGAGAATACCTCGTAAGGAAGGTCTGCCAAGTTATAGACGCTCTACATCGAAGAGCATGGCTAAGTTGACAGGCCTAGCTGTTGCGCGGCAGCCCACGGAATTGAAAAATCCGGCGGACAAGAAGCGCAAGAAAATATGTTTCAGCCAGCACCTACCAAAGCGGTTAAGGCCAGATGCACGATTACCTTGGCAATGGGTTGAGTCAATCAGCGTCGTCATTAGTTGAGTCTGGGTTTTCCTTTGGCTGCTGGTTTTGACTGTCATGTTCAAGCAGTTTGGTTTGTTCTCTGAGCATCCGTATTTCACGGGTCAGTTCGAAAAATGTTGTTCCTTGTTCTTCATTTTCCGCTGACATCAATTGCGCATTGATAAACTCAAGATCCCCACCTCCCTCGTAAAACGAAACTAAATTCCTTACAGCGTAATCCAGTGGTTTCAATGCGTCTTGTGTAATTTCCCTTTCGGATTGTATTTGTTCCTTGATGGTCGATACGACCTTCTCAACTATGCTCTCGTGAATCTCTTTTTCCTTTTGCTCAAGCAGTTTCTGGACGTCTTCGTCTTCATTGTAGATACGATTCGCTTCGGCGCGAAATTTCATGGCTTCATAATAGTTTTTCAGTGCCTCAGAGATCGTTTTGGAAGCTCTCGCGATTGTTAATGCAAACGCGGAAAAGGCCGCCAGTTCAATATAAAGCGATCCTTGCCCAGCTCCTGTAATACGCACCGACTCAGGCGCCTTATCGTGTGCCATCGCGATTCCACGGCCGATTTCGTGCCACTTGTTACCCCACGTCTTCAGGTCCACGATATTTTTTATTCCAGCGCCACCTGCGAAGTAAATTCGAATTATGGATTCTTCTGAACTGTATTCAGGACCCTTAAGGTTTACTCCATCCAAAGCAGTTTGAATGTTGGCGATTCGCTTAAGCCCTTCGCTTAGCCTACGTATAGCGGCAGATAGTTCCTCTTTAACCTCATCAATGTTCAGCCCCTCTCGAAATAACAAGTCTTCAAGTTTTATTAGTCCTTTTCGACCGATGTATGGCTCGATACCAAACGCTCTTAGTATTTCAAGCTGCGACTGGTTTAGACCCACCATCTGTTCTTCTATTAGTCTAAACCGGTATTCCAGCTCTTCTGTTTCCTCCCTAAACGAACTCGGTTCACCCTTCGACATTTCGCGGAATTTATGTAACAAGCCGTCATACCTTTCGACAAGTCCAAGCCTTACAACATGCTGATAAACCCAATCAGCTAGTGCGTCCATTTCCGAAAGATTCATTTCTTCTCGCTTTAGGAATCGAAGTCGTCTGCGCAAACTACTACAAAAAGGGCGGCTTCGGCCGCCCTTTCCAAATCGTCTCAGCAAGGGTGTACTAAGCGATAACGTCGCCCGCATTTACTGACACGCCTGTTAGAAGACCTGAAGCCCTGTCTAGTAGCTCCTGTGCCTCTCGCGTGTTGTCCTTGATGGTTTCAACATCTCCTGGCCCTACGGACGGCTGACGCGCTTTGAAGGCTTCAAAAAGCATCGTGACGGCCTCCAGATCGCGCTGCATGGCGAAAACCACGTCAGATGCTACCTTGTCGCCTGTTGTGTGCAGGTTCATGCTCAGGACGCCGGCTTATGCCCTCAGGAAGGTGAGCTTTTCTTCAAGCAACGTATCGACTTCGTACTGTGTAGCCGAGGGCGGTAGCTGGAGCGCTGGTTCAGGATTCTTTCGGGCATCCATCAGGCTGCCTCCTGCTCTGGTCGTTCTTCCTCACGAAGAAGCTCTAACGCCTTCTGAATCTGGTTAGCCAGATGGAAAAACGTTTCGCTCAAGTGGGAATTCTTGCAGTGGTAGGTTTCGCCTAGTGTGTAGCAGATACCCTCTAGGCCGCCGAGTATTAGCGTGGCCCCGTCGTAGTCGGCAATATTCGTCGTGATTGTCAGGCTGGGTTGAGATCGATCAGTCTTGGATTGAGCCGTATTTGGTAAACTGTCCGTCGCCATTGGTAGAGTCTCCTAAATCTGGGATTTCGGTACACTACCGGTACACAATCAAATGAAGTTACCTGTTTTTCTTGTACCCCACTGATTTATATAGATGCCCCGGTAGCTCAGCTGGATAGAGCGACGGCCTCCTAAGCCGTAGGTCCCAGGTTCGACTCCTGGTCGGGGCACCAATTCTGGAAAATTTGGTGTTCTTGTAGGACCAGAACCGACGCGACGTGTTTCCGCGGAAACAGTCCTCGTCTAGCCGACTTCTCCTGCCGCCAGCTCCCTGACCAAAAACCGCGTTGCCTGCTCGACGGCAGCACCGAACAGAAACATGGATACGTGCCCGTGCAGTGGCTTGACAAACAGCTCCGCGCGGACGTCTGCCTCGGCCAGCGCCGCCTGCATGTCCTTGGCCTGATCGGGTTCCACGAGCTTGTCCAGGCCGCCGTGATAGAGAAAGAACGGCGGCTCGTTGCCGTTGACGTGTGTGATCGGGGACGCCGCTGTCCAGGTGTCCAGGGCCGCGTCGCGCTCAGCGCCGATCAGGCCTTTGACCAGCTCGCTGTTGGGCCACTTGCGCAGATCGGTTGGAGTGCCGCCGGCCACCACGGCCTTTAGCCTCGGCAGCTCCCGCGCCCAGTCCGGCGTCAGCGGACCGTCAGGGTCTACGGCCGCCAGCAGCGCCACCAGGTGCGCACCCGCCGAGTAGCCGTAGGCGCCGATGCGGTCCAGATCGATGCCGAGCTCCTGGTGGTTTTCGGCGATCCAGCGCATGGCCTGCTGCAGGTCTTCGAGCTGTGCTGGAAATCGGTACTCCGGCGCGAAGCGGTAGGCGACGTTGATCACAATGAGCCCGCGCCGAGCCAGATCTTTGGCGATCCCGTTCATGTCGTCCGGTGAGCGCCGGGTCCAGCCACCGCCATGCACCACCAGAACCGCTGGCCGCAGCTCGCCGGGCTGAGCGTTCGCGGGGCGATAGACATCAAGGGTGAGCTGGCTGGGCCAATCGGGCGGGGTATAAACCTCGCCTTTTTGTACCTCAAATCGGGTCTTTTCCGGCAGAGCCGTCTTCTGATTGCTAACGCCTTTGCCCGTGTGGCTGGCGCAGGCGCCGAGCAGCGCCGCCGCAACCCCCATCAAACTCCCAAAAACCTGCCGCATCGTTTCGCTCCATGAATCAGACGTGTTGGGCCGGCTGGCCGGCTCACCTTCTGAATCATAGCGGGCCGCTGCAAAAACCCAAGCGCCCGCAAACCACCTGCGTGACCGGCAGGTTAGATTTCCGACGGGATCAGCGAGCTTCGATCAGCGCCTCACAAAGCGCTTCGGTCCCGGGAATGACACGCTGGAGCGCAATGGTGCTGGCCAGGCCTTCGTCCAGGTCATAGCGCAACTCCGCCTCCGTGCAGGAATCGAATCTGACCTCCACAAACCCAACCACAGATTGCTCGATGCTGCCGGACTGATCGAAGTTGCCTCCGGTGGTGTTGAACACCGGCAGCACCACTGCATTGTCGGCGGCAAACATCGCGTCATCACCCTGATAGACACCCTGGGCGGTTAGCCAACGCTGGTCGGCCGAGCCCACCTTGGCAGCGGCAGCTTCGTAGGTGAACCAGGCGATAAAGATGAACGAGGTCTCGGGCTCGATGTCGATCAGAAACCCCTGCCCGGCGGTCTCGGGTTCAAACCAGGCGCCGGCGAGTCCCTGGTTGATCGCAAACGGGCCCGTTGTGCCGTCGGTGGAGAACGTCACTACCAGTGTTGGAGGCGTGGTGCCCTCGCTCGTGGAATAGTGCTTGGCGCTGCGGATCGTTTCATCGCCGACGATCATCAGTCCATGCTTATCAGCGTTGCCGCTTGCCCAGTCCTGCACGAGGCCCGCGAGCGCAGCGCTTGTCCATGCGTAGGGGCCCAGATCGGTCACTGTTGTCGTCGCGAGCGGCGATCGATCGAAGTCGCCGCCCGGCGCGTTCCACAGCACCGAATCGAAGTCGCGATGGATCCAGGTTGCGTCGCCCGCGAGTGCCGCACCGCCCTGCCCCGGGCCGCCCACGGGTACGGAGCCCGCCTGGCCCCAGCTCGCCTCGAGCTGATGAAGGGTGACCGCAGTGTCGGCCACCTGCGTGTTGACCAGTTCCATCCGAAGCTCCGCGCTGATAATGGAAGCGCCCGGCGGGATGGCTGTGAGGTCATCGAAAGCGACCAGCGCCCGCCGGAGGTTGCCCGAGGAGGTCCGGCCGGCAACCATCGAGTCGCCCGCGCCGTTGCTGTTGTTCTCGCGATCCTGAAAGATGGTGGTATCGCGGGTCGCAACAATCTCTACCGTGGTTTGTGCCGCTCCCTTTCCGGTCAGCAGCAACAAGCAGATCGCGCCCGCTGTAAGGATCACTCGCATCGCAAAACTCCGGTCATCTTGAGTCAACCTAAGTTAACGATCCGGGATGTCATATTTATGAAACAGAAACACGGGCCGAGGCGGTCTACTAGCCAAGATCTCTTCGCAGCATCAGCCCGTAGACGCGCGAGCGAAAATCGCCGAGCGGAGCAGCAAGAAAGTACTGGTTGCCGATGACCGGGCTGAGGTTGTCCGAACGCCACTCGCTGATCTGCCCCTCCTCAAAGCGAAGATAGACGCGGGCCGACCAGCCGCCGCGCAGCGGCACCAGCGACTGGAGCTCCAACACCTGTCGTTTGAACGCGATTGCGGGAAATGCAAGATCTTCGGGCGCGGTAGATCCAGCTCCTGATAATGCGAGGTCCGAGGCAACCGCTGGCTGAATGCCTGTCGACGAGTCGAGGTAGTCATAGTTCACCCCGAACATCACGGGCCCAACCTGCCGCTGCAGACCCACCCCAAAAGACCGGTCTCGATCGCGGCTGCTGACGAACCAGCGCGCTTCAGCGGGAAACACCTCGATCGGGTGAGCGGACACGCGAACGTCCCGAACCCCACTCTGGTCGTTGTTGCGCCGCAGGTAGCTGGCGTAGGCGAAGACGCGCGTGGCGGAATTCGGCAGGTAGGCCAGCTCAACGTTGATGCCGCGCTCGCTGGCGTCGGACAGTCCGTCGACGACGTCGTAGTCAGCGTCACTCACCTGGCCACTCACGCTCAGGTCGACAGCGTCTCCCAGGCGAACCTGAGCGGTGCCAAACACCCGCGCCGTGCGCCGATCGGCAAGATTAGAATTGCGCAGGCTGCGGAGCGTAAACGGCGGATCACCGTCTGCAAACTGCGGCAAATAGCCGGGCAGCGACTGCGAGAAAAACGCCGCGAAGGGAAAGCTTAAGTAGTCGTCGCCGCTTCGGTCAGCAAACTCGAGATTCAGGCGGGCCGTTGCGATGTCGCCAATCCGGCGCGTGAGCCGCGCTTCGAGCGTCTGCTCACGCAAATCTTCCACCTGCCCAAAATCTCGCGATTCGACCCCGTAGCGATAGCGGGTTGAGAGCCGGGTGCGCTGGCCGAGACGCCAGTCCAACCCTGCGGCCAGATGGCCCTCGCTGCGCGCAAAGGGAATGTTCCGGAACTGCGTGTTGCTGCCGGGTTGTCCCGGAACAAAAATGCCGTTATCGCGCGACCGGGTCGCCGCAAAAGCACCATCCTGAACCAGTGCACCGAACTGCCCGGTGAGCGGGTTGAAGTTGACGAAGTTAGTGTCGTTCTTTTCATCGTAGTAAGAAAGCTCAGCCGTCCAACGCAGCTTGTCCAGCAATTGGCCCTGGCCGCGGGTAAAGAACCGCAGTGCGTCGATGGCGGCATCCGCGCGCCGCTGGCTCAGGCTCTCGACCGTGTTCCAGTTGTTGAGGTCAATCGACTGCAGTCCCTCGATCTGCCCGCCGTTGATCGTATGCGGCAGCAGCGCGTCGTCCTGTCGCATCTGCAGATACGACGCCGACACCGACCATTGCCCGCCGTCACCCAGGGGGCGCACCGCATCGAGGCGAAAGCGGTGCTGACGGTTGTCCGGATACAGGTCCAGGCGCCCCTGCTCAACCACCAGGGCGTCCGGGTTGCGGCTGTTTCGAAACGGGTTTTGCCAGCTGAGCTCGCCGCTGCGGTTTTCGAAGAAAGACCCGTCATAGCCGGCCGTCAGGTGCCAACCATAAAGCTGCGTCGCCAGGCTGAGGTCCAGCTCGTGCGTCAGGTAGTCGATGGGCTCCAGCAGCTCGACGAGCGAACCCGAGGCGGAGGTTGAGCGAAAAAGGTTGCTCGCCGTGGTGGGCCGAGTGCCGTCTCGCTGTTCACGCAGCACGCTGAAGCTGAGCTCAGTCCGGGGCGTCAGCCGGTGCCGCAGGCCGATCATCACCTGATCACGCTGAAGCTCCGAACGCGCTTCGGGCCGGTCGAGCAATACGGTACGTACTTCGTCCGCGGACCCGGTTCCGGGCGACAGCAGGTCCGGCAGCGCAAGCTCCGAACGCCCTGCCCCGTCGAACAGAAACGGAAAATCGTCGGTGAACCGATGTTCGATGCGTCTGGCGCTCACGTTAACGGCCGTCTGACCGTAGCGCCCGCCGACAAGCTCCACCTGGCCGCGATCGCTGCCCAGCGAACGGGCATTGACCTCAACGTAGTTTGCCGGTTCCGAGGGAGCAACCCGCCAGCTTGTGCTCACAAGCAGACCGTCATCCCACGCGAGGTACTCGTTGAACAAGGGATTGTTGCCGTCTCCGGAGACGGCCAGCGCGCCGACTTCGACATAGCCGTGGTCATCATCGGGTCGGCATGGCACCTGAAAGCGGAGATGTCCGGGCGAAGACCGGGGCGCCGTGGTGTAAATGCTGAGGCCTCTCGTATCTCGCTCGCAGAGTCGCGCCCCGTTATCCAGCCGGTTGTCTTGCCCCAGACTCGATCCCAGCCAGCAGCACAGCAATAGCATCGGCCACGTTTTCATCGCATCAGCTGCGCCCCGGCGGGATGGTTGCTGCCGTGAATCTGCGTGTGGCAGTTGCGGCAGCTCCGGTTCCCCAGCCGCGCATCAAAATTCGCGCCGGGCAGACTGCCGGGCGTCTGAAGCGCCGCCGGGTGGCGGAGCTGCATATGGCATTGCTGACAAAGAAACGGCTGTGCCGTCACCAACAGCGACTCATGGTTCGAGCCATGGGGACGATGACAGTTCATGCAGTCCTCGCGGACCGGCGCGTGCTCCCAGATGAAGGGGCCCCGCCGTTCCTGATGGCACTCGTAGCAGGTCTGATTGACTGTTTCGCCTCGTAGCAGCGCGCGCGTGGGGCTGCCGTGCGGCTGATGACAGTCAGCGCAGGTCATCACGCCTTCAAGGACGGGCATGTGGGACCGCTTACGGAATTCGAGGCGCTGCTGCTGATGGCAGGAAAGACACGTTTCGTTAATCGAAGATACCCGCAGGGCACTATCGACAGAGACCCGAACCATCGGGTTGTGGCAGTCGCTGCAGGCGAGATCCGCCGCCTCGTGGATCGAACCAGCCCAATGCGTTCGCCCACCCCCCTGATGGCAGGCCAGGCACATCCCGTTCTGTTGTTCGAGATCTCCGCTGTCGCTCGAAAAGCCCACGATCGCGCCCGGCGCCGTCGGATCGAGCTGGTGGTCACTTCCCGGACCGTGGCATGACTCGCAAACGCGCCGTTCCAGCTCCGTTTGCGCGTTGGTTCGAAAGGCCCCGGCGTGACGCGTGTGCCCAAACTGCTCACCGGAAACCTGATGGCAAACCAGGCAGGTCTCCTCGCCGATGTACTCGGCCGCCGCTACGTCGAGCACCGCAGCGAGGAGCCCCAGCACCATGAGCGCGCGGGCGAAGGTCCGGTTCGGGTCAGTACTTATGGACCAGGGCCAAAAAGCGGCCTGGTCATTCAAGAATCATGACTCGGGCTACTCCTTTTCCACGTCGCCAGGAGTTAGCTGGCTTGCAGTAGCCTTCGATGATAGTTTTCGAATATGACAAACAATCGACTGATCGAGCGGCTGCCGAAGGCTGAGCTGCACATGCACCTGGAGGGCAGCCTGGAGCCCGAACTCATGTTCGAGCTGGCCCGACGCAACAACGTGAGCATCCCCTTCGAGTCGGTCGACGAGGTGCGGGCCGCCTACGAGTTCAGCAACCTGCAGGAGTTCCTGGATATCTACTACCAGGGGATGGCGGTGCTGCAGAGGCCGGCCGATTTTGAGGATCTCACCCTCGCCTACTGCCGCCGCGCCCACGCCGACCGGGTGCGGCACGTTGAGGTGTTTTTTGATCCGCAGGGACACACGAAGCGCGGCGTTTCCATGGATACGGTGGTTCAGGGCATTACCGGCGGGCTTGAGCGCGCTCGCGAGGAGCTCGGCCTGAGTTCCCAGCTCATCCTGTGTTTCCTGCGCCATCTCGACGAGGCCGACGCATTTGAGACGCTCCGCGAGGCAGAACCCTATCTGGAGCACATCGCTGGCGTCGGCCTGGACTCCTCCGAGGTGGGCCACCCACCCAGCAAATTTGCGCGGCTCTTTGCTGAGTGCGGCAAACACGGGCTTCGGCGCGTGGCGCATGCCGGTGAGGAGGGGCCGCCGGAATACGTCTGGCAGGCCTTGGATGAGCTTGAGGTCGAACGGATCGACCACGGCAATCGTGCGCTTGAGGACTCCGCCTTGGTCGACAGGCTGGTCGATTCCGCGATGCCGCTGACCGTGTGCCCGCTGTCGAACCTGAAGCTGTGCGTCGTGGACGATATGCAGGCGCACCCGCTGCGAACGATGCTCGATCGCGGGCTGAACGCCAGCGTCAACTCAGACGATCCGGCCTATTTTGGGGGCTACATGAACGCCAATTTTGCAGCGGTTGCTCAAAGCCTCGCGCTGGAGCCGTCCCACCTCGGAGAGCTCGCGGCCAACAGCTTTCGGTCGAGCTGGCTGAGCGATGCCCAAAAACAGCCATTTCTCGACGAAATTGACCTGATCGTCACCGAATTTACGGCAGTCTGACGGCTGTAACTCCCTGACTTTAGGGCATTGAACGCGCCAGAGGCGACCGGTATGGTGGCCGCTGCCAACGGAAATCCATCAAACATGGCCGAATCTGGTTTCTTTTCTGAGTTGTGGCGACGGCGCGTGCCTCAGTTCCTCGGTTTTTACGTTGCTGCGACCTGGATGGCGGTCGAGATCGGCGACTGGATGATCGAGCGCTTTTCGCTGCCCGAGAACCTGACTTCGTACGTGTTCCTCGGCATGGTGTCGCTGATTCCGGCGGTCGGGGTCATCGCCTGGGGCCACGGCGCGCCGGGCAAAGATCGCTGGACGAAGTTCCAGGCCGGCTTTATCGGCCTCAATGCCGCCGCCGCAGTCGGTGTCCTCGCGTTTTTGGTTCAGCCCATCACCATGACTGAAACAGCCGAGGTAGCAGCCGCAGCGACAGAAACGGTGGAGGTTCTCGACGAGGACGGCAACGTCGAGTTTCACGAGGTTGCTAAAGACGGATATCACCAAAGTCTGCTGGCGTTTTTCTTTCGGAACATGACCGGCGACGCCGAGCTCGACTGGCTGTCTTATGGCGCACCGTGGCTCATCTCCGAGGATCTGCGGCGCAACCCGCTGATTGCAATCGGTACTCCCCTCAGTCAGGCAAGCGCAGCCAGCCGGCTGCGGGAAAAAGGTTTTCCCAACGCTGTCGGCGAACCGCTGTCGTTGGATTTGCAAATCGCCCGGGATCGCGGCCTGCCGCAGATTATCACCGGCGAAATCGCCCGGCTGGTGGATGGCACGCTAGAGCTGACAGCTCGCCTGATCGAGGTAGAGACGGGCCAGATGGTGAACGAATGGAAACGGTCAGGGGCCGACGTGCTCGACACGGCCGACCAGATATCGGGCGACATCCGCGAAAGCCTACTGAGTGGCTACGAAACCGACCGCATCGTCA
The DNA here is from genome assembly GCA_028285525.1 of Lysobacterales bacterium. Lineage (GTDB taxonomy): Bacteria > Pseudomonadota > Gammaproteobacteria > Xanthomonadales > SZUA-38 > JANQOZ01. Next base: position 12,344 of record JANQOZ010000111.1, read on the forward strand.
CTGAACTCAGCATCAAAGAACACACCAGCGAAAGTATCGCAGCCATCCGGCATGCCGTTGAGGCCCAGCGTCTTCGCAGTTTCGAAAATAACTATCCCGCTGCCATCGAAGAGCTGAACCAGGCTATTGAGAAGGACCCGACGTTTGCGGAAGCACACGTGCTGGCACATCTTTTTTACCGCAACCTCGGCGATTACGCGACGGCACTCGCTGAGGCGCAGAAAGCGCTGGCGCACGACTACAAGCTCTACTCCGAAACCAAGTTTATGCTCAAAGCCAACATGCAGGCGCTACAGGGGCGTACCGATCAGGCAGTCTGGGTGCTGGAACGGTGGGCGCAGATCCATCCGCAGAGCGGCGAGGTTCAAGGCCTTTTGGGCTCAAACTACCTGGTAATGATGGAGATCGCCAAAGCCAAAGGTGCGTATCAGCGGCTTCTGGAACTTGAGCCAAGCCAGCGACGTACGCTGCTGAGTCTGGCGGCCGTACTGCGCCTCGAGGGCGACCTGGACAACGCCATCGCAACAATCCAGCGGTACATCGAAGAGGTGCAGCCGGAAAACGCGGAAGCGCACATGGATCTCGGCAACACCTATGTCCAAGCGGGTCAGTTTGAGCAGGCGCGCCAGGCTTACGAGGAGGCGGCTTTCCTGGACGCCACCAATCCGCGCGCCGAGATTGCGCTGGCAGGTCTGCTGCTTCGGGAGGGCGCCTACGATCAGGCGCAAACGGCGCTCAAACGTATTGAGGCACGCAATCTCCCGCCGCGCCAGCTCTTTCCAGTTCTTGGGATGAAGCAAAAACTGCATCTCTCCCTGGGCGAAGTCGAGCTGGCGATGGAGTCGCTCCGGCAAATGAGCGTGGCTGGCAGCACCTTCATGCCGCCGTTCCTGCAGGTGTTTCAGATCGAAAACAGCCTGGCGATTTATCAGGCCTTGCTGAGCGACAAAGAGGGTGCGCTGCAGATGGCAGCCGAGACGCGCGCCAAGCTTAAGCCACCATTCGACGGCTACGCGCTGTTTGCCCCGCTGGACATCTATTCGATATTCAAAGAATCCGAGCCCTATCTCAAGGTCCTCGAAGAGCTGGAGCAGTCGGCGCAACTCTTCAGCAACCCGACCATGGAACTTGTGGTGGACTGGTATCGGGCGCGGGGACAGCTGCTCTCCGGCGATACCGATACGGCAGTGGAAACCTCCGCCAATGTCCTACAGGGTCTTGGCCGTTCAGCAGCGACGCTTCAATCGCCGGACCTGATGGAGGCCTTTATTGTTTTTTATGCTCATACCCTGGCCAAGGCCGGCCGCGTAGACGAGGCGCTCGACCAGATCAACGGATTGGTTGAAGTGAATCCGGGCATGAGCTCCGCGCGGGTCGAACGGCTCGCGATTTTGCTGCAAAAAGGACTCATTGAGGCGGCGCAGAATGAAGCCGACTATCTCGATCGCGTTTGGGAAGGCGCAGACAAACAGTACGTTGAGTATAAGCGCCTGCAGACGTTGAAATCCGAACTGGCGACGGCACAGGGTTGAAAGCGGCTTCCCGGTTAGCGGGTCTCCTTTACATGATTGAAACAACTGGAAAGACCATGAAAAAGCTTTTTTATGCAGCGATGCTGGCTCTGCTGCCGCTGGCGACCACCTCAGCGCAGGACAACAGCGCGACGGCCAAGGCAACCTTTGCCGGCGGCTGTTTCTGGTGCGTGGAGGCCGATTTCGACAAGGTCGACGGCGTCCTTAGCACCACGTCCGGCTACACCGGCGGTGACACCCTGAATCCGAGCTACCGCGACGTCGTCTCAGGCCGCACGGGCCATGCCGAGGCAGTCGAGGTGGTCTATGACCCGTCGAAGGTCAGCTACGAAGAGCTCCTGCAGGTGTTCTGGCTGAACATTGATCCAACGGTCGCGAACCGGCAGTTCTGCGACAGCGGCAGTCAGTACCGCACGGCGATCTACACCCACGGACCGCAGCAGTTCGCTCAGGCCTCAGCCTCCGCGGCCGGCGTCCGCGAACGTCTCGGCGAAGAGGTGTTTACCGAGATTGAGGCGGCAGAACGCTTTTATCCGGCTGAGGACTACCACCAGGATTACTACAAGAAAAACCCGCTTCGGTACCGCAGCTACCGCACCGGCTGCGGCCGCGATCGGCGGCTGAAGAAGATCTGGGGAGGCGCCAGTGAAGCCTTCGACCCGGCAAGGCTCAGCCAGACACGGTAACCGCATCAATCAGCGGCGCTGGGCGCTCTGGCTGCTCAGCCCGCTGCTGCTTTCAGGGTCGGCGCTGGCCGACTCCATGAACTGCGGTGTCAATCTCGTCGTGGAAGGTGACCTCAAATTTGAGGTTGAAGAAGCCTGCGGCAAACCCCACAGCAAAGAGTCGCACTTCATCGACGGCGTGTTTCAGGGCCGCGACCGGTTCGGACGTCCCTTCCAGCTTGATGGTATCCGGGTGGACACCTGGACCTATCGGTTTGGCCCAAACCGTTTCACCCGTATCCTTCGCTTCGAAAACAATCGGCTTGTCAGAATCGACAAAGCGCGCCGCCGCCTGTAGGGTCCGCCTGCCATGATTGACGTTTACTACTGGGCGACCCCCAACGGTCACAAGGTCACGATCTTCCTGGAAGAAAGTGAGACCCCCTACCAGCTCCACTCGGTGCATATCGGGCGCGGCGAACAGTTTGCGCCGGAGTTCCTGCAGCACTCACCCAACAATCGCGTGCCGGCCATCGTGGATCATGAGCCTGCCGAGGGTGATCAACCGTTGTCGCTTTTCGAGTCCGGAGCCATCCTGCTATACCTCGCCGAGAAGACCGGGCGGTTTCTGCCGGGCACCCTGCGAGGCCGTCAGGAGGCGCTGCAGTGGCTGTTCTGGCAGATGGCGGGGCTGGGCCCGATGCTAGGCCAGAATCACCATTTCGGGACCTATGCACCTGAGAAGATCCCCTACGCTATCAAGCGCTATCGCGACGAGGCGCAGCGCCTGTACAACGTGCTGAACCGACAGCTGGAGGGCCGGGAATACATCGCGGGCGAGTACTCCATCGCCGACATGGCCTGCTATCCCTGGATTGTCCCCCACGAGCGGCAGGGCCAGGACCTGGCTGACTACCCGGCGCTGAAGCGCTGGTATGAGTCGATTGCTCAGCGACCCGCGGTCCAGCGCGCCTACGAGCGAGGCAACGAACTGAAGGCGGGCCGGGCCACGGTCGACGAGGAAGCTCGGCAATACCTTTTTGGGCAGACCGACGCGGCCAGTCCCGGTAGCTGAACCTCAGTCGATTTCCAGATTCTCATGAGCGATCACCTCGATGCCGCGCTCGGCCAGCCGCGCCGCCACCCGTTTTCGCTGGCGGTATAGCAGCGGGGTCAAGGCCAGCCGGCGCCGCCGAAACTGCTCGTCCTGAAACACCCAGAAGCAGTCGCGTTCCAGCCAGTGCCGGGAGCGGTGCACCTCGTAAATGACCACCACGCTGGCGAGTTCAATATCGATCTCGATCGGGTCCGGCCAGGGTCCCGCAACGAGGCTGAACCATTCGTCGTCCACCCGGATACGCTCCACGGCATGGTTCGGCAGGAACCACACCATCACGTACAGGTCGAGCGCAAGGAGCAGCCAGAGCGTCTTTTCCAGACCCCAGCGACGATGGGCCAGCAGCGCGGCCGCGGCCAGGCCGGTCAGGGTGCCGGCCGCTATGGCCAGCTCGGCCGGGTCCCAGCTGATCGTCAACGCGTTTCTGAGAGGCACTTCCCTCAACGCGAAAGATGGCAGAATGGCCGATCACGCGGCGTTTGCGGAACCGGTCAGGATCGTCCCGCCCGCCGAACGCTAACGTGTCTACATGGTGCGCGTATCGGGCTTGCCGCGCGGATCACCGCTGAAGCAGGAACCGGTCATGGAGGTTTCGAAGTCGTGGCGCTTGCGGGCGTTGTTGCAGTCAGCGCGACTGTCGTAGACCTTGCCGCAGAACCAGTGACCGGGGATGGCACACTGCCCGACAAAATAGCGATTGCGCTTGGCGGCACAGCCCGACAGGGCCACACAGGTCAGCAAAGCAACGAGCAGGCACAGGAAATTCTTGTTCATGACAAACCCGATTCCGAACTTCCACGAAGTTTGCCGTACTACCCGGAACCTGTCCAGCAGGTCCCGGCGCCGCGCGTCTTAGGCAGCGGCAGGCCTATGCGTCTGACGATCCTTCAGCCCGAGCTGGCCGTGTGCCGGCTGCAACCGGATGTCGCCGTGCCCGCCTGGCTAGGCCCAGGTTTTACCAGCGTTACGCGAACTTCGAACGAGCTGTCCGTGGTCTGTGAGCATTCACACGTGCCCGCTGGCGTCCGCCGTGAGGGGCCTTGGCGCTGTCTGGAGGTTGCCGGCCCCCTGGCGTTTTCGGAGGTGGGGATTATGGCCGCTTTGTGCGACCCGCTGGCGGCAGCCGGCATCAGCCTGTTTGCGGTCTCCACCTTTGATACCGACTACCTGCTGGTGAAGTCTGCCGATCTGACGGCAGCCTGCGAGGCGCTGCGCGGCGCCGGCCATGAGGTTGAAGATAAGCCGTCAGGCTGAGGCTGGCGACAGGCTCATTTTGGACAGCACGTACGCCAGCACGTCATCCGCATAGAGCACCCCGACAACCCGCCGCTGCTCCCGCGTGTCCACCACCGGCAGCCATTTGAAACCACGATCGCGCATCATGTTCGCCGCAATTACGCAGTTTTCACCGCTGGCGACGACCGCCGGCTGCCGGCTCATCACCTGCTCCACCGTGGCGCCCGTCCCATGTTCCAGACCAGCGATCAGATCGGTGCGGGTGACCAACCCAACCAGCTCGGCGTCGTCGCGCACCAGCGCCAGGTCCTGACCGCTTTGGCGAAGGCCGTCGAACGCTTCCAACACTCGGCTGGTGCGCTCAAAGCTGCGGGCCGGCGGGTCGCGCATCAGGTCAGCGCAGGTGGCGTTTTCCAGCAGGCTCAACGCCTCCGGCGCGCTCTCCCAAAACGGCTGGTGCGTAAGCATGGCTCGGCGCAGCAGCGTCTCTACCGGCTTCAGCGTGGCGCTCATCCGCTGCATGAAATCACCGGCAAGGCTGATCGCCTCAATGTTGGTACGCGCCCGCAGCGCGACGTTTTCCTTCCCGAAACTGTTAAGCGTGTGGCTCCCGATCAGCTCACCGCCGCCGACCACCGCCAGCACCCGGTCTTCGCCCGATTTGTCACCGGGTTGGATGATTTCACACTCGCCCTTTTCCACCGCGTAGAGCGTTCGCCCGGCGCTGTGGGAATCGATGATCGTTTCGCCGGCGGCAAAGAAGCTGCGCGATACGGGTTGGGTTCCGGCGCCGTTGAACGCGCTGATCTCCCGAGGAAACACCAGCTCGAAGGCCCAGTCAAAACCCACCTTGATCTTCTGCAGAAAGCTGGGCAGCTTGACCAGAAAAGCACTGCGCCAGAGCCAGAAAGCAGGAAACCCCGCGACGCGGACGCCGAGCAGCTCAGCCACGCCCCGACGCCCACCGATACCCGCCGCCACGCCGACCGGTTTGAAGCTGAACGGACGCGTGGCGCTGCCAGCGACCTTACGCAGAATGTTCTGTGCTGCCTGCCGACCCTGGCGCTCGGCGAACTGCGCTGTCGGCGGTGCGGTCTTGCCGTCGTGCTGGTTAGGAACCCAAGCACAGTCCCCGACGGCCCACAGGCCGGGATGCCCTTTGACCTGCATGTCCGGATCGGTGACAACACGTCCGCCTTCGGTCTCAACCGCCAGGCGCTGGACCAGGTCGGTTGCCGTGTTGCCGATCGTGCAGACCACCGTGCCGCCCTCGATCATCTCGCCGCTGTTGAGCTCGACACCACGGCGCGTCACGACCGACGCGCGGGCCTGCAGCACAAATTTCACCCCGTGCTTTTTCATCCGCGCGATCGCAAAATCGCGCAGGCGGGAGTTGACCTCCGGCAGGATCTGCTCGCGAGAATGAATCAGCGTCACCTGGATGTCGTCCGGGAGAATATTGTCGTAGTACTTGAGAGCGTGCTGGGCCAGATCGTTGATTTCACCGGCTACCTCAACGCCGCTGAAGCCGCCGCCGATCACCACAAACGAGGTCAGCCAGCGGCGCCGGTCGGAGTCCTCACAGGCGTCCGCCTGCTCCAGCCGTTCCATCACCCGCTGGCGCATGGCGATGGCGTCACCGATCGACTTGAGCGGCAGCGCGTTGGTCACCATCCCCGGAACCCGACCTAAGTCGACCCGGTTACCCACCGCAATCACCAGTTCATCAAAGCCGGTCCGGCCGATACTGCCGTCGTACCGCTGATAGGTCAGCTCGCGCGCTTCGGGATCCACCTCCAGCACCCTCTCGCTGCGGCAGTGCACGTTCTTCAGCATCTGTCGCAGGGGTGCGGTGATGGCCCTGGGGTTCAGCGATGAACCCGCCACGTCCGCCAGCAGCGGCGTAAACACCATGTGGTTCACCGGATTGAAGAGCGTCACGTTGACCTTCTTCGAAGCACCCAGAACCTTCGCGCACTTCACGCCGGCAAATCCGCCGCCCACGATGACTACCTTATTCATCAGCCTCGCTCCTACCTATCTCCCAATAAGCGCCCAAAAAAAAGCCCGATCCCGGCGGGAGGCCAGAATCGGACCTTGGCTGCTGTCCGTCGCCCTATTCCTTCTTAAAGAAGCGGCCCAGCCAATAGTCGACGCTGACAAACTTGCCGGCACCCAGCCCCATCAGCGCCATCAGCATCAGGAAGTAGGTGGCGGCCCACTCGATGCCGTTTTTGTTGATGGTGATTGAGCCAGCTTCGGTCAGGTAGCTGTAGTTGCCGTGCCGGCGCAGCAGCGAGCGGGCCTTGCTGCGGCGCTCAACGCCGGCTTCAATCAGGTCCTCACGCCACTCCCAGGGAGCGGTCAGCTCGGTTTCCGGGCCCACGTGCCAGCCGTTCTCCCAGTGAACGGTGGTCGCCGCAACCACCATCGTGAACATCAGGGGAATCACAATCCAGCGGACCGCCAGACCGGCAACCAGCAGCCAGCCGCCGACGAGCTCGGTGCCGCCAGCCACGTAGGCCATCAGCTCCGGCGCCGGAATGCCGAGGCTGCCAAAGTACTGCCCGATGCTCTCGGCGTGCGAAAGTTTGTTGGTGCCGGCGAGGATAAAGATCGGCGCTAAGTAAACACGCAGACCCACGGAGGCCAGAAAAGCCCCGACCGAGGCAACTACGCCCTGTAGCGTCTGAATCAAACCCGTCATTTTCGTTCCCCTGCAATCTCGTTAGGTTGCGTAATAAGAAACGACTAAGCCGGATTATCTTTCACCCCATCGTCACATCGATGGAAACCCGCGGACTACACGCCCCGTCGGGCCATCAGCATTTTCTTGATTTCGGCGATGGCTTTAGCCGGATTCAGGCCCTTTGGACAGGTTTTAGTGCAGTTCATGATGGTGTGGCAGCGGTAGAGCCTGAAAGGGTCTTCCAGGTCGTCCAGCCGCTCACCGGTGGCCTCATCGCGAGAGTCGATGATCCAGCGATAGGCCTGCAGCAGGATCGCCGGCCCCAGGTAGCGGTCTCCGTTCCACCAGTAGCTCGGGCAGGACGTTGAGCAGCAGGCGCACAGGATGCACTCGTACAGGCCGTCCAGCTTCTCCCGATCTTCCTTCGACTGCAGCCGCTCCTTGTCAGCGGGTGCGACCGAGCTCGTACGAATCCAGGGCTTGATCGACGCGTGCTGCGCGTAGAAGTGGGTCATGTCCGGCACCAGGTCCTTCACCACCGGCATGTGCGGCAGCGGATAGACCTTCACGTCACCCTTGATGTCCTTGATCGGCTTGGTGCAGGCCAGCGTATTGGTGCCGTCGATGTTCATCGCGCACGAGCCGCAGATACCCTCGCGACAGGACCGCCGCAGCGTCAGGGTGGTATCGATCTCGTTTTTGATCTTCAGCAGACCGTCCAGCACCATCGGGCCGCACGAATCCATGTCCACCTCGTAGGTGTCGGTGCGCGGATTTTCACCGGCATCCGGATCCCAACGGTAGACCTTGAAGCGCTTCACGTTCTTGGCGCCGTTGGCGGAAAAGACCTTTCCGGGCTTGATCTTCGAGTTTCTAGGCAGGGTAAATTTAGCCATTAATCCTATCTCTAATGCTCTCTTGCCTTAGTACGTTCTTGCCTTGGGCGGAACGGCTTCGACGTCGTCCGTCATGGTCTCGAGGTGGACCGGGCGATAGTCAAAGCTGACCGACCCCTCGTCCGACACCCATGCGAGCGTATGCTTCATCCAGTTCTCGTCGTCCCGATCCGGATAGTCCTCGTGGGCATGCGCCCCGCGCGACTCTTTCCGATTGGCCGCGCTGGTGATGGTGGCGACGGCACAGGACAACAGGTTCTGAAGTTCGAGTGTCTCGATGAGGTCTGAGTTCCAGATCAGCGACGTATCGTTCACCTGTACGTCTTCGAACGACCGATACACCTCGTTCATCTTCTCCACGCCCTCGGCCAGCGTCTCGTCGGTGCGGAACACCGCGGCGTGCTCCTGCATGGTGGCCTGCATCGCAGCGCGGATACTCGCGGTACCCGTTTCGCCCTTGGCGTAGCGCAGCCGATCCAGGTTGCCGAGCGCGCGATCGAGCGACGCCTGTGGCGTCTTCGGATGCGGCTGGTCCGGTTTCATCGTTGCACCGCAGTGCTGCGCAACCGATCGACCGAAGACGATCAGGTCCAGCAGCGAATTGGAGCCCAGGCGGTTGGCGCCATGCACCGAGACCGAGGCCGCCTCACCAATGGAGTAGAGCCCCGGAACAAGCTTGTTGGGGTCTCCACCTTCGCCGGACCGAACTTCACCGTGATAGTTGGTGGGAATGCCGCCCATGTTGTAGTGCACGGTCGGCAGCACCGGAATCGGCTCTTTCGTCACGTCAACGCCGGCGAAAATCTGCGCCGTCTCCGAGATGCCCGGCAGCCGCTCTTCGATCACGTCAGCACCGAGGTGAGACAGGTTCAGATGGACGTGGTCTTTGTTTGGCCCCACACCTCGACCCTCGCGGATCTCGATGGTGCTCGAACGACTGACCACGTCGCGGGACGCCAGGTCTTTCGCGTTCGGGGCGTAGCGCTCCATGTAGCGCTCGCCGTCGGAGTTGGTGAGATAGCCACCTTCGCCGCGCACGCCTTCGGTGATCAGTACACCAGCGCCGTAGACGCCGGTGGGGTGAAACTGCACAAACTCCATGTCTTCGAGCGGCAACCCGGCCCGTACGACCATGCCGTTACCGTCGCCGGTACAGGTGTGCGCGGAAGTCGCCGAAAACCAGGCGCGGCCGTAGCCACCGGTCGCCAGCACCACCGCATGGGTCTTGAACAGGTGCAGCTTACCGGTGTTCATCTCCAGCGCCAGCACACCCCGACAGGCCCCCTCGTCGTCCATGATCAGATCGAGGGCAAAAAACTCGATAAAAAACTGGGCGTCGTGCTTCAGCGACTGCTGGTACAGCGTGTGGAGGATAGCGTGGCCGGTCCGGTCGGCCGCCGCGCAGGTGCGCTGCGCCGTGCCTTCGCCGAAATGGGTCGTCATCCCGCCGAACGGCCGCTGATAGATCTTGCCTTCCTCGGTTCGCGAAAAGGGCACGCCGTAGTGCTCCAGCTCGATCACCGACGGAATCGCCTCCCGGCACATGTATTCGATCGCGTCCTGATCGCCGAGCCAGTCCGACCCTTTGATCGTGTCGTACATATGCCAGCGCCAGTCGTCTTCTCCCATGTTGGCCAGCGCGGCGCTCATGCCGCCCTGAGCCGCCACGGTGTGGCTGCGGGTGGGAAATACTTTGGTCAGGCACGCTGTCTTGAGCCCGGTAGCCGCCATGCCCATCGTGGCCCGCAGCCCGGCGCCGCCGGCCCCGACCACCAGACAGTCGTACTGGTGTTCAATCAGCGAGTAATCGTTACTCAACTCACTCCTCCTGTAACAACCTTGAGGATGGCAATCACCGACACCGCAACGCCCAGCAGCGACGCGAGCTTCACCGCAACATGCGCGGTGAACTCCATCCATGGATTATGTATGTAGTCTTCGATCACCACCTGCAGACCCAGCTGCGCGTGCCAGAGCACCGCCACAACCCAGCAGGCCAGCAGCGCGGCGTTGAGCGGGCTGGCAACGAGCTCGCGAACGGTGGCGTAATTAACGCTCTGGGTCTTGAGCAGCAGAACCACCACCCAGATGGTCAGTGGCGCGAGCGCAATGGCCGTCAGCCGCTGCAGCCACCAGTGCTCGACGCCGGCTTTGGCTGAACCTTTGCCGATGACCCTGGCGAGTGGGTGCTCGAGATTCATGCGCCACCCCCAAAGATCAGCGCAGCGCAGATGCCGGTGGCGACCAGGCTGAACAGCACAACAATCCAGCCGGTTTGATAGGCCGACTTGAGCTCCAGGCCGTGCCCGGTATCCCAAAGGAGATGCCGCAGGCCGTTAGCCAGGTGGTAAAACAGCGAGAAGACCATCGCCAGCAGCACCAGCTTCCCCAGCAGGTGGCTGACCAGCGCCTGAGCGCTCGCAAAGGCCTCTGCCCCGCTCGAAAGCGCGTAAATCCAGTAGACAACAAACACGGCGCCAAGCGACAGAAAAACGCCTGTGGCCCGGTGCATGATGGAGAGCGTTGAGGTCAGCTGCGGCTTGTAAACCTGCAGGTGCGGGGATAGCGGTCTATCCTGCATATTTCCTCCGAAATACGATTAGCATTCAGTAAAACGGGTCGTACATGGTGGGAGCAATCGTAGCTTCCCAGTTGTCGACGGACCGTGTTGCCAGGCCTTCAGCTTCGGCCTGTTTGGCGACCGCCGCGGCAATCGCTAGCGAGACCTTGCGAATGTCGGACAGCGGCGGATAAATCGACCCGGCGGCGAGATCACTGTCGCTCACGTCCTCCGCCAGAGCCTTGACCGAGGCGAGGAACATGCCGTCAGAAATCCGGCTGGCGCCGCAGGCGATCGCGCCCAGGCCGATACCCGGGAAGATGTAGGCGTTGTTGCCCTGCCCCGGCCGCCTGACCTCACCGTGAAAGTCGACCAGCCCAAAGGGACTGCCGCTGGCGAAGATGGCCCGCCCGTCGGTCCACTCGTAGGCCTCCAGCGCGGTACATTCGGCGTTGGTGGTCGGATTGGAGAGCGCGAACACCGCCGGTCGTTCGGTGACGCTGGCCAGCAGATGCAGCGACTCTTCGCTGAAGGTGCCAGGTCGTCCGGTGGCGCCGATAAGCGCCGTCGGCTTGTGCGCCTCGACGGCCTCGTGAAAGGACATCTCCGGCAGGTCGTGAGCATAAGGCACGTTGTGCGGCGCGATGCGCTCGCTGTTTTTGGTCAACAGCCCGCGCGAGTTGCAGAACCACAGGCGCGAGCACGCCTCGTCTTCTGACAGCCCGGCTTCCACCAGCGCCGAAACCATCAGATCGCCGATGCCCGTGGCCGCGGAACCGGCGCCCAGGAACAGAATACGCTGGTCCTTGAACGGCGTGCCGGAGATTCGGGTGGCGGCAAAGACGCCGGCCAGCACCACTGCAGCGGTCCCCTGGATGTCGTCGTTGAAGCACAGCACCTCGTCTTTGTAGCGTTCCAGCAGCCGGTAGGCGTTGGCCGTGACAAAGTCTTCGAACTGGATCAGGACACCGGGAAACACCTTCTGGGTCGCCTGGACAAACTCGTCGATCAGCTCATCGTACGCTTCACCGCGCACCCGATCCTGGATCAGGCCGAGGTACATATCGTTTTCGCGCACCGTGTGATTGTTGGTGCCCACATCGATCATGACCGGCAGACACTGGCTTGGATGAATCCCGGCGCAGGCGACGTACAGCGACAGCTTGCCGATGGGAATACCCATCCCGTTCGCCCCGAGATCACCCAGACCCAGAATCCGCTCACCGTCGGTGACCACGATGATCCGCACGTCCTCTTCGTACCAGTTTCTCAGCAGCTCCTCGATCCGCCCGCGATCATTGATCGTCAGGTAGATGCCCCGCGGCCGGCGAAAGATGGCAGCAAACTCTTTGCACGCCTGGCCGACAGTTGGGGTGTAGATGAGCGGCATCACCTCTTCGATATGGTCGATGACGGAGCGGTAGAACAGCGTTTCGTTCCGATCGAGAAGGCCCTGCAGGTAGATGTGCCGATCCAGATCGCTGTCCTTCTTGCGAAGGTGTGACTGGACGCGCTTGACGTGCTCATCGAGACTCAGCACCCGCGGCGGCAGCAGGCCGCGCAGCTTGTACTGATCGCGCTCCGCTTCGCTGAACCCCGTGCTCTTGTTGAACGCCGGGTCGAGCAGCCTGCGCTGCCCGAGCTTCTCCTCTGACGGTTCGGCCATGGTCAGATCAGGCAGACCTTCTCAGCGAGTTCGTTGATCAGAACACGGGTGTTCTCCGAGTAGTCGATCGGCGCGTCGACGAGGTGAACGCCCGGCGTGTCGAGCGCTTTCTGCAGCGTCGGCAGCAGCTCGGTCGTCTCTTCGATGCGATGCCCAACGGCGCCGTAAGACTCTGCATACTTCACGAAATCCGGGTTGCCGTAATCGAGGCCCCAGTTTTCGAACCCGCCGCCTTCCTGCTTCCACTTGATCATGCCGTAAGCATCATCCCGGAGGATCAGCACCGTCAGGTTCAGCTTGTAGCGCACCGCGGTCTCGAGCTCCTGGCTGTTCATCATGAAGCCGCCGTCGCCGCAGATCGCCATGACCTTGCGCTCCGGATACAGCATCGCGGCCATCATCGCTGACGGCAGGCCGGCCCCCATCGTGGCCAGCGCGTTGTCCAGCAGCACGGTGTTGGGCTCGTAGGCGCGGTAGTTGCGCGCGAACCAGATCTTGTACATGCCGTTGTCGAGGGCGATGATGCCGTCTTGCGGCATGGCGCGGCGGACGTCGGCCACCATACGCTGCGGCTTCGTGGGGAAACCGTCGTCGTCAGCACCGTCCTTGATCGAGGCGAGCACCTGATCGCGGACCTTCATGTAGTACTCGAAGTCCCACTCGTCGCTCTTGCTGATGTTCTTCGAAATGGATTCGAGCGTGGTGGCGATATCCCCGACCACCTCCAGCTGCGGGAAATACACCTCATCGACTTCCGCGGAGTTGAAGTTGATGTGGATCACCTGCTTACCGCCCGGCTCCATGAAAAACGGCGGCTTCTCGATGACGTCGTGGCCGATGTTGACGACGAGATCTGCGCGGTCGATGGCGCAGTGGAGATAGTCGCCGTCGGAAAGCGCCGCCGTACCGATGTAGAGCGGGTGGTATTCGTTCAGCACGCCTTTGCCCATCTGCGTGTTGAAAAACGGGATCCCCGTGGCTTCGACCAGGTCGTTCAGCGCGTCCTGAATCCGCTTACGGTTCGCACCGGCGCCGATCAGGATCAGCGGCCGCTTGGCGTTGTGGATCATCTGCACCGCCGCCCGAACACATTTCTGATCCGGTGTCGGTAGCCGGGGCCGCGACTGCGGGTAAATGAACTGGTTGTCGGTGTACTCGTGCGCGATGTCTTCCGGCAGCTCGAGATTCACTGCGCCGGGGCGTTCCTCCTCAGCGATTCGGAACGACTCGCGAACCAGCGACGGAATCGTGTTGGCGTTCACAATCTGCTTGGCAAATTTGGTGATCGGCTTGAACATCGGCACCGTCTCCAGAATCTGGAAGCGGCCCTGCTTGGACTTCTTCACCGGCTTCTGGCCGGTGATCATCAGCATTGGCATGGCGCCGAGCTGCGCGTAGGCGGCGGAAGTCACAAAGTTGGTGGCGCCCGGGCCGAGCGTTGCCAGGCAAACGCCGGTGTGACCCGTAAAGCGGCCGTAGGTGGACGCCATGAAGCCGGCACCCTGTTCGTGCCGGGTCAGCACCAGCTTGATGTTGGACTGACGGAGCGACTCCAGCAGGTCCAGGTTTTCTTCTCCGGGTACGCCAAAGATGTACTCGACGCCCTCCCCTTCGAGCGCCTTGATAAACAGGTCAGAGCCTTTGATCTGGCCGTCTTTGAGTTCGGGCTGGATTCCTTCTGAATTGGACATGGTGTTTTCTCCCTTAAGCTGGCTGGTGCCTAGCGAACGGCAGCTTTCCGCGGTTTGCCCGCTCAAGCACTCCCGATCGTTTCCCCAAGCAAATAATTCGGCCGGGCCGAGTGTTGAAAGTCGTCAGCGTAACGCCCTGCAGGCAATGAAATCCCTTCATCCAACTCCATTAAGACCCTTTCCAGCGCCCCTGATCCCCGCAAATCAGTATAACTGAGGAAAACGCGGTTGCCGACCGAAAATGCCGTTTGCGCCCAGTCGCTTGCGCCAGTGTCCAAGGAGCGTCCAGGGCGTGTCCAAAGTGGGACCTCGGGCCTTTCTCCGTCCGCCCGGTCAGGTTTTGGTGGCCAGCGTCAGAGCAAACGGAAACGACTCATGAACCAGCGACCGGGTGACCGTCAGTCCCGCATCCTCGAGCATCTCGCGGATTTCCCCGGTCAGAAACTTTCGGCTGATTTCGGTGCGGATACGCTCGCCGGCGGAAAACGCCACGGTCAGGTCCAGCGCTTCGAGGTAGACCTGCTGATCGGCCTCCGAGACGAGGTGCATTTCGATCCGCCGACGCCCTTCACAGTAGTAGGCCAGATGAGAAAACCGGTCGAGCTGAAAGTTGGCCTGAAGCTCGCGATTGATGACGGCCAGCACGTTGAGGTTGAAGTCAGCCGTCAGGCCCTGCGCGTCGTTATACGCGCGCTCGAGGACCGCCTCGTCCTTGTGGAGATCGGTACCGAGGAGAAAGCTGTCGCCGCGGTCCATCCGCCCGGCGATCTCGGACACGAACGCACTGGCCTCGGCAGGCTCAAAATTGCCCAGCGTGCTGCCGATGAACATCCAGAGCGTGCGACCCAACGGATCGGGCACGTGGTCAAGCCCGGCGGTGTAGTCGCCGGCAAGCCCGTGAATGGCCAGGTGCGGATATTCCTTTTCAAGGTCTGCAGCCACGGACCCGAGCATCTCTTCACTGACGTCAAAAGGCAGATAGGTCGCATCCCCCGAGGGCTGCCATCGATCCAGTAGCAGTCGCGATTTCCGTGACGCGCCGCTGCCGAGCTCCAGAATATTGTCGGGTGAGGCCAGCGCGAGAATCTCCGCTGCGTGCGCTGAAAGCAGCTCGGATTCGACGCGCGTGGGATAGTACTCGGGCGTGTCGCAGATCTGATCGAAGAGCGTTGACCCTCGCTCGTCGTAAAAGTATTTCGGATGCAGGACCTTCGGCGAGGCGGTAAGGCCCTGCCGCATGTCTTCCGCCATGGATGGGACCGGCCGCGAGGGCGCTACCGGCGTCAGGGCACGACGACTCGTGCGGGGTTCGGCGGTTGTCACTGGTTGATGCTGGCGCCGCTCAGCCCGCGCTTCTTTCTCACAATCGCCATGGCCAATTCCAGCGACTGCTCGTAGTTCAGGCGTGGAT
Organism: Lysobacterales bacterium; assembly: GCA_028285525.1. Lineage (GTDB taxonomy): Bacteria > Pseudomonadota > Gammaproteobacteria > Xanthomonadales > SZUA-38 > JANQOZ01. The sequence goes on from JANQOZ010000111.1 coordinate 27,807, forward strand.
CGACCGTCGAGCGGTAGGCGCGCTTGAGGTCTTCATCCGTCAGGTCTCGAGCACCGCCGGTACATTCGGTCACGTCTTCTCCGGTGAGCTCCAGGTGGATACCACCCAGCCGCGAGCCGCAGGCCTGATGAATCTCAAACGCCTGGGAAACCTCGGAGTGGATATTTTCGAAGCGCCGGGTTTTCACGCCGGAGCTCGCGTTCTCGGTGTTGCCGTGCATTGGATCACAGGTCCACAGCAGGGTCTTGCTCGCCTTCTGACCCGCCTCGATCAGGTAGGGCAGATGTTCAGCGATCTTGCCTGCGCCCATGCGATGAATCAGCATCAGCCGACCCGGCTGATCGTCCGGGTTGAGCGTCTTGATCAGCTCGGTCAACCATTCCGCCGTCATTCCGGGTCCGATCTTGATGCCAATCGGGTTGCGGATACCCCGGCAGAACTCTACGTGTGCGCCGTCGAGCGCTGCCGTTCGCATCCCGATCCAGGGCAGGTGCGTCGACAGGTTCCACCAGCCCCAGCGGCGAGGCACCTGGCGGGTCTGCCCCTGCTCGTAGTGCAAATGAAGCGCTTCGTGTGAGGTGAAGAACTCCACTCGCTGGAGCGCCCCAACCCGCCGTCCGGCCAGCGTTTCCAGGAAGCTCAGCGAGTCGCTGATCTGCCCGAGCATCTCCCGATACTCCTTCGCCTCGCTCGAGTGGTCGACCCAGGACAGGTCCCAGTACTCCGGATGATGCAGATCCGCGAAGCCGCCGTCGACCAGGCTCCGCACAAAGTTGATGGTCATCGCCGAGCGCGAATGACCCCGCAGCAGACGCTCCGGATCCGGTATGCGCGCTTCGGGCGTAAAATCAGGTCCGTTCACGATGTCGCCGCGGTAGCTCGGCAGCGTCACGCCGTCGCGGGTTTCTTCGCTGGAAGAACGGGGCTTGGCGTATTGGCCGGCGAAGCGCCCGACCCGCACCACCGGCATCTTCAGCCCGTGCACCAGCAGCATCGACATCTGCAGCAGCACCTTCAGGCGGTTGGTGATCACGGTTGAGTTGCAGTCGTCGAAACTCTCGGCGCAGTCGCCACCCTGCAACAGGAATCGCTTACCCGCTGCACACTCGGCCATCTGCTGACGCAGGGAGGTGATCTCCCACGAGGTGACCAGCGGCGGCAGCTCCTGCAGCTGCTTAAGGCTGCGCTCCAGCGCGACCTCATCCGGATACTCGGCCTGCTGCGCGGCCGGGAAGTCCTGCCAGGACTCCGGAGTCCAGGTGTCGTCGGTGGGCACGGAGGCGAGCTGTGTGTCTTTGCTGTTCATGTTAAGTCGTCCGGTTCAAGCCGCATCATTGCACATGGTGAGGCCGATTAAAACGGCGGGTTTCACGGTCGCGACAACGGCACCGGAGGGGCTTTCTCAGCGAAAAATTCTGCGGTCAGCGTGCGGCCGTCGGAGGCCCCAGAAAGCGGCCCAAAGCGTGAGACCCGCAAACCACACGAGGGTCCAGAAAGGCATGCTCTGACCCAGAAAAGTCCAGTCGACCGAGGCGCAGTCACCCGACGCGTTCAGCAGCTTGTCGAGCGTTTCCCCCAGAGGAAAATTGCTGACCATGTACTCGAGGCTGGGGCTGCAGTCGGGAATCTGATCGGGCGGCAGACTCTGCAGCCAGAGGTGTCTCGCCGCCGTCGCGATACCGAGCGACCCGAACGCCACCTGCAGCGCAGCGTAGACAAATCTTCCGGGCCGCGCGGCACTGTGCAGGCCTGACACGAGGAAGAGTGCTCCAAGTACGTAAAAGACGAGACGCTGGACCATGCACAGCGGGCACGGGTCCAGATATTTAACGTATTCCAGGTAGTAGGCGTAGCCCAGGAGCGCCGCACAGGTTACGGCGGTGAGAAGATGGGCTGTTCGATACCTCAAAACCCGTTTCCCCTGGGTCTCTTACGTTGGATGAGTAAGGGAAGCTGGCGCCTGCCGGATCTTCATTGGCAGACGCCGTGACGGCTTAGACGTCGTCGTCATCCTGGCCGGCGCCGTCGGGACGGTCTACCAGTTCGATGTAGGCCATCGGCGCGCTGTCGCCGGCGCGAAAGCCGCACTTCATGATGCGCGTGTAGCCGCCCGGACGCTCGACGTAGCGAGGCCCGATTTCCGTGAACAGCTTGCCAACCGCTTCCTTGTCCCGCAGACGAGCAAACGCCACGCGGCGATTGGCCACGCCGTCGGTCTTCGCCAGCGTGATCAGCGGCTCGGCAACCCGGCGCAGTTCTTTCGCCTTGGGCAGCGTGGTCCGGATCATGCCGTGACGGAACAGGCTGGCCGCCATGTTGCGGAACATGGCCTTACGGTGGCTCGAGTTGCGATTGAGCTTACGGCCCGATTTTTGATGTCGCATCTTGCAGTGTCCTTCTTAAGGAGCGCTCGCGCCGATCAGGTGATGGCGTCGCTGCGCAGGCCGGCGGGCGGCCAGTTTTCCAGTTTCACACCCAGGCCCAGGCCGTGGGAGGCCAGCACGTCCTTGATTTCGGTCAAAGACTTTTTGCCCAGGTTCGGCGTCTTGAGCAGCTCAACCTCGGTGCGCTGAATCAGGTCACCGATGTAGTAGATGCTCTCGGCCTTGAGACAGTTGGCTGACCGAACCGTCAGCTCCAGGTCGTCGATGGGACGCAGCAGGATCGGATCGATCTCTTCCTTGCGCTCCACCTTCTGCTCTTCCAGCTTGCTGGAGAAGTCCACGAAGACCGCCAGCTGCTCCGCCAGGATGTTGGCTGACAGGCGAACCGCCTCTTCGCAGTCCAGCGTGCCGTTGGTTTCAACGTCCAGGATCAGCTTGTCCAGGTCGGTGCGCTGCTCAACTCGGGCGCTTTCGACGCTGTAGGAAACGCGACGGACCGGGCAGAAAGACGCGTCGAGCTGCAGACGGCCGATCGGCTTGGCCTCTTCGTCGAGGTGCCGTCGGTTGACCGCCGGCTCGTAGCCGCGACCCTGAGCAACGCGCAGGCGCATCGAGATGCTGCCGGCTTTGGTCAGGTGGCAGATCACGTGGTCCGGATTGACGATCTCAACGTCGTGATCGACCTGGATGTCGCCGGCGGTGACCGCGCCCACACCTTCTTTGGTGAGGGTCAGCACAGCCTCTTCCTGGTTGTGCATCCGCAGTGCCACTTCCTTCAGGTTCAGAAGGATGTCGATGACGTCTTCCTGGACGCCGTCGATCGTGGTGTATTCATGGAGCACGCCGTCGATTTCAGCTTCGACGATGGCCGAACCCGGAATCGAAGACAGAAGCACACGACGCAGAGCGTTGCCGAGCGTGTGGCCGAAGCCGCGCTCCAGAGGCTCGAGCACAATCTTGGCGCGGTACGGGCTGCTGCTGTCGACCTGCACACTCTTAGGCCGCAGCATATTGGCAAGGGTTGCTGCCATGGGAAACCTCTATCTAGTTTTTACTTGGAGTACAGTTCGACGATCAGGTTTTCGTTGATCTCAGCCGACAGGTCCCCGCGGTCTGGTGCACTCTTGAACGCACCTTCCATTTTCTTGGGGTCGACTTCCATCCACGTCGGGACCAGATCGAGATCCTGGCTGACGTTGATGGCTTCCTGAATGCGAAGCTGCTTCTGGGCTTTTTCCCGCACGGACACCACATCACCAGGCTTGATCTGGCAAGACGGGATGTTGACGAGCTGACCGTTCACCTTGATGGCTTTGTGCGAGACAAGCTGGCGCGCCTGCGCGCGAGTGACCGCAAAACCCATCCGGTAGACCACGTTGTCCAGCCGGCCTTCGAGGAGGCGCAGCAGGTTTTCACCGGTGGCCCCTTTCAGGCGAGCAGCGGTCTTGTAGTAGTTACGGAACTGGCGCTCCAGGATGCCGTACATCCGGCGCACCTTTTGCTTTTCGCGCAGCTGCAGTGAGTAGTCGGACTGCCGCAGACGCCGGTTTGCGCCGTGGTGGCCGGGCTTCTGCTCCAGCTTGCACTTGGTTTCCACCGCACGAGCCGGGCTCTTGAGGAACAGATCGGTGCCCTCGCGCCGAGCCAGCTTGCAGGTAGGGCCGGTATATCTAGCCATGCTTTATCTCCAGTTCTCTGACTGTTCGGTTCGCGGTCAGACCCGACGCCGCTTGGGCGGCCGGCAGCCGTTGTGAGGAATCGGGGTCACGTCGATGATGTTGGTGACCTTGAAACCCAGCGCGTTGAGCGCCCGAACAGAAGACTCACGACCCGGGCCGGGGCCCTTGACGCGAACCTCAATATTTTTCACCCCAAATTCTTGAACGACCTTGCCGGCGGTCTCAGCGGCAACCTGCGCAGCAAACGGCGTGCTCTTACGAGAGCCTTTGAAGCCTGCGCCGCCCGCGGTGGCCCAGCTCAGAGCGTTGCCCTGACGATCGGTGATCGTAATGATGGTGTTGTTGAACGACGCCTGCACGTGTGCGACAGCGTCAAGCACCGACTTTTTGACTCGCTTTTTCGATTTTCCGGTGTTTTTAACCATGTTCTATGCTTCCGTCAGCGCTTGATCGGACGACGCGGACCCTTCCGGGTGCGTGCGTTCGTTTTGGTTCGCTGCCCGCGGGTCGGCAAACCGCGTCGATGGCGCAGACCGCGGTAGCAGCCCAGATCCATCAAACGCTTGATGTTCATACCAATTTCGCGCCGGAGGTCACCCTCAACGGTCCGTCGGCCCACAGCCTGGCGCAGCTGCTCCAGCTCTGCGTCCGCCAGATCGCCCACCTTGGTGGTCGGGTCGATACGGGTTTCCTCGCAGATTTTCAGAGCCTGCGTGCGGCCAATGCCATACACCTCGGTGAGACCCACCCAGGTGTGCTTGTGAACCGGGATATTAACTCCCGCAATACGTGCCATGCGTTTCTATCCTCCAGCGGACGCAACGAGCGCGAAAAGCCGGACATTGTAGCCCAGTTTTTCCGCCCGATAAACTACTAAATCTTTAAACCAGTGAACTCTTTGCCGGTTCTGTTGCCGGCTCAGCGCACCACCCCAGACCTGCCGTAGGTCTTCAGGTTTGCCTTTTTCAGCAGGCTGTCGTACTGGTGCGACACCATGTGAGCCTGCACCTGCGCCATGAAGTCCATGGCGACGACAACCACAATCAAAATCGACGTACCGCCAAACAGCGGCACACCCAGCGAGGCATTCAGCCAGTCCGGCAGCAGACAGATACACACCAGGTAGATCGCGCCCCAGGTGGTAAGCCGGGTGATGACACCATCGATGTACTGCGCGGTCTGCTTGCCGGGGCGAATTCCCGGAATCAGCGCCCCTGAGCGCTTCAGGTTATCGGCGGTCTCCTGACTGTTAAACACCAGCGCGGTGTAAAAGAAGCAGAAGCCAGCGATCAAAATTCCGAACAGCACGGCGTACAGCGGCTCGCCAGGCGCCAGCCGGGTGGCCACGTTCTGGAGCCAGCGCGCCTGCTCGTTGGTTCCAAGCCACGTTGCCAGCGTCGCCGGAAACAGAATCAGGCTCGACGCAAAGATCGCCGGGATCACGCCCGCCATGTTCAGCTTCAGCGGCAGGTGTGAGCTCTGGCTCTGATAGGCCTGTCGCCCGCCCTTGCGCGCGTAGTTCACCGTGATGCGGCGCTGGCCGCGCTCGATGAAAACAACAATCGCGATCGTCGCGATGGCCAGGGCCAGCAGCGTCAGCACCGTGATCGGCGAGATGGCCCCCTGGCGCGCCAGATCGAGCGTACCCGCGATCGACCCCGGCAGGGCCGCCACGATACCGGCGAAGATCAGAATCGAGATACCGTTGCCGACGCCGCGCTCCGTCACCTGCTCACCGAGCCACATGAGGAACATCGTGCCGCTGGTAAGGCTCACCACCGCGGTGAACAGGAATCCGGTACCCGGGTTCACCACCACCGGCAGACCGGCAATGGCGCCCTGATTCTGCAGCGCTACCGCTACCGTGACCGCCTGCACAGCCGCCAGTATCACCGTGAAATAACGCGTGTACTGGGTGATCTTGCGACGGCCAGCCTCACCTTCCTTCTTGAGCTGCTGCAGGTGCGGCACCGTGGCGCTCAGGAGCTGGATGATAATCGACGCCGAGATATAGGGCATCACGCCGAGCGCAAACAGCGAAAAACGCCCCAGCGCACCGCCGGAAAACATGTTGAACATGTCTACGATCGTGCCGCGCTGCTGATTCATCAGCTCGACGAGCGCCGCGGGGTTGATTCCAGGCACCGGCACAAACGTGCCGAGACGGAAAACCACAATAGCCCCGATGACAAAGAGCACGCGCTGGGTGAGCTCTTTGGGAAGCGTCATGCCGCCGGAAGGCGGTTGTCTGGTAGGTCCAGCCATACTGAAGGTCTTATTCCTCGATGCTGCCGCCAGCCGCCGTGATTGCGGCCGCCGCACCTTTAGTCACGTTAAGACCTTTGACCGTGATCGCTCGCTCGAGTTGCCCCGTATTGATGACCTTGACCTTCTGAACGCGTTGACCGATCAGACCGGCCGCCTTGAGCGCCGCCATATCGATCGTCTCTACGTTCATGCTGTTGATCTGATACAGGCGGATTTCCTGGGTCAGACCCGCTTTGCGAGACGCGAAGCCCACCTTCGGGAGACGTCGCTGCATCGGCAGCTGACCGCCCTCGAAGCCCACCTTGTGGTAGCCGCCGGAGCGAGAATGCTGACCCTTGTGACCGCGGCCCGCGGTTTTTCCGTTGCCGGAACCAATACCACGGCCCACCCGCTTGCGGGTGCTCTTGGAGCCGGCGGCCGGCTTTAAGCTGTTTAAACGCATCTTTCTCTATCCTGTTTCTGTCTGCGCGGGCAGCCCTCAGGTCAAACGACCTGATCAGGCGACCGGCTCAACCTTCAGCAAATAGCTGACCTTGTTGATCATGCCGCGGTTTTCCGGGGTGTCAGCCACCGTCACCGTCTGATGCATCTTGCGCAGCCCGAGGCCCTGAACGCATTCGCGATGCCCGGGCACGCGGCCGTACTTGCTCTTGACGAGCGTTACCTGAAGCTGATCAGCCATGATTTTCCATCACCTCTTCCAGGGTTTTGCCACGCTTGGCGGCAACGCTGGCCGGAGACTGCATCTGCTTGAGACCCGTGATCGTGGCCCGCACCAGGTTGATCGGGTTGCGTGATCCCAGGCTCTTCGCCAGAACGTTCTGCACCCCAACCGCTTCCAGCACGGCGCGCATCGCGCCGCCGGCAATAACACCGGTACCTTCGGAGGCCGGCTGCATGTAAACCTTGGAACCGCCGTGGCGAGCCGTCATCGGATACCAGAGCGTTCCGTCGTGCAGATCCACGTGGATCATCTGACGGCGCGCGCGCTCCATGGACTTCTGAATGGCGATCGGCACCTCGCGGGCCTTGCCGTAGCCGAAGCCGACGCGGCCGTTGCCGTCACCGACGACGCTCAGAGCGGTGAAGCCGAACTGACGTCCGCCTTTCACAACCTTGGCCACCCGGTTCACGGCGACCAGCTTTTCGATCATGCCGTCGTCGTTATCTCGTTGGTCGTTTCTTGCCATCTGCTTGAACCTTAGAATTTCAGGCCCGCTTCGCGGGCTGCTTCAGCCAGGGCCTTGACCCGACCGTGATATTTGAAACCGGAGCGATCGAAAGCGACGGACTCGAGTCCCGCTTCCTTGGCCTTCTCGCCGATCACCGTGCCGACACGCGTGGCTGCCTCAACGTTCTTGCAGCTCTTGAGGCCCTCGCGGACGCTGGCCTGCATCGTGGACGCGGCGGCCAGCACCTTGCCGGTTTTCGGATCGATCACCTGTGCAGACAGGTGCTGACCGGACCGATGAACCGACAGGCGGGGAATCCCCAGCTGGCGAATCTTGGCTCGCGCGCGCTTGGCGCGGCGGAGTCTGGAGTCTTTTTTGTTCATGTCTATTTAACCCTGGCGTGAGTAAAGGCTTAGGCCTTCTTCGCTTCCTTCATCACAATTCGCTCGCCCGCGTAACGAACGCCTTTGCCCTTGTAGGGCTCGGGCGGACGATAGCCGCGGATCACCGCCGCCACCTGGCCGACCTTCTGCTTGTCGATACCGCGAACGACAATCTCGGTCTGGCTCGGCGTTTCCAGATCCACACCTTCGGGCGGCGTAAATTCCACCGGATGCGAGAAGCCGAGCGTCAGGTTGATCGACTTGCCCTGCATCTGGGCGCGATAGCCGACGCCGACCAGCTCAAGCTTCCGCTCAAACCCTTCTGAAGCGCCGGTTACGCAGTTGGCGAGCAGCGACCGCATGGTCCCCGCCATGGCCACAGCGCCGTCGTTGGCCGGGACCATCGTCAGCTCCCCTTCACCCTGCTCGACCGAAACGGTCGGGTGCAGGTCCAGCGTGGTGCTCCCTTTGGGGCCTTTGACCGTAACGGTCTGTCCAGCCACGGAGACCTCAACACCCTTCGGCAGGGTCACCGGTTGTTTTGCAATACGGGACATCGTCAGCCTCCGTCAGGACACCACGCACAGCACCTCACCGCCAAAGCCGGCAACGCGGGCTTTGTGGTCGGTCATGATGCCGTTCGAGGTGGATACAATGGCAATTCCAAGACCGCCCATCACTCGGGGCAGGTCGTTCTTACCGCGATAGCAGCGCAGGCCAGGCCGGCTCACTCGCTCGAGGCGATCGATGACGCCGCGTCCTTCGCGGTACTTCAGCTCGATAACCAGCTGAGGCTGATCGCCGCCGGTCACGCTGTGGTCAACGACATAACCTTCGTCTTTCAGCACTCCGGCGATACCCACCTTCAGTTTGGAGGTCGGCATGGACACGGTTTTCTTGCCAGCCAGCTGCGCGTTTCGAATGCGCGTCAGCATGTCTGCTACTGGGTCACTCATACTCATGATCGGTCTCTCTCAGGTCCTGCTTACCAGCTGGCTTTTTTCAGGCCAGGCACGTCACCGCGCATCATCGCTTCACGAAGCTTGTTGCGGGACAGTCCAAACTTCCGGTAATACCCGCGCGGGCGACCGGATGACCGGCAGCGGTTGCGCTGGCGCACCGGGCTGGAGTCACGGGGCATCTTCTGCAGCTTGAGCTGCGCCTCCATAACCTCTTCATCGGTGCTCTTCTCACTGACGATGATCGCCTTCAGCGCGGTGCGCTTCTCCGCGAATCGATTCACCAGCTTGGTTCGCTTCAGCTCGCGCTGAATCATTGATTGTTTAGCCATAGTTCTTCAGGTCCTGAACGGGAAGTTGAAGGCTTCCAGCAACGCGCGGCCTTCCGCATCGTCCCGGGCAGTCGTGGTAATTGCGATGTCCATCCCGCGGATCTCGTCGACCTGGTCGTAGTCGATCTCCGGAAAGATGATCTGTTCGGTGACGCCCATGTTGAAGTTACCGCGTCCGTCGAAAGACTTCGGGCTGATGCCCCGGAAGTCGCGGATCCGCGGGATCGCGATGGTAATCAGGCGATCCAGGAACTCGTACATGCGCTCACGACGCAGCGTGACCTTGCAGCCGATCGGGTAGCCGTCGCGAATCTTGAACGACGCCACCGACTTGCGAGCCGTGGTCACCACGGGCTTCTGGCCGCTGATCCGAGCCAGCTCGGCCGTCGCGTTTTCCAGTGCCTTCTTGTTACCAACCGCTTCGCCGACACCCATGTTGATGGTGATCTTGCTCAGCTTCGGCACCTGGGCGACGCTGGAAAAGTTGAACTTATCCTTGAGCGCCGGCACCACGTCGTTCGTATATTTGTCGTGTAATCTCGCCATTATCTTCTGCCTTAAACGTCTACCACTTCGCCGTTGGAGCGAAAGACGCGCACTTTGCTACCGTCTTCCAGGGTCTTGAACGACACCCGGTCTGGCTTGTTGGTCGCGGCGTTGTACAGCATCACGTTGGACGCGTGAATCGGCGCCTCTTTTTCGATGATGCCGCCCTGAACCTGCTGCTGCGGATTCGGCTTGGTGTGCTTCTTCACCAGGTTCACGTTCTCAACCAGCAGTCGGTCGTTATCCAGCACCGACATGACCTGCCCACGGACGCCTTTGCTGCGTCCGGCAATCACGATCACGTCGTCACCTTTTTTGATTCGTTTCATAACAGTTCAGTCCAGTCTCAGCCGCGCCGTGTTAGAGCACTTCCGGTGCAAGCGACACAATTTTCATAAACTTTTCGCCGCGTAGTTCGCGGGTCACCGGCCCGAAGATCCGGGTGCCGATGGGCTCGAGCTTTGCGTTCAGCAGCACGGCCGCGTTCCCGTCGAAGCGGATCAGCGAACCGTCCTTGCGGCGGACACCCTTGCGGGTGCGAACCACCAGCGCGTTGTACACCTCACCCTTCTTCACCTTGCCGCGGGGAATGGCGTCCTTGATGGTTACCTTGATGACGTCACCGATGTCCGCGTAGCGTCGCTTTGAGCCACCCAGCACCTTGATACACATCATCCGACGCGCGCCGCTGTTGTCGGCCGCGTTTAACATGCTCTGCATCTGAATCATGGTCTTGTCCCTTTCCTAGCCTTCCGCTCGCCCTTACTGTGCGCGCGTGACCACCTCAATAACGCGCCAGCTCTTCGACTTGGAGATCGGTCGACACTCGGTAATCCGAACCGTATCCCCCGCGTTGCAGGCATTGTCTTCGTCGTGGGCGTGAACCTTGGACGAACGCTTGATGTATTTGCCGTAAATCGGGTGCTTCACCTTGCGCTCAAGCAAAACGGTGACCGTCTTGTCCATGGCGCTGCTGACCACCCGGCCAGTCTGAGTTCTGATCTGCGTTTCGCTCATGATGATTCACCGTTGCTCTGTGCTTCCCGGGCTTTTTCACCCAGCACAGTCTTGACGCGCGCAATGTTGCGTCGCACCTGCTTGAGCTCATGGGTCGCGGGCAGCTGCCCGGCCGCCATGGCCATCCGCTTTTCAAACTGCGACTTGCGCAGCGACTCGAGCTCGTCGTTGAGCTCGGCTTCCGTTTTCAGTTTCAGGTCTGCAGCTTTCATCACATCACCTGCCGGGAAACAAAGGTGGTTTTGACCGCCAGCTTGGCGCCGGCCAGGCGGAACGCCTCACGCGCCACGTCTTCGCTGACGCCTTCGATCTCATACAGCACCCGACCAGGCTGGATCGGCGCAACCCAGTACTCGACGTTGCCCTTACCTTTACCCTGCCGCACTTCCAGCGGCTTCTTGGTGATGGGCTTGTCCGGGAAAACCCGAATCCACAGCTTGCCGCCGCGCTTGACGTGACGGGTGATCGCTCGACGAGCAGCCTCGATCTGGCGCGCGGTCACAAACCCCCGAGTAGTGGCTTTGATGCCAAACTCACCGAAGCTGACCTCGCTGCCGCGATGCGAAAGTCCGCGGTTGCGGCCCTTCTGCTGCTTGCGAAACTTAGTCCTTTTGGGCTGAAGCACTTTCTTATCTCCTTAACACTGATCGTTGCGTGCTCAGCTCTTGGCTGATGCGCCCCGCTCAGACGACTCGGCTTCGGGCTTGCCTGCGTACAGGTCAAACACCTCGCCCTTGTAGATCCAAACCTTGATACCGATGATCCCGTAGGTCGTGTTGGCTTCGGCCGTGCCGTAGTCAACGTCAGCGCGCAGCGTATGCAGCGGCACGCGACCTTCCCGGTACCATTCGCCGCGGGCAATTTCAGCCCCGTTCAGACGACCGGCGACGCTTACCTTGACGCCCAGCGCGCCGAGACGCATCGCGTTGCCCACCGCCCGCTTCATGGCGCGGCGGAACATGATGCGACGCTCCAGCTGGGACGCGATCGATTCGGCAACCAGGGTCGAGTCCAGCTCCGGCTTGCGGACCTCGGACACGTTGATGTGCGTGGGCACACCCATCATCTTGGAGACCGACGCGCGGAGGCGCTCGATGTCTTCGCCCTTCTTGCCGATCACAATCCCCGGCCGCGCCGTGTGGATGGTGATTCGCGCCGTCTTGGCCGGCCGCTCAATCTGAATCTGACTGACCGCGGCTCCGGAGAGCTTCTTGCGGATGAAGTCGCGGACTTCGATGTCCTTGTTCAGGTTGTCGGCGAACTCTTCACCGGTGGCGAACCACTTGGAATTCCAGTCCTTGGAAATCCCCAGACGTATGCCGGTTGGATGTACTTTCTGACCCATAGCTATCTATCTCGACTATCTATCCCAGATTTCCGCGGCTTACGCCTGATCGGAAACCGCCACCGTAATGTGGCTGGTTCGCTTCAAAATTCGTGTACCCCGACCCTTAGCCCGGGCGCGACCGCGCTTCATCGTCGGGCCCTCGTCGACGTAGATGGTGCTGATGCTCAGCTCGTCGATGTCGGCGCCTTCGTTGTGCTCGGCGTTGGAAATGGCCGACAGCAGCACCTTCTTGACGATGTGTGCGGCCTTCTTCGGGCTGTAGGTCAACACCTGCTCAGCCTTCTCGACCGGCATACCGCGGACCAGGTCAGCGACCAGGCGCACTTTCTGCGCTGAGATCGGCGCCCTTTTCAGAATTGCTCGTGCTTCCATGATGGTTCCTTCTCAACCCCGCCTTAGCGCGACTTGCGGTCGCCCGAGTGGCCCTTGAACGTGCGCGTCGCAGAGAACTCGCCAAGCTTATGCCCGACCATGTTTTCGTTGATCAGCACCGGAATGTGCTGCCGGCCGTTGTGGATCGCGATCGTCAGACCGACCATCTCCGGCGCAACCATCGACCGGCGAGACCAGGTTTTGATCGGACGCTTGCTGTTGTTGGCGACCGCTTCGTCCACCTTCTTCTGCAGGTGGTGATCAATGAATGGGCCTTTCTTAATTGAACGTGGCATCTCGAATTACCTTGTCTTCTGCGAGCGACGACGAACGATCAGCTGATCGGTGCGCTTGTTTTTACGGGTCTTGTAGCCTTTGGTCGGCGTACCCCAGGGGCTCACCGGATGGCGACCGCCGGACGTACGACCTTCACCACCACCGTGCGGGTGATCGACCGGGTTCATCGCAACACCGCGAACCGTCGGGCGAACACCACGCCAGCGGCTGGCACCGGCCTTGCCGAGCTTCTTCAGGTTGTGCTCTGAGTTGCTCACCTCACCGATCGTCGCGCGGCAGTCGTGAGAGATTTTGCGCATCTCGCCGGACCGCAGCCGCAGGGTTGCGTAGACGCCTTCGCGAGCCACCAGCTGGGCAGACGCACCGGCTGACCGCGCGATCTGCGCGCCTTTGCCAGGCTTCATCTCGATGCAGTGCACCGTGGTGCCCACCGGGATGTTACGCAGCGGCAGGCAGTTGCCGTTGCGAATCGGGGCGTCGCGACCCGACTGAACCTCGTCTCCAACGTTCATGCGACGCGGGGCCACGATGTAGCGGCGCTCACCGTCGGCATAGCAAAGCAGGGCGATGAACGCACTGCGGTTCGGGTCGTGCTCAATGCGCTCGATCTTCGCCGGCACGCCGTCCTTGCGACGCTTGAAGTCGATAACCCGGTAGCGCTGCTTGTGACCGCCGCCCTTGTGGCGCGTGGTGATGCGGCCGTCGCTGTTGCGACCACCGGTCTTGGTCTTCTTCTCGACCAGCGCCTCGTGCGGACGGCCCTTGTAGAGGCCTTCGCGCTTGACGACAACCGTTCCACGACGGCCGGGAGAAGTCGGCTTGAGTTTGATTACTTGTGCCATGGTTATTCTCTTAGTCAGCCACAGGCTGTTCGACGTCGATGGTCTGGCCTTCCGCGACACGCACGTAAGCCTTTTTCCAGTTCGGGCGCCGTCCAGGCACCATCCGGAATGAGCGGGATTTTCCGCGTACGTTGACCATGTTGACGTTCTCAACGTTCACCTTGAACAGCATTTCCACCGCTGCTTTGACCTCCGGCTTGCTGGCGTCGGTGGCAACCTTAAAAACATACTGGTTACCTTCGCCGCCAACGCGCGTGCTCTTCTCTGACACGTGCGGGGCGCGCAGCACCTGGTAGAGGCGCTCCTTGTTCATTTCAGCCACTCCTGAATTTTGTTCACCGAATCGACCGTCGCGATGACGCGATCGGCGTCCACGAGGGTCACCGGGTCGACCGCAGAAGAATCGATGACCGTAATACCGCGCACGTTGCGGGAGGCCAGATACAGATTCGGGCCGACGTCTTCGGTGATGATGACCACACGCTGCCCTGGGAAATCGGCCAGCTTGGCCAGCAGATCCTTGGTCTTCGGCGTATCCAGCGCAAAGTCCTGCACCACGTCGAAGCGCTCCTGACGGACCAGCTCCGAGAAGATGGCCTGCATGGCGCCGCGATACATTTTGCGGTTGACCTTCTGCGAGAAGTTGCGAGGACGCAGCGCAAACGTCGTGCCACCCCCACGCCACAGCGGGCTGCGGATGGTTCCGGCGCGAGCCTGACCCGTGCCCTTCTGGCGCCACGGCTTGCGGCCACCGCCGCTCACGTCGGAGCGCGACTTGGTAGCCTTCGTGCCCGCGCGGCCGCCGGCCAGGTAAGCCGTTACCACCTGGTGGACCAGACCTTCAGAGAAGGGGCGGTCGAAGGTGCCGTCAGCAACGCTGACGGTATCGGAAGATCCTTTGATCGTCAGTTCCATGATCGTAGATTCCTTGGTTTATCCCTTGGCCTTGACCGCCGGACGGACAATGACCTTGCCGCCGGTGGCACCCGGGATCGCGCCCCGGATCAAAAGGAGGTTGCGTTCGGTGTCGACGCGCACGACGCGCAGATTCTGCGTGGTGCTGCGGACCGCACCCATGTGGCCAGCCATCTTCTTACCTTTGAAGACGCGACCGGGGGTTTGGCACTGACCGATGGAACCGGGCGCCCGGTGCGACAGCGAGTTGCCGTGCGTGGCGTCCTGCATGCGGAAGTTGTGGCGCTTGACGACGCCAGCAAAGCCCTTGCCTTTGGTGGTGCCGGTGACGTCGACGATCTGGCCCTCGGAGAAGACGTCGACCGTGATTTCACCGCCGGCCGCCAGGTGTTCACCTTCACCCTCGTCCAGGCGGAATTCCCACAGGCCGTCACCTGCTTCCTGGCTGGCGCGGGCGAAGTGTCCGGCTTTTGGCTTGTTGACTAAAGACACGCGCTTGGCACCGCGGGTGACCTGCACCGCACGATAGCCGTCGTTGTCTTCGGTTTTGACTTGCGTGATGCGGTTGGGAGCGACTTCTACCACTGACACAGGCACAGATTCACCGTCGTCAGTAAACACTCGCGTCATACCGCGCTTTTGGCCGATTACACCAATCATTACCATCTCTCTCATGGTGGGCAGCGACATATTCACAAGGCCATGCTCGCGCCGCTGCCGTCAAATTTTCGAAGAAGGGGTCAGATCCCTTCTTTCCCTTTATTGTGTTTTTTTAAAAAGGGACCTGACCCCTTTTAGCGCCCGGCAATCCAGCCCGGGCAATTGCCCGGCAGGTTACCCCGGGCAACTCAGCACCGGCCGCCTAAGGCAGCCGGGCCAAATCAGTACAGCTGAATCTGAACGTCTACACCGGCGGCCAGATCGAGCTTCATCAGCGCGTCGACCGTCTTGTCGTTCGGATCCACGATATCCATCAGACGCTTGTGGGTCCGGATCTCGTACTGGTCCCGCGCGTCTTTGTTAACGTGCGGTGACGTCAGAATCGTGAACCGCTCCTTCTTGGTCGGAAGGGGAATCGGGCCGCGAATCTGCGCACCGGTCCGCTTGGCGGTTTCAACAATTTCTGACGCCGAGCGATCGATCAGTCGATGATCAAACGCCTTCAGGCGAATTCGGATTCTTTGGTCTGACATCTTCTTATGTACTCAGAGCCGCCCGCGGGCGAGCTCGCATTCATCATTCAATAATTTTGGCTACCACGCCGGCACCGACCGTGCGTCCGCCTTCGCGGATCGCAAACCGAAGGCCGTCTTCCATCGCGATCGGCGCGATCAGCTCAACC
>JANQOZ010000112.1 GCA_028285525.1 Lysobacterales bacterium
CGTCAGCGCCGCCGTCAGCGTCGTCTTGCCGTGGTCAACGTGGCCAATCGTCCCTACGTTGACGTGTGGCTTTGTACGTTCAAATTTTTCCTTCGCCATTTTCTCTTAACCTTTCAATAAAACGTTTTTAGATGTTATTTGTTCTAACGTCGATCCAAGTCGATCAGTCAGGTCAATCAGCCCGGCCGATCAGGCCTGATTGATCACTGCATCCGCCACGCTGGACGGCGCCTCTGCGTAGTGATCAAACTCCATGCTGTAGGTCGCGCGACCCTGAGACATGGAGCGCAGATCCGTGGCGTAGCCAAACATCTCGGCCAGCGGCACGTTGGCGCGCACGATCTTGCCGGCCGGTGACTCTTCCATGCCCTGCACAATGCCGCGGCGACGGTTCAGGTCGCCCATCACGTCACCCATGTAGTCTTCCGGTGAAACCACCTCGACCTTCATGACCGGCTCAAGCAGGTTCATTCCCGCTTCCTGCGCGGCCGCCTTCATGCCCATTGAGCCGGCGATCTTAAACGCCATCTCGTTGGAGTCGACGTCGTGATAGGAGCCGTCATACAGCGCCACCTTCACGTCAACCACCGGGAAGCCGGCGAGCACGCCGCTTTCCATCTGCTCCTGGATGCCTTTGTCGACCGAGGAGATATATTCGCGGGGCACAACACCACCGACGATCTCGTTCACAAACTCGTAGCCGGCGCCGCGCTCCTGCGGCTCCACTCGCAGCCGTACGTGGCCGTACTGACCGCGACCACCAGACTGGCGGACAAACTTGCCTTCCGCCTCAACCTGCCGCTTGAACGACTCGCGGTAGGCAACCTGAGGCTTACCGACGTTCGCTTCGACGCTGAACTCGCGCTTCATGCGGTCGACGATGATGTCGAGGTGAAGCTCACCCATACCGGCGATAATCGTCTGACCGGACTCTTCGTCCGAGCTGACGCGGAACGACGGGTCTTCCTGCGCGAGCTTGCTCAGCGCGACGCCCATCTTTTCCTGGTCAGCCTTGGTCTTGGGCTCAACCGCAACCGCAATCACCGGCTCCGGGAATTCCATCCGCTCGAGCGTGATGATGTCGGACTGCGCAGACAGCGTGTCGCCGGTCGTAACGTCCTTCAGGCCCACCGCAGCGGCGATGTCGCCGGCGCGCACTTCCTTGATCTCCTCGCGGGAGTTGGAGTGCATCTGCAGGATACGGCCCAGCCGCTCCTTTTTGCTCTTGACCGGGTTGTAGACCGAGTCGCCCGCGCTCACCACGCCGGAGTAAACCCGGAAGAAGGTCAACGTACCCACGTAGGGGTCGGTCGCGATCTTGAACGCCAGCGCAGAAAACGGCGCGTCGTCGTCGCTGGGCCGAGACGATTCGGTCCCGTCTTCCAGCACACCTTTAATAGCGGGCACTTCCTGCGGCGCGGGCATGTAATGAATGACCGCGTCCAGCATGGCCTGCACGCCCTTGTTCTTGAACGCCGTGCCGCACATGACGGGGACCAGAGAGTTGGCGATCGTGCCAGCGCGAAGACCTTCTCGGATCTCCTCGTTGCTCAGCTCACCCTCTTCCAGGTACTTCTCCATCAGCTCATCGGTGCTCTCGGCAGCCGCTTCCAACATCACCTCACGCGCAGCGTCTGCCGCATCCTGAAGCTCAGCGGGGATGTCACGCTCTTCGTAGGTGACGCCCATGTCGTCCGGGTTCCAGTGGATCGCCTTCATCTTGATGAGGTCGATCACCCCTTCGAAGCCATCCTCAGCGCCGATCGGCAGCTGAATCGGTATGGCGTTTGCGCCCAGGCGCTCTTTGATCTGGCCAACCACTCGCTCGAAGTTTGCACCGGCGCGGTCCATCTTGTTGACGAACGCCATCCGGGGCACCTGGTACTTGGAGGCCTGGCGCCAGACCGTCTCGGACTGAGGCTCAACGCCACCGACCGCACAGAATACGGCAACCGCGCCGTCGAGGACGCGCAGCGAGCGCTCTACCTCGATGGTGAAGTCCACGTGTCCGGGGGTATCGATAATGTTGATCCGATACTCCGGCCAATCCTGGTCCATACCCCGCCAGAAGCAGGTGGTAGCTGCGGAGGTAATCGTGATACCCCGCTCCTGCTCCTGCTCCATCCAGTCCATGGTGGCATTACCGTCATGCACCTCACCAATCTTGTGGGAGACGCCGGTGTAGAACAGGATGCGTTCAGTCGTCGTCGTCTTGCCAGCATCGATGTGAGCCATGATGCCGATGTTGCGATAACGATTGAGAGGGGTTTTACGAGCCACTGTCTTTTCCTGATTTACCTTGTCAAAGCGCCTTGAGCCTCACCTACCAGCGGTAGTGAGAGAAGGCCTTGTTGGCTTCCGCCATTCGGTGCGTTTCTTCACGCTTCTTAATTGCGGCGCCGCGCTGTTCAGCGGCGTCCAGCAGTTCGCCCGCCAGCTTGCGGGGCATGTTCGGTTCGCCGCGCTTACGCGCTGCGTCGATGACCCAGCGCATGGCCAGAGCGTTCCGACGGTTGGGGCGCACCTCAACCGGGACCTGGTAGGTGGCGCCACCGACTCGGCGGGACTTCACCTCAACGACAGGCCGCACGTTCTCGAGCGCCTTTTCCACCAGCTCGATCGGATCCTCGACGCTGCGGGATGAAATCTGGTCCAGCGCGCCATAAACAATGCGCTCCGCCACAGATTTTTTGCCGCTGCGCATCACCATATTGATGAAGCGGGCGATCATCTCACTGCTGTGCTTCGGATCGGGCAGCAGTTCGCGCTGGTAGTTGCCTTTTTTTCGGGACATCGATGTTTTCTCTGATTCTTTTTAAACGCCGCGCGCTAATTCGCGCTTCAGCCCTTGGGCCGCTTGGTGCCGTACTTGGAGCGCGCCTGCTTCCGGTCGGACACACCCGCCGTATCGAGGCTGCCGCGCACCACGTGGTAGCGCACGCCGGGCAGGTCTTTCACACGACCGCCGCGGATCAGCACCACCGAGTGCTCCTGCAGGTTGTGGCCTTCGCCACCGATGTAGCTGGTGACTTCAAAACCGTTGGTCAGCCGCACACGCGCGACCTTCCGAAGGGCCGAGTTCGGCTTCTTCGGGGTGGTGGTGTACACGCGGGTGCACACACCACGGCGCTGCGGGCAGGCTTCCAGGGCCGGCACGTTGCTCTTATACATTTTCGGCTTGCGCGGCTTCCGCACCAGCTGGTTGATGGTGGACATACTTTTATTGCCTTCAGAAAACAACGACAGGCAGGGGTGGCCCCTGCCTGTCGAAAGAGCGGGAATTCTAGTGACATCGGATTAGGGTGTCAAGGCGTTTTCCCTGGCACCCGGCCACCCCTCAGGACGGCACAAGTAAAAGCCTATGCGAACGTTTCAGTTTCGTCAATGAAACGTGGATTTTGTCCAGGAAAAAGAAAAGGGCCGCCCCGAAGGCGGCCCCACTTTTTAGACGGATGGTTGGAGCTAAGCCTCGCGTCAGGAGGTCTCTTCGGTGGTCTCGCTGCTCTCGGCACCGATATCGCCGGTGATCTCCTCCAGCTCCGCGCTGATGCCACGGCGCTTGCGGCGACGCTCCTCGTGATACGCCAGACCGGTTCCGGCCGGAATCAGACGCCCAACAATCACGTTTTCCTTCAGGCCGCGCAGCTGATCCCGGGTTCCGCGCACGGAGGCTTCGGTAAGCACCCGCGTGGTCTCCTGGAACGAGGCCGCCGAGATGAACGACTCCGTGGCCAGCGACGCCTTGGTGATACCCAGCAGCACCCGCTCGTAGCGGGCCGGCGCTTCGTCGTTGGCTTCGGCCTTTTCGTTGTTGTCCAGCACGCGATTGCGCTCGAGCTGCTCGCCGCGCAGCATGTTGGTGTCGCCCGACTCCAGAATCTGCACCTTGCGCAGCATCTGGCGGATGATCGCCTCGATGTGCTTGTCGTTGATCTTCACGCCCTGCAGCCGGTAGACGTCCTGGATCTCTTTCACCAGGTAGTCCGCCAGAGCCTCAACGCCGAGCAGACGCAGGATATCGTGCGGGTTGAGCTCACCGTCAACCACCACTTCACCCTTCTCCACGTGCTCACCTTCGAACACCAGGATGTTGCGCCACTTCGGAATCAGCTCCTCGGTCGCCTCACCGTCTTTGTCGGTGATCACCAGCCGCTGCTTGCCTTTGGTGTCCTTACCGAAGCTGACGATACCCGTAGCCTCAGCCAGCACCGCCTGCTCTTTCGGCTTACGGGCCTCGAACAAGTCAGCCACGCGGGGCAGACCACCGGTGATGTCGCGGGTTTTGCTGGAGGCCTGCGGAATCCGGGCCACCACGTCACCCACGCCCACTTCAGCCCCGTCCTGCAGGCTGATGATGGCGCCGGCGGGCAGGAAGTACTGCGCCGGCAGATCGGTGTCCGCCAGGCAGAGCTCTTTGCCCTTCTTGTCGACCAGGGTCACCAGCGGACGCAGGTCTTTACCGGCGCTGCCGCGGGTCTTCGGATCGGTCACGACGAAGTTTTGGAGGCCTGTGATGTCGTCCACCTGTTCGTCCACGGTCACGCCGTCGACAAAGTCGGTGAACTTCAGGATACCCGCAACCTCGGTCACGATCGGGTGGGTGTGCGGATCCCAATTAGCGATGGTCTGACCGGCGGTCACCTCATCACCGTCCTTGATGCTGAGCACAGCGCCGTAAGGCACCTTGTAGCGCTCTTTCTCACGCATCTGCTCGTCGATCACGGAGATCTCGCCGGAGCGTGATACCGCCACCAGGTGGCCTTCGTTGTGCTGCACAAACTTCAGGTTGTGCAGGCGGGTCGAGCCGTTGGACTTGACCGCCACGTGGTCCACCGCCGCGGCGCTGGAAGCAGCACCACCGATGTGGAAGGTCCGCATGGTCAGCTGGGTACCCGGCTCACCAATACTCTGAGCGGCGATGACGCCGATAGACTCACCCAGGTTCACGAGATGACCTCGGGCCAGGTCGCGGCCGTAGCACATCGCGCATACCCCGAAGCGGGTTTCGCAGGTGATCGGCGAACGGACCTTGATGGAATCCACGCCCATCTCGTCGAGCTTCTTGACCCAGGCCTCGTCCAGCAGCGTGTTGCGGGGCACCGCGGGATCTTCGCCGTCTTTCTGCGAAGGCGCCCAGGTGTCCTCGGCCACCACGCGGCCCAGCACGCGATCAGCCAGTGCTTCGACCACATCGCCGCCTTCAACGATCGGCGTCATGGTCAAACCGGCTTCGGTCTTACAGTCGGTCTCGGTCACGACCACGTCCTGAGCAACGTCCACCAGGCGTCGGGTCAGGTACCCGGAGTTAGCTGTCTTCAGCGCCGTATCGGCCAGACCCTTTCGGGCGCCGTGCGTGGAGATGAAGTACTGCAAGACGTTCAGGCCCTCACGGAAGTTAGCCGTGATCGGCGTCTCGATGATGGAGCCATCCGGCTTGGCCATCAGGCCCCGCATGCCCGCAAGCTGGCGGATCTGCGCGGCAGAACCCCGTGCGCCTGAGTCGGCCATGATGAAGATCGAGTTCATCGAAGGCTGATCAACCTTGTTGCCCTCGGCGTCTTCCACGTGGTCCGTACCCAGGTGGTCCATCATGGCTTTCGCCACCTGCTCGTTGGTGCGCGACCAGATGTCGACCACCTTGTTGTAGCGCTCGCCGCTGGTCACGAGACCGGAAGCGTACTGCTCCTGGATCTCCACCACCTCGGAATCGGCTTCGTCGAGAATCTTCTTCTTCTCTTCCGGCACCTTGAGGTCGACGACACCGATTGAGACACCCGCCTTCGTGGCGTAGTGGAAACCGGTGTACATCAGGCGGTCGGCGAAGACCACGCTGGCCTTCAGGCCGAGGCGTCGGTAGCACTCGTTGATCAGGTTGGAGATCGCGCGCTTGGTCAGCGGCTGGTTCATCTGATCAAACGGCAGGCCTTCGGGCAGGATTTCCGCCAGCAGCGAACGGCCGACGGTGGTTTCCACCAGGCCTGTCAGAGCCTCCGTTTCGCCTTCACCGAGGTCGCGGTGGTAGTCCATCCGAACCTTGACCTTGGCGTGCAGCTCCACCTGCTTGTTCTGGTATGCGCGGTGAACCTCGTCGATGTTGCTGAACACCATGCCCTCACCCGGCACGTTCACCAGCTCCCGGGTCATGTAGTACAGGCCCAGGACCACGTCCTGGGTCGGCACGATGATCGGGTCACCGTTGGCGGGCGAGAGGATGTTGTTGGTGGACATCATCAGGGCGCGCGCTTCGAGCTGCGCTTCCAGCGACAGCGGCACGTGTACCGCCATCTGGTCGCCGTCGAAGTCTGCGTTGAACGCGGTACAGACCAGCGGGTGCAGCTGAATCGCTTTACCCTCAATCAGAACCGGCTCAAAAGCCTGGATGCCCAGACGGTGTAGCGTCGGCGCCCGGTTCAGCAGAATCGGGTGCTCGCGGATCACCTCTTCCAGGATGTCCCAGACCTCAGCGCTCTCGCGCTCGACCAGCTTCTTGGCCGCCTTGATGGTGGTGGCCAGGCCGCGTCGCTGCAGCTTGGAGAAGATGAACGGCTTGAACAGCTCCAGCGCCATCTTCTTCGGAATACCGCACTGGTGCAGGCGCAGCGTGGGGCCGACCACAATCACGGAGCGACCGGAGTAGTCCACGCCCTTGCCGAGCAGGTTCTGACGGAACCGGCCCTGCTTGCCTTTGATCATGTCAGCCAGCGACTTCAGCGGGCGCTTGTTGGTGCCGGTGATGGCCCGGCCGCGACGGCCGTTGTCCAGCAGCGCGTCGACCGCTTCCTGCAGCATGCGCTTTTCGTTGCGCACGATGATGTCCGGGGCGTTGAGCTCCAGCAGACGCTTCAGGCGGTTGTTGCGGTTGATCACCCGGCGATACAGGTCGTTCAGGTCCGAGGTCGCAAAGCGGCCACCGTCCAGCGGCACCAGCGGACGCAGGTCCGGCGGCAGCACGGGCAGTACGGTCATGACCATGTTCTCGGGCCGGTTGCCGGAATCCAGGAACGCCTCAACCAGCTTGATGCGCTTGGACAGGCGCTTCAGCTTGGTCTCAGAGTTGGTGGCGGCAATCTCTTCGCGCAGCTTGAGCAGCTCGCCGTTGAGGTCGATGTGCTTCAGCAGCTCGTAGACCGCCTCGGCGCCCATGCGGGCGTCGAACTCGTCCCCGTACTCTTCCATCGCTTCCAGGTACTGCTCATCGGTGAGCAGCGAACCGGTTTCCAGCGGCGTCATGCCGGGATCGATGACGACAAAAGACTCGAAGTAGAGGATGCGCTCGATCTCGCGGAGCGTCATGTCCATCATCAGGCCGATGCGGGACGGCAGCGACTTCAGGAACCAGATGTGGGCGACGGGCGAGGCCAGCTCAATGTGGCCCATGCGCTCGCGGCGAACCTTGGTCAGAGTGACCTCGGTGCCACACTTCTCGCACACCACGCCGCGGTGCTTCATGCGCTTGTACTTGCCGCAGAGACACTCGTAGTCTTTGACCGGGCCAAAGATCGCCGCGCAGAACAGGCCGTCACGCTCTGGTTTGAAGGTACGGTAGTTAATGGTTTCCGGCTTCTTCACCTCGCCGTAAGACCAGGACCGGATCATCTCCGGTGAAGCCAAACCAATCCGGATGGCTTCGAAGTCCACCGGCTGCCGCTGTTGATTGAACAGATTGAGAAGATCTTTCACTCTGTATCTCTCCTTTGGACCGCAAGCGGCCTCTTAGTCTTCGTCCAGCTCGATGTTGATACCAAGCGAGCGAATTTCCTTCACCAGCACGTTAAACGACTCGGGCATACCCGCCACCATGTGGTGGTCGCCGTCGACGATGTTCTTGTACATCTGGTTTCGTCCAGCCACGTCGTCCGACTTGACCGTCAGCATTTCCTGCAGGGTGTAGGCGGCCCCGTACGCTTCCAGCGCCCAGACCTCCATCTCACCGAACCGCTGACCGCCGAACTGCGCCTTACCACCCAGCGGCTGCTGGGTAACGAGGCTGTACGGGCCGGTTGAACGGGCGTGCATCTTGTCGTCGACCAGGTGGTTGAGCTTCAGCATATACATGTAGCCCACCGTCACCGGTCGGTCGAACGCGTCACCCGTCCGGCCGTCGATCAGGGTCGTCTGCCCGGAGGCCGGCAGGTCAGCCAGCTCCAGCAGCTTGTCGATCTCCTTTTCGGCGGCGCCGTCGAACACCGGCGTTGCCATCGGCACACCCTTGCTCAGGTTTTTCGCGAGTTCCTGGACCTGCTCTTCGGAGAAATCACTGAGGCTGACGCGCCCCGTCATGTCCGAGTTGTAGATCGACTCGATGAACTTCTTGAGCTGGTTGGTCGTCTTTTGCTCGTCGAGCATCTTCTGGATCTGACGCCCAAGACCGCGAGCGGCCCAACCCAGGTGAGTCTCCAGCACCTGACCGATGTTCATGCGGGACGGTACACCCAGCGGGTTGAGCACGATATCCACCGGCTCACCCTCTTCGGTGTACGGCATGTCTTCCACCGGCACAATCATGGAGATCACACCCTTGTTGCCGTGCCGGCCGGCCATCTTGTCACCCGGCTGGATGCGACGCTTCACGGCCAGGTAGACCTTGACCATCTTCAGCACGCCCGGCGCCAGGTCGTCACCAGCGGTGATCTTGCGCTTCTTCTCCTCGAAGCGGGCGTCGAACTGCTCGCGCTGCTTGGCGATCTGCTCAGCCGCCTGCTCCAGCTGTTCCTGGACCTCAGCGTTGCGCATGCGCAGCTTGAACCAGTCCTCGCGGGGCAGATCAGCCAGGTAGGCCTGAGTGACCTTGGCGCCTTTCTTGAGCCCGGGTCCCTTGTCGGCAATCTTTCCTTCCAGCAGCCCCTCGAGGCGATTGCAGATAGCCGCTTCCAGAATCCGATACTGGTCGTCCAGATCCTTCCGAACCGCCTTCAGCTCTTCGGTTTCGATCTGGATAGCGCGCTTGTCTTTCTCCACACCGTCGCGGGTGAAGACCTGCACGTCGATCACGGTGCCGTCCATGCCGGGCGGTACGCGCAGCGAGGAGTCCTTCACGTCGGAGGCCTTCTCACCGAAGATCGCGCGCAGCAGCTTTTCTTCCGGCGTCAGCTGGGTCTCACCTTTCGGCGTGACCTTACCGACGAGGATGTCACCTGCCTTCACCTCAGCACCGATGAACACGATGCCCGACTCGTCCAGCTTGGCCAGCGCGTGTTCACCAACGTTCGGAATATCAGCGGTGATCTCCTCCGGCCCAAGCTTGGTGTCACGCGCAACGCAGGACAGCTCCTCGATGTGGATGGTCGTGAAGCGATCTTCCTGAACCACCCGCTCGGAGATGAGAATCGAGTCCTCAAAGTTGTAGCCGTTCCACGGCATGAACGCGACCAGCATGTTCTGGCCCAGCGCCAGCTCGCCGAGGTCGGTCGAAGGACCGTCCGCCAGCACGTCGTTGGCGCTGATCAGATCACCCGGACGCACCAGCGGCCGCTGGTTGATGCAGGTGTTCTGGTTCGAACGCTGATACTTCGTCAGGTTGTAGATATCTACGCCGGGATCGTTCGGACCCACTTCGTCCTGGTTGACCCGGATCACGATCCGGCCAGCGTCCACCGCGTGGACGATGCCGCCGCGCTTGGCGACGACGGTCACGCCCGAATCGGTCGCGACCACCCGCTCCATGCCGGTTCCCACCAGCGGCTTGTCGGCACGCAGCGTCGGCACGGCCTGGCGCTGCATGTTTGAACCCATGAGTGCGCGGTTGGCGTCGTCGTGCTCCAGGAACGGCACCAGCGAGGCGGCCACCGACACAATCTGCTTCGGCGACACGTCCATGTACTGCATCTCAGCCTTGGTTTTGACCGTGAACTCACCCTGGTGGCGGCACGGCACAAACTCGTCCATAAAGCTGCCGTCTTTCTTCAGCTTCGAGTTGGCCTGAGCAACCACGTACTCACCTTCTTCGATCGCCGACAGGTACTCGACCTCGTCGGTAACCTTGCCGTCCACCACCTTTCGGTACGGCGTCTCGAGGAAGCCGTAGTCGTTCGTGCGGGCGTAGACAGCCAGCGAATTGATCAGACCGATGTTCGGCCCTTCAGGGGTCTCAATCGGGCACACGCGGCCGTAGTGCGTCGGGTGCACGTCGCGCACCTCGAAGCCCGCCCGCTCACGCGTCAGACCGCCGGGGCCGAGGGCCGAGACGCGCCGCTTGTGCGTAACTTCCGACAGCGGGTTGTTCTGGTCCATAAACTGCGACAGCTGGGACGAGCCAAAGAACTCCTTGACCGCCGCCGCCACCGGCTTGGCGTTGATCAGCTCCTGCGGCGTGAGGCCTTCAGACTCCGCCAGCGACAGGCGCTCTTTGACCGCGCGCTCAACGCGGACGAGGCCCACGCGGAAGACGTTCTCGGCCATCTCACCCACGCTTCGAACGCGCCGGTTGCCCAGATGGTCGATGTCGTCGACGGACCCGTTGCCGTTGCGAATGTCAATCAGCACCCGCAGGACGTCGAAGATGTCCTGGCTGTCGAGAATGCCTTCGCCGACAATCTCGGACCGGCCGACGCGGCGGTTGAACTTCATCCGGCCGACCGCGGACAGGTCGTAGCGCTCGGCGGTGAAGAACAGGTTGTTGAACAGGTTCTGCGCTGCCTCTTTGGTCGGCGGCTCACCCGGGCGCATCATGCGGTAGATCTCGACCAGCGCCTCCAGCTCGGTGGTGGTCGGGTCGATGCGCAGCGTGCTCGACAGATAAGGACCGCGGTCCAGATCGTTGACGTAGAGAACGCGGATGTCCTTAACGCCCGCATCGCGCAGCGCCTGAATCTGCTCTTCGGTCAGCTCGTCGTTGGCCTGGGCCAGCAGCTCGCCGCTTTCCTTGTCCACCACGTTGTGAGCCAGAACGCGACCCACCAGGTAGTCGTCGGGAACGTGCAGCTTGTCGATGTCGGCCTTGGCCAGCTCGCGCACGTGTCGCGCGGTGATGCGGCGGCCCTGCTCGACGATCACCTTGCGTCCAACCTTGATTTCGAAGGACGCCGTCTCGCCGCGCAGGCGCTCCGGGATCAGCTTGAGTTCCGCACCCTCTTTCTGGAGCTTGAACTCGTTGGTGTCGAAGAATGTATCGAGGATCTGCTCGTTATCCAGACCCAGCGCCCGCAGCAGAATGGTGACCGGCAGCTTCCGGCGACGGTCGATGCGGGTGAAGATGCAGTCTTTCGGGTCGAACTCGAAGTCGAGCCACGAACCACGGTAGGGAATCACCCGCGCGGAATACAGCAGTTTTCCGGACGAGTGGGTCTTGCCCTTGTCATGGTCGAAGAACACGCCCGGCGAGCGGTGCAGCTGAGACACGATCACGCGCTCGGTGCCGTTCACGATAAAGGTGCCGGTGTCGGTCATCAGGGGCAGCTCACCCATGTAGACCTCCTGCTCCCGCACCTCCTTGATTTTCTTGGTCTTGCTTTCCTTGTCGTAGATGACCAGGCGGACGAGCACGCGCAGCGGGGCGCCGTAGGACAGGCCACGCAGCTTACATTCCTTGACGTCAAACGGCGGCTCGCCGATGTAGTAGAACAGGTACTGCAGCTCCGCGTTACCGGAATAGCTGACGATCGGGAACACCGAGCTCAGGGCCGCGTGCAGGCCCCGGTTGTTCAGGTGCTCACCGATCAGCGTATCGAGCTGCTCGTCAGACATGTTGCGACCGCGCCGCTGCCATTCGGCCAGCACCGCCTCGGACGCACCGATCTGCAGAAACTGGGCATACGAATCGATCTGGGTAGACAGCAGAAACGGAATACGCCGCACTTCAGCCTGCTTACCAAAGTCTTTTCGAATTCGCTTTCGTTCGGTGAATGAATACATGTCTCGGTACCTGCTACTCGTTTGAGTCTGCTTTAGTATTTACAAGAGTCGGTCAAGACTCTGTGCGCGGCCGTTTTGCCTCTTCCCAAACGGGAAAAGGCCGGGAGCGAAAAACGCTCCCAGCCGCGGTGTCTCGCATCGGCTTGGGCCGGAAGGTCGATTACTTGACTTCGACCTTGGCGCCAGCTTCTTCGAGCTGCTTCTGGATCTCTCCAGCTTCGTCTTTGTTGACACCTTCTTTGACCGGTGCCGGGGCGCCTTCGACCAGGTCCTTAGCTTCCTTGAGGCCCAGACCGGTGATGCCGCGAACCGCCTTAATGACGGCAACCTTGTTGTCGCCGAAGCTAGCCAGCACGACGTCGAACTCGGTCTTTTCTTCAGCCGCAGCGGCTTCGCCGCCTGCTGCCGGGCCCGCAGCAACCGCTACCGGCGCTGCCGCAGACACACCCCACTCTTCTTCCAGCTCGCCAATCAGACCGACCAGGTCCATAACCGGCATCTGGCTGAGAGCCTCTTTGATCTCTTCTCGTGAAACTGCCATTGGATAAAACTCCTAACTCAATCAAATTTCCAAAACGGTTTGCCGAAGCGGCTGTTAAGCGGCTTCCTGCTTGTCTTTGTAGGCTGCGAGTACGCGCACCAGCTTGGCTTGGGGCTCTGCGATAGTCCGAACAAACTTCTCGGCAGGCGCTTTCATCAGACCCAGAAGCTGGGCCCTCGCCTGATCCAGGGTCGGCAGTGATGCCAGCTTACCCAGACCCTCGCTGCCAAGAAGCTGACCGTCGATGGAGACAAATTTTGCCACCAGCTGGTCGTTGTCCTTGGCAAAGTCCTTCACCAGACGTGCGGCGGAACCCGGATCTTCCTGCGAAAAAGCAAACAGCAGGGGACCGGTCAGCTCCTCTTTGATGCACTCAAATGAGGTGCCTTCCACCGCTCGGCGCACCAGGGTGTTTTTGGCGACCCGCAGATAAACGCCTTCTTTCCGCGCCTGTTCGCGCAGGGAAGTCATCTGTTCCACGGTCAAACCCCGATACTCAGCAGCAACGGCAGACAGCGCGTCAGCAGCAACTGCTGCAACTTCGGCGACTACTTTCTGTTTCTGCTCAAAATTGAGCGCCATTGCATACCTCCAGTTGTTTACGGTGCTCCGCCCGCCGCCAACCGCTTTGGGGAAAGGATTCACCGTCTGCGCAGGCCATCTCCCATCCGGGAAACATTTGGGGGCGGCTGTCCATAGTGCCCACCTGCGGTCTTTGACGGGGCCGCCGGCCATCGCTGGCCACCGGCTCCTTCAAATTCTTAAAGTTCTCTTAACTCGTGTCCTTAAACGAGACCTGAATGCTCGACGACAATGCCGGGGCCCATGGTGGTGGACACCGCCACCTTGCGCATGTATTGACCCTTGGCAGCAGCCGGCTTGGCTTTGACCAGGTCTGCCAGCAGCGCCCGCAGGTTGGTCTCCAGATCCGCCGCTTCAAAATCCACCTTGCCGATCGTGCAGTGGATGATCCCCGCCTTGTCGGTTCGATAGCGAACCTGACCAGCCTTGGCGTTCTTGACCGCACCCTCGACGTCGGGCGATACGGTGCCAACCTTCGGGTTCGGCATCAGGCCGCGCGGGCCAAGAATCTGGCCGAGCTTACCCACCACACGCATAGCGTCAGGCGTGGCGATGACCGTATCGAAGTTCAGGTCGCCCTTCTGGATCTGCTCCGCCAGGTCCTCAAAACCGACCACGTCAGCGCCGGCAGCCTTGGCCTTCTCGGCGTTTTCGCCCTGGGCAAAGACCGCCACACGGACGTCTTTACCGGTGCCTTTCGGCAGCACGGTAGAGCCGCGGACCTGCTGGTCAGAGCGCTTCGGGTCAACGCCGAGGCGAACAGCCACATCTACCGACTCTTTGAACTTCACGCTGGATACCTCTTTCAGGAGGTTGAGCGCTTCGGTCAGCTCGTAAGGCCGGGCTTCGATTTTCTCTGCGATTGCGCGCAGTCGCTTGCCGGTGCGTGCCATCAGACAACACCCTCCACTTCCAGACCCATGCTGCGCGCGCTGCCCGCAATCGTGCGGACTGCCGCGTCCATGTCAGCTGCCGTCAGATCAGGCTCTTTCGCCTTGGCAATCTCTTCGAGCTGGGCGCGGGTGACCTTGCCCACCTTCTTGGTGTTAGGCTCGCCGCTGCCTTTCGGGATGCCGGCAGCTTTGCGCAGCAGCACCGACGCCGGAACTGTCTTGGTGATGTAGGTAAAGCTGCGGTCGGCGTAGACGGTAATCACCACGGGTATCGGCAGACCCGGCTCGACGCTCTGCGTCGCAGCGTTGAAGGCCTTGCAGAACTCCATGATGTTCACACCGTGCTGACCCAGCGCCGGGCCCACGGGTGGGCTCGGGTTGGCCTGGCCGGCCGGCACCTGCAGCTTGATATAAGCCTGTACTTTCTTTGCCATCGTTTATCTCCTCGGGTTCAAGCGCCGATCAACCAGTGATCCAGCTCCCCGCAGTTTTTTGTTCAACCGCCGCGCCCGCCAAAGCGAGCCCGAAGGCCACTCAGCCCTTTTCTACCTGGGCAAATTCCAGCTCGACCGGCGTCGACCGGCCGAAGATCAGCACCGCCACACGCAGGCGCGACTTTTCGTAATTCACTTCTTCGACGACACCGTTGAAGTCGTTGAAAGGTCCGTCGATCACCCGCACCATTTCGCCGGCCTCGAACAGCACCTTCGGCCGCGGTTTGTCGACACCTTCCTGCACGCGCTGCAGTATCTGATCTGCCTCGCGATCGGAAATCGGCGCCGGCCGATCGGCCGTACCCCCGATAAAACCCATCACCTTCGGCACGTCTTTCACCAGGTGCCAGCTGTCGTCGTCCAGATCCATCTGTACCAGCACGTAGCCTGGGAAGAACTTCCGCTCGCTGCGGCGCTTCTGGCCGGCGCGCATCTCCACAACCTCTTCGGTGGGGACCAGAATGTCGCCGAACTTCTCTTCCATGCCGGCACGCACAATGCGTTCTTCCAGCGAGCGCTTCACCTGGTGCTCAAAACCAGAGTAAGCGTGAACCACGTACCATCGCTTCTCAGACATCGTCATCCCACCAGCAGGCTAACCAGCCCTCCGAAGACCCAATCCAGCAGCCAGATCAGCAGCCCCACCAGAATCACCACCACCACCACGGCGAGCGTGGTCTGCAGCGTTTCGGTGCGGGTCGGCCATACAACCTTCTGCCGCTCGATATTGGCCTCGCGCATGAAAGCCAGGAAGGTTTTTCCCTTGCTGGTCAGCGCGGCCACAAACAGCGCGAGCCCGATCGTCAGCAGCAGCCCGACTACGCGGACCGGCGTAAGCACCTGAGCTTCCAGCGCGTAGAACCCGTAGACGCCACCGGCCACGATGGCCAGAGCAGCAATCCATTTCAGCGGGTCCATCGCCGACGATTGTGGTTCAACTTTTGCGTTCATTAATGCTGATTGTCCGGTCTGTCGTGTGCCGCCCCGATAAAGGTGGCAGGCGAGGAGGGACTCGAACCCCCAACCTGCGGTTTTGGAGACCGCTGCTCTGCCAGTTGAGCTACTCGCCTGCAGCTGGGCTCCACTTCGGGAGCCCGTCTGCCATCAAAGCCTGGCTTACGACTCGACAGTCAAATGATTTACTCGATAATTTTGGCTACCACGCCGGCACCGACCGTGCGTCCGCCTTCGCGGATCGCAAACCGAAGGCCGTCTTCCATCGCGATCGGCGCGATCAGCTCAACC